>JAZRXJ010000001.1:0-1278 GCA_045600165.1 Clostridia bacterium
GCAGATATTATTCAGACTGACTGGTGCGCACTGCTAAAAAAATATATGGATACACGCAGTAAATAAAGTAACAAATCCCTGTTTGTTAGAATGAAAGAAAAAGATAAATCAGAATTTGCAGGAATGAAAAATAGATGCAAATAAAGAAGGAGTCAATGATATGACACTGGACGAACGATTGATACAGGTTATACCTGCACATAGGCAACTCGCTTTGCAGGAAATGGAATTCTACGCTTTTGTCCATTTTACGGTCAATACTTTCACTGACCGTGAATGGGGAGACGGAACGGAAAACGAACAGATATTCAATCCGACCCGGCTGGACGCGGGCCAGTGGGTCTCCGCCATCCGGGACGCAGGTATGAAGGGATTGATTCTGACCTGCAAGCATCATGACGGTTTCTGCCTCTGGCCAAGCGCCTACACTAAACATACCGTAGCACAGAGCCCGTTCCGTGGCGGAAAAGGGGATGTTGTCGCGGAAGTGGCAGATGCATGCAGGCGCGGCGGCATCGCATTCGGCGTCTATCTTTCTCCCTGGGATAGGAATCAACCGCTTTACGGTACCGGTAAACCCTATGACGATTTCTTTGTGGCACAACTGACAGAACTGTTGACGGGATACGGTCCGATTTTCAGCGTATGGTTTGACGGTGCCTGCGGTGAAGGCCCCAACGGGAAAAAGCAGGAATATGACTGGCAGCGTTATTTCGCGACGATTCGTGCTCTTCAGCCGGAAGCGTGGATCCATATATGCGGTCCGGACATCCGCTGGTGCGGCAACGAGGCGGGTAATACACGGGAAGCGGAATGGAGCGTAGTTCCGCGTCGAACCTGCGATACTGAGAAGATTGCTTCCGCCAGCCAGCAGTCGGATGATGCATCGTTTCGTCTGCGTCCGATTACAGCACGGGACCGTGATCTGGGAAGCAGGGAGCTTCTTGCAAATGAGTATGATCTTATCTGGTACCCTGCTGAAGTTGATACATCCATCCGTCCCGGTTGGTTCTGGCACGCAGAGGAGGATAATCAGGTTCGTCCGCTGGAAAAGCTGATTGACATTTATGAAAAATCAGTAGGCGGAAACGCAACGCTTTTGCTGAATATTCCGCCAACGAATGAAGGTCTGTTCCATGAAAACGATGTCGCGCGTCTTCGGGAAATCGGTGCATATATCCGCGAAAGCTATGCCCGTAATCTGCTGGATGACGAGGGTGCTTCCTGCAGGATGGAAGACGATAATACTACAATCCGGATTCATCTTCCTCAGACAAA
>JAZRXJ010000002.1:0-1267 GCA_045600165.1 Clostridia bacterium
GAGCGTCCCCTCCTTGAGCTGAAAGACCTCCTGCGAGCGCTTCGACAGCTCCGCGATGATCTCAAAGCCGTACATTTCCCGCTCCGACAATAAGCGGAGCACCAGCATATCCAGCCCGCCGGGTTCCTGTTCACGCGCCATAGTCTGATCCCTCCTCCTGATAGTCCTGATAAATCATCGGGAACGTCTGAATTCCCAGATTGTTCCGGTCTTTATCCAGCAGTGCCAGCGTGCCGGTCGCTTCGTATGGAACGACGGAATACCAGTAGTGCGCTCCGACGGCCTGAATCATTTTTGAACTCGTTTCGCTCAAATTGTCGGTTCGGTAAACAAAGTCATAATATCCATCCGGGTCTCGCTCCGCAGAAAGACGCCATGTACAGGTTTTTCCGCTTTCCCGCTCTGTGACCTCGATGGTCAGAAGAGCGGTGACGGCGTTTTCATCCGGGGCGGGGAAGATGAGATGACTTTCACGGATGATGTTTCCGTCCTCCACGTGCATGGAAGACCCGACCGTTTTGAGAAATTGCGAATCCGGGATCTCATCGGTTGTCATACCGGAATAGTAGCGGCTTTTCCCGTGACGGTATTCGCCATGGAGGAACGCCATTGTGTGCCGGTCGCCCCGCCGGATCAACACATCTGTAAGGCCCGGTTCGGAGAAGCTGGCGAGGATTTCGCCGGGGTCGCGCATTTCCTCCCGCTCCATGTGCCGGATGGCAGCCTTCAGAGAACGCGGCAGCGACCCGGTCAGGGCGACATTATAGATGCCATAGAGCAGCGGAAGGATCAGAAGGATACAGATGCAGCAGTGCAGCTTTCTTCGCTTCATTTCCCGCCCTCCAATCGGATGGGCAGCGAGAAGCCCCGATCCCCGTTGTCAAAATCCAGCACCGCCCATTCCGCCACCGGGTCAAACCCTTCCACAGCGACCCAGAGCTTCCCGATGCAGACGATATCACGGTAAAACCAGTGGTGAGCAGCGGGAAGAACGGCACCGCTGCTGTCCGAACAGGTCAGATGGCGCGTAAGCGTTGGCGAACCCAGCGTCGGGTCCCACGTTCGGACGGAAAGCTCCAGAATCAGGCGGTTGCTGCCGTCCTCCAGCGTGACCTGCTTTGCACGCAGAAGACGGAAGTGGTATTCGCCGCAGTCTGCCTTCGCGCTCTGTTTGACCCATGGAACCGTATCATCGTCAGCCAGCATGGACAGGACGACCGTTCGCTGACGGAACAGGTCATTGAACCCGGTGCGGGACTTCCACATG
>JAZRXJ010000003.1:0-1320 GCA_045600165.1 Clostridia bacterium
AAGATATCAAGAGAACCGGTGGTGTAAAGTTCAAGGGAGAGGGCGATCTGCTGTGCTTCAGGCTCAGGCTGTTCCAGCAGCATCTCACGCAGAGTGCAAAGCGTCGGGATCGTGCCGGTCTCCTCCGCATTGCGGTACACGCTGCCAATGCAGCGGTCGATGATGGACTTGTGCTGCGGGCCGACTCCCTTCTTGTCGATCTGCTCGATCAAGGACATGATGAATTCCGACTTGACCACGATAGGATTGTTCTCGCCGTAGCCGTCCACCATATACATGGCATTCAGGCGGTCGCGTCCGCCTGCGGATACGCGGATAACAGATCCGAGATCCCCCATAGCCTCCACAAGAGGCGCATACTCGCCTTCAGGATCGCAGATGAGAATATCGTCTTCCGTATTCAGGATCAGGAACGTGATCAGTTCCTTTGCGCTGAAGGACTTACCGGAACCGGGAACGCCGAGCAGAAACGCCGACTGGTTCAGCAGTTTCGCTTTATTACACATAATCAGATTATGCGAAATAGCATTCTCGCCGAAGTAGATGCCGCCTTCGTCCATGATCTCCTGGATCTTGAATGGAATGAATACCGCACGACTTTCGGTGGTCAGTGTGCGGAAGGTATTGATCCTGCGGGTTCCGATAGGAAGTACCGTATTAAGACCGTCAAGCTGCTGATACTTCAGCACAGCCATCTGGCACATGTGCTTTCTGGCGGTAGAGAGAATGGTCTCGGTATCCGCCTCCAGCTGTTCCTTGGTATCTGCCGTGATGACCATAGTGATGACACCGAACATCATGCGCTGGTCACGGGTGGTCAGATCATCCAGGAATTCCTTGGTCTCTTTGCGCTGCAGCTCCATGTCGTAAGGAACGACGGCGGAGAAATTATTGTTCTGGTTCTGCTTGCGCTGCCAGTTGGTGATATTGGTTTCCACGCCCAGCAGACGGCTTTCCACCTCGCGCACCGCTTCGTCGGTAGGAATCGGTACGATATCGATAGGGAGCATCATGTTACGGTTCAGATCCGTAAGCTCTGCCACAAAGGAATCCTTGATATAGCTGGCATAGTCCTTCAGATACAGGACACGGACGAACTTCTCGCCCAACTTCAGATAATCCGAATTCTTCTCGATGCTGTCCGGGCAGATATAGTCACGGAAGCAGTGGCCCTTGCGGATATTGTCCCTCATGTTGAAATCGAAGGAGCTTTCCTCGCCGGAACGGTAAAAGTCGTGCAGTGCTCTCAGCCTGTCATTAGCAGTCATTTCGATGCACTTGGAGCCGAGCGCCGTAAAGTGGGCGGAAAGATCCGCGCCG
>JAZRXJ010000004.1:0-29610 GCA_045600165.1 Clostridia bacterium
GTCATGCTCACGTTCCGCGAACAGAAAATATTATATCATGCAATTGTGTTTGTGTCAATATATAATCCAAGCCTGTTATATGAAAATTAGAGCTGAAAATTAGATCATATTTTCGATGATGAATATGAATATATGTTATAATATCATTCGAGATGTGAATCAGGAAGGTCTTTGTTATGTCACGAAGGATCAGAATAACCACTGAAAAACTGGCTGTCAGACTGGAAGATGAAATCCCGGAGGTGATCTGTACGCCGAAGGAGGATGAATATCAGGTCACTGTGACTTTGCTGAAAAAAAACGGGATCACATTCGATCTGCTCACCGCCCGGATGCAGCAGCATATATCAGGCGGATATCTTGAACAAAACGAGTATGACGAACTGGTAAGGGCTCTGAAAGATCTGCTTTAACAAAGGAACGGAGCATATCACGCTCCGTTCCTTGTTTTTTATGCGTCTGTTTGTCTGGTCAGATCCTTGACCCAGATATACTTTCTGAAGTGAAGCATCACCCATGGGATCTTACCGACCTCATCCAGGCAGGTACAGGCATATACAAGCCATACCGGCCAGTGGAAAAGGAATGTACCGAGAGCCGCCAGCGGCAGCGCGATTCCCCACATAGTCACAGCGAGACTGTACATATCGAATAATGTGTCTCCGCCCGCAGCAAAGATACCGTTGATTGTGATGGTATTCACCACACGTCCGATTGTATAGACTGTCATGACCAGCATCATACCCTTAAGGTATCCCATGGCATTTTCATTCATTTTAACAATACTCATGATGATCGGAGTAATGGCAAACATCACCAGTGATGTCAGGATTCCACAGATAAATGATATCTTTACGATCCTGATACCGTAGAGTTTCCCCTTTTCCAGCTGACCTGCCCCCAATGCGTTACCAACCAGTATTCCGCCACCGCTGGCAAGACCGTTACACATGCAGCAGACCAGTTCTATGACAGAAGATGCAACGGAGTTTGCTGCAGGAGCATCCTGATCGATATGACCCATGAATGCACTGTAGGCGGTAAAACCGATGCCCCACAGAAGCCCGGCCCCCAGCAAAGGCCACATTGTATGGTTGAAATCGTGGTTCAGAATCGGATCCCGTTTCAGGAGGTAGCTGTATACAGGACGAACATATCCCTTCCTGAAGGTCAGAAGCATAGCCCAAATCAATTCGATGATCCGGGCAATCAATGTCGCCGTTGCGGCTCCGCGCACACCCATGGCAGGCATTCCTGCCAGTCCGAAAATGAATACCGCATTCAGCACAATATTGCAAAGGACAGTGGTGGTACTGATTGCTGCTGTATCCGCTGCGTGATCGCTGGTTTTCAGCAGTGCAAGATAACATTGACTGAAGCCTGTCAGTAAATATGACCATGCCGCTATCCGGAGGTACTCCGAAGCGATCCTGATCAATTCCGGATCATCTGTAAAAAGCAACATAAGGTACTGCGGAAAGAATTCACATCCTACAAAGAAGATTACCGACAGCGATCCGGTCAGGCGCATTGTTATGCAGAACAATCTGTTCAGGGCATTCGTGTCCCGCTTTCCCCAGTACTGTGCCGCAAGAGCAATAAACGCGGCAATCATGCTGGAAATTGCTATGTTCTGAACAAATTGAAGTTTGGTTGCCAGCGACACTGCAGACATAGCATTTTGTTCCACGCCGCCAAGCATCAGTGTATCAGCCACACCGACTGCAGACAGCATCAGGCTTTGTGCTGCAATAGGCAAAGCCAGCCTCATAAGTTCACGCCAGAATTCCTTGTCCCGAAACATTTTGTCTTTCATTGTTTTCTCCCGTTTACCAGACCGTAGTCTGTATGGACTTCAGTCTGTTTATTCCATCAGCATTTCCAGTTGTTCCGGCAATTCTGCCCGAACTTCAACGGTTTTTCCGGTGATCGGGTGAATCAGATGCAATTCGGCAGAATGAAGCGCAAACCGGTTCTGCAGTTCAGGCAGTTCCGTTCCATACAGGAAATCTCCGCACACCGGACAGCCGATATGACTCAGATGAACGCGGATTTGATGTGTTCTCCCCGTCTCAAGTTTCAGCGCTACAAGTGCACGGCCGGCATTCGTTCGAACAACCCGATAGTGAGTCACAGAGGGCTTGCCTTCCGGCGTCACGATTCGCCGGATGGTTGCTCCCGGTGCCTTGTCAATAGGAAAATCCAGGATCCCTTCATTGGCTTCCGGGATGCCTTCGGTCACTGCAAGATAGTGTCTGACAAACTGATCCGTATGCAGCATCCGCTGCAACAGATCCTGAACGTGAGCATCCTTCGCCACTACCATGATGCCGCTGGTTCCTTTGTCGAGGCGGTTCACAGGTCTGTAAACAAAGCCTTCCGGGCATCCCATATAGGAATAAACCGCATTTTCCAGTGAATCGTCCGGATGATTGATACTGGATTGGCTGGCCAAAGGCGCTGGTTTATTGATCACAAGCAGATATTCATCCTCAAACAGGATATCAATTGACAGGATATAAGGCTTTGGAGTATAAACAGGGGTTTCCTCCGCTGGACGGATTGTGATTACATCCCCGGTGTGAACTTTTCTGTCCACCTTTTCAGAAACCCCGTTTACCCGGATCCGGTCACTCCATTTTGCGCTTTTCATAGCGGAATAGCTGAGAGCCATGGGGCCTCTCAGCACTTCGCGCAAATAGCAGCCATCATCTTTTTCGGTCACAATATATTCCATCTGTATTCTTACCCTTCTGTTCCGGTTTTTCAATTTACTCGAGGCTCTCCCGGAGCCACGCGAGTCCCTTGCTTCTCAGCTCATTCAGGGAAGATGACAGAGATTCCGGAGCCACTTCAGTCTCCGGAGTAATATTCAGAGAGCGGTATAGCTGATCGATCCGGCTGTTCTTGGATTCGTGATCGTCCTCGCGATATCGGCGGAAAACGCGCGGCATCTTTCCGAAGATCAAAGTAAACAAAGAGCAATGAAATGAATCAGTGCAAACCATGTCCGCATTCATGACATATCCCAGAAATTGTTCCGGACTGGCCCCATCTGCCAGCGTATATTGTTGTTTCTCATATGATTCCGCAGTCACCGGCAGCACCACGACATCCAGCCCTGTCTGCGCTTGCAGTTGTTCAACCCGGCTCCAGTATGTTTCCGATTCGCCGATAAAATAGCAGAGGATATACGGTGCTTTCCGCTCCTGTATCTCGGCTATGTTTTCCCATTCTTTTCTCGTCAGCAGACAAACCGGGTCCGGCATGACTGCAGGAATGACTCCGGTCATTTCCTGCAGCAGAGCTGCCCCTTCCTGTTCACGTACGGATACTGCGTCAAAGTCTTTCATCAGGGCACGGAACTTTCGGATCTTCCGGCTGACCGGAAGTTCTTTCACTCCCAGTGATGCCGCGTATGCGACTTTCCGTTGCGATTTTTCCGCAAAGTTCAGGAAGTACGCCGGATTAAGCCATACAGGTGACCAGATCTGATCGCTTCCGCAAATGAGAGTATTCATTCCGGCACTTTGTTTTTTCAGTTCCTGCCTGTTATGGCATATATCTGTCAGATGCATATGGTTGCGGTAAAACGCCGTAAAGCTCTCACGCTTTACACGTGCGCCTGCCTGTTCAGACTGCACTGCATGTTTCCGCATTCCTTCTGTCACCAGCTTCAGATCATTTCCGCTTTTCAGAAGGTTCAGGATCTTTTCTCTGGTATCCGGGCAATAATCGAAGTGAACGCAGTCGTATCCCATATCTGCAACACATTTTTGCAGGGCATATGCCTGCAGTGTGGATCCAAAGTTATTGTTGTGCAGAAAGGTAATGATACCTGCTTTGTTCATCATTTTACACTCCCCGGTCGTTTTTCCTATCATAGTGTACCACATGTACGTTAAAAAATCCTCCCCCGCATGTTTTTCTTGTCATTGACATCCGCTTCCGGGCAGGATATGATTCATATAGCATCTGAAAATGAAAGAAGGATATTTATGGATATTACAAATTACATGCTTGAACAGTTAAAAGCCTTATCCGCCATTCCCAGCCCTACAGGCATGACCGATCAGGCATCCGAATATGTCATAAAGGAACTGACCCGGCTCGGCTTCAAACCGGAGCGTCTGCCAAAGGGAACTGTTATCTGCGAATTAGGCGGAGAAGGACATCCTCTGCTTCTGTCTGCTCATGTGGATACGCTCGGCGCAATGGTCCGCAGCATTAAGTCAAACGGTGCCCTGCGTTATTCCAGGATCGGCGGATTCAATGACAACGCCATCGAAAATGAAAATGTGTTGATCCATACTTTCTCCGGCAAAACTTATACCGGTACTGTGCAAAGCATTCACGCCAGCCGGCATGTCTACGGAGACAGGACCGGTGAAACACGCAGTGATGAACTGCTTCAGATAGTCGTGGATGAAATGACGGCTTCAAAGGAAGAGACCGAAGCACTCGGAATCGCTCCCGGCGACTTTATCTCCTTTGATCCCAGAACGCAGATTACGGAAAGCGGATATATCAAGAGCCGCTTTCTGGATGACAAGGCTGCCAGTGCGATCCTGCTCGCGCTCGCTAAAGCCGTTTCCGCCGGCGAAGTGATTCCCTGCAGAAAGACTACGATTGCTTTTACGGTTTATGAAGAAGTCGGTCACGGCGCATCCTTCCTGCATAACAGGGAGATTGAAGACCTTCTGGCAGTCGATATGGGATGTATCGGTGATGATCTGACCTGCCGTGAGCATCAGGTATCCATCTGCGCAAAGGATGCTGTCGGCCCGTACGATTACAGCTTTACCCATGAATTGATCTCCCGTGCGCGTGAACTGAAGCTTGACTATGCGGTGGATGTCTATCCCGGCTATTCTTCAGATACAGCCACTGCTCTGAAGGCTGGTCTCGATGCCCGCTTCGGTCTGTGCGGCACTGGCGTCTTCGCCTCCCACGGCTATGAACGTACCCATGTAAATGGTATGATAGCTACTTTGAATCTGATTTCCGATACCGTCAGACACCTTTTCTGATTCCCCGGCTAACTTCTGTACCGGAGCGTGTATATTGCGTTCCGGTTCTTTTTTTACATTTCTTTTACGGAATATGTTAATTTTTGCAACATTTTATAATTTTTATGTTGACTTTTGCAACACCTCATGTTATTATATGCAACGTAAACAGGCACTGAAGGAGTGAAAGCACATGATCGAACTCAACCGTCAGACGGATCTGAATTATGCCGAGATCATTCGCCAATACCGTCTCCGTCTGAAGATGAGTCAGGAAGAACTGGCTTCCCTGATCGGAGTATCCCGCAATACAGTCGCGGCATGGGAGACTTCCCATTCCCGTCCTGATCTGGATACGGTTCCTGTCCTCTGTAAAGCTCTCAGGATTTCGCTGGCGACATTCTTCAATGTCCGGCGTTCAGTCCGTTCCCAGGCGGAGCAGGAATTTCTGGATCTCTTCTGCTCGTTGAGCGAGGAAGACCGGAAAGTGGTGACCTGGGAGATGGAATCCCTGGCTCAGCACAGAGAGGAAGAGTTCCGTAAAGAAACACTGGCTGCCTTCGCTCCCTGCTATGAAAGTGAACTGGATGCCGCGGCCGGTTTCGGCGCCACCCTTCAATCCGAATCCGGCAAGCAGATCTGGATCAGGATCGATGCTCTGACCGAGCAGGCGGATGAGATCATCAGTGTGTCCGGTCACAGTATGGAACCAACCTTCGCGGACGGCACAAAAGTTCTTGTAAAGCATTGCACCTCCGTCCGTCCCGGAGAGATCGGGATCTTCATTGCCGATGATGTCGGATACATCAAGGAGTACCGTGCAGACGGACTTCACTCACATAATCCCGCTTACCCGGTCATGACCTTCGGAAGCTATTCTTCCGTCCGGTGTGTCGGTAAAGTAATCGGAAAACTGGAAACATCCATGCTTCCCGATGAGAAAGAAATAAAAGTCCTCGAGGACAGCTTCAGAAATCAGTCAGGAAAGAAGGTACGTTCATAATGTATACTTATCAGCATAAAGCATTCCCCTTCCGCTACTCCGCTCTGGATGACACTCTGGCAGTCTGTCCGCAAAAGCCGTCCAGGCCCGAACTTCGCCCCTGGCAGTATGTGGTGATGCAGTATCACAAGGTGGGTCTGCAGGCCCCGCTGAATATACCGGACTTCGAGTCTCTGGAAGACGCCGATATCTGGATGTGTCTGGATATGCAGTATAACCGCAGAATGCGTGAGCTCTCTCACACATACGACTGTCAGACAGCAGGTTAATTTCAAAGCATAGTGATATATAATGTATAAGGCTTCCCCGAATGAGGAAGCCCTTTTTTTACGGTTTGAATCTGAATTCGGGCACCTTGTAGGCGCGGAACCAATTGAGCTTTACATCCCCGCCAAGTTCGATTTCAAGATCCGCAAGGGTATTTTCATCCTTCTGTTCATCTGTTTTCAGAGACACCAGTACGTCACACCAGACCGGTGACTGCATGGCGATCCTTTCCGTTTCCTCGGATCTGGTCAGTTCATCAGGAAACCATATAGGTTCATCATGCCAGTCAAGGGTACAGCCTTCCCAGTGTCCCGCCTGTTTACCGTTGATCCGGATATCCACGGTTCCAGCTTTTTCGCTGTATACACGCAACAGGAGCCGTTCAGTGATCGTATCCCGTCTGCAGCGTTCAAACAGCAGTTTCCCTTTCCCGTTCAGCGGCGTGACAGCGTCTTTCTGGTGCTGACCGGGAATCAGGGTAAGCTGATCATAATCATCATAACTGTCCGCAAAGATCCTGCCGCTGAGATTCCTTACGGAAGGTTCTTTCCCTTTCAGGAGCACAACGTCCTCAAGCCGGATATCCGCAGAAGATGCACCAACAGCGATCCGGTACGTTCCCGCACGAATAACCATTTCTCCGCGTACCGGATCAAACACTGCAAGTTCCGATACGGGTACCTTCAGACAGACCTTTCTTGTCTCACCGGGAGTAATATCATGAATCCGTTCAAAGGCAGCAAGCTGACGCAGCGGGCAGCGCACAGTCGGATCCGTCGCAGACCAGTATAGCTGAACCACTTCATCCGCGATGACTTTGCCGGTATTGCACACAGTGAATTCCGCCTGCAGTGCTTCCCCGTTGCATCTGATTTTCAGCATGTCATAGGCAAATCCGGTATAAGTCAGACCGTAGCCGAAGGGATACAGGGGCGTATCCGGGAAGTAACGATACGTCTTCTTTCCCTTCACAAGATCATATTCATCCATATCCGAAAGTTGGGAATCATCCCGATACCATGTCATGTTCAGACGACCAGCCGGTACATTGTCCCCCAGCAGTGTTTCCGCTACGACGGAGCCCAGATCCTGTGCGCCGCTGGCTGTCCACAAAACTGCGCTGAACCGTTCATTGATTGCGCCGATAGCATAGGGATAATTGGAAACCAGGACCGCGATTCCCTTTCCGATTTCCGGAAGTTCCGCGAGTTTTTCCTGTCGTTCCGGCAGTCGCAGGGTTGTCCTGTCCTCTTCCTCCTTTGCGTTCATCATGGAATGACAGCCCAGGGTAAAGATCACTTCGTCGCAGCAGCTGATTACGCGCCGCGCTTCCGCGAGGCCGTCAACGACTACGTTCATATTGAATTCTGATCCGTTCTCCGTTTCCTTTCCGACGGCAATACGGCCGTCTGCATCCAGAACTGCCGGCAATTCAAATCTTGTGAGGATACGGTATGTCCCGTTCCCGGCGGGGATGAAGTGGATCCGTTCCCGCACAAACCAGTCAAAAGCATCTTTCCGGTCCGCGTACAGGTATTCCGTTCCTCCTTCTTCCGCGGAACGCGGTGCCACATACAGACCGGTTTCGTCATGGCGCAGGAGACAGTTATTGTTTCCCCAGTCTTCCAGAACAAAGACCGCAGGTTCCTGATCCGTCGCGGCACACAACATGCCGTCCTCCGATATGGCGACCGGCATTCCGTTCAGGTGCAATGTGATCCGGTCAAATCCGTCAAAGTATTCGCACTGCAGACCATATTCCTGTTCCAGTGCCTGACGGATCGTCTTTCTCCCGTCCGGCATCCCACCATACCAGTCCTGAAGCCACAGATCAGCCCAGGGGCCAATCAGGGCATAACGTACATTATGGGTCTTCTCCAGCGGCAGGGTCCGGCAGTCGTTTTTCAGCAGGACCATGGCTTCCCGGGAAACCTGCCGGCAGATCTTCCTGTGTTTTTCAGAAAGAAGCAATTCCCTTTCCGGATGCTGCATCTTCGTTTTCTGCGCATCATACAGTCCCAGACGGATCTTGGTACGCATCATATTACCAATAGCCCGGTCCAGATCTGCTTCCGTGAGCAGGCCGTCCTCAAGGGCTTCCCGCGCTCCTTCAATCACCATGAACGGGTTATCCGACATGCTGTCCACGCCGGCTTTCACCGCAGCGGCAATAATCTCCGCTGCAGTCCCTTTCTGGCGTGCCTGACTGAGCGCTACGTTTGCCGCTCCGCCATCGCTCACAGCATGCTGAAGTCCGCAGCTGTCCTTCAGAATCGTCTGCACTTCGGGATTCATGATTCCCGGAATACCGTTGATGCGATTATAGGCGGTCATGATTCCTTCCGGATGTCCTTCATGGATCACCCGGATGAAAGTCCGGAGATAGGACTCCCATTTATTACGCGGATCAATAGAATCGGATTTCCAGCCGCGTCCGCGTTCCGTGTTGTTACCGTAGAAATGCTTCAGCGTGGAAGCCGCCAGCAAATGATCCGGATCTGGTCCCTGAATACCGTTCACATAAGCTCCGGCCATTTTCCCGGTCAGGAATGGGTCTTCCCCGTATCCTTCCTCATTCCTGCCCCACCGCGGATCTCTTTCCAGGTCCACTGTGGGCGCCCAGCGGCTCAGGCCGCGGTTACCGTTTTCGTCCGCGAGGATACGAGCCTCCGTCCCGGTCACGTTTCCGGCTTTCCGGATCAGTTCCGGGTCCCAGGTAGCACTCATCCCGATGGGCTGAACAAAGGATGTCGTTACTTTCGGTGTCCCGCGCTCCCCCTGGTCATTCCGCGCCTGCACTCCGTGAGCAGCCTCACCACCCACACCGTATCCAGGTACACCGAGACGTTCGATATCCGGTGTCCAACCAGGCAGCCAGGAAATCTTTTCTTCCAGAGTCATATTTTTTAGCAGCCAGCCGATCCTGTCTTCCACCGGCAGCGTTGTATCCCACAAAGGCGTAGTACAATCAATATTCATGCTGTTCACCCTTTCTGCGCACTATTGTACATGACTTTGCAATCGTTTTCAAGAAGATTCTTCCGACTGATTTTTTACTGGTTTTTTCGTTTTTATGAAGTTGTTTTCTCTCACCACCAGATATTTTTGACTTTCCTCACAGTCAATTATAGAGTATAATTATCCTGTTATAAGGGAGGCATATCCTTGGCGAAAGAGAAGATCGGTATCCTCGGCGGGACATTTGACCCGATCCATCAGGGACATATTCAAATGGCGGTCAGTGCCATGCGTGAAGCATCACTGGACCGTGTTATCGTGATCCCCTCCGGGAAACCACCATATAAAGAATGCTATGCCGATCCGGAATCCAGATGGCAAATGGTCGTGGCTGCCTGTTCTCAGGATCCGCGTCTGATTCCGTCCAGAATCGAGCTGGACCGTGACGGTCCGAGCTACACCGTCGATACGCTGAAAGAACTGAAATCACAATACCCAAAGGCAGATTTCACATTCATCATCGGAATCGACCGACTGATGACCCTTCACCATTGGGATCGTGTGAAAGAATTATATAAATCCTGCGATTTTCTGGTCTGTCCGCGTGCCACCGATGTCACGCCCGTTGATTTCAGAAAGCAGATGAGTCTGCTGACCGAAATGGGTGCCCGCTTAACAATGATCCATATGGCTCCCGTTACCATTTCCTCCACCGAACTGCGTACGGCGCTCTCGGAAGGGAGCCCGACCCCGCAATTATATGTCAGTGTACGGGAATACTGTCACTGTAAAGGTCTTTACGGAATGGAAAAAAGGATACCCGAAGCCAGAGAATGGGTCGACCGTCTGTTTGCCGATCTGACCCCGCACCGTTTCTCGCATACACTTTCCGTGGCGCACACAGCCCGCAGGCTGGCCCGTCTTCACGGACTGGACATGGACAAAGCTGAAGCGGCAGGATTGCTTCATGACTGCGCCAAGTGCATGCCGCTGAAAGAAATGCAGCAGATTGCCCAGACCCACAGTCTGAGCACTGATCCCGAAGTGCTTTCAAGCGGCGCGCTTCTGCACTCGCTGGTCGGTGCGTGGGTTGCGCGGAACACATACGGCATGGCGGATCCGGAAGTGCTGGAAGCCATCACCTATCACAGTACCGGATGTGCCGGAATGACTCTCCTGCATATGTGTGTCTATCTGGCAGACTCTATCGAACCCACAAGGCAAAGCTATCCGGATCTTGATCAGATCCGCATTCTGGCCGATCTTTCCCTGCCCCGTGCCATGCTGGTCTCCCTGCAGCGCACCGCGGACTATGTCCGGTCCCGCGGCAAGTATCTGCACCCGAGCACCATGAATACACTTGCCTGGCTGAAAACCAACCCTGTCATACGGTCATCGGATAAGGATGACTGAAAATAGATTTTAAAAGGAGGAGAAAAATGCAGGACCAGGAGCTCATTCAGCGAATCGCAAAATCCCTTTATGAGCGTAAGGCTGACAACATCGTTGTTCTGAAAGTGGCCCATCTGACAGTGCTCTGTGATTACATGATCATCGCGACCGGCCGTTCGGCCGCTCAGGTCACAGCGCTTTCGGACTATGTCGATGAGATCATGGCGGAAGCCGGTGTCAGTCTGAGACGCAGTGAAGGGATCAATGACGGCAGATGGGCGGTCATGGACTACGGTCATATCATCGTCCACGTCTTCCACAGAGATGAAAGAATGTTCTATAATCTTGACAGGCTCTGGAACGACGGGACCAATACCGTAGAACTTCCTTTTGACCAGACAGTCAGCGATTGAGCTGGATGATCAGAATGCCGCGGTCCGGAACGGACCGCGGCATTTTCATCTGTATCAAATCGATTATTGATTTTTCAGTTCGATAACCTTATCCAGGATTCTGCAGGCCAGTTCCGCCTTTGTCTGAAGCGGGCATTCCGTCATACCGTCCTTCGTGATCAGGGTCGCGATATTGGTATCAACATTGAAACCGGCTCCCGGCTCGGTTACATCATTGGCAACGATCATATCCAGGTTCTTTTTCCCGAGCTTTTTCACGGCGTTCTCACTTACGTGCTGTGTCTCGGCAGCAAAGCCCACAAAGATCTGACCGGGCTTTTTATTTTGTCCCACCGCGGCGGCGACATCGGGATTCTCAACCATTTCAAGGCACAGTGGTTTTCCGTCTTCCTTCTTGATCTTCTGATCCGCGACGATTTTGAAGCGGTAATCAGCGGGTGCGGCTGCCTGAATAATGATATCCTGTTCCGGTGTAAGCCGCATCATCTCATTATAAAGGTCCTGCGTCGACTCCACATCTACGATCTTCACTCCGGCCGGCTTTTCGGCAGTGACCGAACCGCAGACAACCGTAACTTCCGCGCCCCGTTTCAGGGCTTCCTTCGCGATGGCAAAGCCCATCTTGCCGCTGGAATCGTTCGTCAGAAAGCGGACAGGATCGAGCCTTTCACGGGTCGCTCCGGCAGTGACCAGTACTCTGTTTCCTGTCAGTTCACCGGAAGTATTGAGCAGGCCGAGAATCGCCTCCACAATGGTTTCAGGCTCACTCATCCGGCCCGCGCCGGTATCGCCACAGGCGAGGATTCCGCTGTCCGGACCCACAAAATGAACTCCACGCTGCTTCAGTGTCTGCACATTTTGCTGTGTCGCGTCTGCTGTCCACATGCCCGTGTTCATCGCCGGAGCAACCAGAACGGGTGCTTTTGTCGCGAGGACAGTTGTGCTCAGCATATCATCCGCGATGCCGCAGGCCATTTTTGCAATAATATTCGCGGTTGCGGGAGCAATGACAAAAACATCAGCCTTTTTGGCCAGTGCCACATGCTCGACTTCCCATCTTTCCGGGCGGTCAAATGTATCCGTGACCACCGGATTGGCGGAAAGTGTCTCAAATGTCAGCGGAGCAACAAACTCCGTGGCATTCTTTGTCATGATCACATTAACATGGATGCCCAGATGGCGCAAACGGGAGACAACCTCCGCGCTCTTGTACGCGGCGATGCCTCCCGTTACACCCAGCACTACTTCTTTGCCGGTCAGGTCCATCAGTTCTGCTCCTCTTCTTCAACAGGTGCGTCATAGGTCAGCAGGCCGCGGTTGATTTCTTCCACGGCGATTTTCAGCGGTTTCATGCCTTCGCCGTCGATCATGGGCTGGCTGCCATTCACGATCTCACGTCCGCGTTTGCTGGCTTCGACAACCAGAGTGTAACGTGAATCAGCATGGTTCAGTAATTCAAGTACGCAGGGATCAACAATGGACATTTGGGTCTCCTCCTCTGTTTTCAGTCGTTCACTTATTCGGTCCGGAACTTATTCACCGACTTCCGGGAAAAAGCGCACAGTATTCTGCTTTTCAGCACGCACGATGTTCTGCAGTTGCTCAAAGGCTTCTTCAACATCGTCATTGACGATCAGGTAACGGTATTTGTCCATCTGGGCGATTTCGCCGCGGGCGTTTGCCAGACGGTGCTGAATGTCTTCTTCGCTTTCCGTGTTGCGGTTACGGAGACGGGATTCCAGTTCCGTATAGCTCGGCGGCAAAATGAAGATACTGACGCATTCCTTTTCTTTCTCCATGACGGAGCGGGCACCCTGAGGGTCAATGTCGAGCATGACATTCTGTCCTCTGGCCATCCGTTCGTATACTTCACTCTTCAGCGTTCCGTAACGGTGCCCGTGGACAGCGGCATGCTCCACAAATGCATCCTGCTCAAGCAGTTTATCATATTCCTCTTCGGAAATAAAGTGGTAATGCACATCTTCTATCTCATTTTCGCGTCTTTCACGGGTCGTAACGCTGACAGAGAAGACAAAAGTAGGATCCTTATCCAGCAATTTGGAAACCAGTGTCCCCTTTCCGGCACCGGAAGGTCCGGAAATCACAAGCAGCATGCCTCGTTGAGTGATATTCATTCTCCCATTTCCTCCAAAGCGATCTCATGATCTCCGACCCGTGCGGACAGAGTCTCCGTCATCAGTGCGGAGAGAACCACATGACCGGTATCCATGATCAGTACGGAGCGTGTTTTGTGTCCGCATGTCGCGTCAATGATCCGTCCTGTATCCTTTGCATCCGCGACCATCCGGCGGACGGGCGCTGCATCCGGATTGACAATGGCAATGATGCGGTTTGTCGCCACGGTATTCCCGTAGCCCACATTGGTCAGTTTCATCGCTTACTCCACATTCTGGATCTGTTCACGCAGTTTTTCGATCTCACTCTTCAGATCCACCACCGTCTGGGCAATCCCGGCATCTGAAGCTTTTGACCCGATCGTATTGGCTTCCCTGTTCATTTCCTGAATCAGGAAGTCCATTTTCTTTCCGATCTCACCTTCTGCTTGCAGATACTTTGTCATCTGGCGATAATGGCTCTCCAGTCTGGACAGTTCCTCATCGATAGCGCAGCGGTCGGCCATAATGGCTACTTCCTGTGCAAGTCTCTGGGGATCCACCGCATCATTCAGTACCGATTCCAGTTTCGCGTTCAGTCTGGCGCGATACTCCTCCGCCAGTTGCGGCGCTCTGACCAGAATCTTCTGTCTTAGCATTTCCGCTTCATTCAGATGGAATGACAGATCCTCCCGCAGATGATTGCCTTCCCGCTGACGCATCTCATTGACCTGCGCGACTGCCATCGCGGTCGCTTCACTGCAAAGAGCAAGGACGGTCTCCTGATCCATTTCGTTTTCGGTTACCGTCGCGACGCCTTCCATCTTCAGCACCTGGCTGACGTTCAGGTCATTCGGCTTCCCAAGCATCCAGGCGATATCCTGAGCGGCTTTGAAATAGGACTCCGCAAGTTCCTGGCTGACTTCAACACGGGCAGAACCCTGATCGGTATTGCGAACGGTCACAAAAATCTCTACATGTCCGCGCTTCATCCCGGCGGAGATACCTTCTCTCAATGCACTTTCCAGGAACGAGAGCGTCCTCGGCAGCCGCAGGGCAAGATCCAGATAACGGTGATTCACCGTTTTCAGTTCAACCGTAACTTCCCAGGCATTCCGGGTCACTTTGCCCGTTCCGCAGCCTGTCATGCTTTTCAAGGGAAGCCACCTCCTTCTCAATTAATCTATTATATCACTTCGAGTGGTTCAAATCAATGCAAGTAATTTACCGATATATATGAGTGCAAACAGCGTACCCATGGAGAAAACCGTTGTCAGGACAACCTGGCTGGCAGCAAGGGGGCCGTCTCCGCCCATAGCAGAGGCCATCGGATAGGAGCTGACTGCGCATGGTGCGCCGAACAGGATGATCATGACGCCTAACTGGGCTCCTTTGAAACCCAGCAGGATTGCCGCGGTAAACATCACAGCCGGGATGATCAGCTGCTTCAGCAGTACAGTCCACAACAGTTCCTTACGGTTGTCCCGGATACCCTGCCATTTCAGGGACGCGCCGAGTACAAGCAGCGAAAGCGGTGAAGTGATCCCTGCGAGTTTGTTCAGTGAATCCTCCACGATGACTGGAAAGCGGATGTTCAGCAGCAGGCAGACTGCTCCCACCGTGCAGGCGATAATCAAAGGATTGGTCAGGATATCCTTCAGAATCTTTTTGATACCGGCTGTCTTTCCCATCGGCGCGGAAAGCGCCACAACGGCAAGCACATTATTGAGCGGGATGACGACCGGCACAGCCAGCGAATAAACAAGGATCCCAGCTTCGCCGAACATGCTTTCCATCAGCGGGATGCCCAGGATCGCGAAATTGGTTCGGAAGATACCCTGAACCATCACCCCCTGTTTAGCAGGGTCATGCACAAACTTCGGTACCAGGACGAATGCAGCGGCAAAGATCCCCGCCACACTGACAAAAAGAAAGATCAGGTATTTCGGGTCCGGTGTGCCGGCGGAGGACATTGAGCGCATATTGTTGAACAGCAAGACCGGCAGAAAGAGTTTAAAAACCAGTTTATTCATACTGCCTGCAGTTTCGCCGGACAGCCAGTTCACTTTTCGGAGAAACCAGCCCAAAAGAAGAAGGATCAGCATCGGCAGCATGATCTCACAGGTGATACCCAGTTCCGTCATATCGGTCCCTCCTCGTATTTTCGATGGTATCATACCATTCAGGGGCTGTTTTGTCCATATAACGTCCCACCGGTTCAAACTTGAATTTGTTGTTGGAATTGGTAAGGGTTTCGTGTTATAATATTAACATAAAAACAATTCAAAAGGAGGAACGTGTATGAAAAGACGAATCGGTATCCTCACAAGCGGCGGGGATTGTCCCGGCCTGAACGCGGCTATTCGCGGCGTCGCGCGCGCTGCATACGAAATGTTTGATGATGTGGAAATTGTCGGGATCCACGACGGTTATCGCGGGCTGATTGACGGAGATTTTTCCGAAATGAAGCGCAGTCAGTTCTCCGGCATTCTGACACTGGGCGGCACGATCCTGGGGACCAGCCGTACTCCCTTCCGCGATATGAGAAAGATCGGCGACGATAATGTGGATAAAGTAGCCGCCATGAAGAAGACATACAAGGATCTGAAACTGGACTGTCTGGTCACTTTAGGCGGAAACGGCACCCACAAAACCGCCAACTTACTTTCCGAAGAAGGCCTGAATGTCATCGGTCTGCCGAAGACCATTGACAATGATATTTACGGAACTGATTTCACTTTCGGGTTCCATACCGCCAACGATATCGCCACAGAAGTCATTGACCGGATTCATACCACTGCTGCCAGTCACGGACGCTGCATGGTGGTTGAAATCATGGGTAACAAAGCCGGCTGGTTGACTCTCTATTCCGGTGTTGCAGGCGGAGCGGATGCCATCCTGATTCCTGAAATCCCGTACAGCCTCGAAAAGGTTGCGAAGGTCGTCAAGGAAAGAGCAGAAAGTAATAAAGGCTTTACCATCATTGCTGTGGCGGAAGGCGCCATGGATAAGGAAGAAGCCAGGATGAAGAAAAAGGAACGCGAAGCCAAACGCGCCGCAGAGCATTTCTCCTCCAGCGCTTATGTAGCACAGCAGCTGCGGGATCTGGTCGGCGTGGAAGCCCGGAATGTCGTGCCCGGACATATCCAGCGCGGCGGCACTCCCAGTGCCTATGATCGTGTCCTTTCCACCCAGTTCGGCGTTCATGCGGCGGAACTGATCCGTGACGGTGTCTACGGCGTCACTGTAGCGCTGAAAGGCAATGCGATCACGCACAATCCGCTGAGTGAGATTGCCGGTGTGGCGAAGCCCGTTCCGGAAGATCACCAGCTGATCACGACTGCCAAAAATATGGGCATTTCCTTCGGCGACTGACAGAATAACGCATAAAACCTCCGGGTCATCCGATCCGGAGGTCTGTTTTTATTCTTGATTACTAAGCCCGGAGGTCTGAAGTCTGACCATGGAGCATCACAGTGATTTCATCCGTTGCTGATCCATGTTTCCCATACTTCCGGCTGATATCCGACCGTCACTTTACTTCCGTTTCGTACGACAGGCGCTTTCAGCAGCCACGGTGCTTCCGCGATAGCTGGGATCAGCAGGCTGTCGCGATCATAATAGCAGGCCGGATGTTCCCGTACTTTCTTATCTTCCCGGTCGATCAGCTGCTGTGTTCCGACCGCGTCGATCATCACCCGGATCTCCCGTTCACCGAGTTTATGCTTCTTCAGGTCCATTTCCTGTACCTGGATCCGGCGTTCCTTGAAGAACCGCTGCGCCTTCTGCACATCAAAATTCTTCTTGCTGATATAGATCTGAATGTTCATGCTCATTTCCTCATCCGTACGTCATCGCCCAGCAGGGTAAGTGTCATGGACTGACGCGCATCCATCAGACGGGAGGCAATCCGTTCGGTATATCTTTCACGGAATTCATTCTTATTCAGATTGGTACTGATGACCGTTGCCTTTCTGCGGCTCTGACGCTCATTGATCAGATTGAAAAGCTGTTCCACCGTGATATTCTGCATCAGCGGTTCGCTGCCAAGATCGTCCAGCATCAGGATCTCTGCGTTCATCAGTTCGCTCATTTCATCCGTGCTGTTGTTGAAATAACCTGTACGCGCCATCTCCAGAAAACGGTAAGCACTGATCATCAGTACATCCGCTCCGCGTTCGATCAGTTTGTCTGCCATGGCGTGCATCAGGAATGATTTTCCGAGTCCTGTCTGTCCCATGAGCAGAATGCTACGGATTTCATTTTCCGGATAGGTATCCGCCCACTGACGGCACTTATCCCGGATCATGACAGTCAGTGCACGCTGCGAATAGGTCTTTCCGGGCAGATTTTCTGCCGGCAGAATCTTTTCATCAAATGTATCAAAGGTCTCTCCACCATTGTTTTCAAGCCCGATGGCCCTGCGCAGTTTTTCCTGATAGCGTTTTTTCATGCAGGAGCACATACTGCGTACCGGTTCGCCGGTATATCCTTTATCCTCGCATATGGCACATCGATAGACCGGTTCCAGCGCGTTCCTTTTGAGTCCGTTTTCCTCCAGTGTATCTCCGATCTTCCGGTTCAGTTTTTCCATTTCAGCCGGAATATCCGCAGTTCTCGCATTTCCGCGCAGGATCCCACGCAGTGCATTCTGAATCAGCTGCTGACGCTGATCCAGCAACCCACGGAGTTCCGGACAGCATTTCATGGCTTCGGCTAACTTTGCAGAATGGATACTGTCGTTTTGTTCCCGTTGCCGTTCGTATTCTGTCCGAAGTTCATTCAGGATCTCTTCACGCATCCGTACCGGCCTCCTGCTGCATCATGATGTCCATATCATCCGTGCCGTTGTCGTATTCACGCTGTTCAAACTGCTGCGCGTTCAGTTTTCTGCCCCGGTTATCCTTCGCGGCGGACGCTGAACCTCTGTATTTTTCCTGATGTTCCCTGCGATCCTGTTCCATGGCTTCGCGCGTTCTGATTCCCTTTTCACTGTAATTACCGAGTAGCTTATCCAGATAAGCCATGGGCGCTTCTTTCCCGGAAGCGTATCCGGCTGCGAAAAGGATCTGTTCCCTGTCAAAACCGTATTCCTGTTCCCAGCGGTCGATCATGGACCGGTCCGCGGCCGTTCCCCGACCCCTGAGCCCCCACATTTCGTACAGTTTGTGGATCAGTTCATTCTTTTTCTTGAAGCTGGTCACATAATCCAGGATCTCTTTTTCCGTCTCAAGTCCGCGTTTTTTCCAGGAAGCAAGCAGATTCCTGACATCCGTGATTTCTCCCTTTGCATTGCATTCACGTCCGGCCAGAAGGATCACATCATCCGGATACATATCCCGCATTTCCCGGTAGAGCTTGATATTTGTGTCATTTACATTACCACGGCCCAGCACGCTCAGGAGTTCCCTCAGACGGTTTGTCTCCGCGAAAGCTTCCTCCACATCCTTCACATCCCGGGTAGCTTTACCCTCATCCTGACGGCAAAGTTTTTTCAGGATCCCGTCCAGATAGCCGAAGTTCGGATCCCCCTTCACCGTCTCACTGCAGGCGGCCTCGATTGCATCTGCCGAGAACCCCCATTCCTGAGTCCATTTCCGGTACAGGGCGATCTCGTCCTCGGAAGGAAGTCTGCTTCGTTTTCCAAGCCGTTTCAGTACCTTTACGGTGCCATCCACCGTTTTGCGATCCACAGACAGGATTGATTCAGCTTCTTCAATGGTCTTCACTCCGGCTTCCGCCAGACGGGCTGCAAGGGGTTCTGCGCTCCTGATTGCGAAATTCTTTCCCTTGATTGCGACCATATGCTTCAGAAGCATGATCACGACTTCCGGGGGCAGTTTCAATTCCTCGACCCATTCATAACATTCGCTGATCTCGCTTCCGTGAAGTCTTCTGGTGTTGCCGAAAGCACCGTATATACTCTCGCCGAATGCTTCATAGACCGGATCGGGTTTCGCGGCGGCATTCAGCTGTGCCATATTCACATACCGGTACTGCAGCGGTTTGTCACTGACGCGATGTACCAGTCCACGTCTTTCCCAGTACCGGAAAGCAGCCAGTACATCATCTTCAGTCATTTCAAGTTCATGGGCCATGGTATTCATGTCCATGTCTTCACGCGGATGATAGCATTGCATGAGCCCATACAGCCAAACCTTCACATGATCCCCTTTTGCGTGAGGGAGGTATTCGGCAATGAACTGATTTTGTACAGGAGTAATATCAAACATCGCGTATTTATCATCAAAACCGAAAAGGCCCAACAGGCTCACCTCTTTTCATGCTTGTCCGTTCTTCACGGGTTATCTTCCAGGATCGACGCAGCAGCCCTTTTTCCGGCTCCCATAGCCAGGATGACAGTAGCAGCACCTGTCACGGCATCTCCGCCGGCATATACTTTCTTCTTTCCGGTCCGCCCGGTTTCATCGGCAGTGATCCCGCCCCATTTTTCCACAGGAAGATCCGGCGTAGTCTTTTTAATGAGTGGGTTCGGGCTGTTTCCGATGGCAATGATCACATTATCCGCCGGGATCATGAATTCGCTTCCCGTTTTCACAACCGGACGTCTGCGTCCTCTCTCATCCGGCTCGCCGAGTTCCATTTCGACGCATTCGACAGAACTGACAAATCCATTTTCATTTCCATTGATTCTGACAGGATTGGTCAGCATCCGGAACAGGATCCCTTCTTCCGAGGCGTGGTGAACCTCCTCGCGTCTTGCCGGCAGTTCTGCCTCGCTCCGGCGGTAGACGATTGTGACTTCAGCGCCCAGTCTTCTCGCGCAACGCGCAGCATCCATCGCGACGTTTCCGCCGCCAACCACGATCACGCGGGATCCGACGCGGATCGGTGTGTCATGGTTAGGAAAATCATAAGCCTTCATCAGATTGATCCTGGTCAGGAATTCATTGGCGGAATAGACTCCGCAGAGGCTTTCCCCGGGGATCTTCTGGAAATTGGGCAATCCCGCACCGGAACCGACAAATACGGCATCATACCCGTCCGCCAGGATCTCATCTACAGTCATACATTTTCCGATGACGGCATTAGTTACGAATTCAACGCCCATCTCGCGGATCGTGTCGATTTCCTTCTGTACCAGAGTTTTCGGAAGCCTGAATTCAGGAATTCCATACATCAGCACACCGCCCGGAGTATGGAGTGCTTCAAAGACTGTCACTTTCCAGCCGGCTTTAGCCAGTTCCCCTGCGCATGTCAGTCCTGCAGGACCGCTTCCGACCACAGCCGCACGATGCATATTGGCAACCTTTTTCGCAATCTGAACCCTGCCGGTATGATCCGCGGCATAACGTTCGAGACGACCGATGGCAACCGCTTCGCCTTTGATTCCGCGTACGCAGCGGCTTTCACACTGAGTTTCCTGCGGGCAGACACGACCGCAGATCGCCGGCAATGCATTCTGACTCTTGATCAGTTCATACGCACCGGTGATATCGTTATTCCGGATGCGGTCGATAAAATCCGGGATCGGTACATTGACCGGACATCCGCTGACACAGGGAGCATTCTTGCAATGAAGGCAGCGCTGAGCTTCTTCCAGTGCCATCTTTTCAGTATATCCGAGGGCCACTTCCTGAAATCCCATGATCCGTTCAGCCGGATCCAGTTCAGGCATGGGTGTTTTCTGCAAATTCATATTCGGCATTGCGTCATTACCCTCCGATCAGTCTGCAGGCGTGTTTTTCACGGCTGACCCGTTCTTCTTCCCGGAACATCCGACTTCTGGCGATTGCTTCATCAAAGTCGACCAGATGTCCGTCAAAATCAGGTCCGTCCACGCAGGCAAATTTAGTTTCTCCGCCCACAGTCAGCCGGCAGCCGCCGCACATGCCCGTTCCGTCGATCATGATTGGATTCATACTGACAATGGTTTTGATCCCATAAGGTCTGGTCAGCTCACAAACCGCTTTCATCATCGGAAGCGGACCGATCGCAATGACCTGGTCAAATGTCCTTCCGCTTTTCAGTTTCTGTTCCAGTGCCTGTGTCACAAATCCGTGATTACCGTTCGAACCGTCGTCTGTCATCACGGTCAGTTCGGTAGAAGCCTGTTTCAGTTCGTCTTCCAGTATGATCAGGTCACGGTTTCTGAAGCCGACAATCAGGTCCACTTCAGCTCCGGCATCAATCAGCGCCTGTGCCTGCGGATAAGCGATCGCGACACCGAGGCCGCCGCCGATGACCGCTGCCTTCCGGATCCCGTCTGTTTTGCTGGGTTCTCCGAGAGGACCCACAAAATCAAGCAGACTGTCGCCGACATTCAGCTCCGCCAGCTTTTCCGTGGTATAGCCCACTTTTTGAAAAATGATGGTCACATTCCCTTTTTCCCGGTCATATCCGGCAATCGTCAGAGGAATGCGTTCACCGTTTTCATCAATCCGGAAAATAATGAACTGTCCCGGCAGAGCTTTCCGCGCCACCAGCGGCGCGTGAATGGTCATCCGGATCACATTCTCATTAAGAACTGTCTTTTCCTCGATGGCATACATCGGTCCATCCTCCAAAGAATATCAGTTTCTGTCCTTCACACCGACATAGATCCGTTCCGGTTTAGCCGGATATTCATCAGTGAAGAGCAGTTTCTTCTCGATAAGCTCGTTATTGACATACTTTACGCGATAGCTTTCCACAACATAGCCTTCCTGTGGCTTGCTCACAGATTTCTGCTGATCCTTGTAAGTGACGTAGGTTCCTTCGGTATCCTTTACATATGACGGTTTTTCCGGAGCATCGAGCACCTTCACGATCTTTGATTCCATCTCATAGCGGACACCGTCCATATACTGACCGTAGATCGATACCTTCGCTATCAGGCGTCTCTTGTTTGCGGGATCTGCCTGTACGGATGCCACCAGATAGACCGGTCCGTCCGTGTTGTTTTTGAAAACGAAGTCGATCTTTCTCTTGCCTTCCCAGAAGACTGTCGCGTCCATACCGTAATCGCAGTAGCTGACCGCGTCCGAATGCGGTTCGCGGTTCACGATCTGTAGGCCCGCACATACCGCGGCTTTATACAGTGTGGTGCTTGCCTGGCAAACACCGCCGCCCACACCTTCCACATGGTCTCCGGACACATATTCGATAGCAGTCTTGAATCCGTTCTTTTCCGTCCGCTGTCCGACCACGCTGTTAAAGCTGAACTTTGTATCCGGTTCAAGAATATACCCGTTGAACCGCGAAAATGCGGTACGGATATTGTCATTCCGGTTATCCGTTGACGATGATGAGATCGGTGTCGATACCGAAGACCTGAGTTCATAATTCTTCTTCAGATCAACCAGTTTGACATTGGGTTCGATCACGTCGGGTCTGATTTCCACTTCGCCGCTTTCAAGCGTTGCCACCATCTGATACAGGCGCGTCTTTAACGGTTCCGTATTCAGGTTCCGTCCGTACACTTCATCCGTAAACACAAACGGATAGCTGAGTTCAGGATTGAATTCCACCATTGCGGCATCCTGTGCGGGAATATCGACCTGTTCCTTAATGGAAGCCAGAATACTGTCGATCAGCCCGGTATCGCCGTCAGGTACAGCGGTGTAAGCAGCATACGGAGCCTGTTCCAGTGATTGCATGGCAAGGTAACGTTCATGAACACCGAGTTCATGACCGTTCACGTCCGTATGCCCCTGTTTCCATGCTTCGTTCAGTACATTACCGACATCCACATTCATACCAAGCATATTCGCGGTAATGGTGGTCACTGATCGTCCTTCGTAAGTGAGAGAGACGCTCCATGCATCATTTCTCTGCTGGATCTGTGACGTAACAGTATTATACGCCTGTTCCGGCGTCATACCGCCCAGATGGATACCGTCAACATATACGCCGTTACAATACAGGGAATCAAACGGACGGACTGCTTCCTCCTCGGTCCGTGCCTCAGCGGCCGGCTGAATGATCAGATCATTCAGGAAATAAACGCCCGCGCAAAGTCCCGCGACACATAGTACAGCAAGGACCCAGATCATCCATTTTTTGCTGTGACCATCTTTGTTTCCACCCGCGCCGGTATGATAAGTGCCGGTCTGTTGAGGAACAAAGCCGCGCTGCGTCCCGTCCTGCTGGAATGTACCAGTGTTTTCCTTCCAGCTTCTTTGCATTCTGGCATTATACTCCTGTTGCGCGTAGTAGCGCTGCATGGCTTCCTGCTGCTGCCTGACCTGGTTTTCAGAAGTATATCCGTTCTGCCAACCTGGGGAAGTTCCGGAGGAACTCTGGCGCACATACATCTGTGACGCAGCCTGATCCACTCTCGGGGGAACCTGTCCGTTATATCTGTCGCTTCTCCTTGAGCGTTGTCCCTGACCGTTTCCTGTCGCCATGGTGTTCCTCCTTTCTTCCGTTATCTGCGGGATGATCAGTCAATGCTGATATCCTCGCCTTCTTTGTCATTGTCTTCCAGCTTATCCTTCCCGGTTTCAGCTGTCGTGTTTTCAGTGGGAGCTTCTTTTTCCGCCGCGCTTTCGTGCAGGATGTCGGCAACTTTTCTGGGTTTGTCTTCATCCAGTCCCTCTGCCACAGTACCAGTCGCCATCACGGAAAGGAATTCGGCACGATTCAGAGTCTCGTGCTTGAGCAGTGCTTCCATGAGGGCATCGAGTTTATCTTTGTTGTCCCGCAGGATCTGTTTGGCTTTCTCGTAGCACTTTGCGAGCATGTCGCTGACTTCACGGTCGATCCTGGCTGCTACTTCTTCACTGTATTCGCGGCTCTGGCCGAATTCCATGCCGACAAAGACTTCCTGATCGCTTCCGAGATACACCGTACCGATGTTTTCGCTCATGCCGAACTGGGTAACCATCTTCCGGCACAGTTCCGTGGCTCGTTTCAGGTCACTGTTTGAGCCGGTATAGACTTCACCCAGTGCGATCTCTTCCGCTGCGTGTCCGCCCAGGCACATGGTAATTTCATCCAGCAGTTCGCTGCGGCTGATATTATCATGTTCCTCCGCCGGGAGACTCAGTGTATAGCCTGCTGCCTGACCTCTGGGAACGATCGTGATCAGATGGACATCCTCGCAGCCTTCAAGCATATGACCCACGATAGCATGTCCGCCCTCGTGGTAGGCTGTCAGACGCTTGTCCTTTTCATTGACCTTGTGGCTCTTCTTTTCCGGTCCCATCTGGACACGGGCAATCGCGTCGATCAGCAGCTGCTGATCGATCTTTTTCTTTCTGGAACGTGCTGCCAGAATAGCTGCCTCATTCATGACATTCTCCAGATCGGCACCGGTGCCGTAGGGCATACGCTTGGCAATATTGTCAAGATCAACATCATCCGCCAGAGGCTTGCCCTTGCTGTGGACCTTCAGGATTGCCACACGACCGCGCTGGTCCGGATAATTCACGGTTACCTGACGATCGAAGCGTCCGGGACGCATCAGAGCGGGATCCAGGATATCGCGCCGGTTGGTCGCTGCCATAACGATAATTCCCTCATTGGCAGCGAATCCATCCATCTCGACGAGCAGCTGGTTCAGTGTCTGTTCACGTTCATCATGTCCGCCGCCCAGACCGGCACCGCGGTGACGGCCGACAGCATCGATTTCATCAATGAAAACAATAGCAGGAGCCACTTTCTTGGCCTGTTCAAACAGGTCACGGACACGGCTTGCACCGACACCGACGAACATCTCGACGAAGTCACTGCCCGAAATGGAGAAAAACGGCACGCCCGCTTCACCGGCTACCGCCTTGGCAAGCAGTGTCTTACCGGTTCCGGGAGGGCCAACGAGCAAAACACCCTTAGGGATCCTTGCTCCCAGATCGGTGTAGTTCTTCGGATTTTTCAGGAAGTCAACCATTTCCTGGAGTTCTTCCTTTTCTTCATCCGCGCCGGCCACATCGGCAAAGGTGATCTTGTTCTTTGAAGGGTCCTGCACTCTGGCATGGCTTCTGCCAAAGTTCATAACCTTACCGCCGCCGCCCGCCTGAGAGCGCATCAGGAAATACCAGGCAACCCCGAAGATCACCAGCATAATGACATAGGGCAGGAAATCGTACCACCACGGCACGCTGACGGGCGCCCTGTATTCCAGCTCAAAGCTCAGATCCTTCACAGAGATCTCATCCAGGGACTTACCGTTTTCGATATTCTTCTGTTTTGCGGCTTCCATCTGGCGTACGGTTTCAATGAAATCCGCTCCGATCGTCGTCTCAAAATCATATCCGCGATCCGGGAAATCCGCGTCTATGATTTGTGTATCCTTTGTCTGACCTACAAGAGAATTGTTCCGGATCGCCACCCGTTTCACGGTTCCCTTTTCGATCATCGTCAGCAGTTCCGGATATTCGATCCTTTTGCTGTTGGTCTCTCCCAGACCGCCGTTCAGCAGAATGGCGATGAGAACGATCACCGCGAGTACGATCAGATAACCGGCAATACCTTTGTTCTTCTTCAAAACAGAGTCCTCCTCATATTGAACTTATATCTGTATAAAGTCATTCCTTACTGTATATTTTAGGATCAAGCACCCCGATATCCGGAATGTTCCGGTATTTTTCATCATAATCCAGGCCGTATCCGACCACAAATTCATCCGGAATGTTGAAGCAGCTGTAATTGACCACCAGATCCTTCACTTTTCGCCGGGCAGGCTTGTCCAGCAGGGTGACGATCGTGATTGAGGCAGCGCCGCGGCCTTCGAGCATCTTGCTGAGGTAATTCAGCGTGATCCCGGAGTCCACGATATCTTCAACAATAATGACATCCTTGCCGAGGATATCACGATCCAGATCCTTCATCACACGGACAACGCCGGTGGACTTGGTGGCGCTGCCATAACTGGAAATAGACATAAAATCTGTCGTGACCGGCAGATCGATTTCGCGCATCAGATCGGTGAAAAAAGTGGCAGCGCCTTTCAGAATGCAGACCATAACCGGTGCTTTTCCTTCAAAGTCCTTTGTGATCTTCGCGCCTGTTTCCTTTACCTTCTCAGCGATTTCTTCCTTGGTGACAAGGATCTTGCAAACATCCTGATAGATCCTGGCAGTCTGTTCCATCTTACTTTGCTTCCTTTCTTATGACCCAGGGCATTTTGCCTTCCCATTGCAAGCGAATATTGTTTTCGTTTTCATTCCAGGCCGGGATATGACCCGTTCCGACGCCGGCGACCCACAGGACCTCGTTTTCCCTGCAAAGCATGGGGATCCTGTCACGCCAGGGTTCATCGATCTTCCGGTTGACCAGATAATCCTGGATTTTCTGTCCGCCCATCATTCCAAACGGCCGGATCCGGTCTCCGGGCTGCCGTGTTCTGATCACGGTTCCCGCCAAAAAAGATTCCGGAAATTCCTGGCAGTCGGTTCCATTTCCAAAGTGTCCCGCACTATCCTTCACGTTCAGTGTCAGTTCTCCGCTCCGGATATTCCGAAATTCAAACGGAATAACTTCCGTTTCCCGAATCCGGTATCCGGTGATGTGCAGGTGTCTGTGCCCGCGGACTGCGACCAGTCCGGCAGGCAGATTGACCTTACCGGGGTTATCTTTCATCACCAGTGTGTCCAGTGACAAAGTGTTTTCATAGCTCAGTGCCCGTTCATCCAGCCCATCGGCAAAGGATGACGACCACCATTTTCGCAGGATCCTGCGCCTCTGTGCTTCAGGCAGCCACCTCAGCTCATCTGTTTCAATCCAGTCTTTCCCGCTGTGACTGTTCAGGAACCGGTCTGCGACAGCATCCTGCGCTTCATTCTCCCGGCGGATCGTTTCTGCCGTTCTGGCAATACGGACCGCTGCTCCCGGAAATTTCTGTTCCAGTTCATCCATAACCCCATTCCGAAGAGCGTTTCTGGCGTAACGCGGATCAGCATTGCTCTCATCCTCACGCCATGTGATTCCGCGTTCGGAGAGTTCCCGGCGTATTTCATTCCTTCTCAGTCCGAGAAGCGGTCTCAGGATCGTCATCCCGCAGCGGGTACTTACCGGTGCCATTCCGCCGAGTCCTTCCGGACCGGCGCCGCGGACCAGATGCAGCATAAAGGTTTCAGCCTGATCATCCAGATGATGTGCCAGCACCAGTGCATCCGCACCGGTCTCTTCCATGCACTTCCGGAAGAATCCGTACCGTGCTTCACGGGCGCTTCCCTCATCCACTTCCGTTCCCAAGCAGGCACGGAAGAGATGGAAAGCGATCCCGTTCCTGTCACATAATTCGCGAACAAACTGTTCATCACGGTCGGATGCTTCCCCTCGGATACCATGATTGACATGGACCACATCAAAGGTCAGCTTTCCTTCCCGTGCAGCGTTCATCAACAGGCTGAAGAGGAATACCGAATCCGCTCCGCCGGAGATCCCTGCCAGCAGATGACCTTTCAGTTCGCAGGAGAGTTTATCATGTCCGAATGTCAATTGCGGATCCATACTTACCTCAGCGGAGCACCGCAAACATTGCACGGCTCCAGTTTCACATACTGCGCATCATTGATCTGGGCATACGTGAACTGACCCTTCAGTGGCAGGTAGCGTTCGTTGATCCGGATACAGTTGGGATCCGCGTGATACATGGAACCTCCGTCCGGATTGTAGTACAGTACCGTGCTGCTGTTGACAACCTGCGGTGCCGGTGTCGGCGTGGATGTGTCCGGGGTGGCCGTTTCGATTGGATCATAGGTCTTCAGGGAGTTCGGGTTCAGATACCAGTTTCCGTTTTCATGCTGCATCAGCACATTCAGACGGTATTTCACCGGTGTTTTACCGTTATTCCTGTCGATCGTGGCTGTCACGGTGATCGTACGGGTAGTGTCATCCGCGGTGCCTGAGATTTTTTCGAGCTGATAGTCAATCGGTGTTCTGTTGGCAATGATGCCGAACAGTGCGGTGGCCGGTGCATCCACGGAACTCTGCCAGCTCGGCGCGCAAAGGCTCAGCATTTCTTCATTCTTGTTCACGGACCAGAAGTAGAAAAAGCTCTCCAACTGACTCACAGTCGCTGAATCATCGCTCGGTGCCTGGGTCGGAGTTGCCTGAGGCTGAGCCTGCTGTGTACCGGCAGAATCCTGCACAGCTGCCGGAATCGCGCCGTTATTGGTTGTTCCATTCGTCGCCGCGGTGGCGGTATTTCCGTTGTTTACCGTCTGTGCGGCAGCGGTCGGTTCGTTGCGGACAGCGGACGCTCCGAACGGGATGATCGCCAGGATCAGTAATACCCCGAAGATCACTGTAAAGCACAATCGTTTGTTGCTGTCGATCATCGGTTTCATCCAGAAAAGAACAATGGATGCGAGCGCGATGATGGCAAATCCGTACTTCAGAATCTCGATCTTTCCGAATACTCCGACCACAAACAGGAGGATCAGAATACCTGAAAGGGCAAGAAGCATAAGATCATTGAATACAAAAGGCTGCTTACGTACCGGTACAGCCTGCGGAACATATCCGCCGCCGTTGAGCGGCACCTGATTCGGGGACGTATAACCGCTGGTATAGCCGTTCCGGAAGCTTGTCTGCTGCTGTGTCTGGGATGCCGCAGGAGCGTCATTCCGTCCCATCTGGCCGAAATTGGGATTATAAGGCTGATAGCCGCCCGTCATTCCAATTGGATTCGGAGGGGTCTGCGGAATGTAGCTTCCTGTTTCATTGCCTTGCGGCCAGGTATCAGTCTGACCCGTGTAAGGATTGCCTGTCCATGAATCCCTGAAGTACCTCTGTCCGGCTGGGTCTGGCATGTACACGGGCTGTGCGGACATCTGCTGAGGCTGATAATATCCGTTTCCTGCCGGATTTACATTCTGGGGATTATATCCGTTTCCGGTAAACTGACCGGAGCCCATGGGCGGATACTCCTGCTGAAAATTGATTTGCGGCGGAACATATCCCTGCTGCCGGGGATATTCATTATATGATGCCTGCGGTTGCGGCACGTTCTGACCGTTCCAGACATTCTGACCGTTATTGATGTTGGCATTGTTCATTCCGAATGCGGGGCGATTCTGGTTCATTTGATCACCATCACTTTCTTCGCTCAACGTATGACAGGATATAAAATCCCATAATCATACAAGTATATATTTTATCATTGAAAATAGAGGTTGTAAACCTCTTCTTCATGAACGGAACATGAGGCCGGAAGCCATGGAAGCAAGCATTTTGTTTGTTTTTTCGGTCATGACAGTATATGTAACAATCTCTATACGGCCAACCGCGGCGTTGTTCTTTCCGGCAGATCCTTTGTCCGTATCCGGTCACATGCACGTCATCCGTCCTTTACTGTCAGAGCGACCTTGACCCTTTTATCACAAAACGATATAATCTTATCATCACTCTGATAAGGAGATAGAAGGCATGAAAACGACACTTCTGATCATGGCTGCCGGACTGGGCTCCAGATACGGCGGAAACAAGCAGGTGGATCATATCGGTCCGAACGGTGAGATCCTTCTGGAATACTCGATCTATGACGCGCTGGCCGCCGGTTTCGACAA
>JAZRXJ010000005.1:0-21305 GCA_045600165.1 Clostridia bacterium
CAAGGCGGGCATGTATATCGAAACGGGCAATTTCGTGGACTGCGGCGGCACGCCGTTCAACATCCATGAGATCTGCGCGAACGCGCTGCGGATCATCGGCATGGTGAACCATACGCACAACAGCTACCGCCAGATGATGGAAATGATGCTTCGCTATAAGGATCAGTTCCCGTGGGAGAAGTTCGTCAGCCATATCTATATATTGCCTTTCTGCGAAAGGCAGCAACGGGGTTATGAAACCGTTGAAGCCCTCGCGGTTGTTAAGTGTGCTATACTACATCTGTAGGAACGGCACACTACAGAACCCGTGGAGGTGAGTGGCGGGGCTGTATAGCGGCAACCTCGCATATCTATATGGTGTCGGTCGTCCGTTGAGGGAACAACGAATGGTGCAAAGAAACAGCCCGTAAACTTATCTCTTTGAAATCGACTCGATTTTCCCGGACGACCAGTCCCTGCCGTTCCTGCAATTCTCTTTCAGGAGGGACGCCATGTTCAAAATTGTTCTTAAAAACTGTTGCGGTCTTGATATTCACAAAACCTGGATTTTCGCTTGCATCGGCATCACTGATGCAAACGGACGTACCGTTTACCATGAAGCGCGGTTCACCGCTTTTTCCAAAGGTCTACGGGAACTTGAACAATGGCTGACAGGTTACAACTGTATCGATGTCTGTATGGAATCTGCCGGCAAATACTGGATTCCCGTCTTCAACATCCTCGAAAAATCCTGCCGTGTTGTTCTCGCTCATCCCAAGTATACCAAACCACAGAAGGGCAACAAGACGGATCGCAAGGATGCCCGCTGGATCTGTGACCTGTTCATGTGCGGTATGATTCGTCCCAGCTTTATTCCGCCTGCCTGTATTCGACAGCTCCGGGATCTCGTTCGCTATCGTACCAAGCTCGGCAATATGCTCACTGGCGAAAAGAATCGTGCGCTCAACTGTCTCACGGTTTCCAACCTCAAGCTCGACGATGTGTTCTCTGACGTGTTCGGTAAATCCGCTCGTTCCATCACCGAGTTTATTCTTGCTCATCCCGGAGAAACGTTCGATGTTTCGCCCTTTGTCGATCGCCGCTGTAAAACCCCTGTTTCTGAAATTCAGGCTGCTGTTGACGGCGCTGTTTCTCACGAACAGGCTGTTAAACTCCGCCTTTGCCTCGACCACATCGACGAAATTCAGCTTCACAGAACTACTGTTGAGAATGAAATCTACCGAATCGTTTCTCCGTTCGCAGCCTCTCTTGATCTGATTCGCACCGTCCCGGGTTTTAACGGCAACCCGATGACTGCCATCACCGTAATTGCCGAAATCGGCGCCGACATGTCTGTCTTCCCGACGGCGAAGAATCTCGTCTCCTGGGCTGGCTGCTGCCCGCGCAATGACCAGAGCGGCGGTCACATCAAATCTTCCCGCATCTCCAAAGCCGGTTCTTCTCTGAAACCGCTTCTGGTTCAGATTGCCAATGCCGTGATTAAGTCCAAAGATCATCCTGAATTTGGTGAACGTTACCGCAGAATCAAAGCCCGCCGCGGTCACAAGAAAGCCATCATCGCCGTTTGCCGTATGCTCCTGACCGCTATCTGGAACGTGCTGGCCAAACGCGAATCTTATTCTCCTGACGGCTTTTTTGCTGTTCCGCATACTTTCTCAACTAAATCCTTGACTAAGGCTCAGGGACTCGCTTTACTCAGGCAAATGGGATATTTGATTTCTGATCCATCTCCGCTTCCTGTCTGATCTTTCCTCTTTTCTCTTGGTCGCCTTCGTGCGGCTTGTTTCTTATACCCTTTTCGGGTTTTCTCTGTCAGTCTGTAGTTTCAAACTTCCGCCTCCCGTTCGTTTCGTAATTCCACTATAACATCCGGATGTGCTTCTGTCAACCGATACATATACAGCCAATCGAGTAGGAGAGGGTGATTAACCCCCGTCCTCTCACCGCACCGTGCGTACCGTTCGGTACACGGCGCGTCCAATACAAGCAGACTGAATAGACTCATATGCCGCAGAGAGTTCAAAATACCCTGCGCGTATGAGTCTTTCGTTTGTTATGGCTCTTTTCACTGCTCCGGTTTCAGCCGTAAACCAATATCCTCTCCTGCTGTTCGCAGCCATTCGTGCGAAGTATTCCGGCACGCCCAGCTTCATCAGGTTCTTTAGCTTGGTTTTCGGTTTCTTCCATTGCTTCCAGATGTATACCCGGATTCGGTGCCGCAGCCACTCGTCCCATTCTTTCAGTCTCTGCTTGAGTGAGGCAATCCCAAAGTAGTTCAGCCAGCCTGTCATGTAGAGTTTTAATTCTTTCATAATCTGTCTGGCATTCACTCCTCGGTTTCGCTTCGTTATCGCTCGCATTTTGTTCTTTGCTTTCAGCAATGCTTTAGGATGCACTCGGATGAATAGGCCATCTTTCCCTTTGCTGTACGCAAAGCCCAGAAACTTGAACTTCTTCGTCGCATTGACCTTCGCTATGTGACTTTTCTCTCTGTTCACCTTCAGCTTCAATTTACCTTCAAGGTAGCGGATACTGCTCTCCAGCAGTCTCTCTGCTGCCCTCTGGCTTTTGCACAGAAGCACGATATCGTCTGCATACCGGATTACCGGTACGCCACGGCTTTCGTACTCCCAGTCAAACTCATTCAGGTAAACATTCGCCAATAGTGGTGACAGCGGGCCCCCTTGCGGGCTTCCTTCTGTTGTGGCAACCTTTACACCATTCTCCATGACTCCGCTTTTCAGATACTTCTTAATCAGCTGGATCACTCGCTCATCCTCTACCGTCTTTCGGAGTAGGTTCAGCAGTTTCTCATGGTTCAGCGTGTCAAAGTACTTGCTCAAATCGAGCAGTACCGCCCATTCATACCCTTCTTCTGCATATCCCCGAATCTTGAAGATCGCATCCTGCGCGCTTCTTCCCGGTCGGTAGCCGTAGCTTCCTTCCGCAAACTTCGGTTCATACAATGGCATGAGCTGTTGGGCGATTGCCTGTTGCACGATTCTGTCTATGACTGTCGGAATTCCCAGCTTTCGCACTCCTCCGTCCGGCTTGGGTATTTCTTTCCGTCTTACCGGCGTTGGCTTATACTTTCCGCCTTGAATTCTTTCCAGCAATTCCTGTCCGTGCTCCTTGAGCCATGGCAGCGCCTCTTCTACAGTCATTCCGTCGATTCCCGGCGCTCCCTTGTTCGCCTTCACCCGCTTGTACGCCCTGTTCATGTTGTCCTTGCACAGGATCGCCTCAAGCAGTTTCTGGCTTCTGCCTGCCGTTTCTCCGTTTTCTGGTCGGACAGCACTCTGCACTCCCACATACCCTTTGCATTCCGTGCTATCTCTTTGCGGGCAGCCGCCGTTCCCGGCGTTTTCTACCTCTTCCATGCTGTTCTCCTTCCTCCGGTTACTCCGGCCTGTATTGGTTCCGCCCTTCCCTTGAGTTTTTTTCCCCCAAGGTACTATGGCTTCGGCTGACTTCTGCGCGTTCAGCATGACCTTTCGGTCATGGTTACGCCTTTCAGCGCGTTCCGCGCAGACCTCCCCGGGTACCACACGTTTCTTTCCCTCCATCTACCTGCCGCATTTATCCCACATGATTCCGTGCAGTTACTGGGCTTCGGCTTGTATAGCAGTCTTACCCTCATGTGTGACCTTGTATGCGGTTTCTGTTCGTCAGGCCAGAGGTTTGCCCGTGGTTAGTCTGTTCCCACATCCGGCTTCCTTCAGATTCCACCTCGCGATGGACACCCTTGCCTTCGGCTATCTCCTTCCCGCTACCGGGCGGATTCGGGTCTTTCACCCTTTAGAAACGTGCGCCGCCGGGCGCACGACAGAAAAAGAGCGCCTTTCGGCGCTCTGTTTGCAGACTTTGGTCTGTTACTTGGAATTCTTGACTTCATTCCAGAGGGTAGTGTAGATCTGCAGAGTATCCTGATCCAAATCATTATAGTATTCGCAGCGGGCCACCTCTTCTTCAGTGGGATTCAGCACATACAGGCTGGTATAATCTTCACCCATGTTGTCGATGGCCCCCTGATTCACACACATATACCAGATCTCTTCGATGTTCTTCTGGGCAATATCGGGGCGGCAGAGGAAGTCGATGAACTTATAGGCATTCTCCAGATTCTGGGCACCGGTGGGAATGACCATACCGTCGACCCAGATATTGCTGCCTTCCTGAGGAATGATGTATTTCAGAGGAGTGCCGTTCTCCCCTTCTTCCGCCAGTTCGATGGCATATTCAGCATCGCCGGAATACAGGATTGCCATAGCGGCTTCGCCGGCCACCATCTTGTCCTTCAGTTCATCCACGCCGTACTGTTTGACCATGCCGGCCTGCTTCTGGGCAATCAGGAGATCGGAAGCTTCCTTGACCTGGGTAAAGTCGGTGGTATTCATGGAGTAGCCAAGATACTTGAGCGCCAGGCCCATGGTATCGCGGATACTGTCCATCATCAGGACCTGTCCCTTGTACTTTTCGTTCCAGAGGACATTCCAGCTCTGGGCATCGGCTTCGTCCACGATATCGGTATTGATCAGGATGCCTACCGTACCGCACATGTAAGGCACGGAATGTTTGTTTTCCGGATCGTAGCTGGGATTCTTCAGATCATCCCGGATATACTGGAAGTTCGGAATCTTGCTGTAGTCGATCTCCTGCAGGAGATTTTTGGCAGTCAGACGCTGAATGCAGTAATCCGAGGGGAAGACCACGTCGAAGGCACTGGGATTGGTTTCCACCTGCACCAGCATATCCTCATTCATGGTAAACCGCATATAGTTCACATGGATGCCGGTTTCCTGTTCGAACTGTTCCAGCACAGATTCATCAATGTAGTCTTCCCAGTTGAATACGTTTACTACCTGTTTGCTTCCATCGGCTGCAGGCTTTTCTTCGTTGGTCTGAGGCTGATTTCCGCAGCCGCTCAGGATGGACGCGACAAAAACAAGGATCAGTGCCAGGATCAGTACGCTCTTCTTTTTCATTTATAAGTTCCTCCTATTTATTATTCTTGTTCATCTGCTGTCCGTTTGTTGACGATCAGCAGTAAGACCAGCAAAACAATGAACATGAGAGCCGACAGCGCGTAATAAGTCGGTTTGATACCCAGCTTGGTGGCAGAATAGATCAGTGTGGACAGATTCTGTACCAGCGGACTGGTCGTGAAATAGGAAATGGTGAAATCATCCAGACTCAGGGTGAAGGCCAGCAGCGCGCCGGTCACGATTCCCTGCTTGCATTCCGGAATGATCACGTGGGTCAGAGCATATCCCGGGGTCGCGCCCAAGTCCAGTGCCGCCTCATAACTATGCTTGTTCATCTGCTTCAGTCTTGGCAGCACGCTCAGTATCACATACGGGATATCAAAGGTGATGTGTGCCAGCAGCATGGTCCAGTAGCCGCGGTCAACTTTCAGGAAGATGAACAGCAGCATCAGGCTGATACCGGTCACGATATCCGGCATGGTGTTCGGCAGGTTGGTCATGGTCATCATGATCGCCTGAGGACGCTTTTTCATGGCATGGATGCCGATAGCGGCCAGAGTGCCGATGACAGTCGAAATGATGGTGGCAAGCACGGCCACGGAGACCGTGATCCATAGCGCATTCATGATGGATACATCATTGAAGAGTTCCCCGTACCAGTGCAGCGAGAATCCTTCCCACTTCACGCGGCTTTTACCGGCGTTGAAGCTCTGGACGATCATGACCACAATTGGGATATACAGGAAGACCAGGATCAGTCCGAGGTAGAAGCGTTTCAGGAATTTTCTCATACGATGCCGCCTCCTTCCCCGTTCGGGTCAGCCTTGCGCAGAATGGACAGGCTGATCAGGATCAGGATCATCATGATCAGGCTCAAAGCCGAGCCGAGATTCCAGTTGCCGGCGGTCAGGAAGGTGGTCTCGATCAGATCGCCGAACATCTGGGTGTTGCCACCGCCCAGCACTCTGGGAATAAAGAAGGTCGTCACGGAAGGCATGAACACCATGGTGATCCCGCTGATGACTCCGGGAATACTCAGCGGCATGGTCACCTTGGTCAGGGTCCGGATGTTGTTGCATCCCAGATCCTGCGCGGCCTCACCCAGCTTGGGATCCATCTTGCTCAGGGATGTATAGATCGGGAAGACCATAAACGGCAGGAAGTTATATACCATACCGAGCAGTACAGCTCCCTGGTTGTACATCAGCTGGACATTTCCGATACCGATCCAGTTCAGGAAGGCATTGATCAGTCCGTTATCCTCCAGCAGGCTCATCCAGGCGATCGTTCTCAGCAAGAAGTTCATCCACATGGGGATGATGAACAGCACCACCAGTGTGGAACCGAGCTTCATTTCCCGGTCCGCCATGAACAGCGCCGCGGGGTAGCCGAGAAGCAGCGAGATCACAGTGCACAGGAAAGCCATCCATAGGGAGTAGATCAGGGTATCCACGTTCACGGTACCTCTGGGATAGGTGGCAGCCAGTTCGGCAGGCATGATCTTTTTCATGTTCCAGTTGCTGTCCCAGAAAGACTTGAAGTTATCCAGCGTAAAGGACCCGTTTGCGTCCACGAAAGCGTAGTACGCGATCAGCAGGACCGGGAGAACGGTGAACAGGATGATCCACAGGGTATAGGGAGTGGCGAACATGGACCGTTTGATCCCGTGATTGCGTTTCACGGAAATGATGATCAGTCCGATGAACAGTGCCAGTCCGATGCCCATCAGGACCCACGCCCACCACGGCAGGGTCATGTCAAACATCTTCTTCGTCTCCCTTCTGTTCCTCGGAGGGGATGTCCAGCGGTTTCATGATATGAATGTTGAACGGTACTACAGAGAGTCCGACCCGGCTGCCCTGCGGCTGCATTGTGGTCGAATGGACCTTGAAAGTCACTTCCCCGCAGTCGATCATCATCTCGTAATGAACACCCTTGAACAGGACGCTTTTGATCGTGCCGGTCATCTGACCGACGTCCTCACCCACCACCATGATGTCTTCGGGACGGATAACCACGTCCACCGGCACATTCTCGCCAAAGCCGAAGTCCACGCAGGAGAATTCGCATCCGCCGAAGGACACCAGTTCGTCCCTGATCATGGTTCCGTGGAAAATATTGCTTTCGCCGATGAAATCCGCCACGAAGGCATTTACGGGTTCGTCATAGATGTGTTTCGGGTCACCCTTCTGCAGGATGTGTCCGTCTCTCATGACCACAATCGTGTCGCTCATGGTCAGGGCTTCTTCCTGATCGTGGGTGACATACAGGAAGGTGATTCCCAGCCGCTGCTGCATGCTCTTCAGTTCCAGCTGCATTTCTTTGCGCAGTTTCAGGTCAAGCGCGCCCAGCGGTTCATCCAGAAGCAGAACTTCCGGTTCATTCACCAGACTGCGTGCAATGGCGACACGCTGCTGCTGTCCGCCGGACAGGGCATCCACGTGGCGTTTTCCGTAACCGTTCAGGTTCACCAGATCCAGCATGGCTTCCACACGCTTCTGAATTTCGTCCTTTGGCATCTTCTTCAGCTTCAGGCCGAAAGCAATGTTGTCAAATACGTTCAGGTGCGGGAAGAGGGCGTATTTCTGGAACACGGTGTTCACGCGGCGCTTGTAGGGAGGCAGGGAAGCGATATCCTTGCCTTCAAACAGGACTTCGCCGGTGGTCGGGGTCTCAAACCCGCCGATGATGCGCAGGGTCGTGGTCTTACCGCAACCGGAAGGTCCCAGCAGAGTCACGAACTCCTTCTTCTTAATGGAAAGATTGATGTTATCCAATACGGTCGTTCCGTCAAATTCCTTGGAAACATTCCGCAGTTCGATCAGATTGTCATCGGAACCCTGATTCAGCAGATCCTTCTTCATGGCTTGCTTCTCCTTCTGTGGCCGGTCAGAAACACGGCGGATTGGAAACCCACAATACCCGTGCAGTACTCTTTCCGGCGTTTTTCAGGTAATGGGTCTCACTGGGGTGGATACAGAAACTGCATCCGCTGCGTACCCGTTGCTTTTTGCTCCCGCAAAACAGATCAATACTTCCGGACAGAACATATCCGAACTCTTCTCCCTCGTGGGGCGGCATCTCATAACTCTGTCCCCCGGGCTCCATTTCCACCAGGATCGGTTCCATGGTGTTCTTCTGGGCGTCCGGAACCAGCCAGGTGATCTTCCCCTTCAGATCGTCCGGGTCTTCCTTCACAAACATGTCCTGCGGGGTGAACACCGTCTTTTCTTCAGGCTTTTCATTAAAAAAAGCGGATAGTGAGCTTCCGAGACATTCCAGCAGATCCGTCAGTGTGGCGATGGAAGGAGACGCCTGATCCCGTTCCAGCTGTGAAATAAAGCCTTTGCTCAGTTCACAGCGATCTCCCAGTTCTTCTTGTGTCAATCCGCGCTGCAATCGTAATTGCCTGATTTTCTCTCCGATATCCAATTCAGTGACCCCCTTCCCGGTTTTTCCACCGATCCGACAAAATCACCGTTCTGAGTTTAGTTTTGCTAAACTTCAAAACAGATGTTATTAAACCACATGAAGTCCCCCGTGTCAATAAGTTTTTTAACTTTTTTTACTACTTTTTTTGTGTCCGGAAAAGACGAATGTTCGCCTTATCATGTCGCTGTTTCCGCACCGCTCCGCGGGGATTTTTCCGGCAGTCCGGACGCAAAAAAAACAGGGCTCATTCCGGAGCCCTGCAATGATGATCCGCGCTTACTCCGCCGGAGTCTCTTCCGCGGCGGTTTCTTCCGTCCGCGGTGTTACCTCGGCGGTCATATTGAATCTTGTTCCCTCGTCCGGGACGAATTCCACATAAGCCTTGTAGGTTGTGGATTCTTCACCGATCTCTCCGATATAGGAGACGGAAACGACTGTCCCTTCATATTTCACTTCGGTGTCCAGATTCCAGATCAGTTCCACCGTTACCTGATCTCCGGGATGGATATACATCAGGTCGCATTCGTTCACTGTGACTTCCGCCATCGCTTTGTCCGCCGGATAAGCTGTGGTCACGGTCTCCCCGCTGCCCACCGCGGTTCCGGCAGTCGCCGGGATCTCGGCGATGATCAGATCCCGGTCAGCTTTGATTTCGGTCCCGGTCACCTGCAGGTGGTCAAAAGTACCATTTGCGGTTTCCATCAGAAGATCCCCGCGTTTCACCTGATCCCCGGGCTTCACCGCGTAGGATACGATCGTACCGGTCGTGGTGACCGCCGTGGGGTCCACTTTGGCGATGCTTCCGCGTCCGATTCGGGAAGTGGCCTGGAAATCCTGTGTCCGAAAGATATCCACTGATTCACTGACCGTGAATACATCATTCCCTTCCGTTACATTCACCGTATAGCTGTTTCCCGTCACTGTGGTCACAATACCCGTGCCCATATGTTTGGGATCGCTTCTTCCGCGGAGATAAACGGTTTCTCCGGAGTGAATGATCTTGTTTTCCGCCGCGTTATACGCGTTATTTGTACTTCCGCTGATGGTATAGAGCAGCGTCCCTTCCAGATATATACACCCGCCGTACTGGGTTCCGACGCTTTCCGCGTCATCTCCGGGCTGTCCGTATACCGCCGTCACGGTTCCGTCAGCGGCGGCATATACTTTGGTTGTCTCCAGCGTGGCCAGCGTGGTGCCGGCAGAAACTCTGTCACCTGACTTTACACTGATGTTATTCAGCGTCCCACCGATCGGGGCAGTGATCCGTACAGTTTCCGCCGGAACAACAATTCCGCTGAAAGTAAGGCTTTCCGCGCACGCGGCGCTTGCTGTCACACACAGGATCAGCAGGATGGCAAACAGTCGGCTTGCTTTCTTCATGTTCTTTCCTCCTTATGTTTATCACATCGACCTTAACGCGTCGATCGGATTCAGTTTACTGGCCTTTCTGGCCGGAGCCCATCCGAAGGCGATCCCGATGGCCGCGGAGAATCCGAACCCCAGCAGGATCGCGTTCACGGACAGGACAAATGATGTTCCGGTAGCGTTGCACAGGATCAGGCTCAGCAGCAGGCCGAACAGGATCCCCGTGATGCCTCCCATGAGACTCAGCAGAAAACTTTCGATCAGGAACTGAACCTGGATCTGCCACTGTCTCGCGCCCAGCGCCTTTTTCAGACCGATCTCCATCGTTCTTTCCGTCACCGTGGTCAGCATCATGTTCATGATCCCCACGCCGCCGACCACAAGCGCGATAGAGGCAATCCCCGCCAGCAGTGTGGTCATCATGTTCATCATGCTTTCCATGGTATTCTCGATGGCATCCATGGTCGTCACGGTATAGGTATCCTCTTCGAAATCAAACAGCGGGTCCAGTGTCAATGACAGCACTTCCGATGCCGTTTCCGAGGTGACTCCCTCCGCCAGGTCCACCGTGAAGGTGGTCACTGAATTATCATTATTCATTTTCAAAGCCGTAGTATAGGGAATCAGGATATCCGCCTGCCCCGCCATGATCGAAGTGACGTTGTTCGTACTCTCACTGTCAAAGATCCCGACCACGGAAAACGGGATCCCGCTGATGTACAGCATTTCACCCACGGGATCCACCCCGTAGAAGAAAGTATCGATCATGTCCTGATCAATCAAGCAGACAAAGGTCATATTATCGTCATCGATCCGGTTCAGCGCGCGTCCCCGTTTCACATAGTCCGGATTGGAAAGGAAGTAGTACCCGTTTTTCCCGGAAACCTGGATCCGGGATTCATATTCCCCGCCCCGGCTGACACGCGCGTTCAGGGAGACTGAAGGTATGATGCCCTTCACTTCGTCCAGATCAGAGACCAGCTGCAGATCCTCCGCGGTCATTCCCATCTTCAGGTCTGTCCCGCTGACGCTGACGGTCACTGTCCCGGCGCCCATGGAAAAGAAGCTGTCCGAAATACTGGTCGTGACCCCGTTCACCGTGGTAATCAGTGCGATCACCGCCGTTACACCGATCATGATACCCAGGATCGTCAGAAATGATCTGACCTTGTTACCCAAAATATTGTTCATGGACATCCGGACACACTCACCGGTCATGATCAGGGTGGATTTCAGTTTCTTAAGCATCCCGCGTCGAACCTCCTTCCGTCAGTTCGCCGTCAATAATATGGACCACCCGGCGCGCGTGCTCCGCGATGTTCATGTCATGCGTGATCATGATGATCGTGCGTCCCTCGCTGTTCAGTTCATTGAACAGCTCCATGATTTGTTTTCCGGTCTTCTGATCCAGCGCGCCGGTCGGTTCATCCGCCAGCAGGATCGTCGGATTCGTGACCAACGCTCTTGCGATAGCCACGCGCTGCTGCTGTCCGCCCGAAAGTTGGTTCGGATAATAGTCGATCCGTTCCTCAAGACCGACCCGTTTCAGGATCTCCATAGCCCGCTGTTTCCGTTCGTGCGGAGAGATGCCCGCGTAGATCAGGGGCAGTTCCACGTTCTTTTCAGCAGTCAGGCGGTTCAGAAGCTGTGAATTCTGGAATACAAAACCGATTTCCCGCGAGCGGGTCTCAGCCAGTTCCGCTTCCGTCATTTCCTCGATCAGCCTGTCATTCAGGATATAGGTTCCCGATGTGGCTGTATCCAGACAGCCGATAATATTCATCAGTGTGGATTTTCCACTTCCGGAAGGACCCAGAACAGAAAGATACTCTCCTGCTTCAATGCTCAGGTTCACATCTTTCAGTACATGAGTCTGTTCGTCTCCCATCGGATAGAACTTGTTGATTCCCTCCATCCGGAAGAAAACAGACCCGTCTCCGGAAAGCACTTTGTTTTCGGTCATGGCGGTCACCGTCCGTTCGAGCCGCCGGCTGGTCTGCTGCTTTTGCTTCCATTGCTACTGCCGTTCCCGTTGCTGCCGCCGGGCATCATCCCGCCGCCAAAATTGCCTCCGCCCTGCCAGCTGCTGTTTCCGTTGCCGTTATTGTTCCTGCGGTTGTTATTGATCCTTTGTCCGCCGAACATGCCGGAGAACAGACTGGCCAGTCCGGTATCCTGCGCGGTCGTTGCCGCCACCGCGTATACAGTCTCACCTTCGTCCACTCCGGAGGTAATCTCGGTATAGTTGCCGTTGCTGACGCCAACACCGATCGTTCTGGGCATCATATTGCCGTCTTCTCCCTGTACATAAACGAACGCCTGATTTCTGGGATCAAAGGAAATGGCTTCCATTTTCAGCACGACCACATCCTTCGCTTCTTCCTGCGGGACCGTCACGCTAACCTGCATTCCGGGATAGACGCCGTCCGTCACGTCCACATAGGCCGTGGCGGTATAGTAAGCCACATTTCCGGTGGATGCGGAAATATAGTTGATCTTGTCAATACTGCTTTCATATGTCTGTTCCGTTGCGGTTGCGGTCACGGTGCATCGGTCACCGGTTTTGACCTTCAGGATATCGTATTCATCGATCCGGAAAGAAACATACATGTGTTCGAAATCGGCGATCTGAACAAGGGATGCACCCGCTTCAGGACTGTCTCCCACGGTCACATTCACCGCGTTCACGGTTCCGTCAAAATCGGCGGTATAAGTCTTCCCGTTGTTCAGTCTGATCAGTTTGTCGCCCTTCGCGACCTTGTCACCCGCGGCGACATACACATTACGAACGCTCGTGTTTCCGTTCTCCGCCGTGTATTCGGCACTGTCCACCAGCTGCAGCGATCCGCTGAAGCTCAGGGAGTTTGAAATGGTCCCCCTGCTTGCCGTATATTCGTCATAAGTCACGGTATACTGATTTTTCAGGGAATTCCAGGCGTAATATCCTGCCGCGGCCAGAATCAGAAGAATGACCAGAGTAATGATGATTTTTCTCAGAATGTGTTTTTTCTTTTTCCCGGTCTTTTTCTTTTCCATGTTCATATCGTATCCTCCCGGCATAGTTGTTTTGTTCAACAATATCATTTTATATTAAAGTCCGGACGTGAAAAAGGCACTTTATGTAAACATACTGTAAACAAGCTGATTCGCGTTCATGTTCCGTTTTCATCCCGATTATGATATGATACTGATATTCTGATAACCGATTACAAGCACCGCCGTTGTGCGACCGGAGTGAATAACATGCCTGCCACGATTGCCGTTCTTGCCCATGTCGATGCCGGAAAAACGACTTTTTCCGAACAACTTCTTTATGCTGCCGGCGTGATCCGTAAGCAGGGCCGGGTCGATCACGGCGATACCGTCATGGATTCATCCGCCGTGGAGCGTGAACGCGGTATCACCGTCTGGTCCGATCAGGCGGTCCTGCCCTGCGGCAAGACCCGTCTGACCCTGATTGATACTCCCGGTCACTCTGACTTTTCCGCTGAAATGGAGCGGGCGCTTTCAGTTCTGGATATGGCCTTTCTGTTGCTGGACGGTTCCTCCGCGATTCCGGCGTATACCACCACCCTGTTCGCCATGGCATGTGAGCGGAAGATCCCGGTCTTTATCCTGATCAACAAAACTGATCTGGTCAGCTATGACCGGGATCAGTGTCTTTCAGAGATTTCTTCCCGCCTGACCGGCTCTCTGGTCCCGGTACGTGACAGAGAACCGGATGCGGAGGCTCTGGGCATGCTGGATGACGACTTCTGCGAGCACTGGCTGGGCGGCTGTACGGAGCCCGATGAGGACTGGGATGTTCTCGGCCGGCGTTTTGCCTCGCTGGAGGCCTTCCCATGCATGGAGATCGCCGCTCTGAACGGTAACGGTATCCAGGACGTGTTTGCCGTTCTGCAGCGTCTCATTCCTTCCTGTGAGAAAAAGCCTTCTGGTTCTTCCTTCCGCGCCAGGGTCAGCCGCGTACGTCGGGATCCGAAGGGCGAACGGGTCGTGTATCTCCGGATCCTGCAGGGCGTCCTGACTCCACGTCAGTCCTTCACTTTCGGGGATCTGACCGAGAAGGTCCATCAGATCCGCTTCTATACAGGAAATACCTTTACTTCCGCGGAGGAAGCGCTTCCCGGGGATACCGTCGGTGTCACCGGGTTGAGCATTCCCCATAGCGGTGATCTCATTACCGAAAGCGGTATCGAATCTCATGAATCGGCAAAGCTCGTTCCTGTCCTGCAGGCGCAGATGGTCGCGCTGGACGGAACTTCATCGGTCACCCTGCTGGAGAAATCCCGTATTCTGGAGGACGAGGATCCGATGCTCGGCGTTTCGTGGGACGAGGCGCACGGAGTAGTCCGTCTGCGGATCATGGGAACGGTGCAGGTAGAGATCCTGACCCGGGTTATGGAAGAACGCTTTGGCATCCGTGTCCGTTTTGAGCCTCCGGAAGTATTATATATGGAAACGATCACTTCTACCGTGGTTGGCTGTGGTCACTATGAGCCGCTGCGTCATTACGCGGAGTCCCACATCCGGTTGGAACCGGCACTCCGCGGCAGCGGGATCGTTTTCGCCTCCGAGTGTTCCGTGGACGATCTGCCCGTCAATTTCCAGAACCTGATCCGCACGCATGTCTTTGAGCGGACACATCCGGGCGTTCTCACCGGTTCCCCGCTCACGGATGTAAAGATCACCCTGCTTTCCGGGCGACATCATCTGAAGCACACCGAAGGCGGGGATTTCCGGGAGACTGTGTACAGGGCAATCCGTCAGGCCCTCATGAAAGCGGATTGTCTTCTGTTGGAACCATATTATCGTTTCACTGTCACCGCGCCGCTTGACTGTCTCGGGCGGATCATGACGGATCTTTCCGGACTGTTCGCGGAATGTGGCGTTCCGGAGCATCTGGGAGATACCGTTCAGATTTCCGGGCGGGTACCTGTCGCCTGCATGATAAATTGGCCGGTGACCTTGCGTTCCCTGACGCACGGTCAGGGAGATATCCGGCTCCTGCCAGACGGATATGACCGATGTCATGACCAGCAGGAAGTCATTGATCGTATCGCCTACAATGCTGAAGCTGATGTCGCGAATCCTGCCGGCAGTGTATTCTGTTCTCACGGAGCCGGCTACAACGTAGCCTGGTACAAGGCGGATGAATTCATGCACCTTCCTGTGGAAACCGTCTCCGCCAATTGAATTTTCCATTTATAACTCATCATTCCGCTTCACTCCGCGAAGCGATCTATGACCCCCACTTCACGCTTGAATCCTCCACCCTTCTGATATATAATAACTTTATTATTCATATTGGAGGACAATCCCATGGAACAGACTGTTCAGACTGAAAAGAAACCAATTATTTTCTCCGGTATTCAGCCCAGCGGCACTCTGACGCTTGGTAACTATATCGGTGCTTTGAAAAACTTCGCGGCTCTTCAGGATACGCATGACTGTATTTATTGCGTCGTCGACGAGCACGCCATCACCGTCCGTCAGGACCCCGCTGCTCTGCGCCGCCGCTGTCTGGAGCTTGCCGCTCTGTATATCGCCAGTGGCATCGATCCCGAAAAGAGCATCATCTATTGCCAGAGCCATGTCAGCGCTCACGCCGAGCTCGGCTGGATCCTGAACTGCTTCACCTATATGGGGGAACTGAACCGCATGACCCAGTTCAAGGATAAATGCGCCAAGCATGCCGACAACATCAATGCCGGTCTGTACACCTATCCCGTTCTGATGGCTGCCGATATCCTTCTTTATCAGACCAACCTGGTTCCTGTCGGTGCCGATCAGAAACAGCATCTTGAGATCTGCCGCGATATCGCCCAGCGCTTCAACAGCATCTACGGCGATGTGTTTACGATCCCCGAACCTCTGATCCAGAAAGTCGGTGCCCGCGTCATGAGCCTGCAGGATCCCACCCGGAAGATGAGCAAATCTGATCCGGAAGATACCTTCGTGGCTCTGACGGATGATCCCGATACTGTCCGCCGTAAGATCAAGCGTGCAGTCACAGACTCCGACGGTGAGATCCGCTTCGATCCGGAAAACAAGCCCGGTGTCAGCAATCTGCTGAGCATCATGAGCGCTCTGGGTGCCGGTTCCATCGATGATCTGGTGAATGAACTTTCCGGCAAGGGCTACGGCGAACTGAAAACCCGTACCGCCGATTGCGTCATCGCCGCTCTGGAACCCCTTCAGGCGGAATACAATCGTATCATTTCCGATAAAGCCGGTCTGCAGGCGATCCTGGATCAGAACGCCCAGAAAGCTGCCTACCTGGCCACAAAGACCCTGCGCAAGGTTCAGAAAAAGGTGGGCTTTGCCCCCAGAGGGTGAGGTGTGCATCCATGATAACCGGAAACATGACGCTTGATGAGATCTGCAAGCTCCCACTGCTTCATGATCTTTCTCCCTATTTCATCACAAAGATGGAACTGAAAGAACAGCCTAATTATACCCAGACACTGGACGAGTTCTACAAAAACGGCGGTTGGAACGCAAACAGCATTCTTTACGGTCTGAACCGTCTCTGCCGGAATCTGGAGACCGGTCATTGCCGTTATCCTCTGTATACTGCCGAAGAGATCACTGCCAATCCTGAAAAGAAGGATCCTTTCCTGCTTTTCTTCCCTTCCGACGATCCCGGGGCGGATGAACGGCCCTATATCTTTGTGGTTCCCGGCGGAGCCTATATCAATGTCTGGTCTCTGACGGAGGGATATCCGGTTGCCGCCCGCTTCAATGAGCAGGGTTATCACTGCTTTGTTCTGAACTACCGTGTCTCCATCAATAACCTGTTTCCCAGGCCGCTCGAGGACATCGCCCGCGCGCTGGCCCTGATCCGGGATTCCGGGAAGGAGTTCCCGGTACAGTGGGACCGTTACGCCATGGTCGGTTTCTCCGCGGGTGCCAATCTGATCCTGAACTGGACACTGAAGGATCACGGTTATCCCGTCTACGATATGCCCGCGCCTGCGGTATTAATGCCCATTTATGCTCCGGTTTCCTGGAGTCTTCACGAAACAGACGGCGAAGATGACTGGCTCACCCGCTATGCCTTTGGCGTTGGCAGCAAGGAAGCGGCACAGGCCGGCTGGAATATCGAAGAGCATGTCGAAGGTTTCCCGCCATGCTATCTGTGCTGCTGCGCCGATGACGATCTCGTGGATCCGGAGCATTCACGTCTGCTGAAGAAAGCACTGGATACGGCCGGTATTCCTGCCGAACTGGAGATCGGTGCCCACGGCGGTCACGGATTCGCGGAAGGCCGTGACGCTGACACCAGAGGCTGGATCGGACGCGCGGCCGCGTTCGTAGCGAAATACACGGACTGATTATTTCCAAAAATACTTCAGAGGAGAAGCGTCTGCTTCTCCTCTGTTTTTTACTTGCATACTGAAAGCCGAATCGCAGGATGTTCAGGCTCTGACAGTCAACGTTTCAACCGGGACAAACCAGTTCGATCGATTCAACGGTCCCGGTCATGTCCAGGACCACTTCATAGAATGAGCCCTGATCGTGTTCCATTTCAGCACTTCCGTACCGGACCGCGATATCGTCCATCCTTGGCTCGATCTCATAAGGCCAGAAAACATTCGGATCATCGATCTGTGCCTGCCATAAAACGCGTCCGTCCGGAGATATAGCTACCGGAGTCGGTCCGTCAGATCCGGCAATGTAAATGATCCCGTTGTCATCCACTGCGGCGCAATTGCCGCTTCCCAGAGAAAAGGTCTCACGGGACAAAGTCCATTCCGCTGTACCGTCCCAGAGTTTCAGCATCGTAAGGCCCACGTCGCTGTTATACACCATGACTTTCGGTTCAACATGGGTGCCGCCCATGAAAGCATATGTTTTGCTGTATTGCCCTATGCCGTTCGCGACGGTCTGATATGTCCATACCGGTTCTCCGTCACCGGCATAGCAGACCACATCCATGATCTCGTCCTCACCGTTGCCTCTCGAATAAGCAACGACCTGACATCCGTCCTGTTCCCAGTTGATCCATGGATCGATCTTTCTCAGATATTCGCCCGCGATGTAACCGCGGATTCCCTGATACTCGCAGCAGATAAACCGTTCATCATAGGCGTAGCAGTTAAGGACCATATCATTCAGCGGTACCTTATACAGTCGGTCAGACTTGGTATCCGGGAATTCTCTCAGAGAGACCCATTCCTGACAGTTGATAACCTGCATCATATCGTATGTCTGCGGTGCGCCCTCACCGTTCTCTTCCGCGTGAGCCGCGACAAGGCAGGTCGTCAGCAGCAGGCACAGCAGCAGGGAAATCGTTCTTTTCATTGGGATGTCCTCCTTTTTACCGGCATATCAATGATTCAACGATCCTTCCGGAATTATTCATCCTTATTCGGCATGTTCCGGCGTGGTTTCCGGCACAGGCGTCTCAGCATTTCCATTGTCGGCATACAGCGTCTGCTGCATCTTCACATCCGCAATGGTATTGACAGACATTCCGTGGTCCTTCTTATAGGCTTTCACAGCATTCTGTGTCCCGCCCAGATAGGTTCCGGAACATTTCCCCCGATAGTACCCCAGGTCTGTCAGCTTTCGCTGCAGCCAGTAAACATCCTCACCCTTGTCTCCTTTGGACAGTTCTCTCAGTTTGAATTCAGGAACCTTATCAGCCTCATATTCCGGTTCGGCGGTCGGTTGAGGTGTTTCCTTCGGAAGCATTGTCTTGGTGTTCAGGTCGGGCAATTTCAGACTGTCTCTCAGTTCCGGGTCTTCCGGCAGATCTTCACGGATCGTGACCACCGTGCCGGCACCGACATTATCGTAGACCCATTTGGCATCCGCGACAGTCAGCCGGATGCATCCGTGGCTGGCACGTCTGCCCAGTGCCTTGTAGCTGGAAACCTTAACAGCCTTGGCGTTCACTGCTGTATAGATTACTGAATGGAACGCGATGGAGCTGTTGATTTTCGTCCAGTATCTGGCATAGGTGTTGCCCCACTGCGGGAATGTACACCAGTTGGCTTTCCGTCCGCTCAGCACCCAGTCACCCACATCACTCGGGTTCTTGACTGTTCCGCTGGAGCACAGCATCTGTCGTACCGGTATCGTGTATTGTCCGTTATCGTCGCGTGTGTAGACCGTCACGACCTGGTTCTTCACATCCACAGTAATGGCAAAGGGCACAGGCGTGGGTTCCGGGGTAGGCTTCGGAGTGGCATCCGGCATGACGATTGTGACATCATTGAAGATCAGGTTCCAGGTTGCTTCATCCACAACACCGTTCACTGTCATGGCATTCTGTGTCTGGATCGTCTTAATGGCATTCCGGGTATTTCCCTGGAAGCTTCCGCTGATAGGGCCTGTATAATAGCCCAGATCCGTGATTCGTTGCTGAAGCTGCTTGACCAGTTTCCCGGAATCGCCGTACTGAAGCTTTCTCGTATAGGGAACCGCTTCATCCGGCATGACCGCCTGGTCGACTGTTGCATTATCATCTACCAGGAAATTCTCAAACTGCGGTGTGGGAGTCGGCTGCGGCGTAATGTTTTCGTCGTCATACCTTCCCGGTGCGCCGGGCTGATAAATCGCTTCCTGAGTTTCCGGGGTCGCAATGCCCGTTACGGGCAGTCCGATCTTCTCCTGAAACAATTTGATTCCGTAACGCGAACCTTCAAGATAATTCCCGCTGATTTTTCCCTTATAGTATCCCAGTTCAGTGAGTCTGGTCTGCAGTTTTTTGACCTGTTCTCCGGATGAACCGTATTGCAGCGGGCGATATTGGGTTTCTTTCAGGATTGCCTGTGTCCGTGCGTCGGCAATACCGGTCACATCAAGATCAAAATCCTTCTGGAACTTTTTGATTGCTGCCCGTGTCCCTTCCCGGTATCTTCCGGAAAGATTTCCGGAATAGTATCCCAGTTCTGTCAGCTTGGTCTGGATCCCCAGTACATCGTCTCCGTCCATTCCGTACTGCAGGATCCGTACTTCTGCTTCCGGATTTTCTTCCTCATCATCCATCATATCCACAGGGACAGCTTCGCCGTCTTCACCCGGGATCTCTGTCTGCTCTGCTTCCGGCAGTTCGCCGTCATCATTCAGTTCATCCGGCGCATCTTCGGCCAGCACCGGGATCGTGCTCATCAGAATGACGGTCATCAGGATGGCAAGGAAACGTTTCATAACGGGTCACCTCGTACAATTTCTCAAAATAATATTAACACTTTTGCAATATTTTATCAACCTTTCGCAAAATATTCTTGTAACAATTCCGCTGCCCGGGATTCACATGATATAGCATTAACAAACTTAAAATCATCATTCAAAAAATTGCCAACCGGAACAACACTATAACTAAGCCCTAAGCCCTGTATTGCGTCTTCGACGCAACTGTGCTATACTCTCTCCATCAAATTCCCAAGGAGTGTGATCAGGTTTGCCTGACCCATTGATACGTCCCTCAATCAAAGACCTCGGCAAGTCTCTGCTCAAAAAACTGCACAAGGACCCGGACGATGTTACAGAGGAAGAGATCCTTCAGATCGTGGACATCGGTGAAGAAGCGGGAGCGATTGAGTCCACTGAAAAGGAACTCATCGAAAACATTTTTGATTTCAACAATCATTCCGCTGAAGATGTCATGACCCATCGCACCAATGTATCTGCCATATCCATCGATGATGACCGGGATACGATCCTTTCCATGATCCGTGAGACCGGTCTGAGCCGGTATCCCGTTTACGGAGAGGATATGGATGATATCATCGGGATCCTGAATGCCCGTAATTTTCTGCTGAACTGCCTTGATTTGAATCCGAAACCGCTTCGTGATCTGCTCCGACCGGCATATTTTGTCCCCGAGACCCTGCAGGCAGATATTCTCTTCCGTGATATGCAGAAAAAGAAAGTCCATATGGCGATTGTCGTGGATGAATACGGTGGAATGAGCGGAGTTGTGACCATGGAAGACCTTCTCGAAGAGATCGTCGGCAATATCTACGATGAATTTGATCCGCAGGCAACAACCCCGGTGGTCCGTCTGGAAGACAATCTCTGGCGCATCGCCGGAGCCGCCACGCTGGAGGAGGTTGCTGAAGCCATGGAGATCGAGCTTCCACTGGATGATGAGTTTGATACGCTCGGCGGATTGGTTTTCTCGGCGCTGACATTCATCCCGGACGACGGAAGTACTCCCGAAGTCGATGTCGCCGGTCTGCATATTCGTGTGGAGAAGTTTGAAGATCATCATGTTGTCTCAGCACTCGTCAGTAAGAACCCGGAAGAATCCGTAAAAGAGCCTTCCACAGAAGAAGCCGAATAAATCCGTTTAATCGAGTAGGAGGGGGTGACTAACCCCCGACCTCTCACCGCACCGTGCGTACCGTTCGGTACACGGCGCGTCCAAGACAAGCAGACTGAATAGACTCGTATGCCGGGGAGAGTTCAAAGAACCCTGCGCGTACGAGCCTTTCGTTTGTAATGGCTCTCATTACGGCGCCTGTTTTGACCGTAAACCAATAACCACGTCTGCATCCTGCTGCCATC
>JAZRXJ010000006.1:0-1266 GCA_045600165.1 Clostridia bacterium
TCAAAGTTCAGGATCGTTTCCGTTCCTTCGCCCTCTTTGCTCTGGATCTCGATCGTTCCGCCCACCATATCCACGATGTTTTTCGTGATCGCCATGCCAAGGCCGGTTCCCTGAATACCCGATACCGTGGAGGATTTCACGCGCGTAAAGGGTTCATAAATGGTCTTTAGAAATTCCTCGCTCATGCCCATCCCGTTGTCCTTGATCCGGAACTCGTACTTTCCGTATCCGGATTCCGAAAGTCCGGTTTCTTTTACGCGGATGGACACCATGCCGCCCGGCTGGGTATATTTGATGGAATTGGAAAGGATATTGAGCAGCACCTGATTCAGGCGCAGCTTGTCGCACACGATATACTGATGGTTTACGTCGGTATCCAGGAAGAAATCCAGCTGCTTGCTGTTGACGTCTGCCTGAACGATATTGCGCAGCGTGTGCAGGATCTCGGCGAGATCTTCGTCTTTTTCCGTAATACTGACCTTTCCGGATTCGATGCGGCTCATATCGAGCACATCATTGATCAGAGACAGCAGATGCTCTGAGGATTGCCCGATCTTGGCAAGATAACCCTGCACCTGTTCCTTATTGTCGATATGGCTGGAGGCAAGCCCCGTGTATCCGATGATGGCGTTCATCGGGGTGCGGATGTCATGGGACATATTGTTGAGGAAGGTCGTCTTTGCCCGGTTCCCCGCCTCCGCCTGATTCAGGGCCACTTCCAGCATTTCCTTATTCTGCCGCTCTTCATCACCCACAACGTAGACGTGAAGCACGCAGCTGCCGAGGAGGCACCCGAGCGCATAGAACGGGAGCAGTGGGTATTTTTCCTGGAAGATGACGGCGATGAGCATGATCAGGCTGAAGAAGAAAATGGCAAGATGGCGTTTCCGGCTCGCGCCTTCTGTTCTCAGCGCGTCAAGCAGGGTAACAAGGCTGGAAAAACCGAACATGGCGACCTGCACCCACAGCGCGATGTAGCGGATGGGACCGGCGATATACGCATCGCTTTCGTCGAACCAGAAGAAGCAGGGATAGAAGAAATTGATGATCAGGGAAATGATCTCCAGAACGAAGAAAACGACGCCGAACCATGTGAACAAACGACCCTTCCAGTCCTTCATCTCCAGATATTCCACAAAATACCGGTAGTAGCAGACGATCGCCGAACACATCGCAATGTAATAAATGGTCGTGTCCACGAACAGCAGCGGGATCCAGTTCAGGCCCGCCAGAATGCCCCATATTGCATCCGTGATATAATAAGCG
>JAZRXJ010000007.1:0-1082 GCA_045600165.1 Clostridia bacterium
TTGATCCGGATGACGGGCTGACGATGAACCTCGGTGTGAATCCGCTGCTACAGTTCGGACTGGATGAAACAAGGCAGGAGCTCTGCACAAATATTCTGAATGCTATTGCGGTCATAAACTATGTACCGTTTGATTCGGATACCATCGGAAACCCTGCGCTGGATCTCGGAGATGTGCTCAGATTTTCCGGCGGACATGCAGATGTTACAAAGATGGCTGCCATTACCGCTGTAACTTATAAGATCGGCGGAAGGCAGACCATAAAATGTGTCGGAAAGAATCCCCGTCTTGCAAAAGCGAAGACGAAAAATGATAAGAACATCTCCGGACTTCTCAATCAGATAGAAGCCGGAAAGATCGGTATCCACACTTTCACAAATGCCTCGGCTTATACGATTGCAGATGTGGATACGAGGATTATCCGTATCGAATTTGCAACTACGGAAGCAAACCACGCGCAGTTCTTTGCACAGATTGTAATCAATGTTGCAGCGGATGAGGTTGAAAGAAGCGCAACGGCATCAGGAACAATCGTAGTTCCGATACCGGAGCCTGATCCACCCGAACCAGAACCGGAGAATAAAAATGGTTCAAGCGATTCTTCTTCGAATCAAATCATCCCAATTGAGGTAGATGTTAACCTTCCGGTGAACTGGACAGATGACGGAAAGGCTGAAGTATATGTCACCTATTTTCTGAACAACTTTGAGATTCTGGAGTTCCATCCGGAGGAATCCTGGCATTCGGGAAAACACATTCTCTCGCTTTATTATCCTAAAGAAGAAGTAATCCCGGATGCACTGAATACCTTTGAGGTGTATGTTCGGATGTCAAACGGAAGCGGCGCGGTCAGTGTCGGAAACTGCATCGCCTCCATCAGCGGTCAGTCAATGGCGGCAGCGCAGGCATGGGACGGAAAGATTGAGATTGAGGAACAGACAGAACCGTTCAGGATTGCAGGACAGCTGAAACTGAACCGTATTGTCGATGAGGCTTCACTGAATCTGATAGAGATCGTTTATACCAATATCTCGGATTCGATGCAGGTGCAGCATTTCACTGCATTCGGAAACCAGATAGAT
>JAZRXJ010000008.1:0-1233 GCA_045600165.1 Clostridia bacterium
TGACATCATCATCTGCGATCCCGAAGCCGAATACGGAACGCTGGTGGAGCGTCTGCACGGTCAGGTCATTCGCATTTCACCCACATCAACCGACTATATCAACCCCATGGACTTGAATCTGAACTACTCGGACGACGAAAATCCGCTGTCCCTGAAATCGGACTTCGTTCTTTCTCTCTGCGAGCTGATCGTCGGCAGTAAGGACGGTCTGAAGCCGGTCGAAAAGACCATTATCGACCGTTGCGTTCGTCTGATCTACCGCAATTATCTCAATGACCCGAAGCCCGAAAACATGCCGATTCTGGAAGACCTTTATAACGAACTGCGAAAGCAGGACGAAAAGGAAGCGGCTTATCTGGCTACGGCACTTGAAATCTACGTCACCGGTTCTCTGAATGTGTTCAACCACCGCACCAACGTGGATATTCAGAGCCGTGTTGTGGCGTATGACATCAAGGAGCTCGGCAAGCAGTTGAAAAAGATCGGTATGCTGATCGTTCAGGATCAGGTCTGGAACCGCGTCACCGTAAACCGCGAGGCACACAAGTCCACCCGCTACTACATTGATGAAATGCACCTTCTTCTCAAGGAAGATCAGACCGCGGCTTATACCGTCGAAATCTGGAAGCGTTTCAGAAAATGGGGCGGGATTCCCACCGGCATTACACAGAACGTGAAAGACCTTCTTTCCAGCCGTGAGGTCGAGAACATCTTCGAGAACTCTGACTATGTGTACATGCTCAATCAGGCCGCCGGAGACCGTCAGATTCTCTCCAAGCAGCTCAACATCAGTCCGCATCAGCTTTCCTACGTTACCCACTCCGGTGAAGGCGAAGGACTTCTTTTCTACGGAAATATCATTCTTCCGTTTACGGATCATTTCCCGAAAGACACCCAGCTTTACCGCATCATGACCACCAAGCCGCAGGAAATGCAGGCTTAATTCAAAGGAGGATTTCAATGAAAAACAATTCCAAATATCTCATCCGCCACGGCGACTATGTGAAACACATTGACGATTGCGTTATGCTCTACGGCATGATCCGCCAGCTGTGCGATCAGGTCGGACAGATTCCGCAGAACCGCGGTAGTAAGGCTCTCACCGATATGGCAGACGAGTTCTGCGATAAGGCAAATGCCATCATGCAGCACTCCGGCATTCCCGCGGTGTATCCGCTTTTCGGTGATGAACGCTTCCTCCGTCCGCTGATGGAAAAGGAACTGACCGTTGCC
>JAZRXJ010000009.1:0-99444 GCA_045600165.1 Clostridia bacterium
GGCGAAGCCGTGCGAGGGCGCTACGCGCTAGGATACAGGGTGGAGGGTGGGTGGGTTATAATGAGGCGGCGATGATTTCGCGAAGGGCAGCCATACCGGTACGGATCTGTTCGATCGAGCTGTTGGAGAAGTTCAGGCGCAAGGTGTTTTCATGTCCGCCATCCGCACAGAAATGGGTCCCGGGTACAAACGCGACTTTCTTCTCGATGGCTTTCTGCAGGATCTCAAGAGCATCGAGACCGACCGGCAGTTCGACCCAGATAAAGAGTCCGCCCTGAGGCTTTGTCCATTTCGTTCCGACAGGGAAAGATTCCAGTTCCTCCAGCATTGCGTTCATCTGATCGCGATAGCTTGCACAGATGGAAGCGATATGACCGGGAAGGACGTTATCCCGCAGGAAACGGTCCACGACGGCCTGAGTCAGATTGGACGTATGCACATCGGAGGATTGTTTTCCGATCGTGCACTTACGGATGATTTCCTCCGTACCGACCATATATCCAACACGAAGGCCGGGAGAAATGATCTTGCTGAAAGATCCCATAAAGACCACATGACCGTCGGCATCAAAACTCCTGATGGACGGAAGCGGTTCTCCGGAATAGCGAAGATCACGGTAAGGATCGTCCTCGGCTACGATGAAGTTATACTTTGAAGCCAGTTCCGCGACTTTCTTCCTGCGTTCCAGGGAAAGGGTCTTTCCGGTGGGGTTCTGGAAGGTGGGAATGATATACAGGAGTTTAGGATGATATTCCTTCGCCAACTTTTCCAGAGACTCGATGATGATGCCTTCGTCATCGCTCTCCAGCGGGATCATATTCGCCTGATAGAGTTTCATGCACTGCATGTTACCCAGGAAGGAAGGATTCTCGACGAGAATCGCGTCACCGGGATCAATGAAAGCTTTGCAGAGGAGATCCATCGCCTGAGTGGATCCGGTCACGGGAAGCACCGCCGGAATATCGATCTTCAGCATGTCCTGCAGATAAGCCTTCAGACTTTCCAGCAAGGGAGCGTAACCTTCCGTGGCGCCATACTGCAGGATCGCCTTTCCGTTTTCCTGAAGGACCTGTACACAATATTTCGAGACAAGTTCATCAGGCAAGGCCGAAGCAGCCGGATTACCGCCGGCAAAAGAGATCATCCCGGGCTGCGCGATGACCTTGAAGATCTCACGGATCGCACTGCCGGTCACCGTATCAAAACGGTGAGCAAAAGCGACTTTTTCACTCATACCAATCACCTCGTACAAAAAAAAATAACCGGAGATTGCTCTCCGGAAGGCGGCATAACCGCGGTACCACTCCCATTGACTGCCAACACAGTCCACTCACCGGACAATCGGGAAGATTGCCCGCAGCTGTAACCGGCTTACCGGACGGAGCCTAATCGAAGATCTTTCAGTCCGTGACTCGGGGATGTATTTGGACCGTACCACCGTTTCCTTGCACCAACCGGAAACTCTCTGAAGGAGGTTAACAGGCTTACTTCTTCCCGTCATTGTCGATGAATGAATTATAACAGAAAGAACTCTGTTGTCAATAGCCGTAAGGCAAACCGTGAAGAATTCATGATCTGACAGATATATTCAACGAACATATACTTAAAAAGAGGCAGTCTTTACGACTGCCCCTTACGGGATAATATATTTACTGGAGCAAAGCAGTGGGGACCCAGACACGTACGCTCTTGAAAGCGGTCATATCGTAGATCTCAATCAGGGAGAATCCATTCTGGTCAGCAAACACCTGAGTCACAGTGTTTCTCGGGATCTGATTCGGATAGCGGGCAAAGACGTTCGGAATCGGTCCGCGATATGCCCAGCAATCGTTCATCAAAGTCTGATTCATGCGCAGAACCGCTTCCACGGGAAGCTGATTAATGTCCATATTCAGGCAGGCGGAATCGACATACGCACGAACCATCGAATTATCGACATTCCGGAATTCAACCTGTACCCACCACTTCGAGAAAATGTCGTCCCAGGAACGGGAAACGGCTGTCACGGTATAACCGGCATTCAGGTATGTTCCTAGCTCCTCATAGAAGATTCCGGGACCGGCATAACCCACAACAGGCTGGTTCAGGAACACACTGATGTTCTGCACAGGAACAAAGGGCGTGGGAGTCGGAACAGCAGTAGGTACAGGAGTGGGAACCGGAGTCGGTACGGGAGTAGGAATGGGAGTAGGCACAGGGGTAGGCGTTGGAACAGGCGTGGGTACCGCAGTCGGAGGTACATAGTTAGGATCATTGGAACCGACAAACACGATTTCATTGATATTGATATTATGCTTGCTGTCAGAACCGCTGCCGACATAATAGCCCGGCACATAAATACGGATCTCGGAAACTCCGTACATCACTTCCGGAATCGCGAGCTTCTGATAACCGCATTTCCAGGAGCTGTTGACCGTCTGGAAATCATACTTATCGATCATCGTATAATTATAATGCTTGTTGCCGGAAGAAGTGACATACACCACTTCGACTGCCTTCGGCCGTCCATTGTTTCTGTAATGGCTGTCGGAAGCATAATTGCCGTTGCGAATCCAGAGTTCGGAAATAGTGGCATTCGCGAAAGTAAACGTCAGTTCCGGAATGTCATCATTCATTTTGCTGGACCAGTAAGTCATATAATAGCTGCTGGAAGTCGTATTATCCAGGCATTTATAAACGGCATCCGGATTCTGCTGCGCGTTGGTGGCAACAGGCGCGACTCTCTGCGGGAACAATTCATCGATGGTATAAGCCGCCATAGCGGGTACTGCCATGGTACTCAGCGCCATTACAATACAGAGAAGAAAAACAATCAGCTTTTTCATATCTGTCCCTCCAATTATTGAAATAAGCTACTCACAGTATAAACGAGTAAAGATTGGATTTCAATCCCGTTTTTTGTAAGTCATTTCATTATATATCATTCACAGTGCACTGATGAGACTCAATGCTTCCGCTCAATGTTTCCCATATTGCAAGTTTGCTATAAATCAGATATAATGTCATACAGGTATACGTATGCGTATGCCCCCTTAAGGTATGGTAAAGGGAGGTCAGCACTAATGGAATGTAAGATCAAGAATGATCTGGGAACCATTTTCATAGCCGATGATGTAATGCTCAAAGTCGCCGGTTATGCAGCGCTTGAATGCTATGGAATTGTCGCCATGTCCAGCAAGCGTGCCAAGGATGGTCTGGTCGAATGGCTCGGACGCGAAAATCTCGGAAAAGGCATCCAGCTGCGCAATATCGGTGATATGTTGGATATTGACCTGTTCATTATTGTCGAGTACGGAATTTCTATCGCTGAAGTCTGTAAAACCATTGGTGATACTGTACGCTATAAGCTTGAAAGCATGACAGGCATCAAAGTACGAAACGTCAACATTTCAGTAGAGGGCATGCGTATCTGACGCAGCCTGTGAACAGATGGGGGATAAATCCTTGATACAGTTCAAAACGATAGACGGTCTTCTGTTACGCGACATGGTTCTCGCCGGAGCCGCGTTACTTGAAAAGAACAGGGAAATTGTGGACGCACTGAACGTTTTCCCTGTCCCGGACGGTGATACCGGTACCAATATGTCACTGACCATGCAGAGCGCTACGCGTGAAATCAACAGCAAGGAATATCTGAGAGCAGATGAAGCTGCCAGTGCCCTTGCCAAAGGCGCGCTGAAAGGTGCGCGCGGCAACAGCGGCGTTATCACCAGCCAGCTTTTCCGCGGTTTCGCGAAAGCTCTGGCCGGATGTGAAAAAATCACACCCGTACAATTTGCGGATGCTTTGCTGAAAGGCTCCGAAATGGCCTATAAAGCTGTCATGAAGCCCAAAGAGGGCACTATCCTGACAGTTGCCAGAGTCATTGCCGAAGACGCTAAAAAGCAGGTCACAGCGTCCCCGGATGATTATGACGCGCTGATCAACGTCATGCTCAAAACCGGTGAGAAGATCCTGAAGAAAACCACCGATATGCTTCCCGCACTGAAAGAAGCCGGCGTTGTCGATTCCGGCGGACGCGGTCTGCTGTATATTTATCAGGGATATGCTGCAGTCCTTCGCGGTGAAGATATCAACACGATCCATGAAGACAGCGATGACGCGGAAAGCATCGAGCAGGATGACTGCCACGACCTGACCCGTGAGCTGACCTACTCCTACTGTGTTGAATTCGATATGGGTCATTTCAGCAGCGACTGCGATGACCACGATATCGACAGTTTCAAAAGAAGACTGAACAGAATCGGTGACAATGTCAAAGTAAACGGGGATCTGAACGGTCTTCACGTTCACGTACATACCAATAATCCCGGCAGCGTACTCGAATTCGCACTCGAGCTGGCTGAAATCAACGAGCTGAAGCTTGACAACATGGCCGCCCGCAAGCGCGCGCTGGAAGACGAAAAACTGCCGGAACCTGCCGAACCCGTTGACGAAGAAAAGGCTGAAGAGACTGAAGCTGCTGAACCCGCTGAGCTCAAGAAATACGGTATGGTCGCCGTATCTCTCGGCGAAGGATTCAGCCAGATCTTCAAAGACCTTTCCGTGGATCATATCGTTGAAGGCGGACAGACTATGAATCCCTCTGTCGATGATATCCTGAAAGCGATCCAGAGCGTAAATGCCGAAAACATCTTCGTATTCCCGAATAACGGGAACGTGATCTTTGCCGCCAATCAGGCCGCGGAGCTCTGTGAACGGAATGTCATCGTCATTCCCACCAAGAATGTCGCCATGGGCATTGCCGCCGTGATTGCCTTCCAGGAAGATTCCGAGCCAGAAGACAATCAGACACGGATGACGGAAGCCAGCGAGCATGTCAAGACCGGCACAGTCACCTACGCGGTACGCGACAGCGAATGCAACGGCATCAAGATCAATGAAGGCGATTACATCGGACTCCATAACGGAAAGATCGAATACTCCGGACAAGAATTGCACGACGTTGTGATCCAGATGATGAAAGAGATCATCACCGATGATGATGAACTGATCACTATTTACTACGGAGCCGATGTCGACGAGGAGTCAGCCGGAAAACTGCAGGAAGAAATGCAGGAAGCTTATCCGAACTGTGATGTCGAATGCATGAAGGGCGGTCAGCCGCTGTACTATTATCTGATTGCTGTAGAATAATAAACCCCGACGAAAACAGAGGAACGATATGGAACTTTCCGCACTGAAAGGCATCGGACCGACAAGACTGGAAACTTTACGCGCAATGGGTATAAACTCATTGCGCGATTTATTGTACACGCTTCCGGTGCGGTATGAAGATCACACGAGGACGGTTTCCATCGATTCCCTGGAAGAATTATACAAATCTCCGGCGGATGTCATGATCCGCGGGAGTTTCAGGAAAGATCTGACGCTGTCCAGATTCAAAGGGCTGACAAAGATCACCGGAAGCTTCACGGACGGAACGGGAACCATCAGTGTATGCTGGTACAATCAGCCATGGGTCATGCAGCAATATCATACCGGCGAGGAATACTGCTTTTACGGAAGGTTCGCCATCAAGAACGGCAGAAAAATGCTGCAAAGCCCCGGTCTGGTCACCGAAACTGGCTACTCACCGATATATAAGGCGATCCACGGCATCCCGGCAAAAACATTCCGTGAGCTGATCAGCAAAGCACTGGAAGAGGTCGATGACTGCTGTCCGGAAAGCCTGCCGAAAAGCATCCGGATCGAATACAGACTGTGTGAATTAAATTTCGCGATCCGTCAGGCTCATTTTCCAACCGACGAAGAAACACTTCGGGTGGCAAGAAGACGGCTGAGCTTCGAAAAAGCGCTGCTTTTCCAGACCTACATCAACTCCTTCGGAAGCCGGAAGATCCACGGATATCCGATGAACCTGGACAATCATACTTCAGATCAATTCTGGGAACGTCTGCCGTTTCCGCCCACCGGAGCCCAGAAACGGGTTCTGAACGAGATACTGACAGACATGAAAAAGAATAATGCCATGAGCCGGCTGATCCAGGGCGATGTCGGATGCGGCAAGACAGTGATTGCCTTTGGCGCCATTGAAGCCGCATGCAGAAACGGATACCAGGCCGCCATGATGGCTCCGACCGAGATCCTGGCGGAACAGCATTATCTGAACGCGAAAGAGATCCTTGAGCCAGCCGGCATCCAATGCTGTCTGTTGACGGGAAGCACCAAAGCGAAAGAAAGAAAAGCGATCCTGCAGGCGCTGGAAGACGGAAGCTGTCAGGCGGTATTCGGCACACATGCCCTGATCAGCAAAAGTGTCAATTATCAAAAACTCGGACTGGTCATCACAGATGAACAGCACCGGTTCGGCGTAAGACAGAGAAGTGAGCTGCAGAACAAAGGGAAAAGCGGCGAGTCCGCCCCGCATGTACTCGTTATGTCAGCAACACCGATCCCGCGGACTCTGGCCCTGATCCTCTACGGGGATCTCGATATCAGCATCGTAGATGAACTGCCTCCCGGACGTATTCCAGTCAAAACACGCCTTGTAAGACCCGAAAAAATGGCTGATATGTACGGTTTTGTTAAAAAGAAGATCGAGGAAGGGCAGCAGATCTATATCGTATGTCCGCTGGTCGAAGACAGCGAAGTATCCGAAAATGTCCGTTCCGCCACCAGTCAGTACGAAGAACTGAAAGATACCGTATTCAGCGGCATCACCACAGGACTGGTATACGGGAATCAGAAAGAGAATGAAAAGGAAGAAACGATCCGCGCTTTCAAGGACGGTCAGATCAGCGTATTGTTCTCGACTACCGTGATCGAAGTCGGCGTCAATGTACCCAATGCCTGTATCATGATCATCCAGAACGCGGAACGTTTCGGTCTGAGCCAGCTCCATCAGCTGCGCGGACGCGTCGGACGCGGAAGGACAGAAAGCTGGTGCTTCCTTGCCGCGGAACCCAGCGAGAAACTGAATGTATTCTGTTCCACCAATGACGGCTTTGTCATCGCGGAGAAGGATCTGGAGATCCGCGGTCCCGGTGAACTGGCAGGCACACGCCAAAGCGGAAGCGGACTGGATACAGCCCTTCTCGGAACGGATGTCAGGATCCTTGAAGAATCCAAACGCTGTCTGGACAAACTCAGGAAAGATCCGGGCAGAGCGGATGATCTGAAAGAACTTGAGAACGCCGCCAGGGCAGTATTCGCCAATGTACTGAATGAAATCTCAATGAACTGAAAAGAGGTCAGGAATATGATCAATGAATGCTTCGAAAACCGTGAACTGAGCTGGCTGAAGTTTAACGAGCGCGTACTGGAAGAAGCCGAGGATTCCCGCAATCCTCTGTGCGAGCGGGCCACCTTCCTTTCCATCTTTCAGACCAATCTGGACGAGTTCTTCATGGTGCGGATCGGCAGTCTGACCGATCAGCATATGATCGATCCGGACGGAAGGGATAACAAGAGCTACATGACCGCAGGAGAGCAGATCGAAGCAGCACTTGCACGGATCCGGGGGTTATGCGTCCGTAAGGACAAATGCTATCACGAAGTCATGGATCTGCTGAATGAGCAGGGGATCTCAATCGTCAACTTCAGGAGCATCAGTCCGTCCGCCGAAGCCGAACTCCGCAGCAGTTTCAAGGATAAGCTGCAGCCATTCCTGAGCACCTATTTCTTTGGCAAAAGCCAGTATTTCCCGTTCCTGAAGAATAAGGAGATCTACGCCGTCGCCCTGCTGAGCACGAATCAGGGCAAGTCAAAGATCGCCATCGTTCCTTGCGGCAACAGCGTTTTTCCCCGTCTGATCCCGGTTCCCGGTAAGAAGGGGAGCTATATACTGGCAGAGGAGTTCATTCTGCATTTCCTGCCTGAGATGTTCACCGATGCTAAAATCGTCAGTAAGACCCTGGCACGGATCACGCGTAACGCGGATATCGATGCGGACAGCATCTATGATGAAGACCTGAATTACCGCGATCATATGGCTGAAGTCATCAAAATGCGTACAAAACTGGCGCCTGTGCGGCTGGAACTGAGCCGTCAGATCGGCGAGAATGTAATCAAGATGCTTTGCAAAGAACTGAATCTGAACATGAACCGGGTCTACGGATATGAAACACCGCTGGATCTCAGTTTCCTGTTTGCCATCAATGATGAGCTGCGTAGTCACAGCGAACTGTTCTATGTGCCCAGAGCACCGCAGTATCATCCCGATCTGCCCGAGAATGAATCTGTGATCGATCGCATCCGGAATCAGGATATGCTGCTGCACTATCCCTATCAAAGCATCCGCCCGTTCCTGAGACTGCTGAGTGAAGCCGCTCACGATAAGCGCGTTACCCATATCCGCATGACGCTGTACCGCGTCGCCAGAGACAGCAAGGTCATCGAAAGCCTTGTCGAAGCTGCCGAGAACGGAAAGAACGTAGAAGTGTTCGTCGAACTGAAGGCACGATTTGACGAAGAAAACAACATCAGCTGGAGCAGAATGCTGGAGCAGGCAGGATGTAAAGTCACGTACGGTATCGAACATATCAAGGTTCACAGCAAACTCTGTCAGATCACGCTGAAGGAAGACGACAGTGAATGGCATATCACACAGATCGGTACCGGAAATTACAATGAGAAGACAAGCAGGCTTTACACCGATCTTTGTCTGATGACCGCAGATGATGAACTGGCCAAAGAAGCATCCGCGGTATTTGAAGCGCTGAAACTCAGCGGTACCGTTGACAGCACATCCCATCTTCTGGTATCGCCTCACTGCATGCAGAACAAGATCATCGACATGATCGACCAGCAAATCATCAAGGTCAAAAATGGCGAGCCCGGCAGGATCCGGATGAAGGTCAACGGGCTCAGTGACAAGTCGATCATTATCAAGCTGATCGAAGCATCCTGCGCAGGTGTGAAAACGGAGCTCGTCGTTCGCGGCGTATGCTGCCTGAAAGCAGGCGTTCCGAATTTCACGGACAATATTACCATCCGCAGTATTGTCGGAAGATATCTTGAACATTCGAGGATCTATATCTTCGGTGAAGATGAGGACGCCTCTGTATTCATTTCCAGCGCTGATCTCATGACAAGGAATATGCTCCGAAGAGTGGAGATCGGATGCCCGATCCGTGATGAAAAGATCCGGCAGGAGATACTGGGCATTTTCGAAACCTATATGCAGGATAATATGCAGGCCAGAGAAATGAAGAGCGACGGGAAGTATGTCAGGGTTGGACATAAGATCGGAGAGGAGAAGGAAGCGCAGAACATCCTTTGGACTCGTGCAGCGGATGCTGCACAGGTTCAAAGGATGTAAGGGAGTGCGATTGAGAATCGCACTAGGAGATAGGGTGAAGGATACAGGGGGAAGGGTGGTAAGGGCGCAGCAGGGCTGCGCTAGGGCGCTTTGGCGCTAGGGTGCCTGCGGCACTAGGGCGCGGAGCGCTAGGATATAGGATACAGGGGGAAGGGTGGCGAAGCGGAGCTTCGCAAGGAAATAGCATACAGGGTGGAGGTTTATCGCCATTTCTGGCTTGGGTCAGGAAGTTGATTGTTTTTCCCCATTACATAACGATGTAAGGGAGTGCGATTGAGAATCGCACTCGAGGGTGCAATCGGGGATCGCACGAGGAGATAGGGTGAAGGATACAGGGTGAAGGGTGAGGGTTATTCCATGAATTCAATCAGGACGGAGTTCTGGAGATCCATGCCGAGGTCGGTCAGTTTCCAGCGGTCACCGGACTTAATCATCAGCCCGCGTGAGACAAGACAAGAAAGAGTATCCGGCCAGAGTGATTCCATTGTACACCCATGAAGGGAACTGAATTCACTTTCCGATATTCCCTCGGTCAGACGAAGTCCAAGCATGACCGTTTCAAAACGCGCATCTATAAATGATATATGCTCCGCGTCATCAGACCAAAGTTTGTTTTTTGGTAAACAGACTTCGGTCTTGTATTCTGTGTATACTGATGGATTTGTGATACGATCATATTCAATACCGCGGGTGTCACGGTTGAAATTCAGCATTGAAGCTGCTGAAAGCCCAAGTCCCAGATATGGGACCTGTGTCCAGTAGCCGATATTATGTCTGCACTCATACCCGGGTCTGGCAAAGTTCGAGATCTCATACTGACAGTATCCGTTTTCCAGAAGCAGATCACGCATAGCATAGTACATGTCCCGTTCCAGTTCCGGTTCCGGCAGAGTCAGTTTTCCGGCATCCAGGTCCGCTTTCAAAGGAGTATCCTCCTCCGGGATCAGACCATAACAGCTGAGATGCAAAGGATGCAAGCCAAGTGCATTTCTGACGGATTCCATCCATTCATTCATACTTTGTCCCGGAAGACCGAACATCAGATCGAGGCTGTAATTATGAATGCCCCGAGACTGCAGCAGCTCGACCGTATCCTGTACCTGTTCAAAACGATGGATTCGTCCGAGCATCGCGAGGATATGATCCTGAGAAGCCTGCATTCCGATGGAGAAGCGGTTGATGCCATGTGCAACACAGACATCGAGCCATTCAGGCGTTACCGTACCCGGATTGGCTTCCACCGATATTTCCGCATCCTGACTGATCTCAAAGAACTGAAAAAGACCGGACAATAGACGGTCCATCAGATCCGGAGGCAGGACAGAAGGTGTTCCGCCTCCGATATAGACCGTACTGATTGCCGGACGATTCAGTTGTATTGACCTGTATTCAGCTTCTTTCAAAAGTAAGGAAACGTATTCCTCCATCGTATCACGTCCGGAGGCAAACGAAGCAAAATCACAGTATCTGCATTTACGGACGCAAAAGGGGATATGAACGTACAGTTCCATCTTTTCCTCCACGTCCTAAGTGTTCTCCGGCCAGATAGCCAGATTCACGATCTTCAGGCCTTTCTGCAGCGCGTAACGGACGGTATAAAGCGTTCCGCTGCCATTCAGCTTCGTCAGCCAGGCAATACACATTGAAGAATGATCCACCATATATCGATTGCGATTCTGCATGCAACCGCGATAGTACTTTTCTGTCAGAACAATAACATCATCCGCGGAAGCAACGATCTGCTGATATGTATCCCGATTAAGGCTGTTCCAGTTTTCATCCTGATCACCGCAGGGGAGTGCCAACAGCAGACGAACATCCGGATGATCCTTTCTGAAGGCAATGACAGACTGTGCCGCGAGCGTATCAAAGCCGATCGCTCCTCCGCAGATAAAGCGTCTGTATCCTTTTTCATATGCTTTCAGGATCTCAATATCAACCCGTTTATGTATTTCGGAGGCAAAGGCAGCAGGAATAAAACGGTGTCCCGTAAAGCACACCGTTTCTTCCACATAATCGAGCCAATGATCCATTGGGAGCCTCCGGCTGTTGCAAGGATACAGGGTGAAGGGTGGCGCTGCGATGCTGCGCAGTGTATAGGGCGAAGCGGAGCTTCGCAAGGGCGCTACGCGCCAGGGTGCCTGCGGCACTAGGGCGCAATCTATAGATTGCGCCAGGGTTGTTGTCAGGAGTCGATCTTCAGGACGGCAAGGAAGGCTTCGCTGGGGACCTGGACGGTACCGAACTGGCGCATACGCTTCTTGCCCTCTTTCTGTTTCTCGAGCAATTTCTTCTTGCGCGTGATGTCACCACCGTAGCACTTGGCAAGCACGTCCTTACGGATGGCTTTCACTGTTTCACGGGCAATAACCTTACCGCCGATGGCTGCCTGGATCGGAATCTCAAACTGCTGACGCGGAATCACGTCCTTCAGTTTTTCAGCGATCCCACGGCCGCGGGCATAGGCTTTTTCACGGTGAACAATGATCGAGAAGGCGTCACAGATATCTCCATTCAGCAGCATATCCAGCTTGACCAGATCGCTGCGGCGATAATCCTTCAGTTCGTAATCAAAGGAGGCATACCCGCGGCTGCGGCTTTTTATCTGGTCGAAGAAGTCAAAGATGATTTCATTCAGAGGCAGATCATAGTTCAGCTTTACGCGGTTGCCTTCATACTGCATATCAATGAATATACCGCGCTTGTCCTGACACAGGTCCATCAGCGTGCCGACAGAATCCTGCGGCGTATAGATCTGCGCATGTACAAAAGGTTCTTCTATATAATCGATATCCGTTACCGGAGGAAGATTGGTCGGGTTGTCGATATACAGTTCCTCACCGTTTGTTTTGATCACATGATAGATAACACTTGGCGCGGTCGTAACCAGATTCAGATCCCATTCACGTTCCAGACGGGTCGTAATGATATCCATATGCAGAAGACCCAGGAAACCACAGCGGAATCCGTAGCCCAACGCCACAGAAGTTTCAGGTTCAAAAGTCAGGGAAGCATCATTCATCCGTAACTTTTCAAGCGCATCCTTGACCGCCGGATAATCCGCCCCGTCCGCCGGATAGATACCGCAGTAGACCATCGGGGTCACATGCTTATAACCGGGAAGGGCCTCCACCGCGGGCAGATTGGCATCGGTGATCGTATCGCCCACACGGGTATCGCGCACATCCTTGATGGACGCGGAGATATAGCCTACATCTCCGGCACGGAGGCAATCGCAGGGACGATAACCGGGAGCGAATGTACCCACTTCCACGATATCGAACTCACCTCCGGTCGCCATCAGCCGCATACGCATACCGGCCCTGACTGTACCCTGCTTGATACGTACAAAACAAATGGCTCCGCGATAGTTATCATAGAACGCGTCAAAGATCAGGGCCTGAAGCGGTGCTTCCGGGTCACCTTCGGGCGCGGGGATATAGTTGCAGATTGCTTCCAGGACATCTTCAATATTCAAGCCGGTCTTGGCTGAAACACAAGGCGCGTAGGAAGCGTCGAGACCGATCACATCCTCGATCTCCTGGCGCACTTCCTCCGGGCGTGCAGAAGGCAGATCGATCTTATTGATCACCGGAATGATCTCCAGATCATGTTCCAGCGCCATATAGACATTGGCAAGCGTCTGGGCTTCAATTCCCTGAGTAGAGTCCACGACCAGAAGAGCACCTTCGCACGCGGCCAGGGCACGGCTGACCTCATATGTGAAGTCGACATGACCGGGAGTATCGATCAGGTTCAGAATATATTCCTCACCGTTCTTCGCGGTATACTTCATATGAACGGCTTTACTCTTGATCGTAATGCCGCGTTCACGTTCCAGTTCCATGCTGTCCAGGATCTGTTCGACCATTTCGCGCTGCTCAAACACGCCGGTCTTCTCCAGAATACGGTCGGCCAGCGTGCTCTTGCCATGATCGATGTGGGCAATAATACAGAAATTACGAACGTGCTTCATATCAAAAGACAAGTTGATCCCTCCGGATTTCAGACTTTAGCCCTGGGCTTCATATTAAACCGGTTTTCTTCATGACGAAGGAGACGGCCTATATTCGCATGATGGCGCACAATACAGAGAACAGCCAGGACGACCGTCCACAGGATGATCCGCCAATCACCGCCGGAACAGAATACGGAAACGATCAGAGAATACAGAACCAGCATGGACATCGAACCGACAGATATATATCTGAACAGCCAGATGATCAGGATCGTGACCGCAAAACAGATGACAGCTGGAACAGGGAAGCAGCAAAGCATCACCCCGCAGCTGCTGGCTACGCCCTTACCGCCTTTGAAGCCAAAGAACGCGGGCCAGTTATGACCGAGGATCACGCAAAGACCGGCCAGCATCATGCCGTAAAGGGCTCCGGTAAGCCATTTGCCGATCAGGCAGGCGAGGATCGCTTTGATCATGTCACCGAAGAAGGTGATCAGACCGTACTTCCAGCCCATGGTACGAAGAACATTGGTCGCGCCGGTATTCTTGCTTCCAACCGAGCGCAGATCCGGTCCTTTGTACTTTTTCGCCACCAGAAGTCCGGTGGATACAGAGCCCAGACAATATGCAATCAAAGCAGTCAGAACATAACCAACAAATCCATTGATCATGATCAGTCGTTCTCCTTTTTCTTTTCTCTCAGGATCATGCGGATCGGCGTTCCGGTAAAGTCAAAAGACTTCCGGAAGTAATTCTCAAGATATCGCTGATAAGCAAAGTGCATAAGCTTTTCATCGTTGACAAAGAAGATGAAGGTAGGGGGACAGACAGATTGCTGGGTGGCGTAATAGATCCGCAGACGGCGTCCGTTCTGGGACGGCGGCTGAAGGTCCATGATCGCGTCCGAAAGGATGTCGTTCAGCAGACCGGTCGTGATCCGCTTGCTTGCCTGCGCCCATACGGTATCGACCATGGAGAGGACCGTATTGGCACGCTGACCGGTCTTGGCGGAAATGAACAGAACAGGGACATAATCCATGAACTTCAGATCGCTCAGAACCTGTTTCTTAAACTTTTCAAGTGTTCCGGTCTCTTTTTCGAGCATATCCCACTTATTGACGATGACGATGGCTGCTTTACCCTCGTCGGTAATCAGCCCGGCAATCTTGGTATCCTGCTCGGTGACACCGTCATTGGCATCGATCATCAGCAGCGCGACATCCGCGCGGCGGATGGCACCGATCGAGCGAAGAACGCTGTAACGTTCAAGGGTTTCATCCTCAATGGCGCTCTTCCGCCGGATCCCGGCCGTATCGATAATATTGTATTTCTTCCCGTCAGGCAGCGTCAGCAACGTATCGATCGCGTCACGGGTCGTACCGGCAATATCGGAAACCATCGTACGTTCTTCACCCAGAAGGCGGTTGGTCAGAGAGCTCTTACCAACATTGGGGCGTCCGACGATTGCCAGCTGGATCGTATGCTGATCCGGGTCATTCTCTTCTTCCACATCCGCATCGGCAGGGAAATGGGAGATGATCTCATCCAGAAGATCACCGAAGCCGAGCATATTCACACCGCTGATGGCAAAAGGATCACCAAGGCCCAGTTCGTAGAACTCATAGATGGCATCATTCAGATTGATATGATCGATCTTGTTCACTACCAGGATCACGGGCTTCTTTGTCTTACGCAGAAGCGAAGACACTTCACGGTCGTCATCCGTCAGTCCTTCACGTCCGTCCGTGAAGAAGCAGATCACATCCGCCGTTTCAATAGCGATCTCCGCCTGATGACGCATCTGTGACAGAAGAACATCATCGCTGTGAGGATCGATACCGCCGGTATCCACGATCGTAAAAGGATGACCGAGCCATTCGACATCGGCATAGACCCTGTCGCGGGTGACTCCGGGTACATCTTCCACGATGCTGATCCGGCGTCCGGCCATTTTATTGAAAAAGGTGGATTTGCCCACGTTAGGACGTCCGACAATAGCAACGATAGGTCTGGACATAGGTTAATTATCCTCCATTCCGTATAAAGCGCGGATCAGTCCTTCTCCGGTGTTATCCGACACTCGGACCGGCTTCCCCAGACGCCGCGAAAGCATATCAACCGTCATATCATCCAGGAAACAGCCCTCGTTTTCCCGGAGCATGACAGACGAGATCAGGATCTCATCACAATCTATACCGCTTAACTGCTCCAGAAGATCTGTCCCGGTCAGAAGGCCGGTAACCGTAACAGTCTCCCCGAAGAAATGATTCACGATCGGGACAACTGTCACTTCCGTACCGCGAGGAGCATACTTAAAGCAGATCTCTCTGAGCCATGGCGCTGCCGAAACACCGGTCGGGATCAGGATCCTGCGCGGAGCAGGCGGAACCGAATCCGACAGATCCTCCGCAGTCATACCGGCATCCTCCGCGAGCATCCGCAGCATTCCAACGCCGTTTTCGATCTGCGGATATCCTTCGTATTCCGTTTCGTCAGGGATCTCCGCTCCGGCAGTCAGATAGAACTCATCGGACGGGAAGACAAAGCGGGTCCCGATTTCAGCGAAATACTTCCGCTGATAATACGCGCTCATTTCCAGCACATTCGCGGCAGTTTCGGGATCAACCGGTGAAATTGGGGTCAGTTTTTCGCGGAAACGTGTCAATCCGACCGGGACGATTGCCAGGGATTCGGCAGCCGGCCAGAGGGAAGCCAGTTCTTCAATGGATTTACGCAGTACTTCTCCGTCGTTCAGCCCCGGGCAAAGAACGATCTGGCAATGGAAAGTCTGTCCGTTATCTTTCAGGGCGCGAAGGCGTTCCATCAGATTACCCGCTTTGGGATTGCGAAGCAGAGCACAGCGGACCTTCGGATCTGTCGCGTGAACAGAAATATAGAGAGGACTGACTTTCCGCTTCAGAATACGGGAGAATTCCTGATCATCGACATTGGTCAGCGTGATATAGTTACCCATCATCAGACTGAGACGCCAGTCATCATCCTTCACGTACAGCGTGGGACGCATCCCGGGCCGCATCTGTTCCACAAAGCAGAATACGCAGCGATTGGCACAGTGACGCGGTTTCAGGATCACAGATTCATCCAGCGTGATACCGAGCGGTTCCCATTCTTCCTTCCGGATCCTTACCGTACGGGTCTGTCCGTTTTCGTCAATGATTTCAAGTTCAGGATCCGAAGAGCAGATGAGCGCCTGATAGTCGATCTCGTCAAGCACATCTTCATGATTGATCCGTACAAGGGAATCTCCGACTTTCAAACCGGCTTTCACCGCCACGGAATCATCATCGACACGAATGATCCTGATTGCCATACGACCCCTCCATTCCATAAAATACCATCATGTATTATGCATCCTACCATATTGTCATGTCAAGATTGACTGATGTTTCAGCGATACTTTGCAAGTGTTCCGGAAGCCCATCAAAATACCGTTAACTGCTCCGTGACAACCGTATGTCAGGAAGACTATATACACGATAAAAACAAGCGAAAATGTGTCTTTTCTTGACATGAGAACAGGGAATCTGTAAAATAGTGCAAGTAAAAGCAATGACGGGAGTTACGGTCATTCCGATGCATTTCAGAGAGATTGCGGACGGTGCGAGCAATCATGACAGGATGATCTTCTGGTCCCCGAGCCGCCGGTCGAACGAGCAATCCAGTAGACCAGGACGCTTCGTCCACGTTACGGACCGTGAGCGGACTGTAAGTCAATTTGAGTGGTACCGCGGAAGTTATTCTTTCGTCTCAACATGAGATGGAAGTTTTTTTATTGGAGGGGAATTATGAAGATTTCATTCTCGACCCTGGGCTGCCCTGGATTTGAATGGTCAGATATCTATTCCATGGCAAAGGATTTCGGCTTTGACGGCATTGAGATCCGCGGCATGGGCAGAGATATTTTTCAGGGGATCACCAATCCCTTCTCTGAAGACCGTATCGATCATACGATCTCAAAGCTGCGGAAAATGCACCTTTCCATTCCGTGCCTGACAACCGGATGTGTGCTGAAATACGCTGACAACTGGGAACCCATCCGTCAGGAGATCTTCGAATATATCGATCTTGCTCAGAAGATCGGCGCGCCCTATATCCGTCTGCTCGGCGACCGCGACACACAGGCGGAAGGCGAAGTCGATGACAGGATCGTTCTTCAGCATCTGAAGGACGTGATCCCTTACGCCGAAAAAGCCGGCGTGGTCCTTCTGATCGAAACAAACGGGGTATACGCGGATACCAGACGTCTCCGTGATCTGCTGATCAAAGCGGAAAGCGATACGGTCGCGGCGCTGTGGGATATGCACCATCCGTACCGTTTCATGAACGAAAGCCCCGAAACCACAGTTCAGAATCTCGGTGTCTATATCAAGCATGTTCATACCAAGGACTCAAAATGGGAAGACGGAAAAGTCGTATACAAAATGATGGGCGAGGGCGATATGCCCATCACCGATATGGTCAACGCCCTGAAGAGCGTCAATTATGAAGGATTCATCTCTCTGGAATGGGTAAAAGCCTATATGCCGGAACTCATGAGCGCCGGTATCGTTTTCCCGCATTACGCCAACTATATGCAGCAGTTTCTGTCCACGGAAGCGGGTGGATACAGACTGCAGGACAATCTGAGAAAGACAGGAAAATATATCTGGCCCAAGGAAACACTGCTGGATCTGACCTTCCCGCAGATCCTGGACCGTATCTGCGATGAATTCCCGGAACAGTACGCGTTCAGATACACCACGCTGGATTATACGCGTACCTACTCACAGTTCCGTGATGATGTCGACGAGTTTGCACGCGCGTTGATCTCTCTCGGGGTCCGTCAGGGAGACCATGTCGCGATCTGGGCCACCAATGTCCCGCAGTGGTATATCACTTTCTGGGCAACAGTCAAGATCGGGGCAGTCCTTGTTACGGTCAATACCGCCTATAAGATCCATGAGCTCGAATATCTGCTCCGTCAGAGCGATACACATACACTGGTCATGATTGACGCCTATAAGGATTCCGACTATCTCAGAATCATAGACGAACTCTGTCCCGAGCTGAAGGGACATGACGGTATGCAGCCCCTGCATACCTCGAAGTTCCCATTCCTCCGCCATATCATTACGATCGATCATCCGCATGAAGGCTGCCTGTACTGGAATGATGCCGTCGCTATGGCCAAATATACCGACCAGAGCATCGTTGACCGCAGAGCGAACGCCATCAGCAAACACGATGTCTGCAACATGCAGTATACGTCCGGAACGACCGGATTCCCGAAGGGCGTCATGCTCACGCACTACAATGTCGTCAATAACGGCAAGGCGATCGGTGACTGCATGGATCTTTCCACGGCAGACCGCATGATGATCCAGGTACCCATGTTCCACTGTTTCGGCATGGTCCTTGCCATGACTGCTTCCGTGACCCACGGTGTGACCATGAGCCCGATCCCGGCTTTCTCACCCAGTAAGGGGCTTGCATGCATCAATCAGGAAAAGATCACCGCGTTCCACGGTGTTCCGACGATGTTTATCGCCATGCTCAATCACAAGGATTTCCCCAACACCGATTTCAGTCATATGCGTACCGGCATCATGGCGGGCAGTCCCTGTCCGATCGCTGTCATGCAGGAAGTCATCGACAAGATGCATATGGACGAGATCTGCATAACCTACGGTCAGACGGAAGCAAGCCCCGGATGCACCATGTCCAAGATCACCGATGACATAGAGACCCGAGTCAACAGCGTCGGCTGCGCTCTGTACGGCGTGGAATGCAAGATCGTTGATCCTGCGACCAACCTGGAAGTGCCAAACAATACGGACGGCGAGTTTGTCGCGCGCGGATACAACATCATGAAGGGCTACTACAAAATGCCTCAGGCCACCGCGGCAGCGATCGACGCGGACGGCTGGCTCCACACAGGCGACCTGGCCCGCAGGGATGACAGAGGCTATTACCGCATTACCGGACGCATCAAGGATATGATCATCCGCGGCGGTGAAAACATCTATCCCAAGGAGATCGAAGACTTCCTCTATACCCATCCGAAGATCCGCGATGTACAGGTCATTGGTGTCCCGGACAAAGCCTACGGGGAAGAGATCATGGCCTGTGTCATTCTGAACGCCGGGGAAACCATGACGGAAGAAGAAGTCAAAGAATACGTACTGACGCATATGGCCAAACACAAAACACCCAGGTATGTCAGCTTTGTGAATGAATTCCCGATGAATGCCGCCGGTAAAGTACTTAAGTACAAGATGAGAGAAGAAGCGATCAGGCAGCTGGAGCTGCAGGAGGCTGCGGGGATTGTGACTGCTTAAGCAGTTGCGATACAGGGTGAAGGATACAGGGTGACGTATGCGAGGGCGCAACGAAGTTGCGCTAGGGTGTAGCAAAGCTGCACCAGGGCGTTGCTTCGCAACGCAAGGGCGAAGCAAAGCTTCGCAAGGAGATCAGCGAAAATATTTAAAAACAGCGGTCTGTAATCATACAAGCCGCTGTTTTAATATACAGAAAAAGGAACTTCATTCACCCTAGTGCGAAGCACCCTAGTGCGAAGCACCCTAGTGCGAAGCACCCTAGTGCGAAGCACCCTAGTGCGAAGCACCCTAGCGCGAAGCACCCTAGCGCATAGCGCCCTTGCGCATAGCGCCCTCGCGCACAGCGCCCTAGCGCATAGCGCCCTTGCGCACAGCGCCCTTGCGCACAGCGCCCTTGCGCGGCTCCGCCGCGCTCACCCTTCACCCTGTATCCTGTTTTCTGCAGTATTTACTTTGATCTCCGATCAAAGCAAATACTTCTTCGAATTGGCAAGATCTTCCACGATACGGGCACAGCCCATCACGATACAGTCGCGCGCGTCACCCGCAACCACACAGGGGATCTTCAGGACCGATTCAATCGCTTCGGCAAGGCCGTAAAGAGCCGCGCCACCACCGGTAAGCGTGATCCCTTTATCAAAGATATCAGAAGCAAGCTGGGGAGGTGTACGTTCGATCACGATCTGAATTGCTTCAATAAGATCGCTGACATCGTCCTTCAAAGCTTCATAAATATCCGAAGAAACAACACTCTGTGTCTTGGGAAGGCCAGAAATCAGATTGCGGCCGGTCACATCCATCGTCACTTCCGATTCTCTGGCAATAGCGCTTCCAAGCGTGATCTTTACCTGCTCCAGGGAGTTTTCACCGATCAGAAGATTATATTTCCTTCTGATAAAACGCAGGATCGAATCGGAAAAATGATCTCCACCCATACGGATGCTTGTTCCGATTGCCACCTGACTGTTACAAAGGACAGCGATATCGGACGCGGCGGAACTGATATCCACAAGCATCGCACCGAAAGGACCTTCAAAATTCAGAGACGCGCCAAGACCTGCCGCCACACATTTGTCAACAATCTGCGTACGGCGTATACCGGCATCAAACATAACACTGATAAGCGCTTTACGTTCAAGATCCTTGATTCCTGACGGAAGAGCAATGATTGCACGCGGTCTGGCCAGGAGATGCTTACCTGTTACAGTACCGATAAAATGCCGGATCATAGCACTGGCAATCTCGAAATCAGCGATTTCACCATTGGCAAAAGGCTTCACCAGAGTAATAGAAGACGGTGTACGACCGATCATCCGTTGAGCCTCGGTTCCGATAGCAAGCAGATTCCCATTGTTCTTATCAAGCGCAACAACACACGGTTCGCGGAGACATATGCCGCGCCCCTTCATATAGACTACAAAATTGGAAGTGCCGAGATCGATACCGAGATCACCAATCTGTGCCATACAATCACCTTTCTGAAACCAGTCAATAACCATATAATTATATCAGCGGAACATTCAAATGACAAGTATGCCAATATGCCGGAAAATCAAGTATTCATTGACATTTCGCAAATATGTATTATTATTAAGTTGTATTTTTGTATGCATTTTTATGAGGAGTTGACTGCTCTTGCCGGAGAAATACATTCAGAGTCTGATTCCCGAATCCATGGAAGATTATATGTCTCTCTTTGGAATGAATGATGAATTTGTCGGAATGATCGAAGATACTTTCGAAGTTTCCGTTAAGTTAAGAAATAATGAACTCACAATCGAAAGCAGCAACCCGGAAAAAGCAGAGCAGGCTGCCATCACATTCTCGAAAAGTCTTGAAATGATCCATCGCCATGAACCGGTGGACCGGATGAAACTCCGTTATATCATGGACATGATCAGGAACGGCAGGGAAGACGAACTTGAGGAAGTGCTCTCCAGTGTCGTTGCCATATCACATCGAGGGAAACAGGTCCGCTGCAAAACCTACGGTCAGAAACAATATGTCAATGCCATCCGTGAACATGAACTGACATTTGCGATCGGACCTGCCGGTACAGGCAAGACATATCTTGCCATGGCACTTGCAGTGGTGGCGCTCAAGAATAAGGAAGTCGAACGTATCGTTCTGACACGACCGGCCGTTGAAGCCGGAGAAAAGCTTGGATTCCTGCCCGGCGATCTGACACAGAAAGTTGATCCATATCTGAGACCATTGTATGACGCGCTTTATGACTTCATGGGACTGGATTCCTATCAGAAACTGATGGAACGCGGGATCCTGGAAGTTGCCCCGCTGGCCTATATGCGCGGCCGGACGCTGTCTGATTCATTCATTATCCTGGATGAAGCACAGAATACGACTCCGGAGCAAATGAAAATGTTCCTGACCCGAATGGGCTATAACTCCAGAGTTGTCGTCACAGGTGACATTACGCAAACCGATCTCCCTTTCGGAAAACGCTCCGGTCTTGCAGAAGCCATCGAGATCCTGAAAGATATTCCCGAAATCGGTATCGTTGAACTGACACACCGCGATGTTGTCAGACATGAACTGGTACAAAAGATCACCGAGGCATATGATCAGGCTGCTGCCGAAAAAACAGCGAACGTTCATAATCAATAAGGAGGTCCGATATGTCTGATGTTCAGATGCCTGTCGAAAATGCAGTTAATTCCGAAGGACATAAACTGAATCACAAGATCAAAAATATGCTTCAGTCCGCTTCGTGGAAAAGATTCCTGGCTTTTCTCGTCGCGACGATACTGATCTACGGTCTTTATCTTCTTGTCTGCGCGCCAAAGCGTTATGATCTTAAAGTCGGTTCTATCGCGCATGATACGATCACAGCGACCAAAGATGTCGTGGATGAAGTCACAACTGAAGAAAAGCGCAAGACTGCCGCAAACGCAGTGGAACCCGTCTATCGTTTTCAGGAAGGCGTTGCGGAATCCGTTGTCTCTGGTCTTGACAATGTCTTTGGCGAATTACGTCTGGTTCAGCAATACGGTCTGACCCTGCTGGACGGCACTGAAACCCCCGGACAGATCCGTGCAAAAACATATACAGATGAAGAAATCGAATATGCCAACGGGTTCCTGCATTCGATCACATTGAACCGATATCAGATCTCCACACTTCTGCGGACCAGTACAACTGATTTTGAAACCATGGTATCCACGGTTGAGACAGCTGTACAGAATTCCATGAACGCTACTGTCCGTGAAGGTCAGATCACACAGGCAATCGATAATGTGAAGCAGATCGTCGGCTACAGACTGGATGTTTCCCTGAATCAGAACATCGTCCCGACCGTTCTGAAAGCCTGCATCCAGCCCAACATGATCATCGATCAGGAAGCAACCGATATTGCCCGTGCAAACGCTTCCGAAAACGTTGAGAATGTCATGTATCTTCAGGGGCAGAATATCATTCGTTCCGGAGAACGTGTCAGTCAGAACCAGATCGTCATGCTGCAGTCTCTCGGTCTGCTCAAGGATAATCAGTATGATTTTTCGGTATACGGCGGTGCCGCAATTCTGGTCTGTCTGAGCATGCTGTGCCTCTATATCCTGCTCAGAACTTTGAAAAACGATATTCTTGAAAGCAACAGAAAGCTTATTGTTGTTCTGATCGTTACCGTACTTTCAGTCGCGTTTGCGGTTGTTTTTCTGAAGATCTTCAATGCGTTCTTTATTCCTGTCACGATGGGATGCATGCTCCTGACGGTTTTGCTCGGCGTTGAAGCCGGATTTTCATCCGTCATTCCGATTGCTGTCCTTACAGCAGGACTCAGTGCCGGCAGCAATTCGGGATACCTCGCTGAAATGCTGCTTCTGTTCCTCATGTGCAGTATCAGCGGTGTGGTCAGTGTCAAGTATCTTTCCACCCGGCCCATGCGTACCCGACTGATCATTGCCGGTATCATCTGCGCCATTCTTGATGTTCTGATCATCATGGCTATCAATATTATGACTTCCTCCAATATCAAGGCTTCCATGGAAAACATCGCATGGGCATGCGGCGGAGCTGTCATCAGCGGTATTCTGGCCATGTCACTTCAGCCCGTGTTTGAATCTGTTTTCCATCTTGCAACCGCAACCAGACTCGTCGAACTGGTCAATCCCGATCAACCGCTTCTTCGCCGCCTGTTACTGGAAGCTCCGGGAACTTATCATCATTCCATTGTTGTCGCGAATTTGTCCGAAGCCGCTGCCGACAAAATCGGAGCCAATTCTTTACTGGCCCGTGCAGCCGCGTATTACCATGACATCGGGAAGCTCAAGCGTCCCCAGTATTTCTCCGAGAACCAGATGGGAACCAATCCGCACGATACCACGGATCCTTATATTTCCTCCGCGATCATTACCAGCCATCCCAGCGACGGATTGTATCTGGCACAGCAGGAGCATCTCCCGGTGGAGATTCAGGAAATCATTTCGCAGCATCACGGAGATACGGCAACCATGTATTTCTATCATAAAGCTCTGCAGATGGCGAACGGTTCTCCGATCGATATCAATGATTTCCGTTATCATGAAAAAAAGCCTTCCAGTAAGGAAGCCGCCATTGTCATGCTTGCGGATACAGTCGAAGCCGCTGTGCGTTCAATGAAGGATCCGACTCCCAACGCGATCGAAAAGTTCATTGAGCGGCTGATTCGCGGGAAGCTTGAAGACGGACAGCTGACTGAATCGCCAATCCTGATCTGTGATCTCGATGAAATCGTTGAAGCCTTTACAAGCGTTTTGAAAGGCGTCTTCCATGAAAGAATCGAGTATCCGAAGATGTCTGTCCAGGCTCAGGCAGCCATGCAACAGTTGTCCCAGGTCGTTAAAAAGAATGCTGAATCTTCGCAGAAGCAGAAAGAAAAAACGGAATCGAAAGCAAACAGCGAAGAACCGTCCGCCCAGACAGAGTCATCATCAGAACCGGAAATCAAAAGTGAAAGCAGTGAACAGAATTGACGATTGAATGGCAAATCGACACAAATGTATCACCCGCTTTGTTTACCTGGATGCAGTCGGCCGCTGACACCGCGCAGATCACCGAAGGGCTGAAGCTTCCATGCTTTGTATCCGTCAGACTGTGCGACGACGCAACCATCCATGAGATCAACAGGGAACACCGTGATACAGACAAAGCCACCGATGTACTGTCTTTTCCCAGTGTCAGCTGGAAGAACGGAATGACTGCCGGCACTGCGCCTGACCGGCTCAAAACCGAATATGACGATGAATACAGAAAATACTTTCTGGGAGATATCATCATTTCCGTAGAACACGCGATCGCTCAGGGTGAAGAATATGGTCATGGAACAGAAAGAGAAATGGCATATCTTCTGGTTCACGGTCTGTTTCATCTGATGGGCTATGATCATATGAACGAGGATGAAAAAGCCGTGATGAGAAAGCAAGAAGAAAAAGCTCTGGAAAGCATCGGTCTTTCAAGGAATTACAGCAGTGCAGTGACGGATGACATGCTGCTGGAACTGGCCAGAGAAGCCATGAAGCGCAGTTACAGCATCTACAGTCATTATCCCGTCGGCGCGGCGCTGCTCTGCGCGGACGGAAGAATCTACCAGGGATGCAATATTGAAAACGCTTCCTTTGGTCTGACGAACTGTGCCGAACGGACTGCTGTCTTCAAGGCCGTCAGTGAAGGAGCGGTTTCCTTCACAGCGATTGCAATCGCTTCAACCGTTTCCGCTCCATGGCCCTGCGGCGCGTGCAGGCAGGTTCTGAATGAATTCGCTCCGGATATCCGCGTCCTTGTGACCTGGGGCGACGGGCAAAAGGCTGAAGATTCCCTCAGAAACCTGCTTCCTCACGGATTTGGTCCCGAATCACTTGATGAAAACTGAAAGGAAATATTATGACGAAAGAGAACTACAGATCCGGATTCATTACCATTGTCGGAAAGCCGAATGCCGGAAAATCCACCACCATGAATGCCATGATCGGCGAAAAGATCGCCATCGTATCCAATAAACCCCAGACAACCAGAAACAAGATCATGGGGATCGTTTCCGGGGAAGACTGGCAGATCGTCTTCCTGGATACGCCCGGTATTCATACACCGAAAAACAAGCTCGGTGAATATATGATGAAGACTGTTCATGACGCCATGGACGGTATGGACTGCATTCTTGTCGTAGCGGACGCGTCTCATCTCACAGAAGCCGATACCAGGATCATCAAGGATATGAGCGGAGTCAAATGCGCCAAGGTTCTGGCTCTCAACAAGACCGATCTGGTTGAGCCCTCCGCGCTTCTGACGATGATCAACAGCATGAAGGACTATGGCTACGAGGATATTATCCCGATCAGCGCCAAAACCGGTGACGGTCTCAAGGAACTGAATGACATCCTGGTCGGACATCTTCCCAAAGGTCCGCAGTATTTCCCGGATGATATGATCACCGATCAGCCTGAGCGTCTGCTTTGCGGAGAGATCATTCGCGAGAAAGCCCTCCGCCATCTGCGCGATGAAGTCCCGCACGGAATCGGTGTTGAAATGATGGGCATGGAGAAGAAGAATGACAACTTCATGGAAATCAACGCAACCATCTACTGTGAAAGGAACGCCCATAAAGGAATCATCATCGGCAAGCAGGGAAGCATGCTGAAGGTCATTGGAACAGAAGCACGCGAAGATATCGAAAAGCTTCTGGGACTGCATGTCGATCTGAAGCTCTGGGTGAAAGTGCGGGAAGACTGGCGGAATCGGGCCGAGGAATTGAATAATCTGGGGTATAAGGATTGAGGGCGCAGCGAGGCTGCGCAAGGGCGCGACGGGGCTGCGCAAGGGCACGGCGGGGCTGCGCAAGGGTGCGGCATAGCCGCACCAGGAGATATGAGGGTGAAGGATACAGGGTGAAGGGTGAGCGCGATCTGCGGGTCGCGCAGTGGTTAGTAGTTTGTGGTTAGTAGCTAGTGATAAGATAAAAGTACCCGTACAAGTTTCCGTTCTCGTACGGGTACTTTTTATTCCATGATCTGGTAGATGCCGCATTTCAGATACTGGGTTTCGGGAGAAGCGGGGAGGATCGGGTGATCCTTGCCCTGTGTACGGAATTCGACCTGACGCAGCGTGACACGCGCATCCTTTGCCGCGGAAAGAACAATATCGCGGAACATTTCCGGAAGGATATGCTGTGAGCAGGAGCAGGTAATCAGATATCCGCCCGGACGAACCATCTTCATCGCTCTCAGGTTGATCTCCTTATAACCGCGCGTCGCGCTTTCGACCGCAGAACGGGTTTTTGTGAACGCGGGAGGATCCAGGATAACCACATCATATTCAGTGCCATTCCTGCTCTGTTCCGCCAGAAGATCAAAAGCATTGGCTTCCACAAAATGAACGCGGTCCTCCAGTCCGTTCAGTTTCGCGTTCTCCGTCGCAAAGGCACATGCATAATCGGAGATATCGACTCCGGTCACTTCTTTGGCGCCGTAGTATCCGGCATGAAGCGCAAAGCTTCCGGTATGAGTGAAACAATCCAGAACAATCTTGTCCTTCACAAACGGAGCGATTGCCGCACGATTCTCTTTCTGGTCAAGGAAGAAGCCGGTCTTCTGACCTTCCTTTACATCCACCCAGAATTTGACACCATTTTCTTCCATCATAACGCGATCCGGAACCGTTCCGTAAAGAAGTCCGGTCGTCATTTCAAGGCCTTCAAGACGGCGTACAGGCACATCGTTGCGCTCCCATATTCCGGCAGGATGGAGGTATTCCACCAACGCGTCAACAACATCCTGCTTGAACTGTTCCATACCGAGAGAGAGGCACTGCAGGACAAGAATATCTCCGAAACTGTCGACGATCAGCGCAGGCAGGCGGTCGCTTTCAGCAAAGATAACACGGCAGCTGCGCAGATCCGCAAAGGTACGGCGATAATCGATAGCCTGCTTTACACGACGGAAAATGAAATCACGATCAACCGTTTCATCCTGATAGGTCAGGATACGAAGCGTGATCTGACTGTTCGGGTTATAATACGCTTTCGCGAGGAATTTACCTTTGGAGGAGAGTACAGAAACCACATCACCGGGTCTGATTCCTTCATCCGCTTTATCAATATCACTTCTGAACACCCATGGATGTCCGCTGTATACACGTTTTTCCTTGCCGGGGATCAGAGTTACATTCGCCATGAAAACACCTCCGTTAATCAAACGGGTCTATTGTATGCGTAACAGGAAAGCTGGTCAAGAAGAAACTGCCGAGAAGTCAGTTTTGTGATATAATTATGGTTGTAAAGGAGTGATCTGAAATGGCTGAAAAGAAAATGTGCGTTCTCTATGATCGCGAATGCATCCACTGCGGAGAATGCGACCGCTGTGATCTGGATCCGAACAAGATCTGCGATAACTGCATGAAATGCGTCAACGGAGACCATGAATATCGCGGAATCGCGATCGATGAGATCAAACTGGAAAAGGAAAAATAATCAGTATTCCAGCAATTTTGCTTCCGCCTGACCATTCCCGATATTGATCAATGCTGCTCTTCCATTCCTGGCCGAACCGGGATTGACCATGAGTGTACCACGCATCTCCCAATTGGGGATATGTGTATGACCGTACAGCGTGACTGAACAATGTTCAGCGCGGGACGCGGCATCGAGTTCAGCAAGAGTTGTCTTTACATAGTAAGTATGACCGTGAGCAACAAAGATCCTGACTCCCTCCAGGTCGAGCTTCAGGGAGACCGGCAGATCCGCGCCAAAGTCGCAGTTGCCGCAAACAAAGTAAAACGAAGCACCGGCGTTTTGTTTCATGATCCAGGAACGTAAGCGTTCCAGATCCGAGGCGCCGTCACCGCAATGAATAAATGCATCCATCGGGCCGTATTCATTGTGTATCTGTTCCAGAAGCCATCGGAGATCTTCCGTTTCTCCATGACTGTCGCTGATGACCAATATCTTCACCGAATCACTCCTTCAGGGATGTTTCGGTATTATTTATATCACAGTTTCGCTCTATAATCCATTGCATACCGAGGATGAATACATGAAAGTACTTGATCTGGATCTGGATTTCTTTCTCGCAGACTGTTGTCCCTTGGCGGAGTACGGGAAACGGCCTGACGCCGCCGGACACGAGCCGTGGGAGGAGGATCAGGTGCGGGCATTTCTGGAATTTCAATGCGGTCTTGACAGAAGAAACCCGCTTCCGGGCAGGATCTTTGAAACCCATGATCTGGCACTGGATTTCTGGGAGGAACGGATTTTTGAAGGGACTCTTTCATTTCCGTTTGAAGTGACCCATGTGGATGCTCACAGTGACCTCGGGATCGGTTATCCCGGACCTGATTATGTCCTTCATAATGTTCTCAGCATGAAGCCTGAAAACAGGATCTGTCCCGATTTCTTCCGCGGGCAGCATAAACTGGATGAAGCCAACTACCTGCTTTTCGCGTTGGCATTCAGAAGGATCAGCAAGCTTGAGAATGTGAGAAATCCGAAATCCAGACCGGATATACCGAAACAGATCCTCGCCGGAGACAACATGATCCGTCTGGAATCACTCTCATCGCGGATCTTTGAAAGCGTAAACGGGAAGGAACCGGTCATTCCGTTTTTTGTATACAATGATTACCGTCTATTCAGGAATGATCAGAATTATGATTACGTAACAGCAGCCATTTCTCCGCGATATCTGCCTTCAGAAGGGGATCATCTGGTGGATATTGTGCGTGAATACATTCGTGAAATATAGTTGCTGAACTTTATTCATAGTCTCTTGTACGAACATGTATACGTTGAAATACCTTACAATACGGCTCATCCAAAGCCATTGACAGCAGGGGGTATTGCAATACATCTCTTCGTAAAATAGCAATTTTACGAAGAGATAGGCCGGTTTCCGAAGAAACAAACGATTCCGGTTCTTCTATAGATCGTTTGGTTATCTTTATACGGTTAATTTGTTTTGATGATTTATGATCGATCATTTGACTCATCAAAACATTTTTCTTCGCTTTCATCAATCCATTCTTTTTCGGTTTGCTCTGAGAACGATTCTTGATTGTTATACGCGGATATTTCATCAGCCTCATTTGAAAACCAGCCGACCTGTATATGATTTTGCGATGCTGATACTCAAAGCTGATACATGGATGACCAGTCCAGTCATTCATCAATCATATATGCCTTGGATCTGCTGAAAACTGATCCTTATTATTACCCATTAAAAAGCCAACCGGAAAACATGATCCGGTTGGCTTTGTCTTTCAATTATTCTGCGTTAAAAACTTTCCCATTGTATACAGTATACAATCTGTATCTTTTCTCTTCATTCCTTTATGATTTTCAAAACCTGATAAGCTCCCGGCCTGACCGGAACCTCAAACACGGTTTCGCACTCATTATAATACAAAGGTGCAAGCGTCAGTGCATTCTGTGTTTGGGGATTTTTCATCAACGGTAAAACAAGTCCGCTGCACTTCCCTTTTATATGGATCTTCACTTTCGTAGGTTGAGCCGCTGATGTTACAAAGCGATAAAGGATAAAGGCTTCGTTATCATAAGCAAACAGGCTGGTGCCTGATTCGCCTTCCATCCAGATCCCGTTGACCGGGAACTCCTCGCGGATCCTGCTCAGAACTTCCGACGGCAGTTTATAGAGATCCGGATAATTATCCGGAACATTCAGCGTATACATAGCGCCTTTACCATATGTATCACGCAGCAGGATTCCGAAACTTTCCTCATCTCTGGCAATCTTGACCAGCGCCCAGGTGGCGTTGTTCCGGAATTCACATACCGGACAGGTTACGCTTTCCGCTCCCTGAACAAAAGACAGTCCGCTGAACCGGGTCGTATTTTCAACACGGAAATGATTGCCGGTTATCTTGCGGTTCGTAACTTCAACAGAGGTCATGGACTCGATCCCGCGGTCTTGCATCTTACTGACAAATCCGTTTGTTACAATAGCTTTTCCGCCTTCAGACACATAGGAATCAAGCTTTTCGAGAATGTCCGGATCACAGGCCGAGGATGCCGTCAGGAGTATACAGGGTGCTTTATCAGGGAAATACGGAGTACAGATAACTGGCAAGCCGCACATTCCCAGGAAATCCTGAATATTATCCTCACCATGACAATTATCCGGCAAATATGCTGTGATCCCGACCGGATTGCCGACATGATCCAGCACTTCATCCAGACGATCCAGCTGGAAACCGAGAGCAGGTACATACATATTGTTCACAAGGGCCTGAAAACAGAACATCATCAGTTCCTTCGGCTTTGAAAAAGCCGTCAGATATGCCTGTTCAAGATACTGCTCGGTAATATGCAGATCGAAAGGATCAAACCAGCCGCCACCATTATGTCCTGGCCACATATTTTCAAAATATGTCATCAGAGAAAAGCTCAGATAGCGCGGCAGATGCTGATCGGTAGTCACAGTATCCCGGGCTTCGGTGCCTGTATAGATCCTGTCGAAGAGTTTACGCTGTGCCGCGGGATTGTAGCCGGTCTGCTGATAGCTTTCCGCCCAGTTCGGATACTTGATGGTGATCCTGCAATCGGGATTGACTTTCTTTGCGGGAGCAATCATGTATTCCCTGCTGACTTTCTCCATCAGAGAAAGTCTGTAAGCGCTCCAGGAACCATCAGTGATACCATGGGCTGTATTATATTCGTTCTTCCCCTTGCGGCAGGCTTCGCATGTACAATTGGTGAAGAAGAAATCGTCAATGATAAATTCATTGTAATGACGCCCCAGAAATTCGCTGACCGTTTTCAGCCGTTCAATCATGGCCGGATCGTTATAGCAGAAAGTATCAAAAAGACGTTGTTTGTCTTCGCTTCCTTCGGGAGTCGGCATGGTTGTCGTGATTCCGCCAGCCACTTCAACTCCATGGCGTTCAAAGACTCTTTTACAAAGCTCTACCTGATCGTCAGTCGCCATTTCTCCGGAGCGGAAAGGTTCCAGATACACCTTGTCAGGCCGCATGTATTTCTCGAAAAATTCAATTTCTTTCTCGAGTTTTTCTTCGTCAACGGAAGCTGTTTCCTGAGCGACAAAATAGTATACAAGCTTGAAATTCCTATAATTTCCCATGTTTACTACCTCTTTTGCAGAATCTTATGATGGTTTCTCCTTTATCATCAATATATCATTCACTGCAGGAAAATACAAGATGAAGATTCAATTTGTCCGCTCTGGTCGATTATGATATAATACACGTGAAATTAATTATTCCTGATATCAAAATTGATTGATAACGGCAAAGGATGACTTGTATTTCATGAAAAACCAGAATCCCGATTACAGAAAAGAACAGGAAATGAAACTGAATATCCGTATCAGGGAACTGGAAAAAGTACTTCCCTCTTCCGTTACGGAATTTATGCGCAGCATTGCCACGTCGACGTCATCACTGACAAGACTTGGCTATGCCTATGATCTTCGTCTTTTTTTCCGTTTTCTGGTTGCCGAAAGGGTGAAATTTTCTCATCTTGAACCCTATCAGTTTACCTATGATGATCTGGCAGCCGTTGACCTGAAAGATATTGAAATGTATCAGGAATACCTGGCTACGTATGTCAGGACCGAAGAAGCAGAAGATGGCGTGACCGAGCATTTTGTCATGAATGAAGAACTGGGTATTTCCCGCAAACTGTCTTCCCTCCGCTCCTTTTATAAATATCTGTATGTACATGAATATATTGCGGAAAACGTGACAGAAAAAATCCGTATGCCCAAGATCAGGGAAAAACCAATCATCTATCTGGACCGGGATGAGATCATCAAAATGATCGATACGATCAACACCGGCGAAGGGTTGACCGAAAGGCAAAAGAAGTATGTCGAAAATACCCGGGTCCGTGATCTTGCAATCATTATGCTTCTGCTCGGAACCGGCATCCGTGAAAGCGAACTGGTCGGTATGAATCTCGAAGATATCGATCTGGATCAGCAGGCTTTTGTAGTCACGCGTAAAGGCGGAAATCAGATGATCCTCTATTTCAATGAGAGCATACGCGATACTTTGGCCGACTGGCTGAAGATCCGGGAAGAGACAGAAGCATATCCCGGACACGAAGACGCGCTTTTCCTGTCCATTCAGAAAAAGAGGATCACAACCAGAGCCATACAGGATCTGGTCAAAAAATATGCACGGATCGCGGCACCGCTGAAGAAAAAGATCTCTCCGCATAAGCTGCGTTCCACATACGCGACAACGCTTTACCGGAAAACCGGTGATATTTATCAGGTTTCAAAAACGCTTGGTCATAAAAGCGTATCGACAACAAAACGCTACACACAGGAAAACGAAGATACTTTCAGAAGTGCCAGTGAAAATGTGGATTGGGTGTAAAAAACGGGAATGTCATTCGACATTCCCGTTTTTTACAGGGTACAGGATTCAGGGTGGAGGGTGGCACACCTTCGGTGTGAAAGGATACAGGATTGAGGGTGAAGGGTGAAATAAAGTTGGTTTTTCCGGTATCCCTCTCACCGCTTCGCGGAGCTCTCCCAGAGGGAGAGCTTTGAATTATACCGACAGTCAGTTGATTTTCCATGGTGGAAGATTACGCTGCTGTTCGTTTTTCGCGTACACCCTTCCCCCTGTATCCTTCACCCTTGGGCTGATAGATCAGTCAATCAGCCCTTATATCCGATCTGATCCGCGAGGCTCTTTTCGATCACAACTGTGGCATCCCGATGCATACGCATGAAGGTGCAGGGGCACATAGGATCGATCTTGTCCTTCATCAGAAGCTTGGTTGCGGCATCCTGCTTGTTACCGCTGATGATCATCAGAAGGCGCTTGGCTCTCATGATATTTCCCATACCCATGGTCACGGCCCTGGTGGGAACATCTTCCTTGGAAGCGAAGAAACGTTTGTTGGCTTCGATGGTGGAATCATCCAGAGTTTCCTGATGTGCACCGTCATACAGAGTCGCGCCGGGTTCGTTGAATCCGAGATGACCGTCGGGGCCGACACCCAGAACCTGAATATCAATGTCGGTCTGGTCGAGGATCGCATTGAATTCCTTCAGGTTTTCTTCGATATCGCCGATTCCTTTGGCAACATAGGTATTTTCCTTTTTGATATTGATATGGTCAAAAAGATTGTCATTCATGAAATAGCGGTAGCTCTGGTCATGCGTTCCGTCCAGACCGACATATTCGTCAAGGTTGACACTGTGAACCTTGCTAAAATCCAGGCCTTCTTCATCGCAGCGGCGAGCCAGTTCCTTATACATTCCAACAGGAGAAGAACCGGTAGCCAGACCCAGCGTGCATTCAGGATTCTCTCTTACGATCTTTTCAATCAGATCGGCGGCTTTGACCGCGCCTTCCTGATAATCCTTAACAACAATAACTTTCATAATCTTTCTCCTTTCACTGTCAGCGGTTTTCTTTGACAATCACATTTTCCGCGTTCTTCCAGATGCTGTTTGCGGGAACAACTCCGCGTACGCAGCTGGTAGGATAAACATTGGAATTGCATCCGATCACGGTTCCGGGATTCAGCACACTGTTGCAGCCGACTTCGACAAAGTCGCCGAGCATAGCGCCCATCTTCTTGCGTCCGGTCATGATGCTTCCGCCTTCACGGTCCTTGACCGTGACAAGCGTTTTGTCGCTCTTGACATTGCTGGTCACCGAGCCGGCTCCCATGTGGCTTCTGTATCCCAGGATACTGTCACCGACATAGTTGTAATGCGGCACCTGAACATTGTCGAAGAGAATGACATTCTTCAGTTCAGTGCTGTTTCCGACTACACAGTTATCACCCACCAGCGCGCTGCCGCGAATGAAAGCGCACTGCCGTACTTCGGTCTTATGACCGATGATGCAGGGAGCGCCGAGATAAGCGGTGGCAAACACTGTCGCGTCTTTGGCAACCCAGACGTTTTCGGAAATCTCGTCATACTCATCCGCAGGAAGAGCCTTGCCGATTTCGATGATCAGTTCCTTGATTCCGTCGAGTGCTTCCCAGGGATACTCTGTCTTTTCCAGCAGAGAGGCTGCTTTTGTATGAGTCAGATCATGATAAAGATCTTTGGTCTTCAGCATCAGTGTTTCACCTCAATCAGATGTTTACTGTCTTCCATGGCTTTAATGATGGAATCCACATTGAACTCGCATTCCTCAAGCGTGCCGGCTTCCGCCATTACACGGAGCACAGGCTCGGTTCCGCTCTTACGAAGCAGTACACGGCCGCCGTCTCCGAGTCTTTCGGTGCAGGCATTGACCGCATCCATTACTTTCTGGTCAGCAAGAGTCGCATCCTTATCGTCAACTTTCACGTTCCTGAGAACCTGAGGATACATCTTTACGCCTTCTGCCAGTACGGACAGAGGCAGCTGGGTATCGATCATGACTTCCATCAGCATAATGGCGGTGATCAGGCCGTCACCTGTACGGGCATGCTTACGGAAGATGATATGACCGCTCTGTTCACCGCCAATCAGGTGATGATAGGCTTTCATGTTTTCATAGACATAACGGTCGCCAACCGCGGTCTTTTCATAATTGATTCCGGCCGCGTCCAGAGCCTTGTAGAGGCCGAAGTTGCTCATGATGGTCGTCACCACTGTATTGGAGGCCAGCTGTCCGTGAGCCTTCAGATACTTGGCGCAGATGTACATGATCTTGTCGCCGTTGATCTCTTCACCATTTTCATCCACCGCCAGACAACGGTCAGCATCACCGTCAAAAGCGAAACCGACATCCAGATGATTCTCGCGGACATAGGCCTTGAGACCTTCGAGATGGGTTGAACCGCAGTTCAGGTTGACATTGACACCGTTGGGTGTATTGTTGATGACATAAGTCTTTGCTCCCAGAGCATTGAATACGGCAGGACCGATCATCCAGCTGGAACCGTTGGCACAGTCCAGAGCCACTTTTCTGTCATCAAAAGGCTTGGTGGCCAGATTGGTCAGATAACCGATATAGCGGTTACGTCCGGAATAGAAATCAACCGTACATCCGATTGAATCCTCGGTAGCCCAGGGCAATTCTGCGATTTCTCCGTCAATATACTTTTCGATATTGTCCTGAAGATCGTCATCCATCTTTTCTCCGGCACCGTTCATGAGCTTGATACCGTTATCCCAATAGGGGTTATGGCTGGCGCTGATCATCACACCGCAGTCAAAGCTTTCGGTACGGGTAATGTAGCTGACGCAGGGGGTTGTCGTTACATGCAGCAGGTAGGCATCGGAGCCGGAAGAAGTAATACCGGCAGCAAGTGCTGATTCATACATATAGGAAGATCTGCGTGTATCCTTACCGATCACAATGCGTGCCTTATCACCTTCATGCTGATTCTTATAATACCAGCCGAGATAACGACCGGTCATGAAGGCATGCTGTGCAGTCAGATCCACACCCGCTTTTCCGCGGAATCCATCTGTTCCAAAGTACTTACTCATTCTTTTACTCCTTTCGGAAATAAAGATACATGTACAAAAAGTACGATGCTAATTTATCATTGAGCATCCGTTTTCACAATCAAATATTTCTCTTCTTCATCACTTTATGATAGCTTTTGATTTTTTCGTATTGTTTTTGTAACACTTTTGTATTTTATGCACTTTTTGTACTTACATATATTGATATCCAATCAGTCTTGTTTCCCATTACATGCTCTGATAAAATAGTCTCAACGGATTTCAAGGAAGTGTTTATATGCAGTGGGTCTATTCAGTTTCAGATATGAGAAAAGCAGAACAGAACGCGTTCACGGCCGGGACATCTTCGCGCAAGCTGATGACCATGGCTGCAGAGGCTGTCGTTTCTCATCTGGTCAGCTGCAGAGAACCCTATGCCATTCTCTGCGGAAAAGGTAATAACGCCGGTGACGGCTATGCAATTGCAATGCTCCTTGCGTCGCATGGATTGAGCTGTACGGTGATCCGGGTGTCCGATACAGTTTCCGATGATTCGCAATACTTTCTGTCACGATGTCAGGACTTTGGAATTCCTGTGATCTCATATTCCGCCGATATCGGCCTGAGCTCATACGGTACTCTTGTGGATTGTCTTTTCGGAATTGGCTACCACGATCCCATGCCGGCGGATTATATGAAAGTCATTGATCATATCAACAGAAGTCATGTCTATACCGTTTCCGTCGATATTGCCAGCGGACTGAACGCGGACAACGGAACAGGTTATCCTGTCCACGCTGATCTGACTGTATCGATCGGCAAGCTCAAATCCGGTCATTTTCTCAATCAGGGAAAAGATTTTTCAGGGAATACAGTCAATCATGATATTGGCCTTCAGATCAAATCCTGCAGCATGGCGCTGTTCGGACCGGAAGATCTCCCTGTAATTCTGCTGCACCGGAATCACCTTTCAAATAAGTCAACTTACGGGTATATCGGGCTGGTGGGCGGTTGTTCGCGTTATCAGGGCGCACTGCGCCTTGCCAATCTTGCCGCCGCTGCCATGAGATCGGGAGCCGGTGTTGTCCGTCTCGGTTTTCCGCGGAACATGCTGAACATCGTTGCACAGGGAACACTTGAGTCCACTCTGTTCCCTTTCACCTGTGACAATGACGGGAATCTGGTTTTTTCAGAAGATGAATTCCGTGAATATATCCGCGGTCTTAAAGCTATCGCTTTCGGAATGGGGATCGGTGTAAGCGAAGAATCAAAGAAAGCGCTTCTCTTTCTGCTTCATGAATATCACGGCATCCTGATCATTGATGCCGACGGACTGAACCTGTTTTCAAGGCTCGATCCTGAAGAAACCGTTCATTCTTCATGCAGGCTGGTCCTGACACCTCATCTTCTTGAATTCAGTCGTATCTGCGGATTGACTGTTCCGGAAATCCAGAAGCAATTACCAGCGATTGCTCAGGAGTATGCGAGAAAGCATTCAGTAACGCTTCTTCTGAAGGGGCCCACGACGATCATTACGTTCGGAAGCTTCTGCTGGCTTGTAAACCGCGGCTGCCCGGGAATGGCAACAGCCGGCAGCGGAGATGTCCTTTCGGGGATCACTGCTGCCTTGTGCGGCGCCTGCGGCGATGATATTCTCAGGGCTGTATCCGCGTCAGCCTGGCTGAACGGAGCCGCCGGAGAAGCAGCTCAGACGAAATACGGTGCCGCCGGCATGATTTCCGGTGACACCGCAAGAATGATTCCCGAACTTATTCTTTCTCTCCGACAGTAAACATGAATGAATCAAAATCGGCATACCCACCGCCTGATTCCGCCGCGTAGGCAAAGATACACACGCGCGCACCCATAAAGTGATCCAGCGCGTATACCAGATGATGCATCTTTCCAACCGGAATTTGCTGATCATTCACCGCATATCCAAACGTGACCTGATCGCGGTTATCTTCGAAGTCGCAGTGCACACTCAATTCGATATTGTCTGTGAAAATCTCACATAAATCTGTTTCGACCGCGGTCCCCGCGGTCATATCTTTCTTCAGCGGATCTCTTTCGGCGTAAGTAAGGACTTTTCTGCCGTTTTCCACGCGTACGCCCAGCCATACATAACGTCCCTGCATTACACACAAACCCGCTCTGTCACCTTCCAGAAGCTTGCTGAAGTCCATTCTGATCGTGGCGGTACAATCAGGGCCAGCGCAGCGCTGCCCAAGCATGTTACGCGCAAGCTGGATATCCCGGACGGGAGCGCCTGTTTTCAACCGCATGAACCCCGGTCTTTCTGTCAGGCTCCATCCGGCAGCGTCTGGAATGTGGTTCCATTGCCAGCATTTATTCAGCGGTTCACCGGGATTATAATCAAAATCATCGCTGCAGTATAACGGTTCGTAAACATGACCGGGTCTGGTCGAAGTAACATCGAGTGTAAGCGGTACTTTCCCATCAAAGCCGAAAACCGGCATATCATTTTCCCACCCTACCGGAACCAGCACCGGAATACGACCGACAGCGCCATGATCCTGGAACAGGATCGCATACCATTTGCCATCCGGTGTGTCCACAATACCGCCCTGAGCAACACCTGCATTATGATAGCCCATATCATCATCCAGGACATCCCAGCCGGTATATGGTCCGTCAATATTGTCAGATACGTAACAGACTTCCGTTCTTCTTTTGCTGCCGTGGTCAAGCCAGTGAATCGCGAACAGATAATATTTCCCGTTGATATGATACAAATGGGAGCCTTCACTTCTCAGAGTCACGCCAACTGTGTCATTTACGATCATTTTTCTGGTCCCGTTTGTTTCAGGTCCGCTGAGGTCCTTTTTCATCTCATTCAGCCAGAGCTGACCGTTTCCTGAAACAATCCAGACTTTTCCCTGATCAAAAAGCAAAGAACAGTCATGATAGAATCCGTCTATCTTTCTTTTTTCCCACGGACCCTGAATCGATTCTGATGTAAAAAGAAATGACTTCTGCTGTTCTCTGATATCATTTGAAACAAATATCACATAAAACCGGCCCTCATGATATCGCAGTGTTGCTGCCCACATGCCTGCCGAGTAGATCCCTTTACCGTCCTCAAGACGTGCCGCCGGCGAATTTTCGAGAATATCATACAGATAAGTGACTATCTCCCAGTGTGCAAGATCATATGAGCGAAGGATCACGCCGCCGGGCATCAGGTGCATAGTCGTACTGATCATGTAATAGGTATCATCCACCCTGATCACATCCGGATCAGGAAAATCCATCCAGATAATCGGATTCGTGACCTGCATGGTATTCACCTCATGAAAGCATGGAAGCAACAGCCGTCACTCCGAGCACAAAACAAATAATCGTTATGATCCATACAAGAAGACGGGCATTCATATTCTTTTTGTCATAATTCTGATCCTTTATCAGAAGAATAATGGCTGTCACTCCGCAGACCAAAGCAGGAAGGAACTGAAAATTGATTCCATGTAAAGATACGAGCAGGTAAAAAAGCAAAATACCGACCAGTGACACGATCCCCGCTATAATAGTATTTTTTGAAACAGAACCTTCGTCAATGATTCTCTGTGCTTCCTGCTCCTCATAGATCCTTCTGTTCTGTTCTCTGTAGACATAAGCTTTTTCATCCTTCAGTCTTTTACGTACAGAAGGTTCTACAAACCATTTTGCGATAGCCGGCTTTTCCTTCAACCGAGCACGATCCTGTTCAGCCATTTCGTGGACTTCCCGTTCAACACTTTTACGCCATTCGGGAGTGCCTACGATCTTTTCACGTGCAAGAACTTCATTTTCCGCTTCCTGCGCCAGTTTCAGCGCGTCACGGAATTTAATTTCCGCCTGATCAGGTTCCTGCCCGTACGAATGAAGACTGTTGAGCTTCCCGATCCCTTCTGCGTCCAGTCTGACGGTGCGGCCGTTATTGACTGCATTCATGATAAAGAGAGACAGCATATCCTGTTCTTCGATCAGTTTGAGGATCATCTGCTTTTCAGCAAGGTAGATGACATCACAGCCGGTAGTGACATCCTGTCTGAAATCGGTGACCGCATAGCTTCCGTCTCTCAGTCTCAGGACAGCAAAGCTATGGTTGTAATATACTTCATGAACCCATTCATTTCTGAATGTACGTTCCTGTCTTCTCAAAAAAGATTCACGTTCAGACCAATACTGCGTATATGCCATGTTCTGATCACTCCTTCAATACCATTATCATCTGTGTTCAGTAAAAAAGCAATCCATTATTGTGATTTTCCTACTATATTCGCTATTATTTCAGTTTTTAGTACACAGTTGAATTGAAAAACATTCTAATGAATGATATCCTATTGTACGTACTGATTTATTCATCAGGAAGGATATGATTATTCAATTGAAAAAATTGCTTGTTTATCTCAGAGATTACATAAAGGAATGTATTCTCGGGCCGCTGTTCAAGCTGCTTGAAGCACTCTTTGAGTTGTTTGTTCCGCTTGTTGTTGCTTCCATCATCGATCGCGGTATCATTGCCGGTGATCAGGGGTATGTATTGAAAATGTGCCTCCTGTTGGTTGGTCTCGCGCTGATCGGTCTGACCTGTTCAATTACTGCCCAGTACTTTGCCGCCAAGGCGGCTATCGGCTTCTCCACAAAGTTGCGTCATACTCTTCTTGAGCACATACAGTCACTGTCTTTCGCCGACCTTGACCGTTTGGGTATTTCAACGCTGATCACCCGGATGACCGGTGATATCAATCAGGTCCAGAACGGTGTCAATCTCGGTCTTCGTTTGCTTCTCCGTTCTCCGTTCATCGTGTTTGGCAGCATGATCATGGCGTTTACCATTGATTCTCATATTGCTCTGATCTTCGCCGTCGTGATTCTTGTTCTTCTGATTATCGTATTTGGAATCATGCTTCTTTCAATGCCCATGTACAAGAAGGTACAGGGTGATCTTGACGGAGTCACATCCATCACCCGTGAAAATCTGAACGGCGTACGTGTGATCAGGGCATTCTGTCTTGAAGATGAGCAGACTGAACGTTTCACAGAGAAAAACAATCATCTGACCGTTTCTCAGGAAAAGGTCGGCAGACTGTCCGCGTTGCTGAACCCGCTCACCTATACCGTTATCAATATCGCTTTGATCCTGCTGATCAGGAATGGTGCGATCCGGGTTGATTCGGGTATTCTGACTCAGGGACAGGTCATTGCCCTGTACAACTATATGGGGCAGATACTGGTCGAACTGATCAAAATGGCCAATCTGATCATTTCACTGACAAAAGCCGCCGCGTGCGGAAGCCGTATCTCATCCGTTCTGGATGTCCGTAATTCCCAGATCAACGGTTCTCTTGATCCTGAAGCCGGAAACGGTTCTGTGTCTTTCCGCGAAGTCAGCCTGAAATATCAGAATGGCGGCGATGCCGCACTGGAAAACATCACCTTTGACATTCAGCCGGGACAAACCGTTGGAATTATCGGCGGCACAGGAAGCGGAAAATCTTCTCTGATCAGTCTCATCCCGCGTTTTTACGACGCGAGCAACGGTTCTGTCACAGTTGACGATATTGATGTCAACGAATACAATATGGATTCTCTCCGCGCCAGAATCGGGATCGTACCTCAGAAACCGGTCCTGTTCAAAGGGACGATCCGCAGTAATCTGCTCTGGGGCAATCCAGGCGCAACGGACGACGATCTGAAGGAAGCCCTTGAAATCGCACAGGCTTCAGAAATCCTTGAAACCAAACAGCTTGGGCTTGATGAACCTGTTGAACAGGACGGGAGAAATTTCTCCGGCGGTCAGAAACAGCGTCTGACCATTGCAAGAGCCCTTGTACGTAAACCGGAAATCCTCATCCTGGATGACAGTGCTTCAGCGCTGGACTTCGCCACGGACGCGGCATTACGAAAAGCCATACGCGAGCGGGCGGGATCCATGACAACCATTATCGTTTCCCAGCGGACCTCTTCAGTTCGTTTTGCCGATCAGATTCTTGTCATGGATGACGGCAACCTGGTCGGAAGGGGAAGCCATGACGTGCTTCTCGATTCCTGCGATATTTACAAAGAGATCTATCAGTCCCAGTTTGGTACAGAGGGGGTGGCTGAAAATGTCTGATCAGAAAAAGCTGCTCCATAAAGGGAATATATGGAAACGTATCCTCCTTTATCTGAAGCCCGATCTTTTCCGCTTTTTCCTGTCGCTCTTCTTTACTCTTGTGTCCGTAATCCTGACTCTTTATGTTCCGATCCTTGCCGGACGTGCCATTGACTGTATTGTCCGCGCCGGCATGGTGGACTTCACCGGACTCGCGCATCAGCTGACACTTATCCTGATCTGTATTCTTGTCACATCGGCACTGCAGTGGCTCACCACCACCATCAACAACCGGATCACTTTTCACGCTGTACGGAATATTCGTAATGAAGCCTTTGCGCATCTGCATACTCTTCCGCTCAGCTTCCTTGACGGTCAGACGACCGGAACCACTGTAAGCAAAATGATCACCGATGTCGACACGTTCGCGGACGGTCTGCTCCTCGGTTTCAGTCAGCTGCTTTCCGGAGTGCTTACAATATTCGGTACGCTGATCTTCATGGTCACCATTCATCCGCTGATCGCACTCGTAGTAGTCTTCGTAACTCCCCTTTCATTACTGGTCGCACGCTTTATTGCCACCCGTACCCATTCCATGTTCAAGGAGCAATCCGAAATCAGAGCAGAAGAAACAGCCCTGGTGGATGAAATGATTTCAGGTCAGAAACTGGTGCAGTCCTTCGGAAAGCAGGAAGCCCTGCTCGGTGAGTTCGACGAAATCAACACCCGTCTCCAAAGCTGCTCTCTGAAAGCAACCTTCTTCTCTTCCATTACCAATCCATCCACACGCTTTGTTAATTCAATCGTATACGCGGCGGTTGCCCTTTCAGGCGCTTTAATCGCCATTTCCGGCGGTCTTTCCGTTGGCAGTCTGACCAGTTTCCTCAGTTACGCGAATCAGTATACAAAGCCTTTTAACGAAATCAGCGGCGTCATGACCGAATTGCAGAACGCTCTTGCCTGTGCGGAGCGCATCTTTGGTCTGATAGACACCACTTCCGAAGTAACGGATCCGGAAACCGACAACCCTGGCCGTGTTTTTGACGGTGAGATTGAACTGGATAATGTTGAGTTCTCCTATGATAAGGAAAGCGAACTGATCCGTGATTTTTCGCTGCACATTGATCCGGGTATGAAAGTTGCGATTGTCGGTCCCACCGGATGCGGTAAAACAACCATTATTAACCTGATCATGCGGTTCTATGACATTCAGTCCGGTTCGATCCGTCTCGACGGTGTGGATACAAGGGATATTCCCCGTTCTGTATTGCGCAGGAATATCGGTATGGTTCTGCAGGATACATGGCTGTTTGCCGGAACGATCCGGGAAAACATCTGTATCGGGAAGCCCGACGCGACCGATGAAGAAATCATTGCCGCCGCCAAGTCCGCTCATTCCCACAGCTTTATACGGAAACTTCCTCAAGGCTACGATACGGTCATTGGTGAAGCCGGTGGTTCCCTGTCCCAGGGACAGAAGCAATTGCTCTGCATTACGCGTCTCATGCTTTCACCGCCTCCGGTTCTTATTCTCGACGAAGCAACGTCTTCTATCGATACACGGACAGAGATCCGTATCCAGAAAGCCTTTGCCCGTCTCATGAAAGGCAGGACAAGCTTTATTGTGGCCCACCGTCTTTCCACCATACAGAACGCCGACCGGATTATTGTGATGAATAAGGGACACATTCTTGAGACCGGCACGCATAATGAACTGCTCGCGAAAAACGGTTTCTATGCGAACCTTTACAACTGTCAGTTCGAGCAATAACAAACATAGCGATATCCTATACAAAAGAATCCGGATCATTTTGATCCGGATTCTTTTAAATCGATCATATCAGGGTCTTTCCTTTGGCGGGTTCTTTTCAGCTCCAACGTCCGGGATTTCTCCGGCCGCGTTGACCATATCAAGTTCATCATCGGAAAGGGCTTTCGCATAACGGGATTCAGTTTCACTGATCAGCTTCGCAAGACGGCTGTTATTCTCAAACTTCTGGAAATCGAACAGTTTTTCAAGATTCATCTTTTATTCCTCCGTCACAGATATTCTTTCAGAAGCATAAGCGCTTTATTATGCAGCAGTTTGACATACGCATAGGAAATACCGATCACATCGGCAATGTCCTTCAGCTTCATTCCCTTATAGTAGCGAAGGATAATGATATCGCGTTCCCTTTCATCCAGCTTTTCCAGGGCATCCGCAAGTTCCTCCAGCGTTTCATTGTCAAGAACGGTTGCTTCTATATCGGATCCGTCCGATAATTCTTCAGGGATTTCTTCAAACACTTTTCTGGATCTGAAATAGTCTGTCAGCGTATTTCTGGTGATCGTATAGATCCACGTGGATACAGATGATTTTGTCTCGTCAAATGTATCGGCTTTGCTGTAGACCTTCATAAAAACATCCGAAGCAAGGTCTTCCGCGAGATGATAGTTATTGGTCTTTCCTTTCAGATAGCCAAATACTTTGCGATAATAGTCATTATACAGGCTTTCCTTCATCTCATCAGTCATGCGAAGTTGGTTTCCTTTCATAAGTTGTCATTCAACTGATTGAATTATATGAATGTTGCGGTATGATGTCAACTTGAACCGCGACTGTATTCACACCTGACTTGCAGCTGCAGTTTTGAAAGAACGGCTGTGATTTCTCACAGCCGTTTTGCTTAATACAGCTTTGCTCCGGCAGGTATATGATTATCCACCATCAGCAGATGCAGCTTTTCTTCGTCATTTTCCTTGTGGATCGCGCTCAGAAGCATTCCACAGGAGTCAATTCCCATCATGGGTCTCGGCGGGAGATTGGTAATGGCAATCAGAGTCTTTCCAACCAGCTCTTCGGGTTCATAGAAAGCATGAATGCCGCTAAGAATCGTGCGGTCGGTGCCGGTACCGTCATCCAGAGTGAACTGCAGCAACTTTTTACTCTTCTTCACTGCTTCACAGGCTTTGACCTTCACAGCACGGAAATCGCTTCTGGAGAAGGTGTCAAAGTCCACATAGTCAGCGAACAACGGTTCAATCTGAACATTGGAGAAATCGATGATTTCCTGTGACGGGCAGGCAGCACACGCGTCTTCAGGCTGTGCGGGAGTCTCATCTTTCTTCGCTTCCGATTTGGAGGCATCCAGTGTCTTCATTGTCGGGAAGAGAAGCACATCCCGGATCGCGGCGGAATCCGTCAGAAGCATGCACATTCTGTCAATTCCGTATCCGATACCGCCCGTGGGAGGCATACCGATTTCAAGCGCATTCAGGAAATCCTCGTCCGTATGATTCGCTTCTTCATCACCCTTGGCAAACTGTTCTTCCTGCGCGGCAAAACGGGCACGCTGGTCAATAGGATCATTCAGTTCGGAATACGCGTTCGCCATTTCCCATCCGTTCATGAAGAATTCAAAACGTTCAACATAATTCGGATCTTCAGGTTTACGCTTGGTCAGGGGAGAGATCTCCACAGGATGGTCCATGACAAAGGTGGGCTGAATCAGATGCTCTTCGACAAATGCTTCAAAGAACAGATTCAGGATATCGCCTTTAGCATGCCGTTCTTCAAACTCAACATGATGTTCTTTCGCGGCTGCGCGGGCTTCTTCCAGTGTATGGATCTCATCAAAGTCCACTCCGGAATACTGCTTAACAGCTTCCTTCATGGTGATACGGGCAAAAGGCTTGCCCAGATCCATTTCAACACCATTGTAAGAAATCTTCGTGGTCCCGAGTACTTCCTGCGCCACATAGCGGTACATCCGTTCCGTCAGGTCCATCATTCCATGGTAATCCGTATAGGCCTGATAGAGTTCCATCAGGGTGAATTCAGGATTATGTCTGGTGTCCAGGCCTTCGTTTCTGAATACGCGTCCGATTTCATATACTCTTTCAAGTCCGCCGACAATCAGTCTCTTCAGATACAGTTCCAAAGAGATACGAAGTTTGAAATCTTCGTCAAGGGCATTGAAATGCGTTTCAAAAGGACGGGCGGCAGCACCGCCGGCATTTGCTACAAGCATGGGAGTTTCGACTTCCATGAACCCCTGGGAATCCAGGAAACGGCGGATCGTACTGATGATCTTTGACCGTTTGATGAAAGTATCCTTGCTTTCCGGATTCATGATCAGGTCGGTATAGCGCTGACGATAGCGCATATCAACATTGGTCAGTCCGTGGAATTTTTCAGGAAGCGGCTGAAGGCTCTTTGACAGGAGCATCACTTCGGAAGCATGAACAGAAACCTCACCTGTTTTGGTCCTGAACACAGTACCGCGAACACCAATGATATCACCGATATCATCTTTCTTGAATTCCGAATAGGCTTCCTCTCCGATGGAATCGCGAGCCACATAAGCCTGAACCATTCCCGGCAAATCCTGAATATGGCAGAATGAAGCTTTTCCCATGATCCGTTTGGACATCAGACGACCGGCAACGCAGACTTCCTTGCCTTCCAGTTCGTCAAACCGGTCGCGGATCTCATCACTGTGATGGGTAACAGGATATTTGGTAATCTGATAGGGATCTTTTCCCGCATCCTGCAGAACTTTCAGCTTATCTCTGCGGATGACTTCCTGTTCGCTGAGTTCACGGGGCATAACAGTCTTTTCTGCCATAATGATCTTCCTTCTCTTACATTCTCTTGATGGACATGACCTTGTACTTCAGAGTACCGGCAGGTACTTCGATAGTCACGATGGAATTACGCTTGCTTCCAAGCAGGGCGGCACCCACGGGACTTTCATTGGAGATCTTGTTTTCGTACGGATCGGCTTCGTTCGCGCCAACGATCGCGTATTCATATGTTTCTCCGTCTTCCATATCCTTCACCTTGACAATGGTGCCGATAGAAACATGCTCTGTAGTAATCTCATCATCAGCAACAACTGTTGCGATACGGATCGTCTGCTGGAGACGAGTGATCTCTTCTTCCACTTTGGCCTGTTCTTTTTTGGCTTCGTCATATTCGGCGTTTTCACTGAGATCACCGAAACCACGGGCAATAGCGATCTGTTCGGAAATTTCATTTCTGCGCACAGATACGAGATAATCAAGCTGATCCTTCAGTTTCTGAAGTCCACTTTCTGTAAGGATTGTTCCTTTTTCTTCCGCCATGATAATCCAGTCTCCTTTCATATAAGAAGCACCCTGTAGTTTCTCTACCAAGGTGCATTCTGTAAGGACAGGGTGATTATATCGTTTCCGTCCTTTTTTGTCAATGTTTACAGCTTTTCCGTGCAAGTGCCGGAGTCGTTCCGGCAATCAGTTTTCACCGGTCCCGATCAATCCCATTGTATCATCATATACATATGTGAGCGTTTGTATTTCCTGATCCTCCGCGTCATAGAAGATACGTGAAGTCACGAAACCGTCCTCGTCAAGAATATCACGGAAAGATGCATATCCTTCACCAGAGCAGGTCTTGAATCCTTGCTCGTCATAATACCGGTTGCCGGTGATCCTTCCGAATTCATCATAATCATACCTGACAATATATACACCGTGTATATTCGGTACGGGCTGACCAGCAACGTCAAGATAACGGTTTTCACATATCCTGCCAAATGGGGACAGACAGCTGACCAGCGTCACATAGCCGCCCCTGTCAACCGGTTGTTCCGCCGTGTCATACCATGTCTGCATATAACATTTTTCGTCATCATTCCATTTCACAAGACAATAAGCGTAATCCGAATGACGGTCCGTCAGTTTTCCATCTTTGTCATAGTACCTGGTGCAGATCTTTCTGCCAAGGTCATCGTACTCATAGCTGCATGTACTCCAGCCGTTCCGTCCGGTAACGGACAACCCGTCGGACATCAGACGCAATGTTGTGAGGCGTCCTTCATTGTCATATTCAAAACCATATTCATATACTCCTTCGGCATCCATGCACGGTTCACCGTTTTCACTGTAATACACGGCAGAAAGATGTCTGCCTTTCGCATCATTTTCATATACAGCATGATGCCATCCATCGGGACCTGACGCTGCCGATCCGTCTGCATGCAGGTATCTGGATTCCAGCACATGATACTGTCTGTTCATCGTATTTTCAAGGACGGCATACCCGTCATGTCCGTCAACAGGATTCTTTTCATCGTCATAGCGCGTTTCACGCAAAAGATTGATTCCCTGATATTCGTTGATTACATAAGCATAACCGAGAGAAGGAACAATCACCTTATGTTCTTTTGTATCGAAATAATAGCAGGTTTTGATATCGCCTCTCATAGTATACTTGTATGTGACTCTTGCATATCCTTCATTGCACATGCAGGGTTCGTTATCGGTGCCAAAATAGCTGACCGAAGCCACCATATTCTTATTGCCGTATTCATATACGACTTTCGCGTATCCGTTATCCGTCAGATACAAATTCCCGTTTTCGTCCAGATAGCGAATGATCTGAGGCAGTTTTTGATTCTTATATGTATATTCGACCCTGGAATAACCGTACGGTCCGGGAACAGGATTTCCATTTTCATCTGTCCAGTATTCAGCCTGAACGACGTTATTCTTCAGCTCCTCATGCATTATTGTTTCAGCATCAGCAGCTGCGGCAGCCAGAATGGCACTGCAGACCAGTAGCATGATAAGCAGGAACTTGCTGACCGAAGCATTTTTCATGATGATCACCCATTCATCCAAAATTCGCAATATTATAACATATCCGGACTGACAGTTACAATGTGAAGCTCACAGGGGTTGTTGACACGCGGTACGCAGGTGTTATTGGACAGTCCCCTGGAAATCAGCATCTTTCCGTGATCATAAAAGCCATGTGTGTATTTCGGAAAAAGGCCCTGTCCGGGCGAAAAAACACCATGTCCGGCAACCTGTATCTGACCTCCGTGTGCGTGTCCGCATAATGTCAGATCGATCTTTCTGCCGCGGACATACCGGTTCCATGTCTCCGGCTGATGACAAAGAAGAAGCTTATACCCTTCCCCGTTTTCAAAACGATCCAGAAAAACTGTATCAGAATTGCCATTCAGATCAGTGGTCAGTCCGCCGATTGCGATCCCGTTAAATTCCATATCTTCATTATCCAGAATAATCGCCTTCGTATTCACGAGCTCATTCAGATACGCTTCCCGCTCACGAAGTTTCAGTTCATGATTACCGATACTGTAGAATACCGGACAAATACCGGTCACTTCATTCAGGAACCGGATTGAGAGATCAAAGCCGTTACCGGAGCTGTGGCGGTCCACAAGATCTCCGTTCACCAGAACGGCATCCACTGTTCTGATCACAGGAAGGAGATCATCATAACTGTCATTGTGAAGATCCGACACAAAAGCAAATCTGACCGTTTTTGAAATCAGCGGTGTTTTGAACTCATTCTCAACAATGATCCTCTGGCACTTCAGCAACTTTTTTCTTTCCTTTCAATGTAAAGAAGATATATGCGCAGATACATACGATCATCGGGATCAGCAAGTGGATCGTTACCACGTTCAGAAACGCGCCGCTCTGTTCGGACAGGATGTCTGAAGCTTCGGCAATCATCGTCTGAATTCCGGCCGTTCTGATCACTACGATCATGATTATCAACAGAAAAGCAACAGCACCGAAAGCATATCCGATACAGTGACGGGACCGTACTCCGGGTGTAATCAGAATGATCAGGCCGGCTATAAGTAAAGACATCAGACCGCAGATCCACGGTACTATATTCAGCACACGTGAATAATATTTCAGATCGAATCGTTCATTGACCTTGTCAGACAGCGGATCAATCAGTTCCGACCGGACACACAGGACACAGTTCCTGATCGTATTTGTGAGCGGGACAGCAACCTTATCACGTGCTACGGTCCTTTGCTCATATTTCTCAACGGAAGCGGTGAATTTTTCATCTTCCCTGACTGCGTTCATGATATTCTCATAAGGCCATACAGGAGCCGCTTCGTTTCCTGTTCCGTTCAGCAGATTCATCCACCAGTCTGTACACTGTCCTGCATACTGCTGCAATCCTTCATACGTAATCAGTCCCCGGACAGAATCCGGATCAAAGCCGTATTCGGAAGCCAGTTCATTGATCCTGCTGTTTATAATTGTCATCTGCCGTTCTGTGATTGAATCCGAGCATGCGATCTTTTTGTATATATGACTGTTCCCTGTCAGCGTTGCAAGTTCGGTCGAGACAACAGTTCCGAACATAAACAGCATCAGCATAAATGCCAGCAGGAAGGAAAGGCCTCTTTTAATCAGTTTCATGATACCACCGCCATCTTGATTGCAACATTGATCAGGTCACGGATCGTACCGCCGTATTTCAGAGAGACGGCAACAGCAGCCAGAATCAGCGGGAGCGCCATGATCAATGGAATAATAATCTTTACTGCCAAAGATTTCTGCTTGTCTTTCTTCATACAAGCCGCCTCCTCATTTATGTCTCCGGTTCATTCGTTTCCTTTTATTCTGTGTATCGTTTTTTACCGGCGCCTCTCCCCGGAGAGAAAGAAGTCTGTCACGAATTTCAGCCGCTTTTTCAAACTCCAGTTCTTTGGCTGCTGTCAGCATCTCATTCTCCAGCTGGGCTATCAGTGCGGCACGTTCGTCCTCATTCATGACCACTGAAGTTTCTTCTTCAACTCTCTTCGTAATCTCGAGAACAGAATGGATCGCATTCCGTACGCTTTCCGGTGTGATACCGTTAGCCTGATTATATGCCTGCTGAATCGCTCTCCTGCGATTTGTTTCCGAAACAGCCTTAAACAGGCTGTCTGTCATTGTATCAGCATACATGATCACACGTCCATCGACGTTTCTGGCGGCACGTCCAATTGTCTGAATGAGTGAGGTTTCACTTCTCAGAAAGCCTTCCTTATCAGCGTCCAGAATAGCAACCAGCGATACTTCCGGCAGATCAAGTCCCTCACGCAGAAGATTGATACCAACGAGAACATCATATTCACCCAGACGCAGATCACGGATGAGTTCCATTCGTTCCATGGTTGCGACATCGCTGTGCAGGTACCGGACACGGATCTCCAGTCCTTTCAGATATTCAGTCAGACTTTCTGCCATTCGTTTAGTAAGCGTAGTGACCAGTACCCTGTTTCCTTTGGCAACTGTACTGTTGATCTCGCCAACCAGATCGTCAATCTGACCCGTCGCTTTACGGATCACGATTTCCGGATCAAGAAGACCTGTCGGCCGGATGATCTGTTCCACGACCTGCTCGGCGAGCCCTAGTTCGTAAGGTCCCGGAGTGGCGGAAACATAGACGGTCTGTTTGATCCTGCTTTCAAATTCATGAAACAGAAGAGGACGGTTGTCGTACGCCGAAGGAAGGCGGAAACCGTATTCGACAAGCGTTTGCTTGCGTGCTCTGTCACCATTGTACATAGCACGGATCTGCGGCACCGTCACATGGCTTTCATCAATGAAGCAAAGAAAGTCTTCCGTAAAATAATCCAGAAGAGTATATGGAGCGTCTCCGGGTTTCCGGCCGTCAAAATACCTTGAATAGTTTTCGATCCCCTGACAATACCCGATTTCCTTCATCATTTCGATATCGTAACGGGTACGCTGCGTAATACGCTGTGCCTCAAGAAGTTTATTCTCTTTTTCAAATGCTTCAGCACGAATTTTCAGGTCTCTCTCGATATCTTCAATATGCTCAGCCATGCGGCTCTGATCGGTGGCATAGTGAGAAGCCGGGAATATGGAAACATGTTCAAGCGTGCTCAGTACATGACCGGTCGTGGAATCGATCATCCCGATCCGGTCGATCTCATCCCCGAAAAATTCAATTCTCAGAGCTTTCTCATTTTCACCTGCCGGAATCACTTCGATAACATCCCCGCGTACACGGAATGTTCCGCGTGCGAAATCGATGTCGTTTCTTTCGTATTGAATATCGATCAGTTCACGGATCAATTTGTTTCTGGAATACTGCATTCCCGGTCTGAGTGAAATCATCAGTCCTTCATATTCACTCGGATCACCCATAGAATATATGCAGCTGACAGAAGCCACAATGATGACATCGTTCCGTTCACGCAGCGCGGAGGTTGCCGAATGCCGCAATCTGTCGATTTCATCATTGATGGAAGCGTCTTTTTCTATATATGTATCAGATGAAGCAATATATGCTTCCGGCTGATAATAATCATAATATGATACAAAATACTCCACCCGGCTGTCCGGAAAAAATGCTCTCAATTCACTGCAAAGCTGTGCGGCAAGGGTTTTGTTATGCGCAATAACCAGGGTCGGCTTCTGAACTTTTTCAATGATGGATGCCATTGTAAACGTTTTTCCGCTGCCGGTCACTCCGAGCAGGACCTGATTCTTCATCCCTTCCTTCACACCGCGTGCGAGGGCTTCGATCGCTTCAGGCTGATCTCCGGACGGACTGTACGGTGCTTTCAGGACAAACTGACCCATGCTTCTTCCTGCTCCTTTGGATAGCGGATCGTAATCTCAAGGCCATCCCGGCCAAGATACGTTTCCGGGAATATTTTTCTGGTTTCTTCAAGATATTCGGAGGGATCATCCACGCTGGTCGAGAAATGTGTCAGCAGCAGTTTGTTCACATTTGCTCCGGATGCTGTTTCGGCAGCTTCACGGAACATCATATGATGGTTCTTGAGCGCTCTGTCATATTTTTCTTCGTCACCGTACATCCCTTCAAGGATAGCAAGGTCACAGTTTCCGGCAAACCTGGTCAGCGTTTCGCACGGTCTTGTATCCGTGCAGTAAACAAAATTGATCCCTTTTCTTTCGCGGCCCTGTACTTCAGAAGGAAAGATCTCACGATCCCCGAGCGTGACACTTTCCCCGCACTGCAGTGTTTTCCAGTCAGCTTTCGGAATTCCGAGAGCAATCGCCTTGCGTACGTCAAATTCAGGACTTCTCGGAAGGCAGAATCGGTAACCGAGACATGGTATTCCGCCGTGATTTACGGAGAACGCTCTGATATCAAGACCAATCATATCAAAGGACTTGCCTGCCGGCGGGATCTCATGAAGATAAATCGGAAAACGCAATGCCGGTGCCACAATGCAGAGGCCTTCAATGATCCTTTTCAGTCCCTGGGGGCCCCAGATATGAAACGGTTCCTCTCTGCCTGCTTTATCTATGCTGAGAAGCATGCCCACCAGACCTGTGCAATGATCTCCATGGAAATGAGTCAGAAGAATGCCGTCAATACAACGGAATCCCCACCCCAGCTTGCGAACCCCAACCTGCGTTCCCTCTCCGCAGTCAACAATCATGGCGGATCCGTTTACCCTTACGTAAAGTGAAGAAAGGGCTCTGTCCGCAAGCGGCAGTGTTCCGCCTGTTCCGAGTGTGCACAGTTGAACCATTTTCTTCACCTCCAGTCATATAACTATTATAAATTCTTCAGACATCGCGGTAAACCCTTTATTGACTGTTTCGATATTACAATATAGAATAAATACAGCAGAGACAAGGAGAATAACGATATGAGTATTGTAGTGACCGGAGCTATCTTTCTGGATGTGAAGGGTTTCCCTTCCGGAAGTTTTATTCCCAGCGGGCGTAATGCGGGAAAGGTTGAATATGTTTATGGCGGAGTCAGTCGGAATATCGTCGAAAACATAGCCAACATCGGTCTTGATGCCACATTTCTCAGTCTGACAGACGAATCGGGGGCAGGTAAAGACGCCGTGGCATATCTGAAAGAGCGCCATGTTCATACCGATTATATCAAAGCAGTTCCGGGCGGCATGGGAACATGGCTTGCCGTGTTTGATGAGCATGGGGATGTTTTTGCTTCTGTTTCCCAACGTCCCGATCTGATGCCGCTCAAAAAAACGATCGCGGTTTCCGGGGATCAGATATTCAGTCATGCAGACAGTTTTCTTCTGGAAATCGATATGGATGAAGAACTCGTGGCCGCTTTCATGTCTTTCACAAAAAAATACAGAGTTCCTGTTTATGCTGCTGTATCCAATATGAGCATCGCTCTCCGACGGATGGAATATCTGAGACAGTGTGACTGTTTTGTTTGCAACTTAACAGAAGCTTCTCTGCTTTTCAATCAGGATCTTGGCAGTATCCCACTTGATATTTTGCCCGGACGTCTTCATGAGCTGATCAGTGAAGCCGGGATCCATTCAATGGTGATCACGGCAGGGAAAGACGGTTGTTTCTATGCATCTGACAAAGGTATCAAAGGTCAGCTTCCTTCCGTGGATGTTCGCGTCATCGACACAACCGGAGCCGGAGACGCGTTCTTCGCCGGAACCTGCTCCGCGTTGACCTATGGCATGGATCTGCGTTCAGCCTGCCGTATCGGTACAATGCTGGCTGCCTCCGTTGTTTCCACCATATCCAGTACATGTGCCGTGATGGATCCGGCAACTCTCGGCTTCCCTTCGGAAGCATTTCATTCCGGGCATTGTGAAGGAGAATAAGCATGAAGAAAACCATTGTATCTCTGATTTCGATACTGCTCTGTACACTATGTGTTTTTGCGACCGCAGCAGACTGCAATCTCACCGGTGAGCATGACCTTATCATATCGGAATCAGTCGCTAATACTTGTACGGAAAGCGGCAGCCTGAAATGGCTCTGTTTGTCATGCGGCTATACATATACCGAAACAATTCCGCCCCACGGTCATGATTTTTTCAATGGTTCCTGTAAATTCTGCCATATTGACGAAACAGGCATGGATGATCCTTCACCGGTACCGACAGAATTATTCACAGAAGCCCCGGTAAATGTGTCAACTGTCAAACCTGCAGATGAACCATCACCGGAACCAACTGTCGAATCTGCAGCCGAACCGGATCCGACTGTCGGACCGACAGCTGAACCGACTCGGGAACCAACTGCCGAATCCGCGGCTACACCGACTCCGGAACCAACTCCGAAGCCGACTGATCCGCCGGCAGACATACCTTCACCAATACCATCATTGGCGCAGACTGACACGTCTCCTGCCGCTCCGTCATGTACACCGGCAGAACTGCCCTCATCCACGCCTGTACCATACCTCCCGGAAGAAACCACTGATCTCTCCACCAGCAAAACAGTCATAGAGACAGCACAACCGGACAGCCATCAGGCGACTCCTGTTCCGGATATTCCTGCAGAACCGGATGCCACTGAAACAATAAAGACCGTTACACCCGTACCCGATCCTGATACGACTGATTCTCCCGCTTTCGTACCGGTCATTGTCCCTGAAGAAACCAATGTTCCTCACGATCCGGGTGCAGCAACAAATATTCCGGTTCAGGTCTCACCCGATGTTATGAAAAATGACGGTTCATCTGCTGCCAAAGCTCCCGATCCTGTATTACTGCAGGAAGAACCTGTCTATGCTCTTGAATTATCGTTGAAGCTTCCATTTAGTAATGATCTGATCCTGTTGATTGTAGAAAAAACAGAAACCGAAGTTTCCGTTTCCGCTGGCAATCAGTTTTTTTCGGCACAATTCTGGCTTATTCCCGAACTGCAGGCACCGGAAATGATTCTGTCCGGAAAATGCAGTTTTGATTCTGCATTGCATCGTGAAAAATCAACTGATGATACCATGCGTGTCAGTTTACTGTCTGTCGATATCCCGACTCTGATGATCAGCTCCGATAACTTATCTCTCGTATTTATCCCCGATGATCCTTCAGATATCACAACAATTGCCGAATACTTCGGTATTTCCGGATCCGTTCTGTTTTCTGCCGGAACAGAAGTCAGCGGCACTTTCTATACCGACTGACAGTCAGCTCATTCGTCTGAGATATTTTTTCATGGGTTTCCAGAGTATTACTGTCACAACGATGCACAGAATCGTGGCAGGCAATACATAACTTGCATTATACAAAGTTGAATAAATCCAGGGGTCATTCATGTTCAGTCCCCAGAATTCATCAGGCATATATTCCGCCCACACAGTTGCGCCGACAATCACGGCAACTGCATACCTGGCCAGACCTCCCAGCATTACGGAGAAAACCGCTTTTTTCAGTGTGTCTGAATGAATGATCCCGGCAAAACCAAGAGCAGTATAGGCAATAAGATAGTCCCCGAGGATCGATTGCCATCCGAATCCGATCCCGCCATCCAGCAGCAGCTGCATAAGTCCGAATATGAGCCCCGAAGCAAATCCATATCCGGCACCCCAGCGAATGCAAATCATAAATACAGGAAGCATATTCAGAGTAACCGAACCACCATTCGGCAATCTGAACAGTTTCAGATATCCCAGAATCTGTGCCGCCGCAATCAGTACCGCACACTCGCACAATGCCATGATCCCGGTGTGGCTCTTTTTGTTTCTCATACCAATCATCTCCAATAAAAAAACCTGCGACGAGCGCAGGAAAACGGATGATTCTCAATGACCGCTTCCCTCCGGTGGGATTACCCACACAGGTTCCAAGGGTCGGAAAAATCCTCTCAGCCGTGTCTCACACAGCTCCCCCAGCGTTCGTACATCGTTTATTATATTCCTTGTTATCCAAAAGTCAATGATACTCTGAACTTGCATATTGTGAATTCACAGCATACAATGTAGACAGATCCGATATCGGATCTCTATACAGATGATGAATAAGAGGAGATTTTATGCAAATAATATTCAATCCCGATGAAAAGATTACCGCCATGATCCGGGAAGGACTGAAAGCTAAGGACGGTTACTGTCCATGCAGGCTTGAAAGAACACCCGACAATATATGCATGTGCAAGGAATTCCGTGATCAGATAGCCGATCCGGAATTTGAAGGATTCTGCCATTGCCGCTTGTATTACAAGCAGAAATAAGAAAACTCCATGTCCGGTCAGGCCGATATCAGACCAGTCCGGACATGTTTTATTTTATTCATAATTTTTGTATATTTTTATGAATTTTTGCTTGACATGTGCATATTTATGCGTTATATTATTCGCGTATTCAAATTTAGGAGGTTACTGTTATGGATAAGAAAGATATCAAAAAGGTTGTGCTTGCCTATTCCGGCGGTCTTGATACATCTATCATCATCCCGTGGCTGAAAGAAAACTACAACAACTGCGAAGTCATTGCTGTTTCAGGCAATGTCGGACAGGCTGATGAACTCGACGGTCTGGAAGAGAAAGCTCTCAAGACCGGCGCTTCCAAGCTGTACATCCTTGATCTGACCGATGAATATGTCGATGAATATATCATTCCCACTATGCAGGCGGGTGCTATTTATGAAGATTATCTGCTGGGCACCAGCCATGCACGTCCCTGTATTGCCAAGGGGCTGGTGGAAATCGCACTGAAGGAAGGCGCAGATGCGATCTGCCACGGCTGCACCGGCAAGGGCAATGATCAGGTCAGATTTGAACTGGCTGTCAAGCATTTTGCTCCTAATATGCCGATCATTGCTCCCTGGCGTGAATGGGATATCAAGTCCCGTGATGAGGAAATTGACTATGCGGAAGCTCATAACATTCCTCTGAAGATCACCCGTGAAACCAATTATTCCAAGGATAAGAACCTCTGGCATCTCTCCCATGAAGGTCTTGATCTTGAGGATACCGCCAATGAACCTCAGTATGAGAAGCCCGGTTTCCTCGAAATGGGCGTGTCTCCCATTGATGCTCCCGATGAACCCACCTACATCACACTGGACTTTGAAAAAGGCAAGCCGGTCGCTCTGAACGACGAAAAGATGAGTGCCAAGGAAATCGTTCTCAAGCTCAACGAACTGGGCGGTAAAAACGGTATCGGCATTATCGACATCGTCGAAAACAGACTGGTCGGTATGAAATGCCGCGGCGTATATGAAACTCCCGGCGGAACGATCCTTTACAGAGCTCATGAAGCCCTTGAAAGCATCACGCTTGATAAGCTGACCATGCACGAAAAGCAAAAGCTGTCTGTCACTTTCGCTGAACTCGTTTACAACGGTCTTTGGTTCTCTCCCCTGCGCGAAGCTCTTTCCGCCTTTGTTACCAAAACCCAGGAAAAGGTGACCGGTAAAGTCAGACTGAAGCTTTACAAAGGTAACATCATTAAAGCAGGACTCTGGAGCCAGAATTCACTTTACAGCGAAGACATCGCCACCTTCGGAGCCAGCGACTATAATCAGAAAGATTCCGCCGGCTTTATCACGCTCTTCGGTCTGCCCACGAAAGTCCAGGCCATGGTGGAAGGCAGAAAATAATGAACTTCATGTCCCGCGTCCTCTTCGGCTCGCGGGACACTTTCTTAATACCAGCAAATGATGAAGGTGATGAACTTGTCTAAGAAGGTTTTTATTGACGGCAGTGCAGGAACGACAGGACTCAGAATTCATGAACGTCTTGCACAGCGCAAGGATCTGGAAATCATCAGGCTGCCTGAAGAATACCGAAAGGATCCGTCCGCCCGTGCTGATGCGATCAACTCCTCGGATATCGTTTTCCTTTGTCTTCCTGATCAGGCTGCGATTGAGGCAGTGTCCATGGTCACCTCGAACAGCACAGTCATCATTGACACATCTACGGCACACCGTGTGGATCCCGAATGGACATACGGTTTTCCGGAGATCAATGGGTTACACGACAGGATCATCACTTCGAAGCGGATTGCCAATCCCGGCTGCCATGCCAGCGGATTTATTGCTCTCGTGGCGCCGCTGGTATCAGCCGGCATTCTGCCTTCTGAAGCGGTTCTTTCTTCCTTCTCGCTGACCGGTTACTCCGGCGGCGGAAAAAAGATGATTGCCGAATATGAAGACGATCACAGAGATCCTCTGCTTGCCGGTCCGCGTCTTTATGGATTAACGCAAAAGCATAAGCATCTGCCTGAAATGAAAGCAATCTGCGGCCTTAAAAATGATCCTGTTTTCTGTCCGGTAGTTGCCCCGTATTATTCCGGAATGGAAGTGATCATTCCTCTGACCGCCGGTCAGATCAATGCCGTTCCTGAAGAAATCATAAGTGTATGGAAAGATTACTATCAAAACGGGCTCGTCCGTGTATCCGAATCCATGGATGAAAATGGTTTCTGCTCTGCCTCCGGTTATGCCGGACGTGATGATATGCAGATCTCTGTTTTCGGAAACAAGGACAGAATGACTCTTGTATCCCGTTTCGACAATCTTGGCAAAGGGGCTTCCGGATCAGCAGTACAGAACATGAACCTTGTTCTCGGCGTCAGCGAAACCGAAGGACTCATCGTTTAATGAAGGAGGATAATATCATGGAGATCATTAATGGAAGCATTTGCGCAGCAAAAGGATTCAAGGCAGCAGGAATCCACTGCGGGATCCGCGCCGGTCATTCCAAGAGAGATCTTGCAATGATCGTTTCCGAAGTCCCCGCTGCGGCTGCCGCAGTTTATACAACCAACCTCGTAAAAGGTGCTCCCCTTCTCGTAACAAAAGCCCACCTGCAGAACGGAACCGCACAGGCTGTCATTTGCAACAGCGGCAATGCAAATACCTGCAACGCCGACGGCGTCGCGATTGCCGAAAAAATGAGTGAACTTGCTGCTCATGCTTTGGGAATCAAGGCAGACGATATCGTTGTCGCTTCCACCGGTGTCATTGGTCAGCCGCTGGATATTCAACCCATTGCCGACGGAATCCCCCAGCTTGTTTCCGAGCTGAGCACCGACGGAGCCGAAAATGCCATTGAAGGCATCATGACCACAGATACCGTAAAGAAACAAATTGCTGTCAGCTTCGAGCTGAACGGCAAGACCTGCCATATCGGCGGAATCGCAAAAGGAAGCGGCATGATCCATCCCAATATGGCAACCATGCTCGTATTTATCACGACAGACGCAGCGATTTCTTCAGCAATGCTTCAAAAAGCCCTTTCAGGTGATATCAGCGGAACATTCAATATGGTTTCCGTGGACGGGGATACGTCCACCAATGATATGGTGACCGTACTGGCGAACGGCATGGCCGGCAACAACTGCATCACTGAGGAAAATGAAGACTTCGGCGTTTTCATGAAAGCGCTGAACACGGTTACGGTCCATCTCTGCCGTATGATTGCCGGAGACGGAGAAGGCGCCACCAAGCTGCTTGAATGTTCTGTCAGCAAGGCCGCCGATCTGAAGACCGCGCGCACCGTAGCGAAATCCGTCATCTGTTCAAGTCTGCTCAAAGCTGCCATGTTCGGAGCTGACGCGAACTGGGGACGTGTTCTTTGTGCCATCGGTTACAGCGGTGCTGATGTGGACGTAAACAAAATTGACGTTTCTTTCAGGAGCCCGAAGGGCATGATCGATGTGTGTGTGAATGGAGCCGGAATTCCCTTCTCGGAAGACAAGGCCAAAGAGATCCTGCTTGAAAAGGAAATCGAGATCCTGATTTCCCTGAACAGCGGCTCGGTCGATGCCAAGGCCTGGGGCTGCGATCTGACCTACGATTATGTAAAGATCAACGGAGACTACAGAACCTGATGAATGACGGAGGATCCAACCATGAATGACCAGTTTACAAATGCTGAACGGGCTGAAGTACTGACAGCCGCCCTTCCCTATATCAAACGCTATAATGGTAAGATCGTTGTTGTAAAATACGGCGGTAATGCCATGATCAACGAGCAGCTCAAGCAGCAGGTCATGGAAGATATCGTTCTTCTCTGGCTCATTGGCGTGAAAATCGTACTGGTTCACGGCGGCGGACCCGAGATCAGTGATCTCATGACAAAACTGGGCAAAAAAGCCGAATTCGTGAACGGACTGCGTGTGACCGATAAGGAAACTGTCGATATCGTACAGATGGTTCTGGCCGGCAAAGTCAACAAGACGCTGGTGAATCTTCTGGAAATGAAAGGTGGAAAAGCCATCGGTCTCTCCGGTATGGATGGCCGTCTGATCGAAGCAGAAATCAAGGACGAACGTCTCGGATATGTAGGTAATATCACAAAGATCCATATCAAGCCCGTACTGGATCTGCTTGAAAAAGGCTATATCCCGGTAATCTCCACCCTCGGTTGTGACAAACAGGGCAATACCTACAACATCAACGGTGATACTGCCGCCGCGTGGGTGGCAGGCGCTCTTGAAGCAGAGCGTCTGATCATGATGACCGATATTGCCGGTGTTCTCCGTGACAAGAACGATCCTTCCACTCTGATCCCGGAAATCAACACTGCCGATATCCCCATGATGATTGAGAATGAGATCATTTCAGGCGGTATGATCCCAAAGGTTGAATGCTGTGTTGAGGCAATCGGAAAAGGGGTTCAGCACGTGATCATCATGGATGGACGTGTCCCGCACTCCATTCTGATGGAACTTCTGACCGACGAAGGTGCCGGTACCATGGTGTCAAAGTAACAGGAGGCTAACAATGAATACCTTTGAGAAGGATGCTGCATACGTTGCAGGAACATATAAGAGATTCCCGGTAGAAATCGTTTCCGGAAAAGGATCCACTGTAACAGATGTAAACGGAAAACAGTATACAGATCTTGGTTCCGGTATTGCTGTAACTGCTTTCGGTATTGCTGATGATGCCTGGAAAGAAGCAGTCATTCATCAGATCAGTTCCGTACAGCATATGTCAAACTTGTTCTACACTTCCCCGTGCGCGGATCTTGCCGAAATGCTCTGCATGAAAACCGGCATGAAAAAAGTTTTCTTCTCCAACAGTGGTGCAGAAGCAAACGAATGTGCAATCAAGGTAGCCAGAAAGTACTCCGCTGAAAGAAAAGGGCCCGATTGTAATGTCATTATCACGCTTGTGAACAGCTTCCACGGACGTACACTCACGACTCTTTCCGCGACAGGTCAGGAGCATTATCATGAACTGTTCAGACCTCTGACGCCCGGTTTTGCTCACGTAGCAGCCGGTGATCTCGATGCCGTCAGAGAGCTAGTCAAAACCGGTACAATCGCCGGTATCATGGTTGAATGTGTTCAGGGTGAAGGCGGCGTCATTCCGCTCGGCCTGGATTTTGTTCAAGGACTGGCATCCATCACAGCGGAAAATGATATTCCCCTGATGATTGATGAGGTCCAGACCGGAAACGGACGTACCGGCACACTGTACGCCTATATGCAATTTGGTATCAGGCCGGATATCGTTTCAACCGCGAAGGGACTTGCGGGCGGCCTGCCTCTTGGCGCCACCCTGCTTTCTGAAAAGGTGCAGAATGTTCTCTCTTACGGTGATCACGGATCGACCTTTGGCGGAAATCCGGTCTGCTGCTCTGCAGCGTTGTCCGTCCTTTCCCGGATCAACGATGAACTGCTGAACGATGTAAAGGCAAAGAGCAAACTGATCTTCGATACACTCTCCGGTAAACCCGGTATACTCTCCGTTACCGGTATGGGACTTATGATCGGTATCAAAACAGTCAAACCTGCTGCCGAGGTAGTAAATGCCTGCATTGAAAAAGGCGTTCTTTGTCTCACCGCGAAAGATAAGGTCCGTCTTCTTCCCGCTCTCAACATTCCGGCAGAGCAGCTCAAGTCCGCTTTGGACGTGATTCTTTCGGTCTGTGCCGATTGATACAGTTAATCGGTTATCAAAACATGCGTCATTCGTAAAGGGTGACGCATGTTTTTCTTTATGTCTTCAAATCAGATCAGTCATTCATTCCACGGTCATATACAAGACAGCGTATCAAAAAACCGGATCCTGTCGGATCCGGTCACTTGATCAGTACATTCCGCCCATTCCGGCACCGCCGGCAGGAGCGGCAGGTTCGGGCTCGGGGATATCAGCTACCAGGGATTCCGTGGTCAGCACCATGGCTGCAACAGAAGCCGCGTTCTGCAGAGCGGAACGGGTCACCTTGGTAGGATCGATAATGCCGCGTTTGATCATGTTGGTGTATTCACCCTTCATGGCGTCATAGCCATAACCAGGCTTCTTCGCATTCTTGATATGATCAACGATCACACTGCCGTCGATACCGGCATTCAGAGCGATCTGACGGATCGGCTCTTCCAGAGCGCGCAGGATGATTTCCACACCGGTCTTGGCATCGCCAGTATACTTATCCAGCAGAGCAGTAACATTGGTGATCACATTCAGCAGAGCAATTCCGCCGCCGGGAACAATACCTTCCTCAGCCGCGGCACGGGTAGCGGCCAGAGCATCTTCGATACGCAGTTTGCGTTCCTTCATTTCGATTTCAGTTGCTGCACCGACCTGAATCACAGCAACACCGCCGGCCAGCTTGGCCAGACGTTCCTGCAGCTTTTCGCGGTCATAATCACTGGTGGTTTCAGCAACCTGAGCACGGATCTGAGCAACACGGGCTTCAATATCTTTCTTGCTGCCGGCGCCGTCAACGATCGTTGTGTTATCCTTATTGACCTTGATCTGACGGGCTTTGCCCAGCATATCCAGGGTAGCTTCCTTCAGTTCCATACCGGTTTCGGAGGAAATCACGGTGCCGCCGGTCAGGATAGCGATATCCTGGAGCATTTCCTTACGGCGATCGCCGAAGCCGGGAGCCTTGACAGCAACGCAGGTGAATGTTCCGCGCAGTTTATTGACCACCAGAGTTGACAGAGCTTCACCTTCAACATCTTCAGCGATGATCAGAAGCTTCTTGCCGGTCTGGACAACCTGTTCCAGAACAGGCAGAACTTCCTGAATATTACTGATCTTCTTATCGGTGATCAGGATCAGCGGATCATCCAGAACCGCTTCCATCTTTTCGGTATCGGTGACCATGTAAGCGGAAGCATAGCCGCGGTCAAACTGCATACCTTCAACGGTATTCATACCGGTGGTCATGGTCTTGCTTTCTTCAACGGTAATGACGCCGTCGGCGCCGACAATTTCCATAGCATCAGAAATCAGCTTACCGATGGTTTCATCCGCGGCGGAGTTGGCAGCGACCTGCGCGATAGCCTGTTTTCCGTTAATAGGCTGGCTCAGTTCGGCCAGACCTTTGACAGCCGCTTCGGTAGCCGCTTCAATGCCCTTCTTCAGGACCATAGGATTAGCACCGGCAGCCAGATTGCGCAGGCCTTCACGAATGATTGCCTGTGCAAGCAGGGTCGCAGTGGTGGTACCGTCACCGGCTACATCATTGGTCTTGGTGGATACTTCTTTCACAAGCTGGGCACCCATGTTTTCAAAGGGGTCTTCCAGTTCGATTTCTTTAGCAATAGTCACGCCGTCATTAGTGATAAGCGGTGCACCGTATTTCTTGTCCAGAACAACATTACGGCCTTTCGGTCCGAGCGTGATCTTGACAGTATCAGCCAGGGCATTGACACCCTTTTCCAGGCTTCTGCGGGCTTCTTCACCGAATTTGATCTGCTTAGCCATTTTCTGTATCTCCTTTGTTTCAGTAATTATTCAACCACAGCCAGAATATCGCTCTGTCTGACGATCAGCAGTTCTTCACCATCGATCTTGACTTCAGTACCGGCATATTTGGAATAGATTACCTTCTGTCCTTTTTTGACCAGCATGGTCACTTCCTTGCCGTCCACAGTGCCGCCGGGGCCGACTGCAACAACGACTGCCATCTGGGGTTTTTCCTGAGCGCTGGCAGTCAGGATCAGTCCGGAAGCGGTAGTTTCCTGAGCTTCAACATTCTTGATGACAACACGGTCACCCAAAGGTTTCAAAGTCATGATTGGTTCCTCCTGACGTTCTTTTGCGTGCATTAGCACTCTAAACATCAGAGTGCTAACAACATTGAATAATATAATGCTTTTTTTTCGATAAATCAATACCCAGCCCCTAAATTAAGGTACTTTTTTGTCAGAAAAACCATTTTTATACGGACTGCTCATGTTATTTTGCATACATACCGGATTTCTGCTACAATCATTCAGGAAAGGTATAAGGAGATTGTTATGACTGGTGAATTAATGAACTGGTATGACCTTAATGCGCGTGATCTGCCATGGCGCGGGATCCATGACGCTTACAGGACATGGGTCAGCGAGATCATGCTTCAGCAGACCCGTGTTGACACCGTTATCCCCTATTATCACGCTTTTCTGCAACGCTTCCCCGACCTTAAGTCTCTTGCCGCGGCTTCACAGGAAGAAGTACTGAAATCATGGGAAGGTCTTGGATATTATTCCAGAGCCAGAAACCTTCACCACGGGGCGCAGCAGATCCTCGCGCAATATGCCGGCGTACTCCCTATGGATCCGGATCAATTGGTGAAAATATGCGGTATAGGCCGTTATACAGCCGGTGCAATTGCTTCAATTGCCTATGATCTTCCCGTTACTGCGGTTGACGGGAACGTCATCAGAGTCTTTTCAAGGCTGGCAGGGATTACTGAAAGCGCGTCCCTGCCGTCCACGCTTGAACAGATCGACAAGCTTGACAGACAATATATGGATCTGTCCCGACCGGGTGACTATAATCAGGCATTGATGGATCTCGGAGCGACAATCTGTGTACCGGGAACACCGGATTGTGACCGTTGTCCTCTTAAAGAGGAATGCTCCGCTTTCAGGACGGGACATCCCGAAGATTTCCCCTGTCTGCCGGATAAAAAAACGCCAAAGTCTTTTGATTTTGATGTTTTTCTGATTACAGACGGCAAATCTGTTCTGATGAAACAGAGAACTGAAAAATTGCTTGAAGGATTATGGGTTTTCCCCATGACAGAAGGCCATATGGAACCCGGGGATATTTCATCCTTCCTTCGCAGAAAATGGAAAATCGAAAACTCTTCCCCACAGTATCTGGGAGCTGCACGGCACGTATTCACACATCAGATATGGCATATGAATGTATATCTGATCCCTGTCAGCCAATGTATTTCCATGGCGCAGCTGACCGCGTTTCCCGCGGACCGTCTTTCGGAGCTTGCTGTTCCGACAGCAATGCGTACCCCATGCATTCTCTTCACACAGGTCCTCCGGCAATCAAAACCGGATTGATATCCGTATAATGCTAAAAAGCCCGGATCTTTCGATCCGGGCTTTTGCAGATCTGATTACTGTTTAGCACCGCATTCTGGGCAGAACTTTGCACCCGCATTCAACTTGGCGCCGCAGGCATTACAGAATCCTCCGGCAACTTCCTGCTTAGCACCGCATTCGGGGCAGAATCTGGAACCGGCCGGAATGCCTTTTCCGCAAGCAACGCAAGCGGTCATCGCAGCTGCTGGAACAGCCGCAGGCTGAGTGGCAGGCTGTGCAAACGCCTGAGAGAACATCTGGCCCATAGCGGCACCGGCTCCCATTCCCACGCCCATACCAGCCATATTGTTTCCGCTGTCATTGTTGGCGGCTTCGCGCATGGCCTCGGCAGCCTGATACTTGGCATAATTGTCAAGATTTCCAAGGACACCCATGGAAGTCCGCTTATCCATAGCGGCTTCAACTTCCTGCGGCAGAGAAATGTTCTCAACAACGAAGCTGCAGAGAGTGAGACCAAGTGCGGCAAGCTTGGGGTTGATAGCCTGCAGCGCATAATTTGCAATTTCGTCATAGTTAGCGGCAAGATCCAAAGCAGGGATCTTGCTTTCCGCAATAGCGTCGCTCAGACCGCTGACCAGGGTACGTTTGATCTGGCCTTCCACACCATCCACCGTAAAGAGATCGGCTGTGCCGAAAACTTCCTTCAGGAACGTGGAAGCATCGGATACCTTAAAGGAATAGATACCGAAAGCACGGAGTCTGATCATTCCGAATTCGGCGTCTCTCATCATGACTGGATTGGAAGTGCCCCATTTCATATCCAGGAACTGCTTTGTATTCACAAAGTAGACATCAGACTTGAAGGGGCTCTTGAAGCCGTATTTCCAGCTCTTGATGGCAGTCAGTACAGGCATATTGCTGGTGGACAGTTCATAACGACCGGGTTCGAAAACATCAGCAAGCTGTCCTTCATTCACGAAAACAGCGACCTGACCTTCACGTACGGTCAGCTGTGCGCCCATCATGATTTCCTTGCCGTTCATGTCATACTTATGGACCATGGTATTTGAACTGTTGTCAGTCCATTCAATTACATCGATCAATTGTCCTTTGATTACATCCAGAATACCCATTATGCATCCTCCTCGTCGTTGTTAATGCTTTTCGTTATATTCACTGCAAAGGGCCGCCAGTTCGGGCAGCACCTGAATACCCGATATTTTCAGATCCAGACCCAAATACTCTTTTACATGGGCTATCGAATCTTCGGTGTGTGCAGTCACCATTGAAGTCATACTGTCTCCGGCAGCTGCATCCTCCGAGTTTACCAGAGGGCAGCAGAGCATCATGATCCGGACTCCGGAAAGCACCGCCGGCAGGATGCGCCATCCTTCAAATTCACGACCGAAGAAATTACGCAGTGCAACCTCCAGTCTTTCAGGTCCGTAATGCCAGCGTCCGGAAAGCAGATCCGTTCCTTCCGGCTGAACCAGCTGGACCAGTATACACGGTTTGTCAGGATCCATACGGCTTCTGAGCAAACGAAGGTTTCGCTTCATTTCGTCTTTCCCTGTGACTTTTCCATCCATCAGTTTTCTGAAAAACTCATGACGGCAATATTGGAGCATTTCCGCCTCACCGATAGAATCGTTGGAAAAATCAGCGTGGGTCCTGTTCAGCAGGATCCCCAGTTCATTCAGGTATCTCATCACTTCGTTCACATTATCGGCAGCGGAGAAGATTGATACCATCGGAAAAGCTTCATCAAGATACCGGATCAGCTTTTCTTCCTCTTCAGGTGCGACAGCAATAGCGATACCGTCAGCATGATGCTTGGAAAGGCTCTCTTTCGCGCCTTCAAAATCATGCCGGATATGCGGAGCTTTGAAACCCAGCATTTCCCAGTTCCGGATACTTTCGAACGCATCCAGGACTTCCTGTCGGTCGGATACTAACAAGAGTTTATACATCCAGGGACCTCCATAGGAAAATTAGAGACAAAGAAATTATAACTGATTGTAATAATTATTGCAAACTGTTTTTAGTCCTTTTTACGGATGTAATACTTTCTGAGAATTTCCGCATTCAACCTGGCAGGCAGGAACTTGTGGATCCAGACCGCAAGGTGCTGATCCGGACTGGCCACACGCAGACGGTAGGGCAGCTTTTTCCGGCCGGTTGCCTTTACGATGCATTTCCCCAAATGATCTGGATCTGATCCATTGCTTTCATCATGATGGATCTGTTGCACCGCACTCCGGTATTCATCAAAATAAGGTGACTCTTCATTCATTGCGGCAGCTTTGGGTCTGTATTTTTCCGATCCGCTGCGATGATCACCCGGTTCCACGATCATCACTTCAATGTTGAATGGTTTTGCTTCCATCTGAAGGCATTCGGCATATCCTTCAATCGCGTGCTTGCTCGCTGTGTAAGCGCTCTGAAACGGGATACCCATCAATCCGTTGATGCTGGAAAACAGAACAATACGTCCATACCCCTGCCGGCGCATAACCGGCAGCGCCTGTCTGTTCACGCGTACCATACCGAGATAGTTGGTCATGATGACCTTTTCAAACTCGCCTACGGATGTTTCCTCACAGGATCCCAGTACAAGCATTCCCGCACACTGAACAAGAACATCCACATGGTCCGCGTATTTACCGGCTTCAGTAACAAAGTCGTTAATACTGTCTTCATTCGTTACATCGAGCGGCAGCTTGACCATTCCGTCATCTTCGCCACGAATATCAACAAAGCTTCTTGCGCCGGCAATAACCTTCCAGCCGGCATCCCTGTATGCAAGCGCGGTATGCAGTCCCAGACCGCTGGAAGCGCCTGTGACCCATACTACTTTCTGTTCATTCATAGTCTGTCAGCCCTCATAAAGTACCGGATGACCTTTTGAGCATGTTCAGCTGCCTGCCGGGCGAAATCAGCATAAGTAAGAGGAGATTCGCCATTGCTTTCGTCAGAAATCGTTCTCAGAATTCCACAGGGAATATTGTTTACATAGCAGGCATGTGCGACGGCAGCGCCTTCCATTTCAACAGCCAGCGAATCAAACATTTCGTGGATCCTGTTTCTTCGGATCTCATCGTTGATAAACTGGTCCCCGGTAGCAATCACTCCTTTGAAGCAACTTCCTCCCATATCGGTTTCCCTTACTGCAGCTGTCAGTTCATGAACAAGAATGTCATCACAGGGAATCCTGATCAGATTGATCTTACTGACCAGTCCGACAGGATCACCAATAGGACTTGTATCCATATCGTGCTGGACAGCCGATGTTCCGATCACCACATCCCCCACATGGATCTCTTTGCTTCCGGCTCCTGCAACACCGACATTCACGATCCTGTCCGGGTGAAACATATTGATCATATTCTGGGTGCATATGGCCGCGTTGACTTTTCCTGGGCCGCATTGTACCACTACGGCCGACTTTCCGTACAGGTTTCCCTGTATATATATATCAAGTCCGATCCTTGTTTCCTTTTTCTCTGTCATATCATTCTGAAGCAGTCTGACTTCAACATCCATCGCTCCGATAATGCCGATCATCCGGGTACAACACCTCTCAAACTATATTCCTTAACATACTATCATCTGTGTTAACTGTTTTCAAGCATACCGCAACTATTTTCTCCGGCCGCAGATATTCAGAAAAGCATTGAGGATCAATGATCCATCTACGCTTCCGTCATTTCTGAAATGGCTGAAACACATTCTTTCCGGATGCCATTGCAATCCAAACACCGGAAGAGACGAATGCTCAACTGCTTCCACCACGCCATCCGCGGAAGTCATCGTGATCTTCAGCCCGTTACCCAGCGTTTTGATTGCCTGATGATGAGCACTGTTGGTTACAGGCATACTGCCATACAGTTTTTCGATCACAGAACCTCTGACTGCATAGCACGGATGAATCTTGTCATCAGGTGTTCCCATTCTGGAATGCAGTTTTTTCTGTTTCAGATCCTGTATAAGTGTCCCACCCAGGCAAACATTCAGAACCTGTATTCCGCGGCAGATTCCCAGAATCGGTTTCCGCGCCTGCACAAATCCATTAAATGCCGCCATCTGGCGCAGGTCGAATTCCCGTTCCGGATCTTCGCTGCCATTCATTTTCTCTCCGTAAAATTCAGGAGATATATCTCCGCCGCCGGGGATGACCATGCCGTCATAGCAGGCCGGATCAATATCCGGTGCTGTGATACAGACAGCTTCCGCACCAAGTTTGGTGAGCGCGTCAATATAGTTGAACGTATTTTGCTCTTTTCCCGGTATTGCGATCCGTATCCTGTCACTCATCTTTTTTGTCCGCCTTTCGGAGTTCAATCACTTTGCAGCCGAGTTTCTCCGCTTGTGTTCTGTCATGACTGACCATAATCAGCAATTTCCCGTCGGTTTCTTTCCGAATCAGATCCAGCATTGCCTCAGCGTTTGTCTCATCCACTTCACGGACAGGTTCATCAAGCAAAACAATATCCGATTCGCATTTCAATGCCCGAAGCAAACTGACTCTCCTTTTCATACCTCCGGATAGTTCATTCGGGAATTTTCGGCTTTCACCCCCAAGTCCGATCAGGTTCAGATAATCCGTAATATCGGAATTATTCATGATCTGGTTCAGATTCTGCCTTACAGTGAACCAGGGCAAAAGACGATCTTCCTGAAATTGCCATCCGAATCTGACAGTCCGATCGAACCGGATATTCCCGGAATCCGGTTTTTCCAAGCCGGAAATCAGGCGGAGCAGAGTGGTCTTTCCGCAGCCGCTTGGACCAAAGATACAGAATCTGCCCGTATCCGGAAACGAATAGCTGAAATCACTGATCACATGCTTACCGTCAAAATCCTTGTTAACATGCTCAAGTATGACAGACATAAGTGATCCCCTTTCTGATCAGTTTTCCGAGTATTTTTTCCAGAATGATGCTGAGCAGGATAACAACAAGCGTCCATGCAATCAGTGCATCGGTTTCCATATATTTCTTGGCATCATACATCATGGAACCGATCGCCTTTTTCGGTACACCGATCACCTCAGCCGCGACAGTTGCTTTGAAGCACAGACCGATGCAGGTAATACACGCATTTCCAAGTCCGGGCAAAAAAGACGGCAATTCGACCCGGATGAATGTTTTCCATTTCCCGAAGGAAAACATATCTGCCATCTCCAGCAGGTTCCTGTCTGTACCCCTGATCCCGTCTGTTACTCCCGTATAAATGATCGGCAGTGACATCAGAAATCCCGCAAGGATTGGCGCGTCTGAAGATCCGAGCCAGATAAGTGCGAGAATAATGAAAGAAGCCACCGGTGCAGAACGGATCATGCTCATCAACGGCTCTGTCAGTTCCTTCATGATATTACTGAACCGGCACAGTATTGCCAGCAGAGTTCCCGCGGCAATGGCAATCAGCCAGGAAAACATACTGCGGAAAACGGTCATTCCGACAGAAGACCAGAAGTAACTTTCTCCCGCCATGCTCATTTTTTTTAAGACCTGAAGCGGAGAAGCCAGCAGAAGATCCTTATGTACAAGATAATAGGCAAGTTCCCAGACACCGATCCAGAAAACAGCCGGTAAAAGCTTTTTCATTATTCCCGCAACTTTTTTCATATGTTCACTCCGTTATCATCATAACAGCACAAGAAGTGCTTACGGAATATAGTACAAACCGTCATCCGGCAGTGACCCGCCTGTAGACTTCGGATCTGCTTCGAAGAGCATTTCAAAGAATGGGGCAATCTGTTCCTTCATTTCCCCGCCTGCAATAAACACGATATGACATCTCGGGATCGCGTTGGTACCGATGGCAACTTTGGGAATGATTCCTTTTTCTGCCATACGTTCCGCCGACTCGTTCACATATCCGTTAACCCGAATCACACTGTCAGAATATTTGTCCATGAACGACGCAATTCCCTGCGGATGTTCGTCAATCACCTTCTGTGTCGTCAGTACGCAGCCCATACTCAAAACGGCATCTGTCCCGATTGATGATGCAGTTTCATCATATACGGAAGTAACATCCAGAGCGACACGCAGATCAGGATTATTCATGAGGGCGGTTGTCACTTTGGGTTCAGGCAGTACCGCAAGATCAACCAGGTCAGAAGCTATCATTGTTGCCAGTGTATCATGATCATCAACGAACTCAATCTCAACTTTGTCCGAAAGTTGATTTTCCTCAAGGATCCATCGTACCACATACTCCGGTGTGGATCCTTTCCCTGTCACATACAATGTTTTTCCAGCCAGATCCTGCAGTGAATGAACCGTGTCCCCGTTTTCAACAATATACAGTACGCCCAGTGTGTTCAGCGCAATCAGCCGCACATGATCCTCCGGCATTTTTGCATAAAGCGCTGCTGCCATATTGGTCGGCAGGCATACAATATCAGCATTGCTGGAAATAAACGCGTCTTTGGCTTCTTCAGCGGAAGCCACATACTCAACCGACCACTGATCTGAGTATTGTTCGTCATCCAGCCAGACAAGGCCCATACCGGTCGGCCCTTTCATCGCCATAACCGTTAGTTTTTCCTCACAAATTCCCGTTTCACAGATCAATACCATCACAAAAATCATCATTATTGACAAGAACTTTTTCATACTGATTCTCCTTTTGTTTTTGCTGTCATAGCACTTTTGACAGTAATCCCTTTCAGATTTCCAAGCTTACCGGTCATGGCACCCATCTGATCATTCGTTCCTTCCACAATCAGTCCGATCACTGCTGTACCGTTTTCATGATCGGGTACACCGATCCTGCCGCGAATCAACGATGAAAATGCCGACAGAATACTGTTGACTTCCGTTACTTTTTCACGGTTTTCCACAATAATACCTATAAAGCCTGTCCTGATTTCGTTCATAACTGTCCCTCCCGATAAGTAAAAAGCGAAACGCAGCCCCTTTGCATGCTACGTTTCGCGCTTGTTCATCATCATATATATGCCCCCTCTCTTCTTGTATCCAGATGGATCCGGATACTCAAACGGGATTCATTCAGCAGTTCGCTCCGCCTCACCCTCAGGCCTGGTTTTGCTTGATGCTGATTATCCTTCTGTTCTCACTCGGCTCCGAGTTTTTCTTTCATCACTTCAATTGCCTTCACGAGCTGCGGATCTTCAATGTCTCCGAAGTCATACATTCCGATATCTCCTTCAGGAAGTTCGCAGACGATATCCGGCTCCACACCCACCTTATGAATATGCACACCGTTCGGGGATACATATTCGGCAATGGTGAACTGCATTCCGGCGCCTTCTGTACCGACATAGGTCACTTGCTGAACAATCCCTTTTCCAAAGGAATTCACACCTACCACGGTCGCACCGGCTCTCTCCCGCAGGCAGGAAGTCAGCAATTCTGAAGCGGAAGCGGAAGACTCATTGACAATGATAACGATCGGGATCTCGATCTTTCCATCCTGGGTACGGTAAGGATGTTCTTCACTTCCGTCCTTGTACTGCAGATAACAGCTGTCTCCCTTATCGCAGAATATATCAGCGATCGCGTTGGCGGCATCCACCCATCCGCCGGGATTATCGCGGAGATCGATAATCACACCCTGAGCTCCCTGCCCGATCAGTTTATCCAGTCTTTCGGCAAATTCCTTCTCGCATTCACCGGAAAACTCATACAGCTGAATAAGTCCAATACCGTCATCGATCATTGTATCCTGAACATAGTTCACACTGATTTCCGCACGCATCAGATTCATGGTGATTTCCTCACCGTTCCGCAGAAAAGTGACATCAACATAGGTACCGGGTTCACCGCGCATGATGTTGACCGCTTCATTCAGATTCTCAGCTGTCACATACAGTTCGTCACCAACTTTATACAGGATATCGCCTCTCAGCACTCCTGCTTCAAGAGCCGGACTGTTGTCAAAAACGCGTGTGATCGTGCAGATATTTGTCAGATAGTTACCCTGAATCTGCATTCCTACGCCAGCATATTTTCCTTCGTCATCTGCCCACATTTCAGCAAATTCTTCAGGGGTATAATAGAATGTATACGGATCATCGACTCCGTTCAGTAAGCCGGCATAAGCCGCCTGAATCATTTCATCTTGATCCGCATCGTAATAGCAGAAGTCGTCAATGATATCCATCATCTCGAACATCTGATCCATTTTCTGATATTTTTCATATTCTTCACGTGAAATGGTAACCATATCTCCCTGATCATCATTCAGTAATACTTCATTATTAACCGGTTCAGTATAGTTTTCACCCATTTCATCGGAGCTGAACATTTGAATGGTGGAAAGACCGATGAAAGAGCATCCTGAAAGCATGCCGGTCATCAGAACCAGAACCAGAGTCAGAGCGAGTTTCTTTTTCATTTTTATATATACTCCTTTATTATGATATCATTCCATCGGAGATTCCATAATGATACGGAACACAACAGAGTCATAGAACTTTCTCAGGTCCAGACCTGTAATCTTCTGGATCTTATCGAGCCTGTACATCAGTGTGTTACGATGAATGAACATCTGTCTTGCGGTATCTGACAGATTCAGGTCACACTTAAAAAACATATTCACTGTATCCAGCATTTCACCTGTCATCAGTTTCCTTACTTCATCTGTCATGACCTGATTACGCAGTTTATCATAAATTGACGAAGGAATCTCATTCAGAAAACGTTCGAGCAGCAGTTTATCGTAGATCCATACAGGACCGATACGGCTAAACCGTGTAGCTATCATAATGGCTTCTCTGCCCTGTGTATACGCCTTATTGAATTCAAGCGGCGTTGATACCGGAGATGATATTCCTGCTTTCAAGCGAATATCCGCTTCGCTTTCAGCGGTATCGCACAATGCGAGGCAGTATTCGGCAATATCCTCATCCGTTTCGCCTTTTTCACAGTCTCTGATCAGGACAAATTCGTTGTTCCTGATCTGAACAGGCAGATCACATTCCTCAAGAGGAAAAATATGCATCAGTTCATGATAGGCATTTTCAGCATGCCGGCCTTCTTCGATTCTGAATACTGCAAGACGGAAATCTCCTGTCATCGGAATCAGAAATTGTCGGACAAGTTTATTACGTTCGCTGTCATCATCGTTTCCGGTCAGCAGCTGTCTGAGTGCTTCTTCCCTTGTACCCGGAGAAACATGCTTATTCTTTCTGATCAGCAATCCCAGCATTCTCAGCGTATCAGCCGCTCCGGGATGGTCTTCGGTACAGTATACATCCGGATCTTCGTAAAGACACATCAACCCTTTGTAACGGAAAATACCGTCCTTCGAGTCTTTTGCATGCTTAATGGCTTCAGAAGCTTCACTTTGCGGAAGTAAAGAGATTGGCGATTCCAAATGACTGAAGATCTGGCAAAGATCACTTTCTTTATCAAACATTGCTTACTCTCCTTCCTTCCAACTTTGATTAATATATCACAAAATATTATTGCTTTCAATGCGAACAGAACCCGGAAACAGAATGTGAAGTATTGAAAAGGTTATCAGAATCCATATGTGTCCGGTACTTTCACGGCAATAAAAAAAGGATGCCCTTCGGGCAGCCCGTATAACAACTTACTTGTTGAGAATGGTCTTTTCGGTTTCGGCATCGAAGAAATGCAGATGAGCAGTCTCAAAAGCAACCTTGATCTTGTCGCCGGCATGACTCTGAGTACGGGGATCAACACGGGCAATGATGTTACCGTCTTTGCCGGTGGTGCTCAGATACAGGTAGGTTTCAGAACCCATCAGTTCGGTAACTTCAACGTCCACACTGATAGCAGCGCCGGGATTGGCAGCGATCACTTCAGCAGAGTCGTCAATGTTCTCAGGACGGATACCCATTACGACATCCTTGCCGATGTAGCTTTCATCAACAAACTTTTCGACTTTTGAAGCGGGAATAACGATCTTGTTGTCGCCGAACACAGCCACAACATCCTGACCCTGCTTTTCGAGATGAACATTGAAGAAGTTCATCTGGGGGCTTCCGATGAATCCGGCAACGAATTCATTGGTGGGATAGTCGTACAGGTTCTGGGGAGTATCAACCTGCTGGATAACGCCGTCCTTCATAACTACGATACGGGAAGCCATGGTCATAGCTTCAGTCTGGTCATGGGTAACATAGATGAAGGTTGTCTGCAGGCGCTGATGCAGCTTGGTGATTTCGGTACGCATGGCAACACGCAGTTTGGCATCCAGGTTGGACAGAGGTTCGTCGAACAGGAATACCTTAGGTTCACGAACGATAGCACGACCCAGAGCAACACGCTGACGCTGACCGCCGGACAGAGCCTTCGGCTTACGGGTAAGCAGATGAGAGATGTCCAGGATCTTGGCGGCTTCTTCAACACGGCGCTTGATTTCGTCCTTGGGGGTCTTGCGCAGTTTCAGACCGAAAGCCATGTTATCATAAACGGTCATATGGGGATACAGAGCATAGTTCTGGAACACCATGGCGATATCGCGATCCTTGGGAGCGACATCATTGACCAGTTTATCACCGATGTAGAGTTCACCGTCGGAGATTTCTTCCAGACCGGCAACCATACGCAGGGTGGTGGACTTACCGCAGCCGGAAGGACCGACCAGAACGATAAATTCCTTATCTTCGATATCCAGGGTGAAATCGCTGACAGCAGTTACGCCGCCGGTATATACCTTATAGATGTGGGAAAGGGATACGCTTGCCATTTTTTCTTCCTCCTCAATTTGATCAGGGACATCATCATGTCCTTTTCGGATGATAAATAAATTATAACTTACAAGTATTCAAAATGGTACGGACTTATTTTACAATCATTTTTATGTTCTTTGTGCAATATGCACATAAAGAAACGTGAAAGCATATGTTTTATGCTTTCACGCGGCATATCCGTTTCTGCAGCGTTATCTGCGGTTCTGAATTTCTCCTCTTTCGACACGAATACTGTTCAGCAGTTCACTCAGGTTTCTGTCCGCATCGGCAAGAAGGCCGTCAATATATTGCATGGTATTCTTTTGCAGCGTATTTGCTTCATTCTGTGCTCTTTCGCGAAGTTCATCGCTTTCTGCCTTGGCACGACGTACGATTGTCTGTTCTTCAACAAGCTGATTGGCTTTCTTCTGGGCATCCTCAATGATTCTGGAAGCTTCTGCCTTGGCGGCTTCGACACAGTTCACGGCGTCATTCTGGGCACGCTCTGCGAGAGAATTTGCTTCCGCCGTAACATTTTCCATCAATTTCTTTGCCTGTGCCATTGCGTCAGCTGTTGTCTGATTAGCCTGACTTGCGGCATTTCTGAGGATCTCTTCTTTTTTTGTCTGTGTCTCATGCCGTATTGTTTCTTCTTCTTCAACAATACTGTTGGCTTTACTGAGCGCCTCAGGCAGATTCTGCTTCAGATATTCAAGCTGGGATCTCATGCTCTCGCGATTGACGATGCATGTTTCGCTGTTGATCAGTGTCTTCTTGGCCTGGGCAATTCCGGTTTCCATCTCCTGGATGATACGCATGCATTCAGTGACAATATTGGGTTCATTGGCCATTTTGATTTCCCCCTTCATTTTCTATATATTGCTTAATATCTTCATATACCGTAACCGGTACGAATCCCGAAAAATCTCCATGGAACGAAGCAATCTCCCTGACGGCGGAAGATGAAACCGCATTTTTGCCATCAGCGGCGAACAGGATCACAGTTTCCAGATCAGGATACAGCAGTTTGTTTGCTGAAGCCGCGGTATACTCATTTTCAAAATCACCAGTGTTTCTGATGCCCCGGAGAACAATATTCTCATGATTTGATTTCATATAGTCCGCAAGCAGACCATCCCAATGACTGATTTCAACATTCGGCAGATCCCGGCAAGCCTTTCTGAGCAGTTCACACCTTTTTTCAACCGGAAAAAGTCCTTTTTTGGAACGGTTGATCATAACGACCACTGTAACCTTGTCAAACATAGCCGATGCACGGGTGATCAGGTCAAGGTGTCCGCCTGTGACCGGATCAAAGCTTCCCGGATATACGCAGGTTTTCATTCCTCTCCCCTTCTTTCAGCATGCTCACTTCTGCTATTCAGCTGATATATGCTGATACCGCAGTAGCCCCAGTTTCTTTCCTTAAAAACATCATAATGGTCTGAAACGACCGGCCTGCTTTTTGCTTCGTGTTCAATCACTACAATCCCATCTTCCGCAAGCAGGCATTCGATCTGCGTCATTACCTCACGAAGATCAGTCATTACGTACGGCGGATCAAGGAAAACGATATCAAATCGTTCTTTCCCGTTCTGCAACATATGCAGAGCCGCTGCCCAGTCGCATAACAGGATCCTTGTTTTATCCGTGAAGTCAAGTTTTGCTGCGTTTGACTGTTCAACGCGGTTCGCAGACCGGTCATGATCACATAATACTGCAAACGATGCTCCCCGGCTGATGGCTTCGAATGAAAGTGCACCACTCCCGGCAAAAAGATCAAGAACCCTGGAATCAATGATTCTTGACTGAATCATATTAAATAGGTTTTCTCTCACTCTGTCAAGTGTGGGACGGGTATCCTTCCCGGGAGGTGCTTCAATGATCCGCGATCTCGCGGTACCGGCGATAATGCGCATTGCTTATCAATTCTCCATCAGTTCAGCTTTTCCGGCTCTTTGAAAGCCTGTGCCCGCTTTTTTTGTTCTTTGCGCTGCTTCTTCCTGCGTTTACGGATACTTTCACTGATATCTGTATGTACTTTAGAGCGGATCGCAGGACCCTGCATGTATCCGATTCCGAAGGCGGCTGCCGGAAGCAGTACCAGCACAGGACTTATACGTTCCAGCACAAGCATCAGATCCTTATTGTCCGGGCCGACAATGCTGACAAGCGGCATGAGGAATAGGCGGACAACCGTTCTGAGGGCGCTGACAAAGGTTAATGATGAGGGTACCGTATATGCAGTCAGCGCATTACCGATTTCAGGTCTTCTCTGATAGGCTTCCAGCCAGGACGGAAGAGCGCCGTTTCCGGTGATTGTTTTCTCAGCCATGACAGCCAGAAGGATCGCAGCGATCAGAATAACAGCGGACCCAAATACACCAATGGCAAACCCTTTCAGAGGATGATAGGCTGTAGCGGCTATGGAAGGATCATCCGGTTTTCCCAGTTCTTTATGATGATAAATGACTTCTCCCTTTGCAACATCCTCGGCTCCGCGTGAGTTCCCGTTTGAAAAGCATATCGTGAGGATCAGGAGTTCAACGATCCCGTTCAGGATGATCCTCAGTACCTGATTGTCAAACAGGAACATTGAGCACGCGAGAACAGAAATGAACGTAAATACAAGAAGAAGACCCAGAAATCCGACTGCCCGCTTTACAGTATTCCTGTCCGTGATTTTCCCGGTTTCGTAAGGTTTGGTGACCGTGGTGATTTTCTTCCCTGACGTTGTCATTATTGTCCTCCAGTATTAATTGTATTAATCAAATATCCGCTTTACACGGTCTGTTGCCGCAAGCAGGACCTCATAGCTGATCGTACCCGCTGCCCGGGCCAGATCCTCTGCGGTGACCGATTCATTCCCGCTCCTGCCGATCAGGATCACATCATCCCCCGGTATTGTTTCCGGTACTTCCGTTACATCCGTCATAAACTGATCCATGCAGATTCGCCCCACAACAGGCACTTTTTTTCCGTGGATCAGTACATAAGCATTTCCTGTTGCTGCCCGATGATAACCGTCTCCGTATCCGCAGGTCACTGTGGCAATTCGCGCCGGTCTTTCGGAATGCCAGATCATTCCGTAACTCACTGCCTCGCCGGCTTCAATGGTTTTTACATAGCTGACCGAGGCATGCCATTCCATAGCAGGATGAAGATCAGGATGTTCCGGTACCGGAGGGTATCCGTAAAGACTGATTCCGATACGTACCATATCCATGGCTGTTTCCGGATAACGATGGATCGCGGCCGAATTCGCGCAATGACGGATGATACCTGCCGGAAGCTCACGGATCAGTTCCCTGAATTGATCGAACTGCTTCCGGGTATATTCCGGATCATCGCCGTCAGCATCGGCAAAATGTGTAAAAACTCCTTTTAACTTCACGTGCGGACATTCACTGAATGCGTTCATCACTTCGCGAAGTTCTTTCTGATTTCGTACACCGATCCTACCCATGCCGGAATCGATCTTCAGGTGGACTTCGCATTCAGTACCGGTTTCAGCAGATATCTTTTCACACATGTGCACCATATCCGCCGAGCAGACTGTCTGAATCAGATGATTCAGGATAGCTTCGCGCACATCGTATCCGGTAACGGCACTGAGCACGAGGATCGGTGATGTAATCCCCTTTTCCCTTAATTCAGTTCCCTCTCCTGCAGTCGCGACGGCCAGCATGTCCGCTCCGGCAGCGAGTACTTTTCTGGAAACCTCATATGCACCATGACCGTAGGCGTCCGATTTGACCACCGCGAGTGTCCGTACTTCATCCGGTAATGTCTTCCGGATCTGCAAATAATTATTTCTGATAATATCAGTATGGATGATCCTGTAGTTTCTGGCTTCCATATCCGACAGCGACCTTTCAGCAGTGATCCGGTCCATGCCGGTGTATCTGTTCATTGAGCATATTGATATCTCCGCAGCCCATTGTAATCACGAGATCGCCCGGATGCCAGTGACTTCTGAGATAGTTTTCAGTATCATCGAAGGAAGGCGTCCAGACAGCATCGATACCGTTCATTTTCATGCCCTCAACCAGCATTCCGCTGTTCAGATCTCCCGGGTCTTTTTCGCGGGCGGCGCAGATATCTGTCACAAGAGTGAAATCCGCTTGCTTTGTACATGTCAGATAATCGTTGAATAATGTTCTGACGCGGCTGAACGTATGCGGCTGCATAACTGCCCAGAGCCTTCCCTGGCATCTTTTACGCGCTATGGATAAGGCATTGGCCATCTCCACTGGATTATGACCGTAGTCGGTAAAGATCTCGACCCCGTCGATCGTATCTGTCAGTTCAAATCTCCTGTGGGCGCCGACAAACTTTTTCAGAACCGGGGCCGCCTTTTCCGCCGGTATTCCCAGGGCATCGGCCGCGGCAACGGCACCCAGGGCATCAAGCACATTGAATATACCCGGAACACCCATTTCAACAAAAGCTTCTTTTTTTCCGCGGTGCATCAGATCAAATGAATAAAAACCGCCTGCTTCCTCTTCGGAATTTGCGGGATACCAGTCGTTTCCGCTGCCCAGTCCGAAGAAAACTGTTTTCCGTCCGCATTTTTCCAGTTGTCTTCTGACGCGCGGATCATCACCGTTTCCGATGGCAATACCGTTCTGAGGCAATCTTTTCAGAAACTGACCGAATGTATCTTCGATCTCGTCAATATCCTTATAACAATCGAGATGATCTTCCTTGATATTCAGGACAATTGCAACCGTAGGGGCCATGTGCAGAAAGCTGCGGTTATACTCACAGGCTTCCGCCACAAAGATCCCGCCGTGTCCGACGCGCATTCCGCCGCCGATGGCATCCAGCTTTCCACCAATGGAAATACTGGGGTCTTTTCCATTTTCAAGCAGGATCTGGCTGAGCATGGAACTGGTGGTGGTCTTTCCGTCAGTTCCGGAAATACCTACAGATACAGGCGAAACTTCCATCAGCTGTCCAAGGAGATAGGCCCGTTCAAGGGTCGGGATCCCAATTTTCTCCGCTTCAACGCGTTCCGGATTATCCGCGGCTATGGCTGCCGAGTAAACAACAAGATCTGCTCCGTGAACATTTTCCGCTCTCTGACCGATAAAAACCTCTGCGCCTTTTTCACGGACATCTCCCAGCAGATATCCGTCACTGCGGTCAGAACCGCTCACCCGGTATCCAAGATCGATCAGCATTTCAGCCAGACCGGACATGCTGCTTCCGCCGATTCCGATCATATGTATCTTTTTACCCGCAAAATCACGGATATGAGGTGTATCCATTCAATCACTCCCCGGAAAGATATGCATATCAATCCAATAAAACATTTTAACGCAATCAGATGTATTTGGCAAGTTCGTCAATACAAAATATTGTATATAAAAACGCACCCGAAGGTGCGTTAATCATGCATATATTCAATTACTCGAGTACGATCCTCGGATCTTTCCGGCTTGCCTTATACATAACAAATCTTCTTCCGATACACTGCACAGGCTCTGCGCCCACTTTCCCGCAGATTTCTTCAAGCGCTTCTTTTGCGTTAAGCGGAGCGCCCTGCTGTACACAGCATTTGATCAGTTCCCTGGCTTCCAGTGCGTCGTAAGCTTCCTTGATCGTTGCATCCGTCACACCTTCCTTACCCACATAAAGGATCGTATCCATGGTATTGGCCATGCTTCTGAGGATTGCTCTCTGTTTGCTCGTCATGATGACTCCTCCTTCAGATCATTCAACGAAATCGAATTCCATATCCAGTATCCGGACGATACTGCCTTCTCCCGCGCCTGCTTTACGAAGAGCATCGATGATTCCGTATCTTCTCAGAGTATGATGGAACCAGTTCAGACTTTCTTCGTCATCAAAATTGACGCTGTCAAGCAGTCTTTCCATACCTTCGCCAACCACTTCATAAGTCGCGCCGTCAAAAATGATCTTAAAGGTTTCATCCGGTATTTCAGTTACCGATTCTTCTTCCGCCTCATAGTGCAGTATAGGCGGCAGTTCTTCAAGCTGTCTGGCCGTTTCATCAAGCAGTTCTTCAAATCCCGCATGTGTCGCAGCACTCACGGCAAAAAGCTTACAACCCATTCCGTCAGCCAGCGCCTGCATCCTCTTCAGGTTTTCTTCAGCCCCGGGCAGATCTGTTTTATTGCATACAATGATCTGGGGTCTTTCGGCCAGATCTCCGTAATTAGCCAGTTCATCATTGATCTGATCAAAATCATCAACAGGATCCCGTCCTTCACTTCCGGATATATCCAGAACATGCAGCAGCAATCTTGTCCGTTCCACATGCCTCAGGAAATCATGACCCAGTCCTGCTCCTTCCGCAGCCCCTTCGATCAATCCCGGAATATCTGCCAGAACAATATCCTTGCCGAATCTGCGAACGATCCCCAGATTAGGCGTCAGCGTTGTGAAATGATAGTTACCGACTTTGGGCTTAGCGCTTGTTACAACGGAAAGGATAGAGCTTTTTCCGACATTTGGATATCCGACAAGTCCCACATCAGCGATCGTTTTCAGTTCAAAACCGAAGGTATGGACTTCTGTTCTGATACCCGGTTTGGCGAAATTCGGTGCCTGACGGGTCGGCGTGGCAAAGTGGCTGTTGCCCCAGCCACCTTTACCGCCTTTCAGAAGGATCTTTGTTTCACCGACGGAATCCATATCCGCAACGATCCTTCCGCTTTCTTCATCACGGATCACTGTTCCGACGGGTACTTTGATCAGAAGATCTTCACCGCGCTTTCCGGATGAACGGCCGGCACTTCCGTCTCCGCCGTTTTCAGCGGTATATTTGCTTTTGAACCGGAAATCCAGCAGCGTATGCATATTGATGTCCGCATAAACAAGGATATCTCCGCCCTTGCCGCCGTCTCCTCCGTCAGGTCCGCCGTTGGTGACAAATTTCTCGCGGTGGAAGGATACAGAACCATTTCCTCCGTTTCCTGCTTTGGCGGTTATCTTTACATGATCCACGAAATTACTCATAAAAAAGTTTCCTCTTAATATCAATTACGTAAGGAATGAAGCGGAGCGGGAATTCTTCCGCCTCTGGCGATGAATGCTCCGTTTTCCGCATTGTTCACGGGCATCACAGGAGCAAAGCCGAGCAGTCCGCCAAATTCCACGCGGTCCCCGGCCTTTTTACCGACAGCCGGGATCACACGAACAGCTGTTGTTTTATTATTAACCATACCGATCGCGGCTTCATCCGCGATGATTCCGGAAATAGCCGTCGCGCTTGTATCGCCGGGGATCGCGATCATATCGAGTCCGACGGAGCACACACAAGTCATGGCTTCCAGTTTTTCAAGGGTCAGAATTCCGGCTGACGCCGCCTCAATCATTCCAATGTCTTCACTGACGGGGATAAAGGCTCCGCTCAGACCTCCGACATGGTTGCTGGCCATTACGCCGCCCTTTTTGACTGCATCGTTGAGCAGTGCAAGAGCCGCTGTTGTCCCCGGAGCGCCGGCCATTTCAAGTCCCATTTCCGTCAGTATATGAGCTACACTGTCTCCTCTGGCCGGGGTCGGTGCGAGACTCAGGTCAACGATTCCAAATGGGATCCCCAGTCTTTGTGAGGCCTCCCGTGCAACAAGCTGGCCGACTCTGGTGATCTTGAACGCCGTGCGTTTGATCGTTTCTGCAACAACATCAAACGGTTCACCACGCACCGCTTCCAGTGCCTTTTTCACTACGCCCGGTCCCGAAACTCCGACATTGATCGCACATTCAGGCTCGCCGACTCCGCAGAAAGCACCGGCCATAAAGGGATTGTCTTCAACAGCGTTGGCAAACACCACCAGTTTTGCACAGCCAAGTCCGTCTGAATCTGCTGTCAGTTCTGCCGTCTTTTTGATGATCTCGCCCATTTCACGGACCGCATTCATATTGATACCTGCGCGGGTGGATGCAACATTCACACTGGAACAAAGCAGGTCTGTTTCAGAAAGAACTTCCGGAATGGAACGGATCAGTCTTTCATCCGCCAAAGTGGCACCTTTGTGCATCAGCGCGGAATAACCACCCAGGAAGTTGACACCGACAGCCTTTGCCGCGCGGTCCAGTGCCCTGGCGATCGATCTCGGATCTGCCTGACAAATCAGACTTACTGGGGTTACGGATATCCGCTTGTTAACAATCGGAATACCCAGTTCAAGTTCGATCTCCTCACCGGTGGAAACAAGTTTATCCGCCTGCTTGCAGATCTTGTCATACACGCGCTGAGCGCATCGTTCCGCATCCTGATCGGCGCAGTCAAGAAGATTGATACCGAGCGTGATCGTCCGGATATCAAAGTTCTCTTCCTGAATCATACGCATCGTCTGAAGTATTTCGCCTGTTTCGATCATATTATCCTCCGTCAGATACGATGCATCGCATCAAAAATATCCATCCGCTGCATGTGAATATCCAGTTTCAGCATAGTGCGGACTGTTTCCAGTTCTTCATTGATCCTGGCAAAATCCATCTTTGCACCGTCCAGATCAACGACCATCATCATGGTGAAGTATCCGTCAAGGATCGTCTGAGTAATCTCAAGAATATTGATATTCAGTTCACTGAGTTTTGTCGCCACACCTGCGATAATTCCGGTTGTGTCAAGTCCTGTAACAGAGATCAAAGCCTTCGTCATAGATCGTTCCCTCCGGTCAATATTTCACAAACTATTAGTTTACAATAATATGCATTTTTGTCAATCCACGTAATTGTTACAATCATCCAGTTCAGTGAAAAATATATCCCTCCGGTTTTCAAAGCATAAAAGCGGTATTGATTCCAATTTTAACAGACAGACCAAATCTTTTCAAAGCATTTCCGATGTGATATAATTTATGATGGTTTTCTATTGGATTGGAGGTAGTATCCTCATGGAACCGCTCATTCTTGCTTCCGCTTCACCCCGCCGCAGGGAATTGCTTTCCAGACTTCATATCCCCTTTGAAGTCATTTCGGCCGATGTTGATGAAACATTCTCCGGCGGAGCAAGTGCCGCTGTTGGCGTGCTTTCCGTACGCAAGGCAAAAGCCGTTCAGTCATTGTATCCGGGCAGGTTTATTCTTGCAGCCGACACATTGGTTGCCCTGAATGACGAACCTCTCGGCAAACCTTCCGATCCTTTCGACGCCGTACGGATGCTCCGTCTGCTGAGTGGTCGGACACATCAGGTTTATACCGGTGTTTGCGTTATTTCTCCTTCCGGCGGGTGTTATTCCGGGACAGATGTTTCAGATGTCACATTCGGAACGATGACCGAAGACGAGATCCTGGCCTATGTGAAAACGGGCGAGCCTCTGGATAAAGCAGGTGCATATGCTCTCCAGGGTCAGGCTTCACTTTGGATTACAGGAGTGAACGGATCGCCTTCCGGTATTATCGGTCTCCCTCTTCATCTGACTGGTCAGCTCCTGCGTGAAGCCGGTTACCGGCTCTTATGATATTCAAAAAGGATGATAACTTATGTCAATTGTTGCTCCTGATATCGGTATCGATCTCGGAACTGTCAATACAAGTGTGTATGTCCGTTCACGCGGTATCGTGATCAGCGAACCGACCGTACTGGTTGTTGACCGGGATGACCGTCACCGGGTCCTTGCCGTAGGGGACGAAGCCCGCTTTATGCTGGGACGCTCTCCAGAATCGATCCAGCCATGTTATCCGATCAAATACGGAATGATTGCCGATTTCGACATGACCGAGATCCTGATCCGTTATTTTATCCGTAAAGCAATCGGCATCAGTCATCTGATCAAGCCCCGCGTAATCGTCAGTGTTCCATGCGGTCTTGCCGATGTGAACAGAAAGGCTCTGAATGAAGCCGTACGTATGGGCGGAGCGAAGCAGGTGATCCTGGTCGAAAAACCTTTTGCCGCAGCCCTCGGTACCGGTCTTCCCGTCTATGATCCGGTCGGAAGCATGGTCGTTGATATAGGTGCGGGGACCACGGATATCGCTATCGTATCTCTCGGCGGTCCCGTCGTTTCGCATTCTGTCCAGATCGGCGGCAACAAGCTGGATGAATCAATTATTCAGTATCTGCGTAAGGATTGCGGTATCCTTGTCGGACATCAGACCGCCGAATCCGTGAAGAAGGATCTTGCTTCTGCCATTCCGCTTGAAGAACTGCGCACTGTAACCATTCGCGGTATCAGCCAGTCTGCCGCCACTGCCGGCGCTATCGATTTCACTTCTTTCCAGGCCTATCAGGCTGTAAAGGACTCCTGTGCAGGTATCCTGTCCGCAATCAAATGGGTTCTTGAAAGAACTCCTCCCGAACTTGCGGCTGATGTCATGCGGAGCGGGATCCATCTGACCGGCGGGGCTTCGCAGCTATTCGCTCTGGACCGTTACATTTCTTCACAGCTCGGACTTCCCGTCAGACTGGCGCGTGAACCTGCTGACTGCACGATTATGGGTATCGGATACCTGACAGAGAACATTCAGCTTGTTCTTCCCCAGTCCAGGCGAAACTGATGCCTGTCATTTCCATTAAGGAGAACCAACATGGCCAGATTCAAACGTCGAACAGATATACCGGAAACAGGGGACAAAAATACCGATGATTTCATTTACAACATCACCGAAAACGATCCTCTTTTTTCCGATGACGATACTTCATCAGACAACGAAGCACCGACCGAACCTTCAGATGGTCTGAAAGAATCATCTTCCGATACCGAAAAAAAAGACAGGACTGAACCCGATCCTGAAAGCGAAACTTCAGAAACTCATGAATCTGGTCCGAAACCTTTTTCAGGCGGTCTCGCCGACATTGGTTCCGGGCTTGAAAGTCCGACACGCGGACGCCGTTCACAAAAAGGCGGTTTTTTGAAACGACATCCCCGTTTACGCGGGACTATTCTCGGGCTTGTAACCGCGTTCCTGATCCTGATCATCGGTTCGATCATTTTTTCAGGAATATATCCTGATGTGGAATTGCTCGATAAACCACAATCCTTTATCAGCCGCATTGTCACCCCTGTACAATCTCTGTTTTCCGGTCTGACTGATGTTTTTGCCGATTTTTTCCGTTCACAGAAGCTGAAGGCCAATATTGAAACCGAATACAATGCTGTTGTGGCTGAAAATGAGCAACTGGTTTACAAAGCAATGCTTGCCGACGAACTTCAGCACACACTTTCCCAGTATGAGGACATGGCGGATGAAATAAAGGCAAATGCCAATATGCAGCCTATTGTCGGTACAGTTATCGGAAAAAGCGATTCCAACTATTTTTCCACTTTCACGATCAATAAAGGCAGTAATGACGGCATAGAAGATTATATGGCCGTTACCTTTTCCGGATCGCTGATCGGTTATACCGAGAGTGTGGAACCGACCAAAAGTACCGTGCGTACGATCATTGACAGTGATGCTTCCATTGCCGCCCTGATCCAGTCCTCACGCGATCAGGGAACCGTTCGCGGAACCCTCGGCATCGATGGCACGGCAATGTGCCGTATGTATTATCTCCCGGATGACAATCTGCCCCGTCCCGGTGATGTTGTCGTCACTTCCGGCGTTGGCATGAGTTTCCCGAAAGGGATCCCGATCGGAACAGTACGTGAAAGCACCCGCGGCATGGAATCCAACAAACAGTATATCGTTATTGAACCTTCTGCGGATTTCCAGCATATTGAATATGTCATTGTGCTGAGATATAAACCTGCCGCTGAAGCAATCGTCGGACGTGAAAACGGACGCACGGATATACAGTTTATTCCGTTGGAATCAGCCCGTCCGTCTCCGGTGGTTCCCGAAATCGCGTCTTCACTTTTTGATTCACAGAAGACTCCCGATCCCGATCAGACTCCCTCCCCGACCCCCACTCCGACGCCGACTCCAACACCGTCGCCGACGCCCACACCGACGCCTGCTCCGACGCCGGACAGTACGGTTCTCGAGTACAAATCAGTCAGCAAGTCCGGTGAACCAACGCCGTCACCTACTCCGACCATGGCTCCGACTCCGACCCCTTACTACACGCCCGATCCAGATACAATGACCTACGAGGAGGATTGACGTGGAAGAAAACAAGATCGTACAGAGTTCGCTTCGTAAGTATATCGTTCTGATACTGCTGATTGTCTTCGGCTATCTGGTCCATGTTTGTGTAATTCCATATATCAGGATCGGGAACGTAGCACCAAGCTTTCTATTCACGGTGATTGCAATCGTAACGGTTGCTTACGGGAAGCTGCGGGCTTTCTGGGTTGGCTGCTGTTACGGGATCCTTATGGAGATCATGCTTCCCAGTGTGCAATACCTGAATCTTGCTCTGTATCCGCTGCTGACACTTTTCATTTCGTTTATTTTTGCGGATAAGTCACAGCAGCGTCTTGCATATGAGCGTTCCATGAACAGGCAAAATGAAAAGCGCAGTAACATGCCGCTGTCAAGGACCGTCGGCTGTGCTGCTGTTCTTTCATTTGTCTATGAAGCGATCAATATCATTTATATCTTCATCGGGGGAACGCCTCTTGAATCACTTCATTTCCGCCGCGGTCTTCTCACAGTTATTCTGACTGTCATACTCACCATCGTTGTGATGCTTCCTGTACGACGGTTGATTTTCGGACGCTGGGACGCATTGTCATTCAGGAAGCGGAAAAAAGTAACGCGTCAACCGGTCTGAATCAGGATGTGTTCCTTATACAGTATCATGTGAAAGGAGGTTGCCTATGGAAAAGCGAAAGCAGAAAAAACCGGACGGACTGCGGTTTCTGATTGCCCTGCTGGTGCTTGCCGGAGTTTTTGTCTGGCTCCTTTCAGGTCTTGTGAATCTTCAGATCCTGAATCATGATATATATGTCGAAAAAGCGGAAGACACCCGCACAAAGACAATAGCACTACGCGGGAAACGCGGTAATATTGTTTCTTCTGATTCTGTCATTCTGGCTGAAGACGAAATGATATATAACGTTACATTCTATAAGGACGGTTCCGAAAACAAGGCAGCCGACTATAAAGCATATACAGCTTCAATCGTCGAGACTCTTGACATCATCGAACGTAACGGCGGCACCCTTAATGTTGAATTTGTCATTAAGCGTGATGAAGAAACCGGTGAGTGGGTCTTCAACTTCGGTTCCGGTGTGTCAGATTCAGTTCTTGCCACCCGTGAAAAACAATGGCGTTCCAACAACTATCTCACCAGCATGACCAAATATGACACTGCTGATAAGTGCATTCTTGCGTTAAAGGAACGTTATCAGATCGATGACTGTATTTCGGAGGAAACCATGCTGAAGATCATGGCAATCTATTCCGAAATGCAGATGAACGTCTTCAGTTCGCAGCCGATTGTCATAGCCAGGGATGTTCGTTACGAAACGGTCATAGAAATCGAAACGAAATCCATGATCCTGCCGGGCATGGAGATCGAAGTCGGAACCAAACGCGTCTATCCGCGCAGCACGCTCGCCAGTCAGATCATCGGCTATACGGGAGCTATTCCTAGCCGGAACATGTGGCAAACCCTTTCTGCAAAAGGTTATTCCTATAACGATACCATCGGACGTGACGGTATCGAGTCCTCCATGGAAGACTGGCTTAGCCAGAATTCCTCACTGCGAAAAGGATACCGCCTTGTTGAACGTGACAACATGTCCAAAGTTGTACGTGAGCTCGATTATATGGAACCGCAGGACGGCAATAATGTAAAGCTGACCTTAAGCGCTTCCTATCAGCAGGTTGCTGAGCGTGCTGTTGCCGATAATGTGGCATCCACACGTGTCCTTCAGGAAAAGTATCTGGCTTCCGACAGCTGGCTGGAAGCAAACAAGTCCGATATTCACACCCGTGACTGGGTCAAATATCCGCTCGCGCTTGCCGAACACGGCTGTCTGATCGTCCTTGATATGGAATGCCGTGTCCTTGCTCTGGCGAATTATCCCACATATGATCTGAACGCCCTGGTTGCCGGTGGAAGGGAAGCAATGACGATACTGGGTGACTCCAGAAATCTTCTTCTTAATTACGGCATCCACGCACGCGGCACTCCCGGTTCTATATTCAAGATGGTCACCGGAATGGGTGCGCTGTCTGAGGGAGAGCTTACGCCGACCGAGCGAATTTCTGACGGCGGATACTATACAAAATACAACGCTGATAAATCCACTGCTCCCAAGTGCTGGATCAACGCAAATTCAAGATGGCAGCACGCGAATCAGACAATTGTGGAAGGTCTGTCTCACAGCTGCAACTACTTCTTTTATGAACTTGGCAGCAGACTCGGTGAAGAACGTCTTTACCGTTATGCTTCTCTTTTCGGACTTACCAGCAAGACTGGCATTGACCTTCCCGGTGAAGTCCGAAGCGTAGTCGGATGCCAGAATTCCCTGTATGATCCTTCCAAGCCCGTTAACGAAGCCAATCAGGATACTTCCCTGCCCATCATTGTTTTTAACTCTATCAAGAAGCATCTTCGTAACTGCGGTCTCAGCCGCAATATCGAATATGACGATGAACGTCTGAGCGTATGTGCCAAGCGCCTCATGGATATGGCTGTGAATTACAACGAGAGCGAATGGCTTGACAACATGCGTACCATTCTGATGGAAGAACTGAATATGACCAAAGAAATGGTCTATCTGCAGGCAGTCATCGGAGACACTTACAATTATATGAATGACATCAAGTGGGGCGGCGGCCAGACCATTCTGACCGCTATCGGACAGTCTGTTACAGTCGTTACGCCGATTGCAGTCTCCCGTTATGTCTGTGCCGTAGCCAACGGCGGATACCTGTACAACGTTTCCCTGATTGATTCCATTACATCGCCCGACGGTGAGATACTGTCACAGCGTGAACCGACTCTGATCCATCGTCTGGATCATGCGGATGAATATCTTCCCTTGATCCAGAAGGGAATGAAGGGCGTTGTTGACGAATCCGGTACTGCAAAGAAGTATTTCCGGAACTGGCCCTATACAGAGCAGATCGCGGCTAAAACCGGAACTGCCCAGGTTACCAGCATCGATCTGGAAAACAACGCCTGGTTCGTTTGTTTTGCCCCGTATGAGAATCCCGAGATCGCTGTAGTCTGCTTCATCCCGAACGGATATTCAGGATCTGAAGCATCAAAAGCTCCCAAGGACTTTATCGGATGGTACATGGAGCAAAAAGATCTGCGTACCAATGATTATATCCTGCCTGCCGGCAACGCTCTGGCGCCCTGATTTCAGGAGGAGAATGACTATGATGAAAAAAGTTTGGTTGATTGCATCGGGAAAAGGCGGAGTCGGCAAATCCTCCGTAACTGCCAATCTTGCAGCCGCGCTTTGCCATATGGGCAAAAAAGTCTGCATTATTGACGGTGATATCGGGCTTCGTGATCAGGACGCTCTTCTTGGACTGGAAAACCAGATCGTTTATGATCTGATTGATGTCATCAATAAGGACTGCGAACTTACACAGGCGTTGGTTTCTCCCCTTTCAATGCCGGAACTCAGTCTTCTTCCGGCTGCGCAGTTTGCGCGTTGTTCCGATTTGAAGGGTGATAAGCTTCTGCATACAGTCAATCGCTTAAGGAATGATTTCGATTTTATCCTGATCGATTGTCCTGCCGGAATTGAAAAGGGACTCCGCAACCTCTGCAAGGTTCAGCCGGATGCCTGCATTCTGATTTGCACCCCCGATGATATCTGTATCCGTAATGCAGAGAGGGTACTCGATCTGTTGTCTCAGAAAGGTCTTCCCCGTCCCCTGCTTCTTGTCAACCGTCTTGATGATGAACTGATCAGATCCGGGGAGCAGTACTCCGCTGCTGTAACAGCATCAGTACTGGATCTTCCCCTGCTTGGCGAACTGCCGGAAGACCGTCTGATTTATCGCTGTCAGCTGAAACACATGCTGTTTGCGGAGGCGGAAGGTGAACCTCGTGCCGCCATTCGCCGCATTGCCTGCCGTCTTCGCGGCGAAGAAGTTGATTTGCCCGCATACGGAGAAAAAAAGAAAAATCTCCTTTCCAGACTTTTTTCAAGGAAGCTTACGGAGGTGACTCCATTTGCTCGATGAAAGCCGCCATTCAAGAGCCCATACCGATATACCACTGATCATTCTCGTATTTGCCATGTCAATCTTTGGAGTGGTAGCAGTTTGTGTAGCTACTTACACAACCAGTTCCAGTCCGGACGCTTCTTTTCTGAATCACGTCGTTGAATCCTCCTATACCATGCGTCAGTGCCTTTTCCTCCTGATCGCGCCGCTGATCCTGGGAGTTCTGATGGCAATACCCTATGCCTTCTTCAGACGTTATTGCAATCTTGTCTATTTCGGTATGGTTGTTCTGCTGGCTGTCGTAACGGTTTTTAACAGAGCTACGGGCGTTAAAGCCTGGCTTGACGTTCTTTGGAACTTCACAATTCAGCCTTCTGAATTTGCAAAACTTGCCATGATCCTGATCCTGGCAAAGAACCTCTCCAAAGAAGAAAAACCGATGAATGATCTCAAGGGGATCATACGGATCCTGATGATCATCCTGCTGCCCGGTGTAATCATCCTGCTGGAAGGTGAAACAGGATCCTTTATTGTTATCGCGTTCCTTTCGTTTGTCATGATGTATTTCTCCGGCGTGAACTGGAAAGTACTCTGGATTCTGATCCTGCTTGTAGTTCTCGGCGCCCTGGCACTCTACGGGTTCGCGGTTGCCACCGGATCGGATGATTACCGTCTGGCACGTATCCTTGCTTTTCTGAATCCTGATATGTACTCATCCGGCGACGCGTATCAGATGAAACAGTCACAGATGGCAATCGGTTCCGGAGGTCTCACCGGAAACGGAATGTTTGTTGACGGATCCATCAGTCAGCTGAATTACGTACCGGCCGACTGGACAGATTTCATTTATGCAACGATCGGAGAAACCTGGGGGTTTGTCGGTTGTTTCCTTGTACTGGTCTTTTATGTTCTGATCATCCTGCGCATGATATGGCTTGCATGGTATACAAAAGATAAATTCGGCCGTCTGATCATTTGCGGAGTTATCGGTATGCTTTTCTTCCACGTACTTGAAAACATAGCCATGACGCTCGGTCTTGCGCCGATTACAGGTATTCCCCTTCCGTTCCTGTCATATGGTGGAAGTAATATGGTCACGAATATGGGCGGTGTCGGTCTGGTACTCAATGTAACACGTAACAGGAGACTGACGAATACGGTCGCAACACCTCAGACCATGCACAATCCCTATCGTCTGCGCAAGAGATCGATCAAACTCGGTCATTGATCTTTCCACTTCCGATTTTCGATTGACTTACTGCATAAGTACACTTATAATCGCTATGAAATACACGTAGAGAGGGCTTCGCTATGGATACACAGCACTATGAGGAACGACCGGCTTCTTCCCCTGACCCTGTGAAACAGCCCGGCAAAAAGAATAACGGACGCTTTGGACAGTTTTGTTCCAGGCACGATTTCAAGCCCGGTTTTGTCCGTCTCGTTCTGATTCTGTTGATATTTCTCCTTGTTTTCTCTGTATTCACGGGAATTTCGAGCGTGACCACAATCCGCAGCCGGACTACCGATCTCGGCTTCAGAAACATCGGCGAACTTGCCACACAAGCCGGCTATTATACCAATGTGCAGGTCATCAGTGGTTCACGTGAGGTCTTCGGTATTGAAATCCCCCTGACAACCAAGAAATACATTTTCGGTTACGATGGCGTTATCAAAGCAGGAATCGATTTCGCAGATGTCTCTGTCAGCGTGAACGAATTATCCCATATCATCACTGTCAATATGCCGGTGATCAGGATCCTGAGCAACGAGATCGACGAAAACAGTTTTGAGATCTTTGATGAAACCAAGAATATCTTCAACACATTAAAAGTATCCGAAATGAATACATCACTGATTGCTCTCAAGGCTGAATCCGAGGAAAAAGCGATTGCTAACGGGTTGATCGACAATGCAAGGCGTAACGCCGAAACACTGATCACCGGATTCCTTGCGGGCACATATGATCTGAGTGTTTATACCATTGAGTTTGTCTGGAATGAATAATTCGGAGGTGCAGCATATGAACAACAATATTGAAGATAAAGATCGCTTTCATAAAGAAGGTTGTCACCGCAGGTTCACTTCAACCGTGTTTTACCGTGTTATGCTGCGTTGCCTTCTTGGTGTTGTGATTGCTATTGCTTTACTTTATCTTTATTTGCTCGTCACTGCCTGACCGTACATTTTTTCTTCCGCACTTATCCTAAGGATTTTCTCATGAAAATCCTTATTTTTAATTAAATTTTCACATTCATGCAACAGCTCTGTTATCACTTTTTTGTATGATAATATAAGGTACTTATGGTATCTTGCGAAGGGAGTCTGACAATGATGAAAAAATTAATTGCTGTTCTTCTGACACTGGTCCTTGTACTTGCATGTATTACCGCTGCATTCGCCGATTCCGGCATTGCAAAGCTGGGCGATTCCGGCAAGCAGGTCAAAACCATCCAGTCTCTTCTGAAAAAGTATCATTATTATACCGGTAAAATCACCGGAGATTTCGATCAGGATACATTAAAAGCAGTCAAGGAATTTCAGAAATATAATCATCTGAATATCGACGGAAAAGTCGGCGAGAAGACGATGTATTATCTGAACAACAGTTCCCTGGTCATCACCGCTCCGATCAAGGACAACTCCGGTGACCGGACTGAAGTGAAACATATTCAGGAACGGCTTCAGCATTATGGTTATTATACCGGAAAGATTGACGGCATCTACGGATCCGGTACTCTCGCCGGTGTGCGTGCTTTCCAGGAAGCAAACGGTCTGAAGGTTGACGGTGCCGTCGGAGTTTCAACTTTAGCCAAGCTGGACAGCAACGACGCAGTCTCCAAGTCCTCCATCGGGACTACTTACACAAAACTGAAGCTTAACGATTCAAACGCCACCGTGAAGTATGTCCAGAAGAAGCTTTGGTCTTTGGGATATTATAACGGTGACTGGAGCGGAGTCTTCGGCAACGAAACCTGGAAAGCAGTTAAGGCATTTCAGGTTAACAACGGTCTCAAGGTGGACGGAATCGTCGGTCCCAAAACATGGGAGGCCCTCTTCGGATCTCCTGTCAGCAAGCCCGAATATGACAGCGATGTTTCCGCCACGATCAAGGGTTATCAGCAGCAGCTGATTGATCTTGGCTGGTATACCGGTTCACTGACCGGCAAGTATGATACTGCTACTGTGGCAGCCGTAAAAGCGTTCCAGAGCGCATGCGGTCTGAAAGTTGACGGTGCCGTCGGTCCCAAAACAGCCGCGAAGTTAAGTGCTGCTGATGCTCCGACAAAAGCCGAATACAGCAAAAATCAGCAGATCAACGCCCAGCCCAAAGTCAATCCCGGTGTTCAGGGTTCCTATGTTGTCCAAATTCAGACAATCCTGGCAAACAAAGGATACTATACCAACAAGATCGATGGCAGATTCGGAAGCGGCACTCTGGCAGCTGTAAAAGCTTTCCAGACGGCAAACGGTCTGGAAGCCGATGGTATCGTCGGAACCGAAACCTGGGCAGCCCTGCTTAAGTAAATCCCTTTAGATCTGAAAAAGAGCGTGGTCACAGACCACGCTCTTTTAATACCACTATCCTGACCTGATATTGATCCGATATCGTTTCCCGGTTGCTGCACGCATATAACACAAGCTTTATGCACAGAATATCAGGACTTACAATTCCTCTGTCCATGTTTCCCGGAACTCCGTCATCATTACGGAGTTTCTGAGACTGTGCCGGCTTCTTCCGCGGTGATGATCCGGATTGATTGAATGACCGGCTGGTTTTCTTTCTTTACGGTTCCGTTATTGTCTGTTACCGGGACACTGTCACATATGGCATCCACGATTTCGATCCCGCTCAGTACCCTGCCAAACGCCGCATATTGCCCATCCAGATGAGGAGCATCCTGATGCATGATAAAGAACTGACTGCTGGCGCTGTCCGGCATGTAGGAGCGGGCCATGGATATGACTCCGCGGGTATGCTTCAGATTATTCTGAACTCCGTTAGCAGCAAACTCACCTTTGATATTTTCAGCTGATCCGCCTGTTCCGTTTCCGTTCGGATCACCGCCCTGGATCATGAAACCGCTGATGATGCGATGGAAGGTCAGTCCATCGTAGAACTGATTATTCACAAGCTTGACGAAATTTGCAACCGTGATCGGCGCGGTGGAAGGATCCAGTTCAAGAATGATGTCTCCGTAGTTTTCAATGCTCATTCTTGCATAGACCGGAGTGTTTCCGGAAGCAGCATCTGAACCTGCGTCCTTATCCGGAACGTTGTCGGCAAGACCGATTGCAATGACCAGTGCGATAACCGCTGCAACTGCCACCAGTACAAGAGCCAATATTCTTTTATTCATTTTCATTGCGGTATATTCTCCTTATGGCTGTCTCAGATCAAGCCATCAGCTTCTGGCTGGCTTCGCACAAAAGCGCATTCAGTTCTTCCGCCTTTTGCTTTTCAGCATGGTTGGTATTGACATACAGTTTGATCTTCGGTTCCGTACCGGAAGGTCTCACACAGACCCAGCAGCCGTTTTCAAGTTCGAAGTACAGTACATCGGAAGCGGGAAGACCGGTTTCTTCAGTCTTGCCATCACATACTCTGATGCCTTTCAGATAATCCCGTACAGCCGTCACCTTCATTCCTCCGATCATCTTCGGAGGTTCCTCACGCAGACCGGTCATGATTTCCTTCATTCTTGTCAGGCCGTCTTTTCCGGGCAGTGTCGTCGAAACAACTTTTTCAACAAAATATCCGTATTCTTTGAAGATCTCCTGAACACGGTCGTAGAGGGTGATTCCTTCCGCCATGCAGGCACATGCCACTTCAGAGATCAGCAGACTTGCATTAACACCATCCTTATCCCGAACAAAGGTACTGCTGAGGAAACCGTAGCTTTCTTCAAATCCGAACAGGAATGTATGTTCCCCGCTGTCCTGGAACTGCTGGATCTTTTCACCGATAAATTTGAAGCCTGTCAGTACTTCGTACATTTTAATGCCGAAGCTGTCGCAGATGCGATTGGCAAGGCTGGTACTGACGATGCTCTTTACAGCTGCCCCGTTCCCGGGAAGCTTTCCCTGTTTCTTCAGACTGCTGAGAATATAGTGCAGCAGAACGCATCCGATCTGGTTACCGGTCAGCAGGTGCCATTCTCCTTCACTGTCCTTGACGGCAACACCAAGACGATCGCAGTCCGGATCGGTGGCAAAAATAACGCTTGCTCCAACATCCGCAGCAAGTTTGAAAGCCAGTTCATAAGCGCCCGGATCTTCGGGGTTCGGCACCTTGATCGTGCTGAAGTTGGGGTCAGGCATTTCCTGTTCCTTCACTACGGCAACATTGGTGAGACCGATTTCCTTCAGCATGCGGCGTACAGGAACATTTCCGCTTCCGTGAAGAGGAGTATATACGATATTCAGGTTCTTCCCTTCCTGTTTTAGCAGTTCGGGCTGAATACAGAGTGTCTTGATCTGAGCGATATAGTCGTTGTCAACTTCCTTGTCACCGATGATATGAAGCAGCCCCTTGTCAAGTGCTTCCTTCTCATCCATGAGATTGCAATCGGTATACTGAAGACTGCGGATCATCCGGGTTATCCCTTCAGCAGCCTCAGGGCCGACCTGCGCGCCATCTTCGGCATATACTTTATATCCGTTGTACTGCGGCGGATTATGGCTTGCTGTAACAACAACACCGGCAATTGCCTTCAGATGTCTGAGCGCGTAGCTCAGGATCGGTACAGGGCGAAGCGCGTCAAACAGATAAGCAGGAACACCTTCTGCACAAAGAACCAAAGCCGTATCTTTAGCGAATTCTGCGGAGCAGCGTCTGCTGTCGTAGGCGATGACCACCCCGCGGGCGGCTTCATCCGGATTCTGTTTCAGGTACATGGCCAGACCTTTCGTAGCCCGGCGTACATTATACTTATTCATGCGGTTCATTCCCGCGCCGATCACACCGCGCATACCGGCAGTTCCAAAGCTCAGTTCAGTATAAAACCGGTCTTCGATTTCAGCGGGATCATCCACAATTGCCTGTAATTCTTTTATGGTTTCCTCATCATTGGCAAAATCTTTCAGCCATTTCTGATAATTTTCCTGTACGTTCATCATTCATACCGCCTTTCATATGCACTTGGCTCTTCTTCTATTATACTGTTTTCCGTCTGTTCGCACAAGTGAATGATTGATGAAAACGTGAATAACGGGTATAATCATTCACACAGAAATAATGAGACCGGAGGATAATTATGATCACTCCCAATGATGAAAACAAGCTTATGGAAAAGCAGACAGACTCAAAGGAGATTTTTGACGGTATCGTTCTTCATGTATTCAATGATACGGTTTCTCTTCCTGACGGTCAGACCGCGCCGAGAGAATTGATCCGTCATGTAGGCGCGGTGTGTATCGTTCCTTTATGGCCGGACGGCACCGTCACTGTGGAGCGTCAGTATCGTTATCCGGTCGGAAAAGTACTTTGGGAGATTCCGGCCGGCAAACTGAACGACAAATTCGAAGACCGTCTGGAAGCCGCAAAACGTGAGTTGAAGGAAGAAACCGGTCTGAGCGCCGGACGCTGGACTGATCTCGGTCTTTTCTATCCGGCTCCCGCCTATTCAGACGAAACGATCACACTGTGGCTGGCCGAAGAACTTACGCAGGGACAGCAGTCACTGGATGAAGATGAGTTTCTTGACATCTGCCGTCTTCCCCTGCAGGATCTGCTGAAAGCCGTTCTCGATGGAGATATCCCGGATGCCAAGACACAGATGGGGCTTCTGAAAGCTGCCCGCTATAAAGGCATCGTGTGATCTGTATTTCTTTCCGTTAATGCAAATCGAGTAGGAGGGGGTGACTAACCCCCGTCCTCTCACCGCACCGTGCGTACCGTTCGGTACACGGCGCGTCCAAGACAAGCAGACTGAATAGACTCGTATGCCGGGGAGAGTTCAAAGAACCCTGCGCGTACGAGCC
>JAZRXJ010000010.1:0-15538 GCA_045600165.1 Clostridia bacterium
GGTAGGGGATAGTGGATAGTGAATAGTGGATAGTGAATAGTGAGTTTGTTGTTCTGGTCATGATAGCCCCGAGGTGCTTCCTATACCGCCAGTTGTCGTATTCCGGTCCGGCGAAAACAGCTAGCGCGTAGCGCCTAAGGGCGAACGATGCGACCGTCAGCCCGGTGGGCTGTCAACGTAGTTGAAGGAAGCTGAGTTCGTTAGCGCGAAAGCGAGACCAAGCCTCGCTACAAGGGGCTTGGACGACCATTGTGCGAACGGACAGGAAGAACTAACTACAATTCATAATTTATCATTTATCATTCATCATTCCGCAGCTCCGCTGCGGCAGCACTTCCGCCGCGATATACAGCGGCCGCTGACGCGCCTCGTCATAGATCCGCTTGATATACTCTCCGACAAAACCGATACACAGATGCAAGCCTCCGGCAACCGCCAGGATCAGATCCGCGATCCACCACAGACCGGCAGTGCCGGTAATCAGCAGAACCAGCGCCAGGATCACAGCGATCATCAGATCCGCGACACCGATCCATAAGGAGAGCTTCAGGGGCTTATCCGTAAACCCGAAGATCCCGTCCGCCGCCAGCCGGACCATCTTTTTCAGGGTATAGTGTGTTTCTCCCGCGAAACGTTTGTCCCGGTCATACAGCACCGGTTCCTGTTCGAAACCGATCCAGGCAAACATTCCCCGCAGGAAACGGTCATGCTCCGGCATGCTCCGGATCGCATCCGCCACCTGACGGTCGATGAGACGGAAATCACCGGTGTCCTTTGGGATCATTCCGCCGGTCAGTCCGTTGACGATCTTGTAATACACGCTGGCGGTGATCTTTTTGAACGCGGTTTCGCCGTCCCTGGCCTTACGCTGACCGTATACCACCTTGGTCCCGGCTTTCCATTTTTCCGCCATCCGCGGGATCACTTCCGGCGGATCCTGCAGATCCGCGTCAATGATCACCACGGCATCCCCCTGCGCGTAATCCAGACCGGCAGTCACCGCGGTCTGATGCCCGCGGTTCCGGGCAAACATGATCACGCGGACATGCGCAGGGTCCGCCGCATACAGCTCACGCAGGATCGCGGCAGTCCGGTCACGGGAACCGTCATTGACATAAATCAGTTCATAATCCCCGTCCATTCCGGTCATCACGGAAGACAGACGCTTATGCGTCTCCTCCAGTACCGGCTCCTCATTATAACAGGGAATAACGACAGAATACAGCATATGTCCCTCCGGGACCGCTTTGCGAGCAAAGCGGAGTGGTTAGTGGATAGTGGAGCGGCGCCTGCGGGCACCGCAGTGGATAGTGGATAGTAGATAGTGGATAGTGGATAGTGAAGCGCGACTGCGGTCGCGCAGGAGCAACAGACGACAGAGGCAGCAGCAGAATGCACGACTATTGCGAATTTGACCGAACGCAGTGAGACCAGCTCCGCGAAGCGGTGAGGGGATTGTCCTGACAAGCTAAAATTTATCACTTATCACTTTTAAATCATCACTCCGCCGAAGGCGGTTATTGCCTCTGCGAAGCCTCCAGCTTCGCTCCCATCATACCACGGCGTAACAGACTCCGTCAATTTGTTTCATAAATGTTACAAAAAGATTGACTTTGTTTATTATTTGATTTATACTGACAGATGTTGTATGTCAACAATCTTCCTTATCTATATATGGAGGTCTCCCCATGAAAAAGATACTTTCCCTGTGTCTGGTCCTGATCCTCTGTCTGGCTATGACAGCCGCTCTGGCCGTCGACGGTTTCAGCTTCAGCGAGGGATGCAAAAAGAAAACAAGCCGCGGTGTGCAGATGTACAATGAAGTGGACGGTGTTCTGGTCGCGGACCGGTCACTGTCGGCAGGCACTTATCTGAAAACCGCCAATAAGAGTAACGATCCTGTCATTGCCGAACATCCGGACATGACATATATCGTTTGTGACCCTCAGGGTAACGGAAGTCTTGTATATGGCTACATCGACAAGAGCGCCATCACCTCCGCGACTGCTTCCTATACGCTGAAAAGCGGAGAGGTCGTTTCCATCCCGGAAGCGCTTCTGTGGAATCAAAGCGCGCTGAACGCGTATATCACTATGGAATACGGCGAACAGGCGAGTGACGATGTGATCATCACCCCGCCCCCGGCCACGGATGATGACGATGATGATGACGATCCGGACCAGAGAGACCGCGACGCGGAATGGAGATCCGGGATGGCAAAAGCTGCCCAAAACAATGGTGCCGTTACTCCCACTTTCTGGACAGACGCTGACGGCAATTCCATAAGCGTCACCGTCACTGATCTGGGACTTATCGGCAGCACAGTACAAATCGGCAATGAAACCAAAGTCATCCCGACCGCTGACCTGACCTGGGACACGGAAGCCAAAGCAGATCATGTCCTCGCTGTTGTCAACGCTCCCAAGCAGGGATATGCCGCCTTGCGGACCAAGAGCAGCAACAACGCGATGATCATGGATCACTGCATCACCAATTCTGTGGTCCGTGTCATCAAATACGGCAAGAACTGGTGTCTGGTGGATTACCGCGGTCTGCGCGGTTATGTGAAGACCGGCTCCCTGAGTTTCTATTCCAATAATGCCGCGGAATACACCACCGGCGTCCTGAGCTATAAAGGACGGACCAAGAGCAAAAACGGCACCACCACGGTCAATCTCCGCGCCAAAGCGGTCAACGGTTCACGGATCCTGGAATCCGTAGTAGTCGGTACGCCGGTCACGATCCTCTCCACCGAAGGGAAATGGTGTGAAGTGGATTGCAAGGGGTTCCACTGTTACGTACTCAAGGAGTATGTAACAGTGGAACAGGGAATAGTGGATAGTGAATAGTGGATAGCGGATAGTGGATAGTGGATAGTGGATAGTTCACCTATCACTCATCACCCATCACTTTTCACCCAAGAAAGCTGTAGCGGATGCTACAGCTTTCTTGCATATTCTTCCGTCAGTCCAAGATCCCACAAAAATGAGCTCGTCAGATATTTATCCCGCACGTCCCGGGAACCGAGGAAGGCATCGACCACATCCTGTTCCGGGATCCCGATCTCTTCCGGCGTAAGCGGCATACCCGTTGATTTCATCAGTTCGATCAACGGAGCGGCTTCCGGCAGTTCCTCATCCATGATGGTCCGGATCCTGTCCCACTTTCCAATCAGGTTGTCCAGTCTCGCGGCATGCCTGCCGGGGTCGTTCTTATGAGTCGCTCTTTCGATCGCCAGGATCTCTTCCGCGGTCTTCCCGAAGATCCTCCGGACCTGTTTCTCCCACACTTCCGGATCAAAAGACTTCATATGTGCCTCCGCCTTTTCCCGGTCCGGAACAATGTCCCGGATGGATTCATACAGTTTCAGGCAAAGGACCGTTCCGACACCCACCTGGATGCCGTGAAGATCGTAGGGCTTTCCGCGCTCCAGCGCCATCATCTCCCACATATGGGAGAAATAATGCTCCAGACCGGAAGCCGGCCGTGAGATCTTCGCGTAGGCCATCGCCACCCCGGCAATGATCAGTCCTTCCGCAATGGCTCCGATGGCATCCGGATCCCGTGCCGGGATCCCCTTCGCGCCGCGGACCACCCGATCCACAGCTCCGCGCATCATGTCCGCGATCTCTTCACAGTAATACTCACCAGTCACCTCATGAGAGATCCGCCATTCACAGACAGCAATATACTTCGCGACCATGTCTCCCAGACCGGCCCACAGCATCCTCATGGGTGCCCGCGCCAGGATCTCCGTATCCAGCAGGATCCCCACCGGAGCGTGATTATACAGGGACACCTTGACATGATTGACTTCCATCGAGGAAGAATTGGACGCGTACCCGTCCATGGACGGTGCTGTTCCGACAATGGCAGACGGTTTTCCGACCGCGTGCGCCGCGACTTTGCAAATATCATTGACCACCCCGGAGCCGACGCCGAGCAGCATGTCACAGGAGGGATCAAAATGCATGATCACACTGCCGACTTCCCATTCCGCGGGTGCGATCCGTTCCCCGGGGATCTCATACGCCGTATAAGCGATCCCCGCCCGGTCCAGGATCTCCAGGACCCGGTCCCCGGCTGCCTGACGGGTGTTTTTATCAAAAACAACAAAGGGCTTATGCTTCCCCATCGTCCGGATCATCTCCGGGACCGCTTCCACGACACCACGGCCGATCCGGAGAAATTCCAGCGCGCATATATGATGCCGGCCGCAGCCGCAGTCCCATCCTTCCGGTCGGACCAGTTCCTCACAGGTCATCTCACGAAAAGGCTTCATATACTTTCCTCCGGATCTTCCGAGTCCTTCTTCCGGATCCCGGCCCGGACACCCATTTGCCAGGCCAGTTTCAGGAGTGCCTTCTTTTCATCCTCATCCAGTTTCGTCCAGTTTTCTTCCGCCCGGGTACCGGTCAGGATCGCGCCCGGAAGCTGGAGTTCCGCCTCTGTCTGGCGCGGCTTTCCGCCGGAAGCGGTACATCCGGCCGCAAATGTCATTTCGATCGCGGTCTTCGCGTCATCCGAAGCCTTGTCCAGTGCTTCCCGGATCGCTCTTTTCCGTTCCGGTTTGAGCGTCTCAAGCGCCTTTTTCCGTTCTTTCCCGCCGAGATCAAAGTCTTCCGTCAGTCTGGCTGCCAACGCTTTCAGGTCATTCACCGGGGTCTCCTGTTCGGGTTCATCGATCAGCAGTGCCGGTTCGTGAGCCATCCATTCAGGTTCCTTTTCCTCCGGTTCCTCATTCACAGTTTCTTCCGGTTCAGAAGCCGGCTGTTCGTTTTCCTGATGATGTTCACAGTAATTGCAGATCCGGTCCGCCATGGCAAAGCTGGTGACGATCGCGCCATACTTTTTACGCAGAAGGACCACTTTCGTCTCGCGGTTCGCGCCGGTTTCCGTCCCGTTCGCGACTTCGGCATACAGATCCAGCAGTTCCTCGCATTGTCCGACACTGCACCGTTCCGGCTGCAGTTCGCAAAGCTCCGCCAGATCCGAGACAATTCTTTTTACCTGAGAGAGACCACCCGGGAAAAGCTGCTGCACAGCCTCCGCACGATAGGAATCCAGCGCTTTCTTTACTTTTTCCTCGAAAGACTTCCTTCTGAACAGTTTCATATACTTTTCCTCCTGAAGCGGCGGTTACGACCGCCGCAGTGGATAGTGGATAGTGGATAGTGGATAGTGGGGCGCGACTGCGGTCGCGCAGAGGCCTTAGGGCTTAGGCCTTAGTGGGACGGCGATTATGACCGCCGCTGTGATTTGTGAGACATGCGCCAACGATCTATGAGAAGCAGTATGATCCTGGCAACAATCACTCCTGCTAAAACTCCGAACGAGTCGATCACCACGTCCCGGATCTGACCGGACCGGGCTGAAACAAGCAGCTGATGCAGTTCGTCCGTGGCGGCATACAGCGTACCGAACAGCCAGGCCCACAGAGAGAGGATCTTCCCGGGACGGAAGGCTTCCAGTGTCAGCCGGAGCAGAAGCCCCAGAACAGCGAACTCGGTAAAGTGGGCCGTTTTGCGGACGATGTGCTGAAGCGTATTGTATACCGCGGACTGCGCGTCCGGAGACAGATCATCATAGTCCGGACAGACGATATGAACGATCCCGTCCACCAGAAAGCCGCTGGTCCGGTCGGAAGTCTCTGCCGGTTCCGCGGAGAAACAGAAGATGACGATCATCATGGCAACTGTCAATGTAACCAGAATGACTTTATGGAGCTTGATCAATATGGCTCAATCCTTTCTGGAAACTGCTTCGCTCTGCGAAACAGAGGTATAAGGGATGAATTACAATTTCTTACTGCCAATACCGAGTTCCTTCAGCTTCGACATAATGGCTTTCCTCTTCAGGACAATGACCAGCAGCAAGACCGCGACGATCCCATAACGCAGGAGCACCGTTTCATAAGTCAGGCCGCAGAGCAGGCACGCGCAGACGATGGCCGCGCAGATCCCGATCAGGGTCTTCATATCATAGATCGGTGCCGGAGCGCATTTCCGATACCCCAGCCAGTGCATGACCAGCAGGACCAGATAAGAAACAAGCGTCGTATATGCCGCGGCGACAAAGCCGTATTTCGGAATAAAGATCGCGTTCAGCACAATATTGACAACCGCGGCCGTCACGGTGGACAAAGTGATCCACCGTGCTTTTTTATAGTAAAACTCCACATTGGCCAGAAGATTGTACAGCGCCGAAAGGAAAGCCACAGATGCCACCGGCGGAACCGCGTAGATCCCTGAGTGATAGGTCTCCGGCGCCAGGAAAAGGAACAATTCCGGCGTGACCAGGGTCACTCCGAAACACATGACCCCGTAAAACAATACCAGAGGAATACTGATCCGCCGGATACTGTCTGTATCTCCGGCATTCATTTTTTCATAGGTATAAGGAACCAACGATCCGTTCACAGCGCTCCAGATCATCGTCATCACCATGCTGACCACCACCGCGAGGGAATAAACCGCCGCCGCGGATTCCCCGACCAGATTGTTCACCATGATCCGGTCGGAATTATTCATGACATGCTGTGCCAGATAGTGAGGCAGCAGCGGAAGCGCGTACGCCAGGATCTTCTTCCAGCGGGCGGTATCCACAAAGCATTTGCCCCGGACCAGAAGCATGATATAGATCGGCAGGGAGAAAGCGAGCACCACCAGTTCCCCGCTCCAGAGCCGTATTTCTCCCTTGTTCTCACCGGGAACATACAGCACCGCGAGGATCGCCGCCGCAGTGGACAGAACACTGCTCAGCACGGATATGATTGCCGCCGCACGATACCGGTAAGCATACCGCTCCCGGGTGATCCAGAAGACCTGTGCCGTATACAGGATGAAATGAAGCCCCATGAGCAGAAGCAGATGATCCGGCAGCGTCAGGATCTCCGGGCACAGACGTCTGAAAAGGAATAACAGAGCGAAAGTGATGATATCCGCCAATGTACAGAGCACAAGCGTAGAGGAGATATACCTGTCCTGGTCATCCCGGTAGTCATTCAGGCCGATATTGAACACGCCCGCCGATGTCATTCCCAGGACCGCGAACACTTCCACAATGGCGGCCCAGTTATTGTATGTAACGATCAGCCCGTACTGCTCCTGAGTCACCAGCCGGGTAAAGACCGGAGTAGTCAGGAAGCTGATGCCGCGAAGCAGGAAGGAAGCCAGCACAAAGACGACCGAAGCACGGGCGGGACCCTGCAGGTTCTTCCAGCGTTCAGCGATCTTCATCTGTCTTCCTCCTCTCATTTCTTTCGTCGGGCGGCCTTATGCCCGCCCGCTCAGGATATATTCAGCCGCCGCTTCGGCTGACTTTCCATGGTCCACATTCCCGAACCGTTCCAGCATTCCCTGTATCTCTGATGAATACCGCTCCTCATCAAAAGCGGAAATAGCGCCCAGCAGATCATCAAAAGACCGGCAGAGCGGGAACGGCAGCTGCTCCGGATCAGTATAGAAACCACGCTCCACATCCCGGTAATGCTCATAATCCGGGAAGAAAAGGAAGCAGGGGCGACCCGTCAGCGCGAAGTCAAACATACTCGAGCTGGCATCCGTCACCAGCACATCCGCGCAAGTCAGATAGTCAGCCATATCATCAAACCGGTTACCGTTCAGGAATCTTCCGGGATACTTTTCTTCAAGACCGTTCCAGTCCACCAGTTTTTCAACGTGATAATGGAAGCGGCATACCATGGTCCATTCTCCACCAAACCGCTTCGCGAGCATCCTGAAAAGGCTGTCCGGATCCATAGTCTCCAGCTGTTCGATCCCGCTGCGCCGGACATTCTTTCCATCTGTATCCTTTCCGTCATTTCGGAAAGTCGGCGCGTACAGCAGGATCTTCCGGTCAGTCGGAAGCCCCAGTTTCTCCCTGATCTTTCTTCTTTCCGCGTCGTTCAGGAAAAGAGGATCATTCCGTGGGGAGCCGAGCAGCCGGACCGAGATCGCGCCGAAGGTCACATGCTCCATGGTTTCCTTTGCGAACCGGTTCCCGAGGATCATTGTGGTTTCCGGGCAGACCAGCCCGTAGAACTGATTCCCGACCTGATCCCTGCCCAGATGCTTCAGGGGCGTGGCATGAAAGGTGGTATATAACCGCTGTCCGTTTTTCCTGACCAGGAAACAGATCAGTTTCTGCTTCAATGTCAGCTGTTCACTGTACATCCAGCACGAACGGCCGCCATAGACATTATCCACCAGTGCCGTCGCGGAGCCCTGCATCCGAGCCGCCTTCAGCGTACCGTATTCAATCCCGCGGACACCATCCGGCAGCAGCGCCAGCCGTTCACGGGAGACCAGCCAAACGATTTCCTTTTCGGGAGCGATCCGCTGCATCGCTTCAGAAATATACCGTGGGTTGTCAGAATAATGCCCTTCAAAGCTGGTAAATACAAACCGGTCCTTCTTCCGCGGCGTGCATTTGCTGACCAGCGCCAGCGCGAACCATTTCATTCGTCCTTCCAAAGCGATGCTCTCCTTTCCCAGATGATAACGGAAAAACTTTACTTTCGTCCAATCAGGCCGCGGATCTTTTCCGCCGTCTTTTCGCCGAGCAAACGGCGCACCAACCTGTATACCCGGCCGCGAAAGCGGTTCACCGGTGTTTCCCAGCTGGCGGCATAATGATGAATGGAAAATGTGTCCTGCGTGATCTCCACTTTTCCGGTGGTCATGCTTCTCGGGCAGAAATATCTGGGCGGATAGATCGTGACTCCATCCAGCACCTGGATCTCATCCAAATCCTGCAGGCCGTGTTTCCGAAGGATCCCCGTCGCGTAGTCGACCACGGTGGTCAGATCTGTCGTTCCGTCTGACTTCAGAAAATGTTTACCGGTATAGCCATCCAGCAGTTCCTTCATCAGAGGATCCCCTGCCGGCGCGCCGATGATCAGACCGGGGGCTACGATTCCCGGTTCTTCGCAGGCCATGAAGCATCTCTCCCGCGGCAGTTCCCGCAGAGGGCGTACCAGTTCCACATCCGTGTCCAGATAGATCCCGCCATGTTCATACAGGATCCCGAAACGGGCATAGTCGCTCACAAAGGCATACTTACCGGCTTCATATGCCTCACGGACATAATCGCAGCTCTGAAGATCCGTGTTCTCTTCATTCCACAGTTTCAATTCATATTCCGGAGCATATTTCTTCCAGCTTTTCAGGCATTTCTTCTGCAGCGCGGACATGGGTCTGCCGCCAAACCAGCAATAATGGATCACTCTCGGGATCTCAGCCATTTATCTCCCTCCCGGGGTTTTCACAATTCGCAATCAATTCATGATACTGATCGACTGTCATCCTGCCAATGGATGTCCAGTCATATTTCTTTTCCGCGAGCCGGCGCGCGTTCGCGCCCATCCGGTCGATCTCCCGCGGATCCCTCAAAATCAATTCCAGCGTTTCCGCAATGGCTTTCGCGTTCGTTTCACATACAATTCCGGCTTCCGCTTCCCGCAGAGCCTTTCCCATCCGGGTCCCTTCCGTCGCCAGACAGCAAAGGCCATGAGCCGCTGCCTCCAGGATCCCCATGGGCATTCCTTCCGAGCGGGACGTCTGGATAAACACATCCGATTCCGTAAAGCAGGCATCCTTTTCCGCCCCGGTCACCGGCGCGCCCGGGAAAACCAGCTTCTCCAGTTCTCTTTCCAGGATCAAAGGCCGCAGGATCTCTTCCATATCCGGCCCCACCAGATCAAAGCGCGCCTGGCAGGCTGTCAGTGGTTCCTTCTCCATGGCAATGGCATCCAGCATCAGGTCAAGGCCCTTCAGCCGCACTTCCGGCCGGCCGAGGAACAGGAAGCGGATCCCCTGCTCCGGCGTATTACGCGTCCGGACCGGAACATCCGTCTGAGTACCGTTCGGACAGATGATCCCTTTATCCGCGAAGCGCGATTCCGAGCGTTCTCCATCCGAGAGGAACTGGATCGCCGCGGCACCTTTCAGATAACGATCAAAAAAAAGAAGGTTCGCCGGGATCTTCTTCCACCGTTTGATTGCCTGGGCCCGTCCGGTCAGTCCTCCGTGAGGCACGACCACATACGGAATATGATTTTTACGCAGAAAAGCAGATACCGGCAGGAATGCCGGCTGATAGATCTCATGAAAGACCGCCAGATCCGGACGGTCCTTTTTCAGTTCTTCAATGATCCTGTCCGCGGAACATTTCCCGACATGGAAATCCCGTACTTCCGCCCACGGGCGCTGGGAACGGATATGCTGTGCCACGGCGACAGCCGCACCCTCGAACGGTGAGTCCGCGGTACCGTAAATATGCACGATCCTCACAGTCCTACGCCGCCCTTCACGCATGTTTTTTCCGCAGGACCGTGCTGTACAACGCTTTTTTCACAAAAGTGGGAGTCCAGACAAAGCCGCGGATATACGCCCTGTTCCGGAGAGCACGGAAACGGCTGACCAGTCCGTTATGGACCATATACTGCTGCAGATAATCCCAGCCTTCGATCCGGAGCCGGGAGCCGCGTTTCTTCTCAAAGCCGTTTCCGACCCGGACATAGACCAGCGGCTGATTCAGATTGGCCAGTTTAGCGCCGCCCACGATCATACGAAGCCAGAGATAATAATCCTCCAGCAGAAGCAGACGGACATAGCCGCCGCATTTCCGGAGCGCGGAACGCTTGATGCAGACCGAGACATGGTTCATGGGATTCCGACTGCGGCTCATGGACACAATATCGTCATGGTCCTTCGGGCACGCGCGGACCCGCATATCTTCATTGATCGATTCGCGGAACTCGGCGATATCGGTCCCCAGCACATCCACATCCGGATGCGCTTCCACATAATCCGCCTGGATACGGAAACGTTCCGGATGACTGATGTCATCCGAATCCATGCGGAAGATGTAATCACCTGTACAATAATCGGTCCCGACCCGGAGACTGTCTCCCAGGCCCATACCGCGTTTCAGTTCCACAAAAGTAACGATATCTTCTTTTCCGTCGCGGAAAGCGTTCAGTACATCCGTCTGAGCCTTCCATAAAGGACCGTCAAAAACCACGACAACCTGATCCGGTTTTCGTGTCTGATCCTCATAGATGCTCTTCAGGGCCTCGGCGAGGAATTCCGGAGAATCCTCGGCATAGACCGACATCAGTACCGTGTAGGTCATACGTTTCCCTTTCCGCCTTCAATAACGCCTTCACCCATGATCACCTTGCTGATCGTACTGATCAGGCATTTGCAGTCAAAGAAGAAAGACATATTATTCACATATTCGCCATCAAGCCGCGCCTTTTCGGGGATCTCCAGTTCGTCCCGTCCGTTGATCTGTGCCCAGCCGGTCAGACCGGGGCGCACGTCATTCGCTCCGTACTTTTCCCGTTCGGCAATCAGATCATCCTGATTCCAGAGTGCCGGGCGGGGACCGACGATACTCATATCCCCTTTCAGGATATTGATCAGCTGCGGCAATTCATCGATACTCAGTTTGCGAAGGATCCTTCCTCCGCGGATAAAATACTGTTCGGGGTCAACCATCAGATGAGTGGGGACATCCTTCGGGGCATCCAGACTCATGGTACGGAATTTATAACATTCAAAAGTATTCTGATGACAGCCGATCCGCTTCTGGCTGAAGATTGGAGAGCCGGGATCAGAACACCAGATCAGAAGAGCAACGATCAGCATCGGAAGAGCCAGTATCAGAAGGGCCAGACCCGCAAGCAGAATATCCGCGAGCCGTTTCCCAAACCGCTTATACATCCTGTGACTCGCCATTCCCTTCCGAAGCAGTTGCTTCCGTTTGTGGTTACATGCCCACAGTATGGATATGATACCATGTTTTGTAGAAAAACGCAAACATTCCGCTTCGGTGCAAAGCATGCCGCTTCGATTCACAAAGCGGCATGTTTGCAGAGTGGTTAGTGATTAGTGGTTAGTGGATAGTTATAGTGTTGTTCTGGTCAAGGAAGTTAAGGTTAATTCGATATTCTATCAGGCATATTGAACCGGCGTCTGACAACCTCCTCCGCGCAACTTTGCTGCGCTCAATACCCGAAGATCAAACTCATGGTCCGAGGTCCGCAGATGCCATCAACCGTCAGGTCGTTATTCCGCTGGAACTGTTTGACAGCTTCCACCATATCATCGTCATAGATATTGGTCAGGGTATCCAGATAGCCCATCTGGACGAGGCAGTCGCGGAGCTGATATACGGTATCATTTCGTTCGCCCGGACGCACTGTTTCGTAATCTTCTTCCGGAGCCGCCGCGGGGATCGCGTCCGCGGAGTACAGTCTCTGGAGCGTCTTTGTACCGGCTTTGCCGTCGACAGGAGTCAGATCGTTCCGGATCTGGAACGCCCGGACCGCGTCCGCGGTCGTATCACCGTAAACCCCGTCACGGGGGCCGTCATAGAAGCCCAGTTCATACAGTGTATACTGCAGATTCTTCACGTTGGTTCCGGTGGATCCCAGTTCAAGCGTGTTATAGTTCAGATTGGCGGAAGTTCCGTAAAGGACGCGCTGCGTCGCGGGACCGGCTTTTCCGTCCACGCGGAGATTATGCTTCCGCTGGAAAGTCTCCACCGCCACTTCGGTGCCTTCTCCGAAGGAACCGTCCACAGAACCGCTGTAGTATCCCAGATCCTTCAGCTTCTGCTGCAGCTTTTTCACAGCCGTTCCGGTACTGCCGGCTTCGAGCGTGACATACCCCGTGGAGCCGATATCGGAATTGCCCGTATCAGGAGAAGGAACATTCTGAGAGGAACTGCTTCCGGCAGATCTGGCATCTTCTGAATAGAGTTTATTCAGAGTAGCATTCCCCGCCTTACCGTCCGCGGTCAATCCGTTATTCTGCTGGAAAGCCAGTACGGCAGTACGGGTCGCTTCGCCATAGGATCCGTCCACGCTTCCTTTCAGATAACCGAGCTTCTTCAGCCGTTCCTGCAGGGCGCGTACCGCGGACCCTTCCGAGCCCATTTCAAGGGTCTCGCCGGTGGAGGATGCCGCGCTGCCCGTCTTCGGCGCGTTCGATGAATACAATTTGTTCAGCGTATCCGGACCGGCAACGCCGTCTGACCAGATACCAACTTTTTTCTGGAAAGCCTTCACCGCGGTCTCTGTCGCCGCGTCATATTCACCGGTGGCTTTTCCCTGCAGCCATCCAAGTTCGATCAGCCGGTTCTGCAGTGTCCTGACTTTCGCGCCGGAAGATCCGCTCTGCAGATAGTATTCCTTGGTCAGGTTCGGTGTCGCGGTCGGTCTCGGAGTCGGAGTGATCTTCCTGGTGGGTTTGGGCGTCGCGGTCGGTTTGTTGGTCGCTTTCGCGCCGGCTTTGACCGCGTGGGAGGAATTCAGTACTTCCAGGGTCTTCGGACCGATCTTTCCGTCCGCGGTCAGCCCGTTTGCTTTCTGGAAAGCCTTCACGGCCTTGTCTGTCGCGAGACCGAAATCACCGTCCACGGAGCCGGTATAATAGCCCAGTTCCTTCAGGCGTTTCTGTACATTCCGGACTTCCTGGCCGCTGAAGCCGATCTGCATGCTGGCCGGTTCCGGGGTATTGGTGACAGGCGCCTTGGTAGGCGGTGTCGTTATCTGCTGGGTCACCACGGGAGCATTCGTCACCTGGACGGGCGTATCCGGAACAGGCGTTACACCCTGCGGAACCGGAGTCACCAGGACCACAACACCGCTGGAATTGGCTGTCGGTATCGCCGGAGTCGTCTGTTGAATAGCACCGCTGTTGGTGGTCGCGATCACACCCCATTGATTGATCACCGGCGTCACATCCGGATCCACGGAGGTCGTCGTCGCGGGCGCCGTAGTGCTGGGCGCGGCTGTGGAAAACAGATTCTGCGGCTGAACCACCACGACTTCCGGAGTATCTTCCGGGGCTGCTGTGGCTGTGGGGGCCATGGTATTGAACGGCAGGTTGTTGACCTTGCTGCCGCCATTATCGATTTCGTTGATATCGTCCGGCGCGATATAGCAGCCGGTCAGCGTGAGGCAGGCAAGGAGGAGGATTATGATTAATAATGTGATTTTCTTCAAGGTTGAACTCCTTTTCCGCGGCTCAGCCGCGGAGTGATGAATGATAAGTGATGAGTTAAAATTTTAGTTTGTCGGTACAGCCGGTTACTCAAGGACCGGGTGGTTCTCGTTCGGCAAAGGCACCGGTTCGTTGTGTAACAAATCAATCATGGATATCAAACGAATGCGAAGGCATTCATCTATCCAACGTAATAATATATGTAAAATGTCCCTTTTGCAAGCGAAGGGTTGAAAAAAGCGAATTCGGGTCGTACAATGGAAGACGAAATACTCAGATTGAAGGTGAATTCTTTCATGTCCGAATGCACTCACGATTGTTCCACCTGCAGCAGCAATTGCTCTTCAAGGAAGCCGGAAAGCCTGCTTGAACCGCAGAACGCGCAGAGCAATGTCAGGAAAGTCATTGCCATCGTCAGCGGCAAGGGCGGCGTCGGCAAGAGCCTGGTGACCGGGCTTATGGCTACCCTCACCCGCCGGCAGAATCATTCCGTTGCCATCCTGGATGCGGATGTGACCGGTCCCTCCATCCCGAAAATGTTCGGCATCCATGACAAAGCCATGGGTTGCGATGACGGGATCCTGCCCACCGAGACTCGCACCGGCATCAAAATGATGAGCACCAATTTACTGCTGGAAAACGATACAGATCCTGTGATCTGGCGCGGAAGCCTGATCTCCGGCACCGTCAAGCAGTTCTGGACCGATGTCCTCTGGGGAGATGTGGATTACATGTATGTGGATATGCCTCCGGGAACCGGAGACGTTCCGCTGACCGTATTCCAGAGCCTGCCCGTGGACGGGATCATCATTGTCGCCAGTCCTCAGGAACTGGTTGGCATGATCGTGGAAAAGGCCCTCAATATGGCTTCCATGATGAACATCCCGGTTCTGGGTCTGGTCGAAAATATGAGCTATATCGCCTGCCCGGATTGCGGCAAGAAGCTGTATCCCTTCGGAGAAGGCAAGACAAAGGAAGTTGCCGAAGCACACGGCGTTCCGCTGCTGGCGCAAATCCCGATTGATCCTACTCTTGCACGGGCGTGTGACAGCGGACTGGTTGAACTCTTTAACGAAGCATGGCTTGATAAGGCTGTTGAAGCCGCAATAGAATGTAAAAAAAAGGTATAAGGCGACCGCGCCTGCGGGCGCGGAGTGATGGGTGATGGGTGATAGGTGATGGGTGATAGGTGATGGGTGATAGGTGATGGGTGATGGGTGATGGGTGATAGGTGATGGGTGATAGGTGATAGGTATAAGGTTTAGTTTGTTATGCTGGTGTATGATTAATTTCGATACAACCTGTCGGGAGCAACCGAAACAACAAACCATAATTCATACCTTTTACCTTATCATTTTTACCTCCGCGGCTTTGCCGCGGCTAATCGAGTAGGAGGGGGTGACTAACCCCCGTCCTCTCACCGCACCGTGCGTACCGTTCGGTACACGGCGCGTCCAAGACAAGCAGACTGAATAGACTCGTATGCCGGGGAGAGTTCAAAGAACCCTGCGCGTACGAGCCTT
>JAZRXJ010000011.1:0-1199 GCA_045600165.1 Clostridia bacterium
ACGTTCACCTGCCCGAACGGAATGAAATGCAGAGACATCCGTCTGCACGAAAACAAATTTTTGAAAGGAGTATTGGAGTATGAATTCAAACTCAGACAGCAGATTATCTCACAATTCCGCAGTGGAAACACTGATGCGGAAGAACACGGAGAACGGTACGAAGCTGACCGAAATGCCGTATCTTCCTCAGGTCTACGCGATTCCCGTGGAGCAGCGGGAGTTGGAACACAAGGTTCTGATGGACGCAGTGAACTTTCAGCCGGAGCTTTACAGACAGATTTCCCGCCTTCCTACGAGGGAGGAACTGAAAGAACACGTGGCGGATATTCAGGATATCGAGGCGGACTATATGAAGCGAACGGTGAAAACTCTGACCGAGGCGAACGCGAAAACAGTCTCGGAAATGAAGACACTGACGGAACAGGCTGGGAAGAATCAAGAGAGATATATCTCGGAAGCGTCCTCAGTCCTGAACCGGATGAAAGAGGAAACGCAGACGACCGCCGCGTCACTGAAAGGCCTTATCGTGAAAATTATGATCGGCACGGCGATCTCGGCAGTTACGCTTTCGGTCTTGGTATGCGTGGTCTTGCTGAAGCTGCTTGCGTAATTGACGACGACACGGAAGACACGGAAGAACGCCGGAAGCGGATTGAAGCGGAGGAAAACGGAGCCGCGCTCGGAGCTGCAGTTGGGCTCATCGTCGGCGGCGCCATGGCGTTAAGCGATGCCGGAGAAGACAAAACAGAAGACACAACCGAATACGCCGGTCCCACGATGGACGGTATGTAAAACCACAAAGAGCGCGGAGAATCTCAATCCGCGCTCTCTTTTTATGCCCGGATATTTCCGGGAGAAAGGATATTAATGACAGAAAACAAAGAAATGATGACAGCAGAAGAAATGCGTGTTCCTTCGGGGAACGCATACGACAGACAAATTGAAATCGGTATTCGACGCAGGTCCGAATACAAAGCAGACGGAAACACCGTATCCGCCCACAGGGATTACGTGATCGGAGGAAAGAAATATATCGTCCGATCCATTTTTGCCACTGCGGGAGAAAAAGGCTTCGAGGACGGAATCCGTCACCTCATCGACACGGAATATGATAAGAATTCGTAAATTCCGGCGATTTTCGCTGGACATTTTAACCGTTCGTGATATGCTTGTGGTGCAGAGCGATATCTGTACGCTCT
>JAZRXJ010000012.1:0-26322 GCA_045600165.1 Clostridia bacterium
TTAGTCTGTTCCCACATCCAGCTTCCTTCAGATTCCATCTCACGATGGACACCCTTGCTTTCGGCTATCTCCTTCCCGCTACCGGGCGGATTCGGGACTTTCACCCTTTAGAAACGTGCGCCGCCGGGCGCACTTGAAAAACGGCAGGCCTGCAGCCTGCCGTTTTCTGTTGCCTGAAATCTTCTTATGCCTTTCCGACGGAACTGAACAGTCCCATTTTCTCGTGGACGACCTGTTTCATTTCTTCGATCTCATAGGGGATCAGACCCATCATGGTCTTCTCCCCTGCCGCGATCCCGCGCTCCACGCCGCGTTTTCCGGCTTTGTCGATATCCGTAAAGATATTGACCTTGCAGATCCCGCGTCTGATTGCCTCCCGGAAGTCATCATCCGCAAGTCCGCTTCCGCCATGAAGCACCAGGGGCAGATCCGTTCTTTCCGCAATGGTTTTGATCCGTTCAAAATCCAGTTTGGGTGGGAACTTATAGTCGCCATGCGCGTTTCCAACCGCGATTGCAAGCGAATCCACGCCCGTTCTGTTCACGAAATCCCGTGCAATTTCCGGATCGGTGAACCATGCCTTTGGGTCGTCGAGCATACCGGAACCTTCATTGTCCCCAACATGTCCCAGTTCGCCTTCCACGGTCACGCCCAGGAGTTTTCTCATCCGCGGTACGCCAGACCATTCCTGCTTTTCCGCACTTCACCACAACTGTCTTGCAGCCCATGTCCATCAGCATATCGATCAGCGGATCAACATCATTCTCCGGATCCAGTCTTTCGGTCATATCTCCTCCGGAAGCACTCATCCGGCGATACTTCTCAGGATCCAGCATATAGCAAAGTTCTTCAAAGCTCGGCAGGAAAAAATCCACATCCGGAAGCACCTTCCCGAGGATCCTCCGCCAGTCAGCTCTTCCGGCATCCGTATTGGCCACACTGCCGCCCGTATGGACATCCGCCTGTTCCATCCGGATCAGCTTTCCGGGGATCAGCAGGTCCTCCGGTTTTCCGCAGACTCTCCCTGCCGGGAAAACCGGGGTTATATCCAGACAGATGTGGCCCGCGGCAATCACTTTACCGTTCATCGGTTCACACCAGTCCCATCAGCAGATTCATGGAACTGCACCGCGGGAAAACCGAGTTCGGCAAATTTCGCGAACTGGGTTTCCAGATCAATAGGTTTCCGCGTCTCCGGACCGTAGGAATCCGCTCCGGTATGAACATTCCAGGGACCGACAGAAAATCTGAATTGCGACATGAGTATTCCCTCCGTATTCACTATTCATTTTTGATTAGCAGACTTGCCGTCATTTTCCGGCAGGTCTGCTGATTCAGTTGTTTCTGCCAATAATATACCAAATATACGGTCTTTCGTCAAAAGGAGCCGCGTGATATAATTAATATAGTTGTAAGGTCGAATCTTACAGGAAGGCAGGTGATCCGATGGCATCCGCTGCAGGCGACTTTTCGAAGGGAAAAGTCTCTTCCGCGATCCTGCGGATCGGTCTTCCCATGATGGCCGCCGAATTCGTCAATGTTTTGTATAATCTGGTAGACAGGATGTATATCGGTCATCTGGAAGGCACAGGGACCGTAGCCCTGACCGGTATCGGGATCTGCTTTCCCCTGATCTCGCTGATCAGCGCTTTTGCCGGTTTCTGCGGTTCAGGCGGTGCGCCGCTGTCCTCCATTGCCCGCGGTGCCGGGCAGGATGAAAAGGCAAAAAGGATACAGGAAACCGCCTTCACCCTGATGCTTCTGGTCGGTCTGTTCCTGACTCTGCTGCTTTTCCCGCTGGCGTCGCCCCTGCTGCGCCTGTTGGGCGGAGATGATGAGACCCTGCCCTATGCATTGTCCTATTTCAGGATCTATGTCCTTGGTTCCGTCCCGGTGCTGATTACTCTGGGGATGAATTCCTTTATCAACGCCCAGGGATTCTCGAAGACCGGTATGCTGACCGTCGTGATCAGTGCGGTCATCAATATCATCCTGGATCCCGTCATGATCTACGTGTTCAACATGGGCGTGGCCGGTGCGGCGTTTGCCACGGTGCTCTCGCAGCTGGCCGGTGCGGTCTGGGTCACTTTGTTCCTGACCGGCAAACGGCCGCATCTGCGGATCACAAAGCTGATCATCGATGGCTCTGTCCTGAAGGATATCCTGAAGCTGGGCATTACCGGATTCACCTTCCGCATGACCAACAGTCTCACTCAGGCAATCGTGAACATCATGCTGAAAGCCTGGGGCGGTGCTCTGAGTACGATCTATGTCGGCGCCATGTCCCTCATCAGTTCCGTCCGCGAGTTTACTTCGCTTCCGGCGAACGGCATTACCAATGGTGCCCAGCCGGTCATGGGCTTCAACTACGGTGCGAAGTTGTATCGCCGGGTCTCGGACGCGATCCGTTTTTCTTTCCTGTGCGCGCTCTGTGTCAATACAGTGATCTGGGCGCTGATGATGCTGGTCCCCTCGGTGATGTTCAGAGTCTTTACCGATGACGAACAACTGATCTCCACCGCGGTCCACTGTGCCAGGATCTATTTCGGGGTATTCCCGTTCATGGCTATGCAGATGACCGGTCAGTACACCTTCGTCGCCCTGAACTATCCCAAATACGCCCTGTTCTTCAGTCTCCTGCGGAAGGTTTTCCTCATCGCTCCTCTGACCCTTCTGCTTCCCGGTCTTGGGCTGGGTGTGGACGGAGTCTTCTGGGCAGAGTTTATTTCCCAGTTAGTGGGTGCGACTGCCTGCTTACTGACTATGCGCCATGTGATCTGGCGTCATCTGAAGGATTCCCCGGAGGAGTCAACTCCCCGGGTATCATAATCCCCATAAAGAAAGGATGTCTGTCTTATGCATACCGGTCGTGACATGTTACGTACTGTTTTCCTGATGATCCTCTATTTCCTGGCGATTCTGGCCATGTTTGTTCTGTGCACGGTCTACGCTTTCAAGCTGCTTGAATTTATCGGTAACGAAACTTCCCGCCTGTTGATCCTGCTGGTTTTCTTTGGTTTGTTGATCTGGGGGATCAGTGCCCTCTCCAGGAAAGTGGTTCCGAGGATCCTCGATAAAGACTACGGTAAAGATGACGATGAGTCTGTCAGATAAAAAAATCGGAGCTGTCTGTGAGACAGCTCCAATTTTTTATGATTTATAAATACTTTTTCAGATACTTTTCACCGGTACCGTAATTTTCAACCACGAAGTCCAGATCCTTGTCTCCGCGTCCGCTCAGATTCACCAGCACAGATTCAGGGCGATTTTCCTTGGCCATCCGGATTGCGTAGGCAACCGCGTGAGAGCTTTCAATGGCTGGAATAACGCCTTCAAAGCGGGACAGCAGGAACAGCGCCTCAATGGCCTCTTCGTCGCTCACAGTGACGTAATCCACGCGGCCCATATCATGCAGCATCGCATGCTCGGGACCGACTGCCGGATAATCCAGACCGCTGGCATTGGAATACACAGGCGCCGGTTCACCGTTTTCATCCGCCAGCATAATGCTGTTGAAGCCGTGCATGACGCCTTCTTTGCCATAGGTTACGCTGGCGGCGTTATCGCCCATGCCGGGACCGCGTCCCAGGGGTTCCACACCGTGGATCTGGACCGGGTCGGCAAGGAACGGGACAAACATACCGATGGAGTTGGAGCCGCCGCCCACACAGGCTACCACATGATCCGGCAGATGACCGGTCTGTTCGATAAACTGAGCTCTGGCTTCTTCACCCACGACCTGCTGGAAGTCACGAACCATCAGCGGGAAGGGATGGGGGCCGGCAGCCGTTCCGATGCAGTAGATTGCGTCATGATATTCATTGGCATAGGCTTCAAATGCGGCATCAACGGCTTCCTTCAGCGTCTTCAGTCCTTTGGATACAGGAATGACATTGGCGCCCAGCACCTTCATACGGGTCACATTGGGGGCCTGCTTGGCGATATCGACTTCACCCATATAGATGTCACATTGCAATCCGAAATATGCGGCAGCAGTGGCCAGAGCCACGCCATGCTGTCCGGCACCTGTCTCGGCAATCAGCTTTTTCTTGCCCATGTATTTGGCCAGCAGACCTTCACCCATGCAGTGATTCAGTTTATGCGCGCCGGTATGATTCAGATCTTCCCGTTTGATATAGATCTGGGTGCAGCCCAGCAGATTGCTGAGTCTCTGACAATGATACACGGGGGTGGGTCTTCCCTGGAAATCCTTGCGGATCCGGCGCAGTTCCGCGATAAACTGGCTGGACTGGGCAATGGTACGGTAACCGTCCGCGTATTCTCTGAACGCTTTCACCAGCTCTGGGTTGTCCAGATAGTTGCCGCCATAACGTCCGAAATAGCCGTCCTGAGTGGGATATTCTTTCAGATAGTTATCAAAATCACGATAGGGATTCATAATGATATTCCTCCTGCTTTATATCATATTTTTGTTGTATGAGAGTTAATGAATGAAATGATGCAGCGTCACCATCGTAAGGCGAAACAATTCTGTTTGATCATGATTTTAAGCTGATACCGGTTCATTATTTCGCCTCCTCCTCAGAAAATATTAATAGGATAGTAAATCCATCTGCTATACTTTGTCAAGCTGATTCAGCTCATCAATACATCACAAATGCAATAGGATCGTTTTGTCAGACCAGTAACGTCAGCAGCGGGATCGTCACGATACACATCAGTGTGCTCAGGAGGACACAGTCCGCGGCCAGCTGCTGATTGCTGTCATGCATTTCCGCCAGACTCAGCATGACCGACGCGCAGGGGGTGGCTGAGAGGATCAGGACACTGGTCTTGAACACGGGATCCAGCGGGAACAGGCATACAAGAGCGTAGCTGAACAGAGGAAAAAGTAGCAGTTTACATGCGCTGATCAGGTATACATATCCATTCAAGAAGATCTCTTTCCACGGCATGGTTGCCAGACGTGCGCCCAGGATCATCATGCAGAAAGGCATGGTCATAGCGCCGATATTGGCAAACCCGTTCTTCAGGACATCCGGCATCCATACACCGGCACGTGCCAGATACAAAGGCAGTCCAACCAGAAACGACAGCACCGCTGGATTCACGATCCCCGATTTCAGCGAGATGTATTTCTTATCCCGTGTCAGATTGAAGATGCCGACCGTAAAGGCGAAGATATTCATCGACGCGCAATAGACACCCGAATATGCCGCGGCTTCCGGATGTCCGGGAATCAGGACACGGATGATCGGCATTCCGAAAAAGCCGACATTGCCTAAAACGGAAGCGATCGTGAGCATTCTGGCACGATTGTCTTCTCTGTTTTTCTTTCCGCAGAACAGAGTCATCAAGAGCATGAACAGACCCTGCGCCGCGAAAGTGACCACAAAAAACAGACCCATCCCCGGAAGATAGTTACCGTCAGGGTCGAGTTTCAGTAATGAATCAAGCACCATGCACGGCGTACAACCGTAGATCAGAAGCGCGCTGAGGCCGCTCAGGTGTTCCGCTTTCAGTTTTCCCCATTTACAGATGATATACCCGGGCAAAAGGTACAGCAATGCCATCGCGACATTGGATAAAGCAACATCAAAACTCAGCATACAGATCCTCCGTTCTCTTTATACCGGACGATATCAGTATACCGCCGCTGTCAATCCCTCAGCTGCCGGTGGAACGATAATGTCTGAGTGCTTTTTCAAAAACAAGCCTCATAATGCCAAACAGGCACGCGCCCGCCAGCGGACACACAAAAGCCGCCCAGCCCGGCCAGTCAAATAACGGTTTGTCCAGGATATAGGCTGTCGGCACATGCAGTGTCAGCGAGAAAGGCGCAATAATCGAAAAAATCAACTGAAGCGGTCCTGGAAAAACATCCACCGGATACTCACAGGCGCTTCTGCCGCCATAAGTCAGCGCGTTCACCATTTCCAGCGACTTCACGGAATAGATACTGAACACTGCTTCGATCAGAAACAATCCCAGGATCAGAAGTACGCCAAAGCCGATTGCCTCGATCAGTGCAATCACTTTCAATACGGTCCACTGCACATCGGACTGACGGCAGCCCAGAACCATTGCCACCGTTCCGACAGCCAGACATCCGATCCTTCGCGGATCCAGATCCGCGCAAAGGACCTGCGTTATTACACCTCTCGGGCGAAGCAGGATCGCGTCCAGTGTTCCGTTCCGGATCAGGGAGGCAAAACTTCCTGTGATCCCTCTCCCGAAAAACTCGGTCAGATAAAAAGTGATGCTCATGACTCCGAAGAAGACCAGCAGATTGCCTCCGGACCACTCCTTCATACTTTGGAAGCGGCTGATCAGCAGCAGGACCGCCAGCAGTTCCCCGGCTTCCATGATGATCTGCGCCAACGTCTGAAGGATAAACGATGAAGGGTATTGCAGGTGGCTTTTGAGCAGCATTCTGACCGAATGCAGATATAAACGGATCGTATCCATACTCAGCCTCCCTGTACCACGATTCTCTTACGGTTCGCGCTCCACATTCTTCTGCCCAGCAGGATCAGAAGAATGATCCAGACCGCCTGACACAGCCATACCGCCGGTGCTCCGGCAGCAGACTGTTGTCCGGTATAAAGCCGGATAGGAGCATCCAGCAGCTGCGCGTACGGCAGCAGCCGGATCACGTTCTGCCAGGAATCCGGAAACAGTGTCAGCGGCAGGATATTCCCGGACAATGTCACCATCAGCAGATTCAGTGCGGATTGCATTCCCCGGCTGTCCAGAGTCCGCACGGTAAACCCGGTCGTAATCATATCCAGCGCGCATACGCACATCAGTCCGAATCCAAGGCTGATCAGCGCACAGACGAGTCCGCCGGCTGATGCTGGAGCGCTGATCCGCCAGCCTTCAGGCAGGATCATGGCAATCAGCAGCATCGGAATGCATCTCAGCAGGCTACCCATCAGTTTTTGTGCGGCTCCCCTGCTGAAATAATAGTAATAGGTATCCATCGGTCTGCACAGGTCATAAGCAAATCCGCCGGTTTTGATCTTGTCGTTCAGTTCGCCGTCAAACGCGACCAGCAGTCTGAAAAAAGCCTGCTGAAGCCATACATAGGTCACAATATCCTGCAGCGGGATTGTCTGCGGTCTGCTTTCATACATTGCGTGATAAACAGCAATCAGAATCAGTCCGAAAAACGTCTGGCAAAAGACTCCGCCGATCACCGCTCCGCGATACTGCAGTTCTTCTCTCAATCGGAGACGAAATACCGAGATCAGCGCTTTCACATTCCCATCTCCTTGTACATGGTTGCCACCAACCGGTCGATATTCTGCGGCTGCGCCGTCAGTTCACTGATTGTTCCGCTTTTCTGCAGGCAATCCAGTAGTACCGCGGTCGGTACCTGTTCCGGTCGGTACAGGATCTTCAGGGTATCCCCGTCCCGTTCGGTCTCGCAATTTTCAGGCAATGACGGAACAGTCTTTTCATCCTGGTATTTTACCGTCACCAGATGCTCTCTGTCGTATCCGGCGAGCAGTTCCTGCAATCCGCCGTCATACAGTTTTCTGCCCTTGCCGATGACCATGACCCGACTGCATAGCGCCGAAATGTCTTCCATGTCATGAGTAGTCAGGATAACCGTGGTTCCGTTTTCCCTGTTTTCCGCCTTGAGAAAATCACGTATAGCCAGTTTGCTGACCGCGTCCAGTCCGATAGTAGGTTCATCCAGGAAAAGCAGGCTGGGTCTGTGCAGCAGACTTGCTGCCAATTCCACGCGCATCCGCTGGCCCAGTGAAAGCATTCTCAGCGGCGTATCCAGAAGACTTCCGATATCCAATGCCTCTGTCATCTCGTTCAATCTTGCCCGGTAGTCTTCCGGTGAGATCCGATAGATATCCTTCAGCAGATCATAACTGTCCCGTACCGGCACATCCCACCAGAGCTGTGTTCTCTGACCGAAGACGACACCAATATCAGCCACATGTTTTTTCCGGTCTTTCCAGGGGCAGAGGCCGTTGATGGTCACTTCCCCGCTGTCCGGAGTCAGAATGCCGCTGAGGATCTTGACTGTTGTGGATTTTCCGGCTCCGTTGGGTCCGATATATCCCACCAGCTCTCCTTCTTCAACATCAAAGGAGACATCCCGTAGTGCCGGAACTTCCGTCTTTTCTCTCAGAAAAGATCCTTTCTTTTTTTTGCGTACCGTGTAAGTTTTGTTCAGTCTTTCCGTATGAATATACATATTCCCCTCCGAAACCAAAAAAAGTAAGCCTCTGCCGTTATTCCGTCAGCAGAGGCTTACATTATTCTGCAAGCGTGTTTTACATAAAATAGCATACAGGGATTCTGTCTGTCAAGGCGTTACAGTCGTCCTTCAAAAAGCAATGAAATCGTTTGATTAATTGCGTTTTTTAGCGTTTATAAGCGTTTATCAAACATTTTTCATATTTTTAGACTTTTTCTGACCTTTAGTTTATTTGACTTTCTTTGATCATTGTTGTATCCTATCCTTGCGGTCAGGAAGTAAAGCCGCAGCAATAGTTTACGATGATCCATAGGAGGGATTGATATGTATACGATGACACCTTATCACAAGAACCCCGGAATGGGACGTCCCATGATGAATGATTTCTTTGCCGACCCTTGGTTCCGTTCATTCTTTGGCCCCTGCGACCGTAAGAGACCCGCCGGTTTCCGCGTGGATGTGAAGGACGAAGGAGATCACTATCTGCTGAATGCCGATCTTCCGGGCATCTCCCGTGAACAGATTGAAATCACCGTTCAGGATGATGTGCTGAAGATTGCCGCGGATTATTCCGCCCGTTCAGAGGAGGAAAAGGATAGTTATGTGTATTCCGAACGCCGTCACGGACACATTGAACGCAGTTTCAGTCTGGAAGGGATCAATCAGGATGGCATCTCCGCCGCCAGCAAGGACGGGGTCCTGACAGTGACCCTGCCCAAGATCGCGCCAACCGAAGAAAAGGCTGTACGAAAGATCGAAATCGAATAATTCCGGAAAGCAAACACGCCGCGAACCGAATCGGGTTCGCGGCGTGTTGTTTATCCTGTTCACTTACGAAAAGGAACCGAGCAGCAGTTCCTGCAGGCTTTCCGGCAGCAGCTGCATTAAGGAGAAGACTTTCAGTATCATGTTTTTCTGCCACTCTTCGACAGTTCTCTGCTGTTCCTCTTCTGACAGCTGCAGAATGTGGACCGCGTTCTCTCCGGTCAGGTATGCTTCCGCGGGACCGGCATAGAAGTTGGTATCTACAGTAAACAGCGGCTGACTGAGGTCAGGGCTCATACTGAACGCAGCCTTCAGATCGAATTGGGCTTCATCATCCGAATAGTTACCCTTTCCGCTCAGTTCAACCTTCAGCTCCGCTTCATTTTCCGGAACGGCAAAATTGATTGCGCCGAAAAGGCCCGCGTAATGATCACTCGTGGTGTACGCCAGATTTCCGTCCACGGTGCAAAGGATTTCTTCTTTCCCGTCCTCGGTCATATTCACTGCGGCGTTGAATACCATATGATCTTCGGTAATATCGCCGTCACTTCTGATACTCATCTGTTCACCGGAAGCACTGGTGATCAGAAGGAAGCGATCGACAGTCAGTTTATCTCCCATCATATTCATAACATTCTCGTCACGGAACGTTGCTTTTGACTCCGCATCCGGTCCGAAGTCAAATTCCCAGACACTGATGACCTTTTCATCGTCCACGTAGATCCGCAGAGAAAGATCACTCTGGAAGGCATCCGAGATCTCTTTCGCGATATCATCCGGAGTCTTGCCCTTAAAATCGACCTTCACGAAGGAATAGCCCTGTTCCAGTATTGCCGCATACCGGCTGATAAACTTGGCAATCATTTCGCCGATCTTTTCTTTGGAGAGAGTAATAACGATTCCCTTACCGGTCTCGCTTCCGTCAAGCAGCAGGGTCTCTCCTTCTGTATCGTCGATGTTTTCCTCGATGCTGTTATAGAGATCATCCAGCAATTCGGCCAGCAGTTCGTGAGATTTCTGATTGAATTCCTCACTGGTGTCAGCTGACGGGAAAAGCATATCGAGCGTTTCGTCAAGACTTTTCTTCTCTTCGTCACTCATTTCGGCGGACGCGGTTTCAAAAGTTTTCTGCAGATCTTCTTTGGAAATGACATAGGTATTTTCTCCGAGAAGATCCGAGCTCAGCAGCAGTTCATCCTCATCCTTGCCAAAGAGAAACTCAAGCGCCTGTTGATCATTGATCAGCAGTCTCAGACCGCTCTGGAACAGTTCGTCAATGCTCTGGAAAGAGATCTTCAGTTTGACATTTTCAAACAGTTCCCGTGCCGCCTGTGCGGATTTTTCATCGTTGATCGTTTTGATCAGCGCGTCACCGGGCACAAATTGAGAAGTGATCGTGATTTCGCTTCCGCGATCAACCAATTCACTGACTTTATCCGCAAAATTTTCTGCCTGAGAGAGTACAGGCAGCAGGAACATCATAACGGAAAGCAGAAAACAAATGATTTTCTTCTTCATAGCAAAACCCTCCGAATGAAATAAATACTCCTGAATTATATATGCTGTATTTTTCATTGTCAAACAGCCCAATTTTCATCCACAGAAAGGAAAACGGTTTTGTCCTTACGGGACAAAACCGTTTCAGCTTTACTTGTTCAGCCATTCCTCGGCCTTTTCGGCAGACATGCGCTTAATGTCTTCCTTGGCATAGGGAGAAGCTTCGCCGCCGTTGGTATAGAGGAAGAACTTGCCACCTTCAGTTTTGAAGAGGATCTCTTCATAGCCGGCAGGATCGCCATAGCAGCCGGAGGTGACTTTCTTGATCAGTTCAGCTTTTTCGGTGTCATACTCGACCTTGCACAGAGTCTTTTTCATCTTTGGTTCATTCCTTTCATTCCTGTATGCTTGTCATGAAATCACTTTCAATCTCAGGGCTAATTGCTCTGAACATACGGAATCATAACATATTCAGGCAAAAAGAACAATCCGGTTTCTTTGGAACCGGATTGACCAGATCTGACATCTTGTTTGTCAAATCAGGTAATTTTGTCCATTCAATACAGCACCTGTCAGTTTTTCACCGGTATAAGTCAGCTTCAGGGAAAAGAAAGGTTCTCCCTTTTCCAGCAGGTCCAGAAAGACCTTGTCACCTTCCCACTGCGGCAGCCGGGCAAAATCCGCTTTCCTGACCCAGCTGATTTCCCCCTCATCGCAGTCACTTAGTTCACCTTCAAATCCGTCTGCCGTAAAGAGATGCATGTATTCACCTTCCCAGCAGTCGGAAACAAAAGTCACGATCCCGCGATAGCGCCAGGATGTCAGTTTCAGCCCGGTCTCCTCGCGCACTTCCCGAAGCATGCATTCTTCAGGGCTCTCGTTTTCTTCAAAGCCGCCGCCAAATCCGATCCATTTGTCCCGGTTCGGATCATTTTCCTTCGCTGTCCGGTGCAGCAGCAAAACCTTGTCATCCCGGCAGATGTAGCACAAAGATGAATTTCTCATGCGTCCTCCGCAGATCAAAGCTTGGCGCGCTGGATCTTTCCGCTGACCGTCTTGGGCAGTTCATCGCGGAACACCACGATTCTGGGATACTTATACGGTGCGGTATGCTGCTTGACATAGTTCTGGATTTCCTTTTTCAGCTCGTCGGTCGGTTCGGTTCCCTTGGTCAGTACGATGCTGGCCTTGACCACCTGACCGCGGACTTCATCCGGAGCGGCGGAAACACCGCATTCCAGAACATAAGGCAATTCCATGATCACGCTTTCGATTTCAAACGGTCCGATCCGGTAGCCGCTGGACTTGATCACATCATCAGCGCGTCCGACGTACCAGTAGAATCCATCCTCATCCTTCCAGGCCAGATCGCCGGTATGGTACCAGCCGTCATACATGGCCTCGTTGGTCTTTTCGGTATCCATATAGTATCCGCGGAACAAACCGACAGGGATCCCGTTGCTGATATCGATACAGATCTCGCCGGGCGTGCCGGGGGCGACTTCCTTCCCGTCCGGATCCAGAAGCGCTACGTTATAGATCGGCGTCACCTTGCCCATGGAACCGATCTTGTGATTGGCGCCGGCCAGGTTACCGATGATCAGAGTGCTTTCGGACTGGCCAAAGCCTTCCATGACCTGCAGTCCGGTCAGTTTTTCCAGCTGACGGAACACTTCGGGATTCAGAGCCTCGCCGGCAATGGTCGCGTGATTCACGGAGGACATATCATACTTGGTCAGGTCTTCCTTGATCATCATACGATACATGGTGGGCGGAGCGCAGAAAGTAGTGATATGATACTTGGCAAACAGCGGCAGGATATCGGAAGCGCTGAAACGGTCAAAATCATAGACAAAGGTGGCCGCTTCGCAGATCCATTGTCCGTACAGTTTTCCCCAGAGAGCCTTAGCCCAGCCGGTATCGGAAATCGTCAGATGCAGCCCATTGGGATTCACGCAATGCCAGAACTTGGCTGTATGGAAATGACCCAACGGGTACTTGTAGCTGTGTGCGGCGATCTTGGGGTATCCGGTGGTACCGGAAGTGAAGAACATCAGCATGAGATCATCCCCGCCCGGAGCGTCCTCGGTACGGGCGTAATGGGTGCTGAACATTTCAGACTCTTCATCGAAGTTATGCCAGCCCTCTTTGGCGCCGTTCACGGAAATCAACAGTTCCAGGCTGGGGGCGTTTTTTGCCGCGATCTCAGCCTGATTTGCGGTATCTCCGTCCGCGGTGCAGAGGATGGCCTTCACACCGGCGGCATTGAAACGGTATTCAAAGTCATGCTCTTGAAGCTGGCATGTCGCGGGGATCGCGATGGCACCCAGCTTATGCAGACCGACAATGGCAAACCAGAACTGATAATGACGTTTCAGCACAAGCATGACCCGGTCGCCCTTTTTGATGCCGAGGGACTTGAAGTAATTAGCCGCCCGGTTGGAATAGCGCTGTACATCCTTGAAGGTAAAACGGTGTTCATTCTTGTTCTTGTCCAGATGCAGCATGGCCAGTTTGTTGGGATCCTTTTCGGCGATGGCATCCACGATATCAAAGGCGAAGTTGAATTTCTCGGTATTCTTGAATTCGATCTTCGTCGGTGTACCGTTTTCATCCTTGGTCACGTCAATGAAATTCTTATAGACGCGGCCTTCATCCTCTTCGCGGACCTGTTCGGGAGAAGAGCCGGGCAGGATCTGTTCAGGATTCAGTTCAGGGATAGGTTCACCGGATGGATTGAGGACGATGGCATAGAAAAGGCAGTCCTTTCCTCCCACAGCAATCATGCCGTGCGGGGTACCGCTGTCATAATAGATGGAATCGCCCGGATTCAGCACGGTGCTGTGTCCGCCAACCTGTACCTTCAGCTGTCCTTCGATCACGATATCGCATTCCTGGCCTTCATGCGTGGTCAGCTTGATATCTTCGCGCTCGGCATCCTGGTTGTATGCCGCCTGAACATACAGTGGTTCCGCGATCCTGTTTCTGAAGGAAGCCGCCATGTTGTAGTACACCATGTCGTGCGCTTCCTCAATACGCTGTCCTTCGCCCTTCCGGGTAACGGTATAGGATACCAGGTTCGGGCTGGAGCCTTCAATGATATCGCTGACGTCAACGCCGAAAGCCAGTGAGCAGCGGTACAGGAACGCGAAGTTCAGGTCGGAACGACCCATTTCGCAATCAATATATTCCTGTTCCGTCACGCCGGTCTTCATTGCCATTTCCGCGATCGTGAAGTTTTCAATTTCTCTCAGTTCGCGGATACGGTGCGCCATTTCCTGAATCTTGAAATTCAAGCCGGTCATCTGTGCCATACTTCATGCCTCCTGCAGCAAAATAAAAAGCCCGTCCCAATGTTTTGAGACGAGCGTGATCACACCCGCGGTACCACTCAAATTGCGATAAGAATCGCCACTCTTGGATCCTGTCAGATCCTATGCTCTCACGCGGCAGTCACGGGAAGGTTCTACGGTCCCTGCGGACTTTCTTCCTTCCGGCTCTGGAGCTACAGCTTCCGATCCCATCCGCGGCTTTCACCAACCGCCGCTTCTCTGCATCCGGGACTCCCGTCGGCTCTCTCCGTCACAGCCTTTAGCGCAAGTTTACCCTTTCGGGTTTCTCTTGTCAATCCCGTTATTGTTTTTTGTCGGATTTTTGCGTTCTTCACCCTGAACCCTGTATCCTATATCCTCAACTGCGCCTTAGCCAGCCAATCTGATGATTAAACATATCAGCAATAAAGACTCCCACAACCAGCGCTGTCTCCGCAATCAGAGCCCACGTCAGTCTCCTGTTGTTTTTCCGAAGATTTCTGATTTCCTTCTCACTGTTGTTGCGAAGCAGTGTCAGTTCCTCCTCAAGTTTCTGAACTGTTTCTTCATGTCCGGACTTGATCAGTTCAAGACTTTCCTTGTATTGTTGTTTCAATTCTTCACAATAATGGGTATGAGTCGCTTTAAAACGATCCAGAGACCGTTCATGTTCTTCATTCAGCTCTTTACGCTGGCTTTCAAGGCTCTTCAGGGTTGCTGACGGAATCTCAACTTCATCATTCCCGTTCTGACCTTCTGTCTTCACGGCAACAACGACCGGCTTCTGTCCGTTTCCATCGTCCTTCTCCGCATACGCGGTCAGGATCTCTGTCAGTTTGTTCTGCGGCAGTTCCTTGACCGGCTGTTCCCTCAGGATGCAAAGCAGATCCTCCGTCCGGAAGCCCATGGTTTCCGCAAGAGAGACCACGCCGAAAAATCCGGGTTTCTGTACCCGTCCGTAAAACAGGTTATTGATCGTATCCACGGTGATGCCGGTTTTTTCGGACAGCGTTCCCACCGTCATCCCGGAAAATTTATACATTGCTTTCAATACCAGGCCCAGTTCCACATTTGTCACTCGGTCTTTCCTCCTTTATCAGTCCGTCATGGAGCAAACAGTATCATTATATCGGTTTTATCCCGATTCACAAGCATTTTTGATTGTACAGAATATGCATTTTATTAAAAAGAGAGCAGCCTTCTCAACTGCTCTCCGTTATCGCTTTCTGATGATGTTCACAGATCAAACGGTTCCAGCGGGTATCCGTTTTCCCCGAAGAATGCCGCTTTGAAATAATCCTTCCAGGCGTACCGTGCTCTTTCGGGGGCCGGGACTGTGTCAGCTGTCAGTATCAGTTCATTTTCTTTCGCTATGGCTTCAGCCGGTCTGAATATACCGTCCTGACCCGCGATTTCCGTCAGTGGTTCACTCCCGCAAATGCTGACCGGATGATCCAGGATCACCGTCAGGCTGTCCCCATCCGTTCGTAAGCCAATAGCCCTCGGGGCTTGTTCCCCGGGCAGACCGAATACAGTCATTTTAGCCTGCTCCCATAGCCGTTCGCCGACGACCCGTTTCCGGGTGGGATGCAGGTTGTTGAATTCTCCCTGATCCAGCAGACAGATCATGCCGCTGTACGGGATCGTTTTCCGGGCTTCCGCCTGTGCCTTTCGGATCAGCGGCCAGGTCCCGGTGTCTTCTTTTCCTTCTTCCAGCCATACAGGCAGCTGCACATAGAGGAAAGGGATCTCCTGATCGCGGAATAGTCCGCGCCAGTAGCTGACCATATCCGTCAGCAGCTCACCGTAACTGTCTGTCGCGCCGGCATCCGTTTCTCCCTGATAGAACAGGATCGCGGTGAGTGAGGCAGGACATACCGGTTTCACCATACTCTCCGCCAGTCCGGCGGGACGGTATGGCGATCCGGGACCTGCCGGAGGATTCCACGGGCATTTTCCGCATTGTTCCTCCACTTCGGTCCAGGCGGCATCCACGTGTTCGTTACGGTACCTTTCCACGTCCCTGTTCCATTGATCCATCTGCAGCTTCCACGCGTTTTCCTCCGCTGTGAAGGCTGCCATATCCTTGCCTCCGCATACCGCGCTGTAATCTTCGAGAAATCTGGTCCCTTCGGCGGATTTCCGGAGCGTCTCCTCATCCATCCAGCAGGTCACGGAAGTTCCGCCCCAGTAGCAATCGATGATACCGACCGGTACCCTGGTCTCTTCCCTGGCCTTTTTCGCGAAGAAATAAGCCACCGCGCTCATGTCCCCGCCGTTTCCGGGACGGATCGGCGTCCAGCACGCGTTTTCGTTTGCTGTTCTTTGTTCCTCGTTCACCACAGCCCGCTGCGGTACATTATAGTATCTCAGGAGCGGATCATCATGAACCCTGATCAGATCCCTGCCTTCATCCGCGGTCCAGAGAGACAATTCCATATTGCTCTGTCCGCCGGCCAGATATACGTCCCCGATGAGGATATCCCCGGCCGTGACCGTTTCCGGTCCTGCCGTAAAAATCAGGCTGCAGCCGGTCCCTGCTTTCTGCGGCATCAGCGTGGCTTCAAACCGGCCATTCCGGGCAATGGAAACACTCTCTGCCAGAATATCCCCGTGACAGTTTTTCAGGCTTACCCTGACTTCCGTTCCGGAATCGGCTTCTCCGAAAATACGGATCTCTTTTTCCCGGCAAAGAACAGCCCCGTTTCCGAACAGGGACGACGGTTTCAGCATGATCTCACTTCCTCAAAAGTTCAAGATTCTTCCGGATCAGTTTTTCCCGTTCCTTTACGCAATCGGCGCTGCGCAGCGGATCGGCAGGCGTATTGAAGCAATAATCGCACATACGGTCAACATCGGTCTCCGCCACGTGCATACGGGTGTCTGAAGACGCGTAGTAGATATAGATCATTCCGTCATCGTCGGCAATCGCCCCGTTGGAAAAAACGACATTGGAGACATCACCGACCCGCTCCCATCCCAGAGGTCCGAGCAGGATCCCGCCGGGCTCCGCAATGACTCTGGAAGGATCCTTCAGGTCAGTCATAAAGGCATACAATACGTATCTCAGTCCCGCCGCGGTATTCCGTACGCCGTGAGCAATATGAAGCCAGCCTTTCGGCGTCCGGATCGGAGGAGCTCCCGCGCCGTTCTTGCTTTCTGTTATCGTATGATACCGTCTCTGTGAGATGATCTTTTCTTCATCGATCACCGCGCGGGTGATATCATCACACAGTCCGAATCCGATCCCCCCGCCGGATCCTGTCTCGATAAAGTCATCCATCGGCCGGGTATAAAAAGCATACTTTCCGTTCACGAATTCCGGATGGAGCACAACATTCCGCTGTTGCGGAGACCGCAGGGTCTTCAGGTTCGGCAGACGTTCCCAGTGTTCCAGGTCTTTTGTCCTCACGATTCCCGCTTCAGCCACTGCCGCGGAAAGATCCGTGTTGGTCCTGTCCTTGCTTTCCGAGCAGAAAACACCGTAGATCCATCCGTCTTCATGCTGCGTCAGGCGCATATCATATACGTTGGTTTCGTCCGGTTCCGTATCCGGCAGGATCACCGGCAGATCCCGGAAGCGGAATCCTTCCGTCGGACAGTCGCTTTCCGCCACGGCAAAGAAGCTCTTCCGGTCCGCGCCTTCGACCCGTACGACAAGACAGTAACGGTCATTCAGCTTCATGGCACCGCTGTTCATGGTCGCGTTCACACCCAGCCGCTGCATCATGAAGGGATTGCGTTTGGGATCGGCATCGTACATCCAGAACGGCGGAATATGTTCCCGGGTCAATACCGGATTACGGTACCGGGCAAAGATCCCGTTGTAAAAATGTTCATCCATGGGGTTGGGTCTTTCCAGCAGTCTCTCATAGTCTTCCATCAGAGACTCAAAAGATCTTGTACGCACAGGTCATCCCCCCGTCAGAATCAGAAATCATCGTCGGCAGCGTCATCGCGCCAGTTCAGTACGCTGTGTTCCTTTACATAGTTGACTGCGCTGTCCACGGTGGTGAAAGCCAGACCCACATTGGTATCCGCGGCGCCGTAGTAGATCGCGATTCTTCCGGTATCGCCGTCCTGCAGGGTAGCGCAGGGGAACACGACATTCGGTACAAATCCCGACGTTTCGTAAGAAGCTTCGGGCGTCAGCAGATAGTTTTCACAGCGGTACAGCACCTTGCTGGGTTCATCGATGTCCAGGATCGCCGCGCCCATCGAATACACAAATCCGTTGCAGGTGGTGGCGACTCCGTGGAAAAACATCAGCCAGCCTTCCGTGGTTTCAATAGGAGCGGGGCCTGCACCGATCTTCACGGATTCCCACCATTCGTTTCCGCGTCCCATCACATGGCGGTGTCTTCCCCAGTAAAGCATATCCGGGGATTCAGAGATGAAGATATCACCGAAGGGAGTGTGTCCGCTGTCGGAAGGTCTTGAAAGCAGCTTGTATTTTCCGTTTATCTTTCTCGGGAAAAGGACAGCATTCCGGTTGAACGGAATGAAAGGATTCTCGACACGGGTGAAGGTTTTGAAATCCTTTGTTTTTGCCATACCGATCGCGGCTCCGTAGAAATCCGTGCACCAGATGATATAGTAGGTATCTTCGACTTTCACCAGTCTCGGATCGTAAGCATAATGCGGCATCTTCGGATTCCCGTTTTCATCCGTGAAGGGGACCTTGTTTCTTTCCACGTCCCAGTGGATCCCATCTTTGGAATGTCCGAGATACACGTGCGGGATACCGTTAATCTGTTCTCCGCGAAGCACGGCAATATATCCGTCCTCCCACGGTGCAACGGCGCTGTTGAATATCCGCGCGATCTCCGGAGTGGGGTTCCTGCCCATGACCGGATTGCCGCTGTAGCGCCATACGGGGCTTTCGGTAACCTGATCCGCGGGCTTATCCTGCCACGGGATATTGGGGAGAGAAGGGGCGTTGACCAGTTTGACCTCACTCATTTTGATTTCCTCCGTTCGTTATTGTTGATTGCGTGTGATATCTGATTCCCGATAGACGGGTTGTCCGCTCACTACGGTTTTTTCAAAGGGGCCTGTTTTGCCGGCGCAGCGTTCCGTGATCTTCTTGACGGCGATCTCCGCCATTGCTTCCGTATCCGGCCGGTAAGTGCTGAGTGAAGGTACCGGCGGGTTTCCGACGGTGTGATCGTCAAAACCGGTGACCGAGATATCTTCCGGAATACGGAGTCCTCTGTCCTTCAGCTGTTCCATCAGCTGTACCGCCACAGTATCGCAGTTGCAGACAAATGCATCCGGCAGTTCTTCCGGCAGAACGGGTTCCCGCATGATTCCGTCGTCATCCCGGTCGTTCAGTATCCATTCCGGCCGAATGGCCAGCCGGTTTTTCAGCATTGCCCGGTAAAATCCCAGATACCGGTCCATGATGCTGGCGGTGGCATGAGGATTCCCGACAAATCCGATCCTTTTATGTCCTTCCCGGATCAGGTGGGCTGTCAGCCGGTAGCATCCGTAGGTATTATCGCTCACGACCGAATCGGCGCTGCAGGAATCATCATAGAAATCCAGAAAAACGACCGGTGTTCCGCACCGGGCGATCTCCCGGTAGTATTCTTTCGATGTTTCACCCAGCATGATCAGACCGTCCACGTGCCGGTTCCGGATCAGATCCGGCAGTTCTCCGTTCTTTTCCGTCTCCGCGTTCAGGAGTTCCATCAGGCTGTAATGCCCGTTCTCCTTCAGCTTCTTCACCAGGGTCTTGTAAAACATTCCGTAATAGGACTCCGGCACAAAAAAGCGATCCGGGATCAGGATCCCGATATCCCGTGGAATATTCATCGTCTGCGGTCTCGGGTTGATATATCCCATTTCCTGTGCCGTCTTCACGATCTGTTCCCTGACCTGATCACTCATGCCGGTCTTCCCGCCCAACGCGTTTGAAACCGTCACGGCACTGACTCCAACCACTTTGGCGATGTCCCGCATCGACGGTCCTTTCATTCGCGATCCAGCCTCCCTTCGCCGGTAGCCTTTGCTGCCGGTAAATCCCGTTATTAATTCGTTTACTTTACTGTTAAGTTAACTCGTCTGCTATTATACTTTCAATCTCCTCCCCTGTCAACATCCAAATTACTTTACACATATCTCCGCCTCCCTCTCTCGCAAGCTAAGGCTCCCTCATTGAGGGAGCTGTCAGCGCTTGCGCTGACTGAAGGAGTGAAGCCGCCGCAGCGGCGTTCTCTTCCATACACTATTCCCAATCCACATGCGCGGTCCGCAGACCGCGTGTCCCCCTATCCACTATCCACTATTCCCTATCCCCTGCGGCGACCGCAGTCGCCGCTCCCCCCTTGACCCCCAGACCCGCTTGTGCTAAAGTGATAAAAAAACAAACAGGAGCAGTTTATGAAAACATTATTGAAGGGCGGCAAGGTCGTCAACGTTTTCACAGATAAAGTCATTGATGCGGATGTCCTGATCCGGGATGATCTTGTGATCGGTGTCGGTGACTATGAAGCTTCCGATGCGGATACAGTGATCGACGTGACCGGAAAGATCATCTGCCCCGGTCTGATTGACGGTCATATCCACGTGGAAAGCAGTATGCTGACCCCCGTGGAATTTACTAAGGTAGCGCTCCCTCATGGCACAACCACGATCATCATGGACAGCCATGAGATCGCGAATGTCTGCGGCAGCACCGGGTTGGGTTTCATGCTCCGTTCTTCCGAGGGATTGCCGATCACCATGTATATGGCGCTTCCTTCCTGCGTTCCCGCCACTCCCTTTGATGAGAACGGTGCCACGCTGGATGCCGCCGCGCTGCATCCCTTCTATAATCATCCCAGGGTGATCGCGCTCGGTGAAGTCATGGACTATCCCGGAGTCATTCATGAGGATCCCGCCGTTGTGGCAAAGGTCAACGATGCCCACGCCTTGAACATGACCGTGAACGGACACGCTCCCCTGCTGAGCGGTAAAGATCTCGATGCTTATCTTTCCCACGGGATCGATGATGATCATGAATGCACCTCAGCCGACGAGGCAAAGGAACGGATTGGCAAGGGTCAGACCGTCATGATCCGTCAGGGAACCGCCGCGCAGGATCTTCTGAATCTGCTCCCTCTGTTTGAGGATCCCTGGTCCCGTCACTGCATTCTGGCCACCGATGACAAGCATCCGGCGGATCTGTTGAATCTGGGGCACATCGATCATATGGTCCGTATGGCCGTGGAGCACGGAAAGTCTCCTTTGGTCGCCATTCGTATGGCTTCTCTGCAGTCCGCGCGTCATTTCGGGCTTCGTCATCTCGGTGCCATCGCACCCGGATATCAGGCGGACCTCTTGGTTCTGAACGATTTGGACAAAATGGATGTCAGGGATGTCTGGAAAGCTGGTAAACCCGTGTGCCTCGACAAGCAGGTCCAGCCTTTCGCCGAACCGCGGCTCAGTAAGGATATGTTGAAGAGTGTACTGCACTCCTTCTATATGAACACGATGCGTCCGGATCATTTCCATCTTGAACCGAAAGGCTCCCGCTGCCGTGTGATCTCAGTCACGCCCGGTTCTCTGCTGACAGGATGCGATATTGAAGAAATCGACTGGACCAGAGATAACGGTGTCGACCTTTCACGCGACATTCTCAAGCTGGCGGTGATCGAGCGTCATCTGAAGACCGGTCATATCGGTCTCGGACTGATCCGTGGTCTGGGATTAAAGCGTGGCGCGATCGCGGCATCCATTGCTCATGACTCGCATAATCTGATCGTTGTCGGCACCAACGAGGAAGATATGGCACTGGCGGCCAACACGGTTCATCATCAGGCGGGCGGCAGTGTCGCCGTGGTCGACGGTAAGGTGCTCGGAATCCAGGAACTCCCTGTCGCCGGACTCATGAGCATGAAGAACGCACAGGAGACTGCGGAACAGAATGAACATATGCGGCGTGTGGTCCACGAGGATATGGGCGTTGCCGAAGGGATCGAGCCCTTTATGCACATGGCGTTTGTTTCCCTCCCCGTGATTCCCGATCTGAAAATGACCACCCGCGGTCTGGTGGACGTCAACCGTTGGGAACAGGTCTCCCTCTACGTTGACTGATCAAATCACGCAAAACAGCCGGCTGAACACACTGTTCAGCCGGCATTTTTGTGATTTCCACTATCCACTATTCACTATTCCCTATCCCCTGCGGCGACCGCAGTCGCCGCTCCACTATCCACTATGCGGCTCCGCCGCACTCACACCACCGCGAAGAACTTTACCAGGAACAGGATTGAAATCACGTAAGTCAGTACGGAAACATCCTTGCCCTTCCCCATCAGCAGCTTCATCACGGTATAAGTGATCATTCCCAGTCCGATCCCGTGACCGATTGATCCCGTGACCGGCATGGCAATCAGCATGACCGCGGCGGGAATGATCTGATACTTGTCATTAAAGTCCAGATCCCTGAGTCCCATGATCATCAGGATCCCGACATAAATCAGAGCCGCGCTGGTCGCGGGTGCGGGAATCAATGCGACAACAGGTGCGATAAAGATGCACAGCAGGAACATGATCGCCGAAGTCAGGGCAGTCAGCCCCGTTCTGCCGCCGGCCTCCACGCCGGTAGCCGATTCAACAAAGGTAGTTACGGTGGGGGTTCCGGTCAGCGCGCCGGCAATCGTACCGACAGCATCAGATGTCAAAGCCTTTCCTAATCCGGGCATATTGCCGTTTTTATCTGTCATTCCGGCTTTCGATGCCGCTCCTACCAGTGTGCCGATCGTATCAAACATGTCGATCATACAGAAGGTGATGATCATCGTGATTGCCGTAAACCAGCCCAGGCTCAGCAACGTATTGAAATCGATCTTCAGCAGGGTCAGTTCTGCCAGATCCGCGAAAGGCGGTGCAAAGGAAGCAGTCTTCAGAGGCTCGAACGGATTGATCTTCAAGAAAACAGCTTCACCGGCCCAGTAGACCGCGGTGCTGACCAGTATGCCCAGCATCACTGCCCCCTTCTTTTTCCGGAGGTCAAGGATAATGATGGAAAACAACCCGATCAGCATGGTCACGACCGTCAGCACCATCAGCGGATAGTTGCTTCCCAGTTGATCCGCGATGACCTTGGGAGTCAGGGAGCCAAAGAAATTGCCGAGAACATGATAGCCTGTACCATCGGCACCAAACACCTGCGCGTTGGAGCCGAAGCCGATATTCATCAGCATCATTCCGATAGCCGGACCGATAGCCAGACGTATTCCGAGCGGGATCGCCTCCACGATCTTCTCCCGGACTTTCAGGATCGACAGGACGATAAACAGGATCCCCTCGATCAGGATGATCGACATGGCTCCCCGGTAACAATCCAGATAGGATGCGCCTGTAATGGTCACCATATTGGTCACCACCAGAGCAAAGAAACTGTTCAGTCCCATTCCCGGAGCCATGACGAAGGGCTTGTTGGCATAAAATGCCATGCACATGGTCCCGACAGCCGCCGCGAGACAGGTTGCCAGGAAGACCGCGTTCCACAGGCTGCTTCCGCCGCTGTTCGGGTCAGCGAAATTGGTCAGGATATTCGGATTCAATGCGACGATGTAGCTCATCGTCATGAAAGTTGTCAGTCCGGCTACGATTTCCGTCCGGACATTCGTTTTGTTTTCCTTTAGCCTAAACATCAGCCGATCCCTCCGTTTTTTTGAGGTTGTCTCTTCGCGTTTGCCGGAAAAGACGCATGACTTTATTCGTTTGTGTCAGTATATCATCTTCCTGCGGAAGCCGTCAAAGAAAAACTTGTGTTTTCTCATACCGACTGGTAGAATATATAAATCAATGTTCGTTCAGCAAAGGGGTTATTGTCATGGATCAGTCCGGTATTACCACAGGTGTCGGTCCCGTATGGGGAAATGAAGGTCCCGCCGTTCTACAGGCTGTGTTTTCCAATGCCTGTGGTTTCTTTAAGGTGGATCTGACAGCGGATCTGATGCTGACTCCCATGTATGAGATCGTCAACGGGATGGGGATCTCCATCAATGCCGAACTGGAGCTGCCGGAAGAAGGCTGTTCCTATTCCCGCATCATCTCTGACAGTGTACGTAAAGGGGCTATCCTTTCTGATATAAACGAATATATTGTTCAGACCGACAGTAAGAACCTGATTGAGCAGTATCATCAGGGACGCAACATCATTCCCGTGGAGTTCTATGCTCTCATGCCGGTGCTCGGTGAACGTTATCACCGCTATATCTACTTTATCACGCCGGATCCTTCCACCGGTCATCTGATTGCCACGGTCGCCCTGTTCGATATTTCGGATTCCATTGAAGAGCAGCAGCAGTATGAATTTATCCGCGCCATGGCATCGCAGTACGCTTTCCTGTTCTATATCGATCTGGATAATGATTCGGTCAGGCTGATCCCCCGCGGCAGACATTCTGACGGAATTGCCGACATTTTCAGTCAGGACCTTCGTTATCGCCGTTTCATCAGTGCCTCTTCCGAATATTTCTGTGACGATGACCGGGATGACTTTGTTTCCCTGATGGAGCCCGAGAACCTGCTTCATCTTCTGAACGAAACTGATCAGCATCTCTTCATCGCCCGTCTGAAGCGCGGTGATACCTTCATGGAAGAGTACTATCAGCTCCAGCTGGTCCGTTCCTCCGTCTGGCATCGTTCCAAGGCCTTCTTTCTGGCTGCGCGCAACATCAATGATGAAGAGCAGGCTCGTCAGGAAAGGGACAACATGATTACCGGCCTGGCGGAAGACTATGAAGCCGTCTTCAGTATCGATCTGGATGAGAACAGGATCCGTGTCATCCGTGCCCGTGATCGTTTTGTCAACCATCATGTTAAGCTGAACAGCGTCATGACTTATCAGGAATTCCTGCAGATTGCTGACTCCGAGGTATACGAGGAAGACCGTTCGCGTTTCATCTATGCGTTGCAGCCGGAAAGCATCCGTGCGATCCTGGAGGATAAGGAATCCGCCTATGTCAATTACAGACGTGTCATCCACGGCATCACCTATTTTTATAAGCTGAAGCTCATCAGGATCCACGGCTGGGAGACCAAAGGTTCCTGTCTCATGGGTATCCGCAACGCCGATAAGGATGTCCGGCTGGAAATGGAACGGATCCGTGCCCTGCGCATGGCCAACACGGATGACCTCACCGGTTTGCTGAACCGGACCGCGTTCCGTAAGATCGTTACCGAATACATCACGGAAAATTCGTCCGCGGATACCGCCATGGTTTTTCTGGATATCGACCATTTCAAGTCTATTAATGACATTCTCGGTCATGCCGCCGGAGATGAAGCTGTCAAAGAAGTGTCCGAAATTCTGAAGACCGCTTTCCGAAGCGGGGATCCCATCGCCCGGATCGGTGGAGACGAATTCCTCATCTTTATTCCCAATGCAAAGGAAGCGGATCTGGAAACCCGGCTGAAGAAACTCCTGCAGGATGTTCATGTCACCAAATATACCGACGACAACGAAAAAGTGACTCTCTCCATGTCTGTCGGTTGTATCATCTGTGCCGGTCAGAATATGACCTGTGAAGAGCTGACCGGTGCCGCTGACAAGCTTATGTATGGAGCCAAATCAGCCGGTCGTGACCGGCTGGTCATCAAAACTGTCTGATCCCATCGGGATCGGAAAGGATAGATTATGCGATTGATCTTTGTCCGACACGGTGAACCTGATTACGCGCGCGACTGTCTGACAGAGACCGGGCGTGAGCAGGCACGGCAGGCCGCTTTGCGTTTATCCGGTGAAAACATTACAAAAGTATATTCATCCCCGAACGGGCGTGCCCGGGAGACAGCCGGATTTACAGCGGAGCTCCTCGGGCTTTCCGTTTCTGTACTCGATTTCATGCATGAGATCGACTGGGGTGATCTGTCCGGAAACGAAATGCGTAACAGCGGTCATCCATGGAGCCTTTCCGACCTCATGATCACGGATGAAAACATCCTGCTTGCGAACTGCGACTGGAGAAATCATCCGTATTTCAGCCACAATAAAGCCCTCCGGGACTATGATTCTGTTGTGGAGCATTTTGATTCTTTTCTGGAAGGACTCGGATATCGCCGGGAAGGAAACCGTTATCAGTGTGTCAGATCCGCTCCGGAGACTGTGGCTCTGTTCAGTCACGGCGGTTCCGGCGCCTGCGCCCTTTCACGCCTGCTGAACCTTTCCTTCCCCTATATGTGTTCCATCCTGCCCTATGACTTTACATCAATCATTATCCTCAACTTCCCGGATGAACCGGGCAGTCTGGTTTTCCCACGGATCGAACTGTTCAACGACGCGCGTCATATCTATACGGACGGACGCGGACCGCAGTTCTCCAGATAGTCACCATTCATAATTCATCATTTATCAATCGAGTAGGAGGGGGTGACTAACCCCCGTCCTCTCACCGCACCGTGCGTACCGTTCGGTACACGGCGCGTCCCAGACAAGCAGACTGAATAGACTCGTATGCCGGGGAGAGTTCAAAGAACCCTGCGCGTACGAGCCTTTCGTTTGTAATGGCTCTCATTACGGCGCCTGTTTTGACCGTAAACCAATAACCACGTCTGCATCCTGCTGCCATC
>JAZRXJ010000013.1:0-1328 GCA_045600165.1 Clostridia bacterium
AGAACAATGATCTCAGATTTGGATTTCTGTTATTCTACCTCTGTCATCCTTTTTTCGCAATACTATATATTGCCCAGCTGTTCTCGGATTGCCAGCGTTTTTCGCACAGTGGATCCCACCTGCAGTGTTGCCTGCAGACGCTCAATGTAGGCTCTGTTTCTCCTTTGTTCGGCTGTATATCTGCTTTTCCGGGGAACATCAATCAGATACTCGGCACCGACTGCCATCTTCTGACGTTCGCACTCCCGCGCACGCCGGTACGCCACAAGGTCGATCAGCTTCTCTGTTCCATAGTTGCGGACATAGCATCTCAGCTTGCACATGCGGTCACTTCCGGTTGCACTCCAGCCCATAGGCCGGGAGCTCATACGCTCGGAATAAACACAGCTGACATGACCTTCCGCACTGCATCCGATGACATGCTTATCATGGAATGCCCGTTGAATCGCATCCCAGTTATTCAGGAAATACTTCCGGCAGTCCTCTACCGCACGGTCACTTCCTTCGCAGTGGTTCTGGATCCGGGTCAGCAGTTTCTTCGCTGCCAGAAGCTTGTTTTTGTAGATGTACTTATAAAACCGGCCTACGGTCGCATCTTTGTCATCCAGTGTACATCTGGCAACTCTGTAAATGTACTGTATCAGATGATAGCGGTCTGCAACAAGCGTTCCCTTATAGATCTGCTTTGCACCGCTTTTGATCCAGGAACCCCCGTCACCACTGATGTATACACGCTTCAGGTACTCCTGGTCATAGTGATCCTCGATATATTTATCCACCTGTTTCCACAAAACAGCGTTTCCTTCGCTTCCGCTGTGGAGACCGCCGAAGTAGAACGGTGCAATTAACTTTCGCCTGCCCTTGCAGAGTTCTTCTTTTCCTTCAAACAGGTATACCAGCTTTCCGATAAAACAGCCTTCGACTTTTCCGTCCTTCTGGCTGTGGATGTGGTCCTCGTCGGCTTCCAGATACAGATACTCCACCTGTTTCTTTTCTTCCGGTTCCGGATCAAGCTGGGGAAGCACCTGTTCTATACCATGAATCTTGTTCATGACAGTCGTCTTTGTGATTGTCTGATTCTTTGACTGAATGGAGTCTGCCGCATGCTGATAAGAGTGAACCTGTGCTTCCGAAAGGATCTTTGCTTCTGCTACTGTGGTAAAGCGTTCCCGATCCGGAAGATGGATCTGATCGTCAAGCAGGCAGTGTGATTTCCCCTCGGAATCCTGATATAAGGTATGCGTAAAAGTAACATCTCCGACACTGGAAATGAGTGTCCGTAATCGTTTCCTTTGAACGGTGTACTCCTTCTTGCGAATCCCGCTGTC
>JAZRXJ010000014.1:0-22433 GCA_045600165.1 Clostridia bacterium
GTTCCGCCCAGAGAGGATGCTTCGGCACCGGCCGTGTTATATACGCCGCCGTCAAGAATATCCGCTTCGGTCACGACATAGATCGCTTCCAGGGTCCTGCTTTCACCGGGAGTCAGGATGGAAATCTCGTTTCCGTTCACGAAGCTGACTTCCGCGCCATCGGTTCTCGGAGCACCCGTGCTGGTGACCAGCGTATCGGATACTTCGATTCCGGTCAGCGTCATATTACCGTTGTTGTAGACGGTAATGTCATACGTGATGGTATCGCCCAGGGCGTACGAAGCCTTCGCGCTTGCGGCGTTGATCGTCTTCGTCACCTGCAGTTTGGGAGTCACTTCTTCGGTCAGGTTCACCGCTTCATTGGATTCAAATTCGTCCGTGCTCTCGTTCAGGGCATAGGATCCCTTCGCAAAGGCCTGGTTGACGACCTTCCCGTTCAGCAGATCTGTTTCCGTAACCACATATGTTGCCGTGAATGTTGTGCTTGCGCCGGGTTCCAGCGTTGCCACCACGGGATCCCCGTCAAATGTGACAGACGCGTCGTCCCGGGCTGCTCCGCCTTCAGCATCCAGCAGCGTATCCGTTACAACAATGTCCTTCACCGTCTGATTACCGGTATTCTCCACGGTAATCGTATAGGTGATCGTATCTCCAAGTGCTACCGTGCCCACAGGACTGCTGCTCTTCACAACACTCAGTTCCGCGTTCACTTCGGCAGTCTTTGCTTCCGCGCGTCCGGGTTCAGCCGGAGTAACAGTTTCTCCGGCTGTATCCGTACAGCTGGCTGTGGCTGTATTGATGACCTTTCCGGTAATGAGGTCCGCTTCAATGACCTCATAGGTTACCACGAACGTCACGCTGGCATTCGGAGCCAGAGAAGTAATGAGATTGGTACCGTTGACAAAGTTGACACTTGCATCTGTTCTGGCAGTGTCACTTGCGTCAAGCAGCGTGTCTGTTACTGTGATATTATTCAGGGTTTCATTACCGTCATTCAACACATTGATGTCGAAAGTAACAGTATCGCCCAGTTCATAGGTGGCTTTTGCTCCTGTCGCGTTGATGGACTTGGTTACAACCAGATGCGGTGTTACAGCATCCGTATTCAGGGAGTTTTCACCGCTGGCAGGTTTAGGATCTGCCACGCCGCGGGTCGCGGAACCGGTTGCCTTGGCAACATTGACGATTGTACCCGCCTGAATATCAGCTTCGGTTACCGTATATGTTGTTGTAACAGTCGTGCTTGCTTCAGGAATCAATTTGCCGACAGATAATTTGTTGCTGCCGGTATTTCCGGTCTTGGTATCTTCCACATAGATGTTTTCAACATCCACATCACCGGTATTGGTGACCTTGATGGAATAGGTGATCAGATCACCAAGAGAAACGGTCTTGTTGTCCTTGTCAGATGTCTTGACAACTTCAAGTGTTGAAGTCAGATCACGATAGACAACCTTCAGGATATTGGCAGATGCTTCCGTACCGATGACCAATACACCGGACCCATCTGTCGCATATGTAGGTCCTTCAGTATGGTCATATACATAGGACATATTATTATAGGTAAGTTTTGGAGTAAACTGACTGACCTCTGCCCCGTACAACGCCTTTCCAGTATCGGTGACGGCATCATTCCTGACAGGATTGTCTGAGCCATACCAGTGTTCAACAGCATATTCATATGTATTACGGGCATAGATAATCCTTACCTCAATATTCTCTGCTGTGGTGATTACTGTCTGCTCAAACGGTTGGGGTGTAAATCCTTCAAAAGTATCACCCGGGTTTGTCGACTTAACAACAGCCTCCGTCATTTGACCCATAGTGCCAACCATTTTATCTGTTTCAGTCGGGAGGTTTTCATCATAAGTCTCGTTATCCGGATTCAGCTTATAATGCTGTACTGTGTACGGCATATCACTGCGTTCGGTAAAGCGTGCAATATACGTACGCTCGGTCCAGACACTCAGTTCCGTTCCGGAACCTTCTTCTCCGCTGGCGGGAATAACCACATCCTTGGGTTCGGGTTTCAGAGTCGCGTTTTTCGCCTTGTCCTTGTTCGCAAAGGTGTCGTCAAGTTCCAGATCCCAGTACATTAATGTATATCCGGGATCCGCGATTGCCACGACATTTTGCACTGTTGCGGAAGCAGGATTACGTGGAATATTGGTCTGAGTCAGCAGAGTTGTTTTCTCAGTGCCTCCTTCAAAGGAAATCACGCCGTTTGTGTCAGCCATGAAGGTCAACGTGACCTTACCGATGTTTTTGAAAACAGCGACATAGGTGCGTTCGGTCCAAAGGGTGGCGCTGGTTTCATCTCCCTTGACAGGAGACAGGACTTCCGCTTCTGAAATCAGTTTCCCGTCAGTGCTACCGTCCTCAAGACGCCACTCAACGAATTCATAACCTTCTTTCTGAATATCATCCTGTACAAATTCAACATCACCAATGTATGTAGTTGTTGATCCACTGTACAGACCGGTTACAGGATAGACACTGATGGTCACACTCGTGGACGAAGCCTCGCCCACCTTGATCTTCGCGGCGTCTGTCGGATCTACCTTGAAGGTAATGCTGACAGGATTGTTTTCCTCAAAATGGGCTACATAAGTACGTTCTGTCCAAATCGGGCTTCCGGAGCCGTCTCCTTTGTTGGCCTGCAAGACAGCTTCTGTACTGATCATATCATAAGTCTGAGAACCCTCTTCCATGGTCCACTTGACAAAATGATAGCCGTCTTTAGGCGTTGCCGTAACAACATCCGGTTTACCTGATGCCGGCTTGACCTTTTCAAGTTCCATAGTCTGACTGTCACAGTCAACCGTACCGGCAACAATGTCGTTGGACTTATAGTGGATTGTTACGGATTCGTTTTCGTAGTATTTGACCACATAATGGTTGGGATCATTTGAAGATGTAGGCAGTTTGATGCTTCCGGATACTTTTTCGATATCTGCTGTATATCCAGGAATCACAGGAGAAGAAACTTCAAAGCCCTGCTTATATGCAATCCTGTCGGTATAAGAAGTGGTAATCGAATCGTTAACGGTCTTTACTTCACCATTGGCGTCCTTTTCGCCTTCACCGTAAACATAATCAATAACCAGATCATACTTCTTCAGACCATATTCGACTGTATAGTAAGCATCCACTGCTTTGGCCATTACACCTTTGACCACAGCAAGGCTTCCGTTCGTCAATTCACATCCGTCAATTTCCGGAGACTCATAACTGTAGCTTGCATTGTCACCGGCAACGATCAGTTCCTTGATTGGTTCGGGTCTTGTGATACCGGTAGGCGTGATGTATGTGATATTGACATACGCAGCCGGGTCTTTGTAATAGGTGACCGTAATAACCGTATTTTCTTTTCCAATACCCTTGACTTCGGTCAGATCCGGTTTGGCATCCGCCACATCAGGAGAAATGTAAATATAGCTCTGTCCGTAACGCAGGATCTCATGAACATCCTTATCTCCGTCAAAAACCTTGCTACTGTTATCATAAACATAGTTGATGTCCAGCGTTACAGTCTCGCGGGCGTAATACATCTTGACAATAGTGGTTTGTTCACCGTTGATCCGGATGGTCCCGCTGGGAGTAACAGTATCAAAAACCAATCCCTCATAGGTCTTGACGAGATCATCAACGATGATTTCAGCGCCCGTAGTGCCTTCTTTACCCTCTTTTTCAGAAGGATTCACAGGATACTTGCCCTTCACATCCATCTTATAGTGTTCAACGGTATAAGGTGTATCCGTCGCGGGTTCCCAGATGGCATAGTAATCACGTGATGCAGGCAGATCATTGGAATCCGTGATGTTATCCCCAGGTTGAACAGTAGCCTCTCCGTCAGATTCCGTTCCCCATCCGAGGAACTTGTATCCGGGCAACTTCCACCAGTTATTTTCTGCTGCCTTGGCCTGCTTGCTGTCCTTCAACCAGTTAATGGTTTGAGTCTCATCAGTCTTGCCGGTGGCAGATGGGGGATTCATATGATAAACCACGTGACAGATGGAATCTTCATCACGCCATACAGCGGTGAAAGAAGCATCATAATAAACGGTATAGTAGTCACCGGGTTGGAGCAGATGCGCGCTGTTTCCGCCATTCTCACGCCAGCCGATAAAGAAGTATTGCTTTGTTACACCAGCATCGATATAAGTCTTCGAGGAATTGGCCGGCAGACTTCTGATAACAGCTCTTTCATTCAGCAGATAGCCGGTATCGTCCATAACGATGTTATGCGCGTCATCTTCGCAGACATACTTCAGTTTGTATTCGCTGCTCTTCCACTTTGCAAATACAAGCGTATCCTTCTTAACGATGGTCTGTCCGGGTTCAAAGGGGGCCTGCAGAATACCATCATCATAAGGATAGTAATACCATCCCTGGAATTCACCGTAGTTATTGTTGTTGGTCAGATTGCCGATCTGCTTCTTGTCTTCGCCGGTAACTCCGGGATCTGCGGTTCCCGCGGGCACATCGGTTTCCTGGGCATAGATTTCATCTTTTTGTTCGGTATAATAATAGGTGATGGTAACCGGTTTGATGATCCACTTCGCATAGATCGTCATATCTTGAGAAGGCATCGTCACTTTGGTAAAGTCAACCGGTGTCTCACAGCTGGGTTCCATATACCAGCCAACGAACTTACAGTCTTTTCTGGTAGGTTCGACAGTGGGCTGATAATAGGAAAGTTTTTCGCCAAACTTGACGGACTGACTCATGGGACCGCTGTAAGAAGCCTTTACCGTCTGATTGTCAACCAGCGTTCCGTCATTCAGATTGATCTTCAGCTTATATTCATTTCTCTTGTAGTAGAGGAACTCATAATTGACTGTGCTGCTCATTCCGGCGGGTACAGCTGGCCAGTTCCATGAAGGATACATAGTGGGCTTCGAGGTAGTCGTGGACGAAACACCAACAGAGTTCATGCCGGAAATGGTTTTACAACTGAATCCGGACGAACTGCCTATATACTGGCAGTACTCAAGATCAGCAGTATAGTTTACATTTTTATAGGTAAGATAATTCCCGTCCTTGACATCGTCCTTCAGGGACTCAAACATATAGATCAGGTAATATGTTTTGGTATTATCGAAACTGGCGGTATGTGTTTTGGCAAGGTCACTGGTAAATGTTACACGTTTACTGACAAAGCTTCCCCATCCATAGAAAGGTTTGGACGCGTTCGTAAACACTACACCGGATCCCGCATACGGCCAGCGGGATTCGATGTTTTCATCCAGTTCAGCCTTAAGAACATACGGTTTCAGATTCGTATGACCGGAATCGTCTTTGGATTTATACTCTTCACCATTGAATTTCATGGTGTATGAGGTATTCCATTTGAACTCGGCTGTCAGCAGTTTACGTGTAAAGTAGACATTGATTACCGTACCGGTGCCGGCTACGGTGACAGTATCTGCTCCGGTCAGTTCATAATAAGTGGTATTGGAGGGACTGGCTAAAGAATAAGCTTTTGTTTTGCCGGCATCACCATAAAGATTGTCAATGGTTTTGCTGTCTGAATTGAAAGACAGAGTTGTGCCCATGTTGGCATATGCTTTTATGGTATCGTACCCTTTAGGACTGTATGTGTTAAAGTATTCAGGATCATAAATGTGCTTTACTTTTTCTGCTTTGGCAACGTCGTCCGGGAAATATCCGGTTTTGGGATCAAGTCCGCGCTCGGGACCTGCCTTTTCTTCCCAATATACAACTGTAACTTCAACAGGTTTGCTGACCCATATCGCGTACAGTGTTACATTGTTGCCATTACGAAGTTTCCTGTTGACCTCACTGACTGTCGCACGGTCAGTGACTGTTGCCGCTTCAGCGGCAGTCATGAACGGATCATACTTACTGTACGACCAGCCGTCCAGCTCATATCCGTCCAGGAAAGCAACAGTATTGCCTGCCAACGCGGTCAATACATTATCTTCAACCTGTACATAGATATGCGGATCTACAGTATTTCCGGTATTTTCATAGAATACGTAATTCACATCACTGAACACAGCATACAATGATGTATCCGAATTCACTCTTGTCTTGAAATCGTACTTCGGACCATTAACAGAACCTTTGGCCCAATGGATAAACTTTTTGTTAGCCTTTGTCGGTTTGGACGAGGGTTCGCTGACCTCGCTGCCAAACGCGACTTCCATACTGCTCTGGACAATGTCCATCCGTTTCGCTTCATCGTAAACAATGAACTGTACCAGATAGGTGGACTTGAATTTCGGCTTCAAAGTATAGTTTTCCTCAACTGTATACCCTTTGAAGTCCCAGATCTCGCCGTGCTGTGTGCCTTCCAGCACTTCCCACCCGACGAATTTTGCTCCGGCTTCGGCATCAATGACCCCGTCTTCTTTAGCCATCGCAATGATTTGTGCATCCGTCAGAAGCGAGCCGCTCAGTTCAGGACCGATTGCTCTTTCACCGGCTTTGATTACTTCACTCGTCAGGAATTTCCCATTCGGCCTGAGATACGTAAACAAATGACTTCCTTCATCCAGATTAAGATTCGGATCAAACTGAGCAGTCAGTGTTTCGTTCCCGGTTACTTCATATATTACAGGTTCCCATCCGATAAATGTGCCAGACCCGGATTTTTCATTCCCGATTTCATAAATGAATCCATTGTATGCCAGATTCACAGGTTTGGTGGCATCGGATCCGTATGTCATGTCACGGGTACCGATGACCTTGCCGTCATCCACATAGGTGATTGTATACTGACGTTCACGGAGTACCATGGCATACTCTTTGCCATCTTCAAATGTCGTAACCAGGATAGAAGGATCAATTACATCATCCGGTCCGATCATCTTGCAACGGTTTCCCTCGTACCAGCCTTCAAAGATATAATGCTCTCTTGAATAGGTCAGATCTGAATCAGACGGGGCGACGATCTTTCCATTCTTATAGGTACTGAAATGACCGTTTACCTTTTCGTCAAAGAACACAGCACCGGGTTCACGATATGTCGCGTAGAAATTCATATCGGACATGACCCGGAATGTTGTATAGGTAATCGTGTTCAAACCTTCGCCGTATGACAGATAGCCGGCACCGGTCTTGGAGAGGTTCCAACCCAACGGTACATAGCCGGTTTTGCTTTCCAGGGTTCTCAAGGTTATCGGTTGCTCATCAGAAGGATAAACATCCTGATATCCGATAAAGGTATTCCCGTCGTAGTATGAAATGCGGAAAGCGCCTTCATACACAGCGTAATAGGTCTGCGGTTTTGTAATAGACTGGAACGCGGTCGCTGACAGGGTCGTCTTGCTGGACGGACTTAAGGACCATCCGACACAGTTGACTTTCTTGACATCGTCATAGCCTTCCGGAGTTACAATAGCTCCGCCATAAGGAGCCCTCACCGTCTCAGAGTGTTCGTAACCGTTTCCATAATAGAAGGTACATTCTACCGGCTCATAATATGTTCCATAGTATTCAGCATCTGCCTGGATGTTTTTGAAAACAGACAAATCTACAACTGTACCGTTTTCGTCAGTCCAATCCTTGAAAGCGTAATACTGGTCACAGGTCCAACCGTTGATATATTGACTGGGTACATTCTGACCTTCAAGAACATAAACGGTTGTAGGTTTATTGGATTTATCATAGAACTTGATGGTAAAAGGATTATCATACTCAGCTTCGAAAACAGCATCTTCAGTGAACGTAAGATCCTTTATTTCGCTGGATGCATACTGCTGACCCTGATATTGTCCTTCCTTTGCTTCCCAGTACAGGAACGCGACATCCTTGCCGGTGGTGTCTGTATAATCATCATCGTAATCAGCAGGGTCGATCTTTTTGAGCGACTCGCCGTAAGTAACTGTTTCGCTGTTCTGTGCGGGAATTTCATCATTCTTGGTGTATTTGAACGTTACTGTTGCCGGTTCTGTGTATTGCGCCACAAAGGTGGTGTTTTCTTTAATCTCATATCTTGAAAGAGTTTCGAGATCGGTGGAGTTTTCTACAGTCCATCCCTCAAAGAGATATTTTCCGCCACCGGGTTCTACTTCGCGGTCCCCTTCAAAATCTTTATAAACAACATAAGGTACGGTTTCACCATACTCGAAAGTATACTTGGCTGAAGTAGTCTGAACCGTATCCTCTTTGCGATACACAAATTCGACCCAATGCGGTTCAAGATATTGAGCAACGAATTTGGCTGTATCCTTAATCTGTACTTCGGAAGGGATCTTTTCTTCCCCGTTCAGAGTCCATCCGACAAACTTATACTGCTGTCCGGTCGGACCTCTGTCGCCTTCGTAGTCTGTATAGACAGAGAAAGAAACCTGCCCGTCATATTCGATTGTGTAAGTAGGAGATGTAGTCTTTGCTGTGGTTTCATCACGATATTCAAATGTAACGGCATGAGGATAATCATAGACTGCATAGTAATCTTTATTATCGGTAATAGTTACCGTAGAGGGAACATACTTTGCAGTGCCTTCAGGCTCATTGGACCAGTGGTTGAATTTGTACAGTCCGCCGTTTGCAGTATAGTTTGCCTCAATGGAGGTCAGATCCATAACCGGCTTGGTATTATATGGTACATTCTCCGTTGTTGTTGAGGATTCGCCGCCTGTAATATTATAATGGTAGGTTACCACGGGCTTAAAGTATTCAGCTGTGGCTACCAATGTCTGTGTAACCTTATTATTTGTTGGCTTTTGTTGATTTGTTGTATTCCATTTCCAGGTCAATTTGTATCCATCCCGTTCAGCAGATTGCGGAGCAGTCGGGATAGCGTCATTCTTTTGTACAATCGTATCTATATTGGTATATTCTGTTTCCCCCTCTTTTTGGTACTTGTATGTAACTGTATAGAACTTATATGATTTTTGAGTTGTTTCAATAGGTCTGGCGTAATGCTGATTGCTATTTGACCACTTGATTAAGTATGCACCACCGCAATTGCTTTCTTTGGCCACAGACATTGTATGTGTTGTTGAAAAATCGGTGGAATTACTTGTTTCCCAGTTGGCTGAACCATTAGAGCTTGTTGGGGCAGTCGGGAGGTTTTTCCCGTTAAACGATGCGTTTTCATTGATACTGGCTGGTTCAATTCCATAGTAATTACTTTTGTATCCCAAAGGAGTAGAGCCGATGACAGTGAATTTATCGTCCAGCATTACACCGAAGTACAAATACCCATAGCCTTCATCTCCGGAAGGGGTATAAGGGTGGATTTCAATGATATGGTCATTATCCGTATCATCATCACCATCTACCGTATATGGTGTGAACTTATTGTCTCCGTCGACAGGAATAGCCAGTGTAGTCCCTTCTTTAGCGATTTGCTCCTTGACAAGGCTTTCATCAGCACGAAGCCAGCGGACAGTATAGTAATCATCTGTTCCGCCAAGTCCTCCTGTAGCATCTGCCATTGCCGAAATGGGTATGCATTCCCATACCATCAATATCGCAATCATAAGGGCTACAATTCTCTTGAAATTCTTCATGTTCATCGGCTCCTGTCAAATAGGCTTATTTAGCACTTAAGGAAACGCCAAAATTCGGCGTTTCCTGAAAAGGAATTTCCATATTTATTTCACGTTATTCCACGGGGATCGGTTCATAATCGAACCACAATCTCCAACTGCAGGAAAGGAGTTCAGCACTGGCTGGGAAAGTGTAAGTCGGTTCGTTGGCTCCTTCTACATCTTCATATCCGTCTCCGCTGTCGCATTGCCACTGGTACGTGATGATCCACCCTTCCCCGCCAATCACATCACTGTGCAATGTGACCGGTTCGCCGGGATCCATCACATCTCTGGCATCCCACCAGATATTCACAGTGGGTGGAGTAAGGACTGGTGCAGGTTCTTCGACAATCTCTTCGGTCGATTCTATTTCGGTTTCTTCCCGTTCATCATCTATTGTTATTTCGTTACATTCTTCAATGATTCCTTCAAATTCAATCGTTTCTTCGTCATTTACTTCAACGATTTGTTCGATCATCTCTTCCGTGATATCTTCGACTTCTTCTTCGGTCACTTCGGAAACTTCTCCGACGATTTCTTCCGTGGCAACTTCGACTTCTTCTTCGGTCACTTCGGGATCTTCTTCGGTCATTTCGGGAACTTCTTCGATGATTTCTTTTGTGGCAATTTCGGCTTCTTCGGTCACTTCGGGATCTTCTTCGGTGATTTCTTCCGCGGCAACTTCGGTTTCTTCTTCGGTCATTTCGGAAACTTCTTCGATGTTTACTTCCGCAGCAACTTCGGTTTCTTCTTCGGTCACTTCAGGAATCTCTTCGATGTTTACTTCCGCAGCAACTTCGGCTTCTTCTTCGGTCACTTCAGAAATTTCTTCGATGATTTCTTCTGTGGCAACTTCGGTTTCTTCGGTCACTTCAGGAATTTCTTCAATGTTTACTTCCGCAGCAACTTCAGCTTCTTCTTCGGTCACTTCAGGAATTTCTTCGATGATTTCTTCCACGTCAACTTCGGTTTCTTCCTCATTTACTTCAAGTTCTTCAATAACTTCTTCGACGTTCTCTTCACGAATCTCTTCCGCTGAAACTTCAGCTTCTTCGGTCATTGCTGCAACTTCTTCGATATTCTCTTTCGCTGAGGCATCAGGTTCTTCGGTACAGACCAAAGTCTTTTCTTCGGCTTCTTCAACATTTTCAATGATTTCCGAAGTCTCTTCGGTTATGTTTTCGACATTTTCAATGACTGCTTCAATCAGTTCGGTTCCTTCCGCCTTATCCTCTTCTGCCGGCTTTGGCTCATTATGGATATATCCTACGATTTCATCATAGCTGATTTTGATCCAACTGTCTTTATAATTGGTTTCAAGAACCGTTACCGTTGTTTCATCATGGATCACTTTCAGTATAACCGAATCAGTATCCGGTTCTGTATAGATATGGACCATGTGGTTGACATCTGAATCAACCAAATGCCAGACTTCGGTTCTCTCATATTCCACTGCCTCTTCTGCCAGGATCTGTGTACCGCACATACAAAATACCATAACAGTACAAAGTCCCAGGGCCAGCAATTTCTTCATCAATTTCTTCATTGGTTCATTCCTCGTTTCGTATCAAAATCGAATAGGAGTCTACTCGTTTTTACACTTTTTCATTGTGTAACATTATTATATACGTAGATGGTTACGGACATGGTTACATATATGAAAAAATAAAATGTTTTGATATTACAGCTGTCAACTATTTCGTATCTGGTTAGATATTGGGTGATGTAATCGTTCCTATCAGGCAACTTTAATAAGTTATTTTATAGTAATGTTGACTTCATGTCAATAGTTTTGGACCGTTTTTTGAACAGCTTTTTTGAACCGTGAAGTGAAAAAGTTATTTCCAGAAGTCCATAGCAGAACTGGAAGTAAGTCGTACATGAGAATCCATTTGGAAGTAACTCTTACAGATCTCATCGGTAAGGCAACGTAGCAGAAAATTTTCTGGCGCGGGGTTTACGTTGGGCGATCGGTGTGGTAGCCTAGCCGTAGGCGCCAGCCTCCAAGGACGCCTATACGGATGGCGTCCGCGGGAGATGGCCCTTAAGGCTGGCTATCCGCGCCGATAGGGCCCCGACGTCAACCCCCAGAGGAAAATTTTCGGTGGATGCCGACTCCTTTCACTTTTGACTCTGTTGGGTTTCAAAACACCCCCCTAAAAAGTGGAATTTAGTCTTTCACCCTTGTTGAAGCGCTCTAAATTCTGCTTCCACTGGCGTACCCTTATATAAGCAGAATCAGCTTTTCCATGCGTCCGTACATCTTTTCTGAAAGAGTTACTTCCAGTTTTCTCTTGTTCGCATCAGTCTTAGAGATGAAAATGTAAGACTTACTTCCACATTGAGTTTCCGTCATCCGAAACTGGAAGCAAACTTTTCACTTCAGCAGCTTTTTTGAACAGACATATGTCTGTTTTTCTTCATCTGCATCATGACAACACTGTGTGTATGTTTATCTTTACATATCCAGACTTCGATTGTATGATACATGTGATAGGAAGTGATGGAATGCAGCTCTCGCGTTTTTCTTTATGGTATATAGTTACCGAGACAGCTATCTTTATCACTTTTCTGCTTTGCATTTTTCTGAAGATCTATGAATCCCCTGTCTTTCATATAATTCAGTATTCCGCAATCGGAATCAATGCCCTGTGTTGCCTGATTAGTTGCCTGAATTCGGACAATCAAAGCAAAACCGACCGTCTTTATCTGTCGGCAATCCTGATGACTGCCATTGCGGACTTTCTTCTGGTCATCCTTTCTTCTGAAGTCGCTTCTCTGTTAGGTTTACTGACTTTTTTCCTGGTTCAGCTTGCATACGGATGTACCCTCAACAATATTATCACCTTGATTCGGGTCCGCATAGTAATCAACTTGATTCTTCTGGCGATTTTTGTTCCGGTAACCGGAAACTGGATATATTCCATCGGCTTTTCGGTGTACCTGACTCAGTTGATTCTCAATATCTGCGCCACCATCCGTGATCAGAGCAGTTTCAACTCCATGAGACAGTATCATCTAGCCTTATTCGGCTTCATTCTGTTCCTGCTCTGCGATATTTTTGTGATTCTCCGTTTCATTATTCCCGTTCGTCCCTTCGAGGTCCCGATCACGGATCTGGTTGCCTGGATTTTCTACATCCCGTCTCAGGTTTGTCTTGCACTGACATATATATTAAGAAAGGACCGTACATTATGAATGCTTTGATTAGGTGGGCGGCCGAAAACAACCTGTCATCGACAATCGCTATGGCAACAGATGTGATTTCCATCTGTGCACTATGCATTTTCCTGTGGTTTCGTGCGCCTCAATACCATATCAGTAAGCCAAAGGTATTGATTATTCTTGCTACCTGTATCCCTGTTGCTTACGGCGGTTCATATCTCCTGTTCTGGGTCGAATCCGGATTCCGTGTTTGGGGTGCAACAAACATTATTCGGACATATATTTGGGTATTTCTTTATGCATGGCTGTTTGGAAAGTTGCTTAACCTGCAGCTGAATACGATTTCGGATTTTACCGCTTCCGGCTTCATGTTAACTTTTGCAATAACTCATATGGGATGTGTGTTTGAAGGCTGTTGTGAGGGTTATCCCTGTAGTTGGGGAATCTATAACAGATACACAGGCACGAATCTCTTTCCCGTACAAATTCTCGAAGTTCTCTGCGCATATGCTATCTTCTTTATTCTGGAGCATTATCGAAAAAAGGATCCGGAAGGAACATACGGCACAATATATCCGTTGTTTCTCATTCTGTGCGGAATAATGCGATTCCTGACAGATTTCTTAAGAAACAATGAAAAAATCCTGCTTGGTATGTCCTCTCTCTCTTTTCATGCTCTGTCGATGATCCTCGTAGGTGTGATCTGGTTCCGTTATTCGAAAAAACATCAGCTGAAGTTACTGGATGCGGCACAGCTTGAACGATTGAAGCGCAGGAAGCACAAGCAGAAGAAACTGCAAATTCAGCAAAGATAACCCTGATAATCTGGGTTATCTTTGCTGAATTTGCCAACACTTTCATAAAGAGGGCGGATTCCCAGATATATAGCTGTGAAATCCGCCCTTTTGTTGTTTGATTTCGTTGAATATCATATTCCATTTTGATGAATAATGTGCCCTGTCACTTATTACACTTCTGTTCCCAGCAGATTCAGTTCTGCCGCAAACTGTTTCATTCCTTCAATGCACAGTGCTGCAACATCACGGACTTCCATACCGAGCATGGTGCAGCCGCCTTTGATCAGTTCCCGGTCACACTTGGCGGCAAAGCCCTTGTCCTTGAACTTCTTCATGAGACTGGAGACTTCCAGATCCGTGATACCATGGGGACGCATCCGGGCACAGGCCTGGACGATCCCGGTGAGTTCATCCACGGTGTAAAGGGACTTCTCCATATTGGTGATGGGTTCCACATCAGAGCAGAGACCGTAGCCATGCGCCAGAATGGCGCGGACTTCGTCTTCTTCCAGACCGGCAGCCAGCAATGGTTCCTTGGTATGCTGCAGATGCTCTTCCGGGAACTTTTCATAGTCGTAGTCATGAAGATAGCCGATCGCCATCCAGTGTTCCTTGTCTTCCCCGAAGTGTTCCGCCATGGCGCCCATCGCCGCGGACACACTCAGCGCGTGGGTGATCAGATGGGGTTCGGAGACCATCGTGGCGTTCAGTTCTTTCGCACGTTCAAGAGTAAGCATATTTTCTCCCCTTTTCTGTCAAAATATGGTTGCTAATCTGCTTTGATCTGTTGATTTATATAGTTTCTTTGTTGCTTTGGACTTTGGTCTCTTCTGGCGTTTGGTTCCCGAAAACTGGTACTTGATGCCCCGTCACTTTTGCTTCGTGTGAGTGTTCATCCCACGAACCATGTTTTGCAGAAGTAACTAGCTAAGCCCTAACCACTAAGCCCTGCGCACGATCACAGACGTGCACGCGCGTCAGCGATTGCGCGCTCCACCATCTCCGGAGCAGGAGCGCCGGGGATCTTTCTCTTCTCGACACAGGAGATCATGCTGAGGTCATCAAAGACATCCTGTTCAAACGCGGGATGGAACTGTTTCAGTTCATCCAGTGTCAGGTCCAGCAAGGCCTTGTTTTCATTCAGGCAATGTGCCACCAGTTCACCCACGACCTTGTGGGCATCCCGGAAGGCAACACCTTTCTTGACCAGATAGTCAGCACAGTCCGTGGCGTTGGTGAAGCCGCCGGAAGCACCCTTCTCCATGACATCTTTCCGGAAGGTCACGGTACGGAGCATGGCGGTGAAGACCGTCAGACCCTTCACCAGTGTGTCACGGGTGTCGAAGAAGGCTTCCTTGTCTTCCTGCATATCCTTGTTGTAAGCGAGCGGCAGGCCCTTCATCACAGTCAGGAGACCCATGAGGTGTCCGTAAACACGTCCGGTCTTGCCGCGGATCAGTTCCGCCACATCGGGGTTCTTTTTCTGGGGCATGATACTGGAGCCGGTGGCAAATCCGTCATCCATTTCCACAAAACGGAATTCATTGGTGTTCCAGAGGATCAGTTCCTCGCAGAAGCGGCTGAGGTGCATCATGCAGATGGAAGCCGCGGACAGATAGTCCAGCATGTAGTCCCGGTCGCTGACACCGTCCAGGCTGTTCTGAGAGATCGTGCTGAAGTCCAGCAGTTCGGCCACACGTTCCCGGTTCAGGAGATAAGTGGTACCGGCCAGAGCGCCGGAACCGAGAACCATCACATCCGCCGCCTTGTAGGCGTTGCGGAAGCGTTCCCTGTCGCGCAGGAACATCTGGGTGTAGGCCAGCATATGGTGCGCCAGCGTGATGGGCTGGGCTTTCTGCATGTGGGTATATCCCGGCATAATGGTATGGACATTCTCTTCCGCGATGGTGAGGATCGCGTCCAGCAGATCGTTCAGCATCGCTTCGGTCTCTTTGCAGGCAACCTTGGCATACATCCGGGTATCCAGCGCCACCTGATCGTTCCGGCTGCGTCCGGTATGCAGGCGCTTGCCGGCTTCTCCGATGCGCTGGGTCAAAATAGTCTCCACGTTCATGTGGATGTCTTCCGCGTCGGTCATCCACTGGATCTTTCCGGCTTTGGCATCCTCGAGGATCCCTTTCAGACCTTCCACGATCTTTTCGGCATCTTCCCGTGGAATGATGCCCTGTTCACCCAGCATGGTGGCATGGGCGATGGACCCCGTGATATCCTGTTCATAGAGCCGCTGATCAAAAGAGATACTGGAGTGGAAATCATCCACCAGTCCGTCTGTCGCCTTGTCAAAACGTCCGCCCCAAAGTTTCATATCCGAATCATTCCTTCCGATTCTTTGTCTGCTCCGGTTCACTGTCGGTCTGACCTTCCGTCAGATCCGTCCGAATGAAAAGCCTGATCCCGCAATTCCGCCGGATCAGGCTGAACAGTTCGGGTCAGACCGCCTGCAGAGCGGCTCTGACACCGCCCGGAACAAGCATAACCCTTAAAATATTCTCTATCTTTTCACCAAGTCCTGCCTGATACAGATCGACCGCGAAAATCACGGGATTGCTCAGGATGGGTTTCAGATGATCGCCGATGCTTTCCGGATCACCGAAGTGCACATCTTTCAGGGCTTCCTGCAGATCCTTCAGCATGGGATCGGGAGAAACAGCCATTTCGTTTCCTTTGTCGTCAATGGCCAGTAGGTAACGGATCCACGCCGCGATCGCCACCGGGATCCCCTCCAGCTGGTCCGCGTCATTCCGTGCCAGTCTGGCTTTGATGGTCTCACCGAAGCGGATCGGGATCTTCTGACTGGTATCGCAGGCGATACGCTGGGGCGTATCCGGCATGAAGGGATTCGGCAGTCTCTTTTCGAGCACTTCCTTTAAGAAGGCTTCGGGGCTCAGGATCCCGGGATCCGTCACGACCGGCAGTCCTTCCGTGTATCCGATACGTTCCACCAGCCGTTTCAGATCAGGATCGGTCATTTCGGCGGCGATGGACGTATATCCCAGCAGACATCCGCAGACCGCCAGCGCGGTATGCAGCGGATTCAGGCAGGTGGTGACCTTCATCCGTTCGGTCATGTTCACGGTGTCGCGGTCGGTCATGTATACACCGGCTTTTTCCAGAGCAGGGCGTCCGTTCGGGAAACGGTCCTCCACAACCAGATACTGCGGCACTTCCGCGTTGACAAACGGCGCGATGAAGGTATGCTTCGCGGTCTCCACGGGAGCCATATCCTCAAAGCCGTCTTCGGTCAGCAGATTCAGCACCTTTTCAGCGGGACGGGGCGTGATCTTGTCGATCATTGACCAGGGGAAGCTCACCTGTGTCTCGTCCGTCAGCCAGTCAAGGAAATCCTCTCCGGCAAAGCCGTTCTTCACCCATGCCTGGGCGATCTCCAGCACGGAACCGCGAAGCTTTTCCCCGTTCCGGCTGCAGTTATCCATGCTCACCAGGGCGATGGGAGCACTGGTATATTCAAAACGGTGAAGCATGAGGGTGGTCACGATGCTCATGGCATGAGTCGCCTTTTCCGGACCGTTCTCCATATCCGCGGTAACGACCGGGAAATACTCGTCCTGCATGTTCCGCAGGGCATAACCTTTTTCGGTGATGGTAAAGCTGACCATCTGCAGTGTGGGAGAAACAAAGATCTCCTTCAGTTTGGCCCAGTCATCGTCAAAAGCGGGTGAAGCCTTCATTCCGCCGGCGAGAGAGGCGATCACTTCCCGGTCGGTCGTTCCGTCCGGTTTGAGGCTGACCATGAGCGTCAGGGAATCAAAAGGCTTGTAGATCCGGTCAATGATCTCATGATCAAAAGTCTCCGCCGCGATGATGCCGGTATCCGCCAGTCCCTCGTTCAGCAGTTTCTGCTGCAGGCCGGCGATAAAACCGCGGAAGATATTACCCGCGCCGAAATGGACCCATACCGGTTCCTGCCAGGTCTTCGTTTCCATGGCGGCACGGTCATAGGCAGGCAGCAGTACGCCGGCTTTTTCCCACGCGGCACGCTCATTCAATCCGCTGTTTGTCAGTTGCATGTTTATTTCCCCCTGTTTTCACGGTCAATGGCTTCCCAGAGCCCGTTCAGATAGGTCGCGCCCAACGCGCGGTCATACAGACCGTAGCCGGGGCGGCCCTTTTCGTCCCAGATCATCCGTCCGTGGTCGGGACGGATATAGGTATCCGGGCAGGTATCATAGATAGCTTTCATGATGGCATACATGTCCAGATCGCCGTCCGCGCTCAGGTGGCTGGCTTCCCGGAAATGATGGTATCCCAGGAACTTGATGTTCCGGACATGCATCGCGCCGATGCGGTCTTTCTCGCCGAAGTGACGGATGATGGATGGAATATCGTTGGCGGGATCGGAGCCCAGGGAGCCGGTGCACAGACAGACCGTATTGGCGGGACTGTCGTGCAGAGCGCACATCTTGTCGAAATCGTCCTGGTTGTGAGCGATACGGGGCAGACCGAAGATCGGCCAGGCAGGATCGTCCGGATGGCAGGCCATGCGCACACCGACTTCTTCACAGATGGGAATGATGGCATCCAGGAAATACTTGAAATTGGTACGGAGCATATCGGGTGTCATGCCCTCGTACTGCTTCAGTGTCTTTTCCAGCTGTGCGAGCCGCTCGGGTTCCCAGCCGGGAAGGGTGAATCCGCCGCTGGCTTCCGCGGTGCGCTTCACGATCTCGAGCGGGCCCATATTTCCCAGATCTTTTTCATCGAAATAAAGGCTGTTGGAGCCGTCTTCCGGAATGATCCGGGCCAGATCAGTCCGCAGCCAGTCAAAGACCGGCATGAAGTTGTAGATGATCACCTTCACACCATACTTCGCGAGCGTACGGATCGTGGAGATGTAATTGGCAATATATTCATCTCGGGAAGGCAGGCCCATCTTGATGTCTTCATGGACATTGACGCTTTCGATGACTTCGCATTCCAGCCCGCCGGCATGCACTTCGTCAATGTAGGCCTTGACTTCCTCTTCCGGCCAGTCGACACCGGCAGCTTTGTTGTCCAGCAGGCCCATCAGTCCGGTCATACCGGGGATCTGCTTCACATATTTGAGCGGGATCGGATCCGTCTGTGAACCGTACCAGCGGAATGTCATCTTCATAAAAGACGCCTCCTCATAATAAACCTTTGGTTGGTATCCGGATTATACCATGGATTTTTACAGATATAAATGTAAATTCAGCGGGATATTATGTTATTCTTGCTCAAATTCCACCCTGTCTCCTTGTTTTCTGTTTCCTCACAAGCACGGCTCTGCCGCGCTTGTTCGCATTGACTTTTCAGAAACGCAAGTTTATCATGGACAGAGGTTAAGGAATTGTTACGGATTATTCAGGAAAGGAAGTGCCTGCCTTGATCGTGCTCGGTATTGACCCGGGATACGCACTTATGGGCTGGGGCGTCGTGGAATGCGAAGGCAGCCGCATGCGTCTCATCAACTACGGCTGTATCGAGACCAAGGCCGGGCATCCCATGCAGCACCGCCTCCGCACCCTGCAACTGGGTGTGCGCGATCTGCTGGCGATCTATAAACCTGATGAAGTCGCTTTTGAAGAGCTTTTCTTCGCCCGTAACGTCACCACGGCCCTGATGGTCGGCGCCGCCCGCGGCGCGGCGATCATCTCCGCCGCCGAATATACCGAGAACCTGTATGAGTATACTCCCATGCAGATCAAGCAGGCCGTCACCGGATACGGAAAGGCCGATAAAAAGCAGGTCCAGCAGATGGTGAAGCTGCTCCTGCACATGGACGAGATCCCGAAACCAGATGATGCCGCGGACGCCATCGCTTGCGCGATCACCCACTGTCAGGCCGGGGTCGCGAAAAAAGAATTCCTGATGAAATAACTTCCGAAATAACATCCGAAGGAGGACCCGTCATGTACGCGTTCATTGAAGGACAGGTCTGCGAAAAAGCAAGCAATTCTCTCGTGCTTCTGGCCGCCGGTGTCGGCTGGCAGCTGAACTGCTCCATGAGCACGCTTCAGGCCGCGCCTGCCATCGGAGAGAACATGCGGTGCTACACTTACCTTTCCGTGCGTGAAGACGCCATGGAACTGTTCGGGTTCGCCACGAAAGAAGAAAAAGAGCTGTTCCTGCTCCTGACTTCCGTGTCCGGCATCGGTCCGAAGACCGCCCTCGGCGTACTGGGAAGCATGCCGATCCGCGACCTGAATCTGGCTATCCTGCTCGGAGATGTGAACGCGCTGGCCCGCGCACCGGGAATCGGAAAGAAAACAGCCCAGCGGATCACACTGGAGCTGAAGGACAAGATCACCCAGGCAGATGTCTCCGCCGCCGTTTCGGAAAGCGGAGCACCGGTCTCCGCCATGCCCGTCGCTTCCGACGCCGTCAGCGAAGCCATGGAAGCGCTCACCGCGCTGGGGTATTCTTCCGTGGAGGCAAGGAACGCGCTGGCCGGTGTCCGGGACAAGACTGACAAGCCCGAAGAAATGATTCGTCTGGCACTTCGTGCCATGGCGGGAATGTGAGGTAACGCATGGACGAGAGATTCATGGACAGCAGCTATACGTCCGAGGACAGCGCGGTCGAGCAGACTCTGCGGCCTCACGCCCTGCGTGATTATATCGGTCAGCAGGCAGTCAAGGACAGCCTGAATATCTATATCCAGGCCGCGCTTTCCCGTCACGACGCGCTGGATCATATGCTGCTCTACGGCCCTCCCGGTCTGGGAAAGACCACGCTGGCCTGTATTGTGGCCGCAGAAATGGGACAGAACATCCGTGTCACCAGCGGTCCCGCCATCGAACGGCCCGGCGACCTGGCCTCCATTCTGTCCAATCTGAGCCCCGGAGATGTCCTGTTTATTGATGAGATCCATCGTCTTTCCAGACAGGTTGAGGAAGTTCTCTATCCGGCCATGGAAGACTATGCCATTGATATCATGATCGGCAAGGGTCCCACCGCGAGATCCATCCGTGTCGATCTGCCGAAGTTCACCCTCGTCGGCGCCACCACGCGTGCCGGGCAACTGTCCGCTCCCCTGCGCGACCGTTTCGGGATGCTCTTCCGTCTGGAAATGTATACGCCTGAAGAACTGGCCGCCATCGTAGCCCGCAGTGCCGGAATCCTCGGCATTGAAGCAGAACCGGACGGGATCCTCGAGATCGCCCGCCGCAGCCGCGGCACCCCCCGTATCGCCAACCGCATGCTGAAGCGTGTCCGCGACTACGCCCAGGTCAAAGCCGGCGGCATCATCACGCAGGAAGCCGCGCGGGAAGCCCTCGCCCTGCTGGATGTGGATGAGCTCGGTCTGGACAAGGTGGACCGGAATGTACTCGGCTGTATGATGGATAAGTTCGGCGGCGGTCCTGTCGGTCTTGATACACTGGCCGCCACCACCGGCGAGGACGCGGTGACCATCGAGGACGTGTACGAGCCGTATCTGATGCAGCTCGGTTTCCTCATGCGGACGCCCCGCGGACGTGTCTGCACACCTGCCGCGTGGGAACACATGAAAAAGAAGATGCCCGCTTCCGCCAATGAAACACAGATGAGGATGGAGTTCTGAGACCCATGAAAACAAGCGATTTTGACTATGAACTTCCGGAAGAGCTGATTGCGCAGACGCCTATGGAGCCGCGTGATCACAGCCGTCTCCTGGTCTATCACCGGAAGGACGGTTCCCTGGAACATAAGCATTTCTATGACGTCATCGACTACCTGAACCCGAATGACGCGTTGGTCATCAACAACACCAAGGTCATTCCTGCCCGCCTTCTGGGCGTGAAGGAGGAAACCGGTGTTCCGGTCGAAGTGCTTCTGCTCCGCCGCCAGAATGCAACAGACTGGGAAGCGTTGGTCCGTCCCGGACGCAGGCTGAAGCCCGGCACCGTCTGTACCTTCGGGGATGGTCTCCTGCGTTGCGAGATCATGGATAACGTGGAGGAGATTGGCGGACGCATCGTCCGGTTTATCTATGACGGCGTCTTTGAGGAGATCCTCGATCAGCTGGGAGAAATGCCGCTCCCGCCCTATATCCATGAAAAGCTGGAAGATCCGAACCGCTATCAGACGGTATATGCAAAGCAGGAAGGCTCCGCCGCTGCTCCCACTGCCGGACTGCATTTCACGCCGGAACTGCTGGACCGGATCAGAGCAAAAGGGATTACCATCGTTCCCGTCCTGCTGCACGTGGGCTTGGGAACTTTCCGTCCCGTCAAGGAAGATGACGTGGACAACCATGTCATGCATACCGAGTTCTGTGAAGTCACTCCGGAAGCCGCGGAGACCCTGAACCGGATCCGTGTCGCCGGCGGACGCATCGTCTGCGTGGGCACCACCTCGGTCCGGACGCTCGAGACCATGGCCACTCCGGACGGGATCGTACACGCCGGAAGTCAGGATACCGCCATCTTCATCAAACCGGGGGTGCAGATCAAGGCAGTCGACGCGCTGATCACCAATTTCCATCTTCCCCAGTCCACCCTGCTGATGCTCATCAGCACGCTCATGGGCCGCGAGGAAGCGCTCCGCGTCTACCGTGAAGCCGTTCAGGAACGGTATCGTTTCTTCTCCTTCGGAGATGCCATGTTTATCGACTGAAATACGGTCATGCTATTGACACTTAAGGAAAAAACAATTACAATACAACATGTTTGGCAAGTGTTCAAGGGCTTGATGCGGACATGCAGGTGTAGCTCAATGGCAGAGCTCCAGCTTCCCAAGCTGGCCACGTGGGTTCGATTCCCATCACCTGCTCCATACCGCATCAAAGACTTGAAAGCAATGAAAATGATCGCTTTTAAGCGAAATCAAGGAGGAAAAACCCATGGCAAAAGAACATTTTGAACGGAATAAGCCCCATGTAAACATCGGTACCATCGGTCACGTTGACCACGGCAAGACCACCCTGACCGCTGCCATCACCATGACGCTGAGCCAGAAGGGCGAAGCCCAGGCCATGCGC
>JAZRXJ010000015.1:0-1089 GCA_045600165.1 Clostridia bacterium
CGACTTCGACCGGCCCCGGCCATGCCTTTTTGCACCAGGGCGGAATAGCCGCCGATAAAATCGATGCCGATTTCCCGGGCGGCCTTGTCCAGGGCTGCCGCCACGGGCATGGGGTTTTGCACCGCCCCCGTGATCAGGGCGATCGGGGTGACGGAGACCCGCTTATTGACGATGGGCACTCCGAAATCCCGCTCAATTTCCTGGCCGGTCCTGACCAGGTTTTCCGCCTGACGGGTCACGCGGTCATAGACCCGCTGGGCCAGGCGTTTTTCATCATCACATACGCATTCAAAGAGGGAAATTCCCATGGTGATGGTTCTTACATCCAGCTTTTCCTGGTCGATCATCCGCAGGGTTTCCAAAACTTCCTGAGTTTGAATCATAGCATTCTCCCTGCATCAGATCTGATGCATCGCTTCAAAAATTTCGCTCTTCTGGATGCGGATCTGCAGCCCCAGATCCTCGCCCAGGGCGGTCAGCTCATCGTTCAGCACGCTGAAATCGCTATCCGATATATCAGCGATCAGGATCATATTAAAATACCCGCCCACGATGGTCTGGGAAATATCCAGGATATTGGCATCCTGACGATAAAGAAGCTGACTCACTTTGGCAATGATGCCTTTACAGTCCACACCCAACACGGAAACAACGGCTTTGGATACGGCAGCCATGGGAATGCCCCCCTTCACAGCGATAAATCAACAAGCGTATTATACTCCACAAGGCATGATTTTTCAAGCGTCCGGCAGGCGGCGTAGCGGGAAAGGAAAGGCCCCGGGTAAACCCCGGGGACACAGTCTGTCAAAAAAGGTCACCCACAGGAGTGACTTTTTTGGTATAAAAGAGACGGGTGATAAAGATGCTGAAAAAAGAGGAAGAGCAACGGAAAGCGATCGAGAAGGTGTGACCGGATATGCTGGTACCGGAGGATCATTTGCTGCGGAAAATCGATAAAGCAGTCGATTTTGAGAGAATATACGAAATCGTGGAAGACTTATATTGCGAGGATAACGGACGTGCAAGCCGAGATCCGGTGGTCCTGTTCAAGATGGTTCTGATCCAGCATCTGTATGGGATACGGTCACT
>JAZRXJ010000016.1:0-1167 GCA_045600165.1 Clostridia bacterium
TACTCCACCGCCTGATAAATGTCCGGCAGTCCTTTCTTTGGATTCAAAAGACTTCTTCTTGTCAATAAACTCATGCTCCCACCTCCGGCCCTGTGGTGAATTCTCCGGTTCCCAGATTGGTGTAGAAGGTTTTCCCTACCAGATCATACATACCGGGCTTATTGTCTTCCTTCCGATAGCAAGGGATAAAATCCCGAACTTTCCGACCGGTGTGGTCGTACAATCGGAGATAATAAATCCTTCCGTGAAGAAGATAATAGGGTGTGCCGTCTTCCCGCTCACGGATTGCAAACAGATAAGCAGTACAGCCTTCCGGACAGCCTCTGAAAAATCGGTTCTCGCTTTTCTGAAAGAAATTCTGGCTGCCGCCGTTTAACACCAAATCCACTTGCTGTGTTTCAACGGTGGTTCCCGTGACGGTCACACTGCCCTCATAAACCTTGTTTGTCTCCTGAATACATTCCGGCGTTGTGATCGTTTCCCCGCCCATGCCGTCTCCAATATAGAGCAGGTTATTATAGAGCTGCCCCATCATATATCTGGGGTTCAGTCCATAATAATCGACACCGAAAACATGACTGTTCAACGATGTCTTCAGATACTTCATTTCATACTTAAGCTCCGGCCAGGTGACCGCATATCCTGTATCGATATACTGTCTGCCATTGGATTCCAGATATTCCACTTCCTGATAGATATCCGGAAGACCGCCGGAATGGGTCAGCAGTCTTCTTCTGACCAACAGGCTCATTCCGACACCTCCGGCTGCGGCACATCCGCTTCGCTGTACTTGGCAGAAATCATAATGTTGCCGTTACCGTCCTCAAGCCACAGGCAGCGGTAAATAACCTCATAAAGTTTTCCCGCCGTCCAAGTGGGGGTGTCAGGCCAAACGATGCTATAGCCCTCCGGTGCGTTTTCCGTCAAAGCAAAGTCCGCTCCGGCGATAAAGGTCATGCCGGTAATATAGTCTTTTCTTTCAGTCGGTGCTGATAAGGAAACGGTTACTGCGGTGGGTGTTCCCGTGATGACTTTCGTGTCATTAGGAAGCAAGGCAATGGTCGTTTCTGCTGTAACAGTTACTCTTTCTTCCAGAGCAGCCAAAGCAGAAGCCAGACCGGTGATTGCCGACATGGGGTGCTGATTGCTCACATTTCGATTGGATAA
>JAZRXJ010000017.1:0-2728 GCA_045600165.1 Clostridia bacterium
CTCAGGGGGATGACGCTGCGGCGGCTACACTCCCTCAGTCAGCGCAAGCGCTGACAGCTCCCCCGGAGGAGGAGCCTGAGTTAGTGGACGCTACGGCTTAGTGGTCAGTAGTTAGTGGTCAGCCGTTAGCAAACGCGAGAACGCGGGAAGACGGCTTAACAGGAAAAGAAAAGAAAAAGTAGAATAATAAGGTTGTCACCAGATATGGCAAACATTTGAAAATTGATACCGACAGGAATATAGTAAAAATCAGGGAGAACAGTAAAATGGCTGAAAAGTTTCTGACGCTGATGGCAGATCTGGACAATGAATCTCAAAAAAGAATGGCATGCTGGTATGACGAGCTGAAACAACGCGGTTTTGTTGGGAAGCAGACCCCTGATGTTCCGTATCACATTTCCCTGGCATCCTTCTCACTGGACAAGGAAAAAGAAGTCGCGGAAGAAGTGGAAAAACTGGCCGGGCAATTCGCGCCGATACCGGTACACATGAGCCATATCGGGATGTTCGCGGGAGGAAGCGTGCTCTTCAGCGCACCCGACATGAATCCGTCGGGACTGCTGGCACTTCATGACGCGATCAGGACAGAAACCATCGACCGGCATCCCTGGACGCCGCATTCAACCATCCTGCTTGACGAACCGGAAACGATTCAGAAAGCGCTGCCGATATTTATCAAGTCTTTCCGACCGTTTCTGGCAACGGTCACGAGGCTGCACCTGTGCGCGTTCTGGCCGACGAGGGAGATCGCGGCGGTCGAACTGGGAAAATAACGGCGGATCCCGCGCAGTGTTCACGGATCCGCGGAGGAGTACGGTATGATATACAGACTTCCGGAATTAAAAGACAAAGAAATCCTGCAGGAGTATGTTCAGGAACACCGCGAGAATCAGGAATACGGCATCAGCGCGAGCATGGGCCTGACTTCTTCCGATTATGCCGAATGGGTGGAGAAGATCCGCAACAACGCCCTGAACGGCGATGACCAATGGGGAAAATCGCTGCTGTATCTCTGCTTTCATGAGGAAAGACTGGTCGGCCTGCTGAGCATCCGATATGAATTACCAGAGTCGCTTTCCTGGAAATACGGGGATATCGGCTACGGAGTGAGACCTTCCGAAAGACAAAAAGGATACGCGACTGAACTGCTTGGATACGGTCTGTCGGTCTGTAAAGAAAAAGGAATGTCAAAGGTGATCCTTGGCTGCTACAAGGATAACCTGGCCTCCGCGGCCACTATCACAAAGAATGGCGGCGTACTGACTGTCGAGAATGATAACTACGAAGAAGGCCGGATCAGTCAGTATTATCAGGTCAATCTGTAAGAGAAACAACACAGGGATACAGGCATCCTGCCTGACTGAAGGAGAAAAGGTTCATGAGACTGAGACCGTATAAAGCCTGCGACGCGGAAATCATCGCAAAATGGGTTCAGAATGAAGATGTGTTTCATAAATGGGGCGGGGACCGCTTCGGCAGTTATCCGATCGATGCCGGAATGATCGACAGGAAATACAGCAGGGATAACGGAGACTGCACCGAACCGGACAATTTCTATCCATGGGTGGCTGTCGATGATGATCACCGTGTTGTCGGTCACTTTATCATGAGATATACCGGCGGGGATCCCGGACAACTGAGATTCGGATGGGTCATAGTTGACGATTCAGCGCGCGGAAAAGGCTACGGAAAGCAGATGCTCATGCTGGGAGTGAAATATGCTTTTGAGATCCTCGGAGCCGCAAGGATCACCATCGGCGTTTTTGAAAATAACGATCCGGCACATTGGTGTTACCGGAAGGTCGGATTTAAAGACAGGAGCATTACAGCGTCCGAACCATGGAATGTGGTTGAAATGGAGATGCTGAAAGAAGAGTGAAGACAGATGATCATCTGGTGCCTGAATGACAATGCCGAAGCCCGGAAGTTCTACGAAAAAATGGGTGGGGAAACGTATAAAGCCGATACGCACAGATGGGAGACCGGGATTATGATATGATATCCTATCTGTATCAGCTGGATGAAAACGAATGAATCAACATACCGGATGAAGATATATCAGGTAAAAACATGGAGAAGAAGAAAACAAATGGCTAACATTATCGAAATCACGGACCGGAATGATCCGGCTCTGGACCTTTTCAGACGGAGCGACGCGCAGCTGCGTATGAAGCAGCATCCGGATGACGCCATGTTTGTGGCTGAAAGCGCGAAGGTGGTCAAACTGGCCATGGATGCCGGGATCGTACCGGTCGCTTTTCTGATGGAACGGAAGCATATCACCGGGCAGGCCGCGGAAGTCCTGGCCTGCTGTCCGGACGAAGTGCCGGTATATACGGGAGAACGGGAGATCCTGGGAGACACGGTGGGATATTATCCGGACCGGTGCATCCAGTGCATCATGCCGCGTCCGAAGCCTCTCGATGTCACGGAGATCCTGAAGACGGCGGAACGTGTGGTTGTGGTGGAGGCTGTCACGGATACCACCAATGTCGGAGCGGTGATCCGGTCCGCAGCCGCACTCGGTATGGATGCGGTCCTGCTGACGCCTACCTGCTGCGACCCGCTGAACCGGCGCAGCGTGCGGGTGAGTATGGGAACGGTCTTTCAACTACCATGGGCAAGGATCGGGAATCGGGATACCGACTGGCCTGATCAGGGAATGGATCTGTTGAAGGAATACGGATTTACCACAGCGGCGCTTGCCCTGAAGGAGGACTCGGTCACC
>JAZRXJ010000018.1:0-1939 GCA_045600165.1 Clostridia bacterium
CGGACACCAAGCTTCCTATGCTGGATGCGGACGGAAAGGTCATCATGGAAGAAAAGGAAATCAAAATCCCCATGTATAAGCCCGTCACTGTCTTCGATGTGAGCCAGACCAGCGGAAAACCTCTGCCGCAGCTTGCCAGCACCCTGACCGGCGATGTGCAGAACTATGAGGTTTTTATGGAAGCGGTAAAACGCTCCGCGCCGGTGCCCATTTCCTTCAAGCCGCTGGAGGCAAACACGGACGGCTTTTTCGACATCAAAGATCAGTCCATCACTATCCGCGAGGGCATGAGCGAGGTACAGACCGTCTGCGCAGCTGTCCATGAGATCGCGCATTCCAAGCTTCACAATTACGAGCACGACAAGACCGAAAACAACGAGAAGTATCAGACCGCAGAAATCTTCGATGTTCCGGCACTGTTTTCCAACGGTCGCGTCAGTGCAGACAAGATTCCGGACGATATGTTCCGCTACGATCTGAGAGGCTCTGACAATGATCCGGGTATGCCGATCTGCATTGAGCCCCGTGTTGTCGTAAATCATGCCGGAACGATTCTGGTGAATCAGGAGCTTAATCTCGGAGCAGACAAACGCCGCATGTTTACGGAAGAAGAAGGTCTGAATTTCACGGGTGGCGAGCAGACCATCAGTGAATATCTCGGCAAGGAGCCGAAGAAAGACCGCCGCACCGAAGAGGTCGAAGCAGAAAGCATTTCCTATGCGGTCTGTGCCTACTACGGCATTCCCACCGGCGATAACAGTTTCGGCTATATCGCCACATGGTCAAAGGACAAGGAGCTTTCCGAGCTTCGCGCCAGTCTGGAAACCATCAGCAAAACTTCCTCTGAACTGATAACGGATATCGACCGTTACTACGCGGAAATCATGAAGGAACGCGGTGCAGCCGAAAAAACGGATGAGATCGAGAATGAACCGGCAACTGCTTCTGAACGCCTTTACACCGTGGATAACATGTATCTCCATGTGCAGCGAAGTGATGAAGGCTACGACTACACTCTGTATGACAAGACTTCCAAACGGGAAATTGACGGCGGACAGCTGGATTCCGACAAGCCTCTGATTATGGATGCAGCTCTGGAAATCTGCGCTCTCCATGAGCTTGGCGGTGTTTCCACCCTTCAGCTTGCGGACATCAGCATTCTCGACAGTCTTCAGAACGAGGAAGTCAAAGCGTGGGAAAACGACCGCATTGAGAGCATTGAAACAATGGTCGTAAATCCTGAACCTCCGGAAATGGAAATCAAGGTTGAAGAAGTCCCCGAACCCCATGAGGAAAAAACCGATCCCGTCATCAGTAAGGAAGCTATGAACTCCTACGGTTATCTGGATGAAAACATGGTTCCGCTTACCCGCGACAGAGCACTGGAGCTGTTCGACCGGGATGTTCCGGTCTATCTGCTTTACACCGACAATACCGAAGCCATGGCGTTTGACGCCGATGAGATCAAAAGCTTCGACGGCATGTTCGGTGTGGCCGCCGAAGACTGGGAGCGTATTCAGGAGCCTACCGTGGATTATGAAGGTAAGTTCCGCGACAGTGAAAAGGACGGCTTCATGCTTTTGCAGCTCAGGGAAACTCCGGAAAACGCGCAGATCCGCTTTGAGAACATGGAATACCTTGCAAAGAACAATTTGAGCGTAGACTATGGCAACTACCACGCGGTTTACAGCGGAGACTTCGATTTTACCGGAAAAGATAGATACGACGCGATGAATGATCTCTACCGGCAGTTCAACATCGAGCATCCGCAGGATTTCACCGGGCACAGCCTCTCCGTCAGCGACATCATTGTTCTCAGGCAGCAGGGTCAGGTATCCTCTCATTATGTGGATTCCTGGGGCTACAAGGAGCTGCCGCAGTTCCTGCCGGACAACTACCTGAAGAACGCGGAAATGGCTATGGAGGATGATTTCGGTAT
>JAZRXJ010000019.1:0-1829 GCA_045600165.1 Clostridia bacterium
CATGAAAACGACACTTCTGATCATGGCTGCCGGACTGGGCTCCAGATACGGCGGAAACAAGCAGGTGGATCATATCGGTCCGAACGGTGAGATCCTTCTGGAATACTCGATCTATGACGCGCTGGCCGCCGGTTTCGACAAGGTGGTATTTGTGATCCGCAAGAATATGCTTGACCTTTTCAAGGAACTGATTGGTGATCGGATCGCCGAAAAAGTGGATGTCTGTTATGCCTTCCAGGAATATGACGACCTTCCCGGCGGTTTCATTCCTCCCGAAGGCAGGACCAAGCCGTACGGTACCGTACATGCTGTTCTGTGTGCGAGAGATCAGATCCATGAACCCTTCGCAGTTATCAATGCCGATGACTATTACGGGAAAGAGGCGTTCGGCGCCATGGCCGATTCCCTTCACCGTCTGGCGGGGACAACCGCCCAGGCATCCATGGTTGCCTATTATCTGAAGAATACGGTATCCGAAAACGGTCATGTCACCAGAGGTGTCTGCACCACCGATGCCGACCGGAATCTGGTCAAAGTGACCGAAACCTACAAGATTCTGCCCTTCCCGGACGGAACGATCCGCGATATCAATACGGATGAAAACGGTGTCATTCTGGATCCGGAAGCACTGGTCAGTATGAACTTCTGGGGTTTCACCCCCTGGTTCTTCGAAGAAGGGGTACGTTGTCTCTCCTCCTTCCTGGGGAAGGAGGAAGGCGATCCCATGAAAAAGGAATATGTTCTCCCCACGCTGGTGGATCAGCTGATGCACGAAAAAGACCTGAAAGTGGAAGTCCTGTCCACGAAAGCCGTCTGGTTCGGCGTCACCTACCGTGAAGACAAGGAATATGTTGCCGGGGAACTGAAAAAACTGCATGATAACGGTAGCTATCCCGAAAAGCTCTGACAGGAGGACCGAGAATGAGAGTATTGCTGACGGGCGGAGCCGGATATATCGGGTCCCATACCTGCGTTGAAATGATATGTGCCGGTCATGAAGCCGTGATTGTGGACAACTTCAGCAACAGCTGTCCCGAAGCGATCCGCCGGATCGAACAGATCACCGGAAAGGCCGTGAAATTCTACGAAGCCGATGTCTGCGACAAGGAAGCCATGGACAGGATCTTCACGGAAAACAGCTTTGACGCGGTGATTCACTTTGCCGGGCTGAAAGCAGTCGGCGAAAGTGTCGCCAAGCCCCTTGAATACTACCGGAATAATCTGGATTCCACCATGACCCTCTGCGAAGTCATGAAGGCTCACAATGTCAAGCGTCTGGTCTTCTCCTCCTCCGCCACGGTCTACGGCGCCCAGCCGTCCTGTCCCTACCGTGAGGATATGCCTTCTGTCGGCTGCACCAATCCCTACGGATGGACGAAATTCATGATTGAAAAGATCCTTCAGGGCACCGCTAATGCTGATCCGGAATGGAGCGTGGTACTCCTGCGCTACTTTAATCCCATCGGTGCCCATGAATCCGGACTGATCGGTGAAAACCCGAACGGCATTCCAAATAACCTGATGCCCTATATCACCAAGGTTGCTGTCGGAGCACTGGAAAAACTTCATGTCTTCGGCAACGACTACAACACTCATGACGGAACCGGTGTACGTGACTATATCCATGTATGCGATCTGGCACGTGGACATGTGTGTGCCTGTGATTACGCCGCGATGCATACCGGATGTGAGATCATCAATCTCGGAACCGGTACCGGGTATTCTGTACTGGATCTGGTCAACGCATTCACCCGGGTGAATGATGTACCGATTCCTTACCAGATTGATCCGCGCCGTCCCGGCGATATCGACGAATGCTGGTCCGACCC
>JAZRXJ010000020.1:0-1370 GCA_045600165.1 Clostridia bacterium
CATACGGCACGTTCAGGATCAGGAACTTTTTCATGTTTACGGGTTTCTTCATAGCTCCAGCCCCTTGTCTTTATGCCGCACCTTGTCCTTGCTGATGGTCTGCGCCAGCGGGTTCATACTGCGGAGCTTCTGAACGATGGAGCTGCGGTCTTTTTTCTGGAACGCCTGTCGGCTGTACTCGTCAAAAGCCGCTGTCAGAGCGTCCGCGTCTCTTGCCTTGAAGAACACCAGATACTTGGGCGGAACGGTCGTCCGGTCTTTCTTTACGGCATAATCAACTCCGTATTTCCGGGCAACCCGCTCAAAGTCCTTGATGTTCCTGTCGTTGATCTCGATATTGGAGACACCCTGATTCTGTCCGACAAGCTCTTTGACGGACTGTTTGCCGGTTGGCTTTACCGGGCCGTTCTGAGCGTTTTCACGTTTCTTTTCCTTCTGGTAGGAAAGATAATGCTGCATGGCTGATTTCAATACTCTGCCTGTCAGCTTGGACGAGCTGATAATCAGCGTTACCGTCCTGTTTTCAACCTCTTCCTGCATGAAGTTTTCCTCCTTTCCGCGGCGTTACAGGGATTTGTCCCTTTGCCGCTTTTTCTGCCACTGTTCCAGCAGCTTGATGATCGTGTTCTGCATCTGCTGAGGGGTGTAGGACTTCGGGAAATACTTACGGAGCACATCGCTGCGGATCGTAAGTCTGTCCAGCTCATCTTTCTTTTCCTCGGACATAATGCGGAACATAGCATCCTGCGTACACGCCCCTTCCTGGCTCAGCTTCTTTAATCGCTGTGCCTGTGAGAGTGACGGAGTTGCCTGTGCATAATCCATTGCCTCCAGAAACATCCGCTGTTCGTCTTTCTTCAGAAACGAAAGCTCCACAGCCGGATTCATGGCAACCTCTTTACTGTCCACCTTATCCATCAGCTCCGGGATGAGCTCGGTCAGACGAATAAAACGCTGAACCTGATTGCGGCTTGAACCCGCCTGTTCTGCGATCATTTCGTCTGCTCTCAACTTCGTCCCAATTTGGGACGAAGTTGTTTTTCCCTGATGATTCAAGGCATCCCGCTTCAGTTTGTATGCCCAAGCGCGTTCACTGGGGAGAATGGTTTCACGCTGAAGGTTGCTGTCCACCATAAAGATAATGGCTTCATCGTCTGACATGTTCCGGCAGATCGCGGGGATTGTGTCCTTACCGGCAAGCTCCGATGCTCGCAGTCGCCTATGTCCGGAGACCATTTCATAGCCGTTTTCATCCGGCCTGATAATCACAGGATTGAGAACACCGAACTGCGTTATGCTGTCTATTGTCTGCTGCATCAGTTCATCATCGTCCACCACCTTGAAGGGGTGTCCTTCAAACGGATGAATCT
>JAZRXJ010000021.1:0-1338 GCA_045600165.1 Clostridia bacterium
AGTGTCCGTTGCATTTCTCCTTGTCCTTGCAGTGAATAGAGCAGTCGAAGAAATCCTGCTTGGTGTCGTAGTTGTTGGATGATCCGTACTGCATCTTCGCGCCGCAGTCGGCACAGTACACCAGACCGGAGAAGATACTGCTTCGACCTGTCCGCGTCATGCGGTGCCGCTGTTGCCGGATCTCCTGAACTTTTTCAAACACGTCATCCTTGATGATCTGTTCATGCGTATGGGGGAAGATTGCCTGCTTTTCAACGGGATTCTCTCTTTGCTTCTTGTCCCAGATTGAATTGGTGTAGGTCTTGAAATTGACCGTGCAGCCCGTGTATTCGCGCAATTCCAGAATGTTGACGACCGTACTGCTGCACCATCCATACGGATTCTCCGGTGCAGCGTGCTGAGCTTTCTGACCTTTGCTGAGCTTGTACGCTGTCGGTGTCAGCACCTTGTCCGCTTTGAGCTGATTGGCGATTTGGCTCGGTCCGCGTCCTTCCATGCACATATCAAAGGTGCGACGGACGACTTCTGCCGCTTCGGGATCAACGAGCCAGTGCTTCGGATCATCCGGGACTATCACATAGCCATACGGAACATTCGTGGTCAGCGGTACGCCGCGTTCACCCTTTGCTTTCTGCACGGCACGGATTTTGCGGCTGGTATCACGGGCGTAGAACTCGTTGAACCAGTTCTTGATCCCGGCAAAGTCGTTGTTCACGCTGTTCAGATCGGCGGTGTCGTAATTGTCGTTGATGGCGATATAACGTACGCCGTGCTGCGGGAACGTGAAGTTCGTGTACAGTCCGAGAAGTGATGAGTTTCGCCCCATACGGGAAAGGTCTTTGCTCAGTACGATACCGACCTTTTCTTCCTCAATCTCTTTCAGCATTGCCTGAAAGCCGGGACGGTCAAAGGTCGTGCCGCTCACTCCGTCATCCACGAAAAAGGTCGGATTCGGGAAATGATGTTCCTTACAGTATGAGAGCAGGATCGTTTTCTGATTTTCGATGGACAGCGATTCGCCGGATCGTTCGTCTTCCTGAGATAGTCTGCAATAGAGAGCTGTTATCTTGTTTTCGTTTGCCCCTGACATTTCTGTTTCCTCCTTCAAAACAGGGGCATCAGTCAGTACAGGATTGGCTGAGTCCATATTAACATAACTTTTATTCTTTTCCATAGCCATCCTCCAACTTTTCTGTAAATTTTCTTGCGGTGATCCGTCCCAGTTTGCGGACAAAGCTGGCGGTGCCTTCATAACTGCCGGTGACGGTGTAAACTGTGCCGGCAATCTCTTCCCGGACGGTCAGCTCGGGTATCCAGTAGGCGGAAAGATTTTTGACT
>JAZRXJ010000022.1:0-1650 GCA_045600165.1 Clostridia bacterium
CCCGCAGCACGGCGTCCGGTATATTGCCATCAACGACAATTACGATACCGCCGATCTGAACAGCGTGAACAACGACTTTGCCGGAATCAAGAACTGGTTCAATGAGTTCTACGCCCGCGATACCAGCCGCAAAATCCGTGCCGTGCAGAAAGCAAAGGGCGAACGCGGCGTACCGCTGACAACGAATGTTCCGTATGGCTATGTGAAAGACCCGGACGATTCCAAGCACTGGATCGTTGATCCCGAAGCAGCAGAAGTTGTCCGTCGCATCTTCGATATGTGCATGGAAGGACGCGGGCCAAGCCAGATCGCCAATCAGCTCAAAGCGGATAAAGTGCTGACGCCGACAGCATACAAGCTCAGCAAAGGTCAGAAAGCACAGCACGCCGCACCGGAGAATCCGTATGGCTGGTGCAGCAGTACCGTTGTCAACATTCTGGAACTGCGCGAATACACAGGCTGCACGGTCAATTTCAAGACCTATACCAATTCGATCTGGGACAAGAAGCAAAGAGAGAATCCCGTGGAAAAGCAGGCGATCTTCCCCAATACGCACGAACAGATCATCAAGGATGATGTGTTTGAAAAAGTTCAGGAGATCCGGCAGCAGCGGCACCGCATGACGCGGACAGGTCGAAGCAGTATCTTTTCCGGTTTGGTGTACTGTGCTGACTGCGGCGCGAAGATGCAGTACGGATCATCCAACAACTACGACACCAAGCAGGATTTCTTCGATTGCTCTGTTCACTGGAAGGACAAGGAGAAATGCAACGGACACTTCATCCGCGTCACCGTTCTGGAACGTATGGTCTTGAAACACGTTCAGGCCGTCACCGATTATATCCTATACCACGAAGCCCACTTCCGTCGCACCATGATGGAGCAAACGCTCGCGGAAAGCGGGGAAAAGATACTCGGCATGAAGAAGCAGCTTGAACGGGATGAGAAACGGATCGCGGAGCTGAAGCGCCTGTTTATGAAAATTTATGAGGACAACGCCTGTGGTCGGCTGAACGATGAGCGGTATGACCTGCTCAGTCAGAGCTACGAAGCCGAACAGAAGCAGTTGGAATCGGAAACCGTTGCGCTTCACCGTGAGATTGAAGTACAGGAACAAAAGACAGACAGCATTGACAAGTTCATTCAGAAGGCAAAGGCGCACGTCGGAATTGAGGAGCTGGACGCCTACACGTTGCACGAGTTGATTCAGGGCATTTATGTGGACGCCCCGGACAAATCCAGCGGCAAGCGTCAGCAGCACATCCACATCAAGTACGAGGGTTTGGGTTTTATCCCACTGGATGAGCTTATGAAAGAGGAAACGGCGTGACCGAAGTCACGCCGCCATTCCCCGAAAGTGCTGAATTTACAGCATTTTCAGCCATTTATGATTTATACTGTTTTACGAGCACCGGCTTTTCCGCCGGGTTTTTCGTTTATTCCGCGTCGGGGTCGAAGCCCTCGAAGATGATGAGGCAGCCGTCCTTTTCCAGCTCCTGCATCTGTTCGCGCGAGCGCACTGTCCAGCTGACCTGCTGCACTTTCCACAGCTCCGTGGCCAGCCGGTTGGGAAGGTCTGTCCGGTCTTCGAGCTGATAGGCGATGAAGTCCGGCTTCGTCAGCGAGTTGCACGCAAGGCTCGTGCCCAGC
>JAZRXJ010000023.1:0-1088 GCA_045600165.1 Clostridia bacterium
GGTATTACACAGACGTTTGCCTATGACGGAAACGGAAATATTCTGGAACGGATCCTGCCGGACGGTGGAAAGATCCAAACCGAATACGATTGCATGGACCGTCCTGTACGGCAAGTGAACGCGCTTGGCGGAGAGACACGGATCGAATACGATCTGCTGGGGAACATCATCTCCATAACCGATCCGCTTGGTGGAGTAACAAGGTGTACTTATGATGCCAACGGGAATCTGCTTACGCTGACGGATGCCTTGGGCAACGTGACAGAGTATACCTACGACGCGCTAAACCGTCTCAAAACGGAGAAGAATGCCAATGGTGCTATTACCCGGTATGATTATGACGCCGCGGGCAATCTGCGCACCGTTACAGACGCGCTTGGGAACAAAACGAAATATGCGTATGATAAGAACGATCAGTTGACAGCTCTGACAGATGCGCTGGGACACAAGGTTACCGTAAAGTATGATCGCAATGGTCAGGCTATATCCGCCAAACAAAAGAATGGCGGGACGCTAAGCACCGAATATGATGCTGTTGGCCGGGTGATTTCTGAAACGGATGCGAATGGCCATGTGACGACCTATAGCTACAATAAAAATGGCCTTGTGAGCGGAATCACCGACGCAATCGGACAGACCGCGACCTTTGAATATGACAGTCTTGGTAATGTGATCAGGATCACCGCGCCGGGTGACGCGGTTACCCTGTATGAATATGATGCTGCGGGAAGGATCACAGCCGTAACGGATGCCGAAAAGTGCACAACAGAATATACCTACAATGCAGCCGGGTTGCCTGAAGCTGTTACTGTAAACGGAAACGCAACGGTATACGAATATGATGCCGCAGGCAATATCCTTTCCGCCACGGACGCGGAAGGACGGAAGGTGTGTTTCACCTACGATCCTGCAGGCAATTTGACGGAAGTCATCTATCCGGACGGAAGCAAGGATATAACTGAATATGACCTGCTTGGCCGTGTGGTAAAGACGATCCCCCGTACAGGTCTCGCTACGGCCTATACCTATGACGCGATGGGAAATGTCCTATGCGTGAACGAAGGCGACAGGACGACTGCCTATGAATA
>JAZRXJ010000024.1:0-2932 GCA_045600165.1 Clostridia bacterium
CCTATGGTAGCAGAGGAAGCGTACAGGCAGTACGAAAACGGTTGTTTAGTAGTCGCCATTAAGAAATCGAGCGAGTTTGATGTCTATTTGCTTCCCGGATTTGACAAGGACGATGCGGACGCTGTGTTTGTAATGCTTCGGGACTCCGGTACGGAAGGCATGTATTACATTGATAGCGTGTGTTATCCCGGACCGGAAGAATACATGAATGATCTCGATGAGGTGCCCTACTTCTTCGCAGAGCACTGTGACGAAGCTGCTGTCACGCTGTATCATAAAAACAGTATTGACGACTTTCTTGCAGATGAGTTCATTTCATCTGCAGAATATCTGGCAGAAGAGTGCAAAGAGGAATTTGAACTTGCAGGGAAAGGCATCGTATAAGCGGAAAAGCAGAGGACCGCTGTGCTAATAATAAAGCACAGCGGTAAATCTCACCGTTTTCCATAAATTTCCTCAAAAACGCAAAAAATCGTTCTGAAATACCGTTATCTATCGTATAATATGATTGAGTCGCCAAAAGTATTTACTGATGGCAGCAGTTGCAAGTAACCATTGATCTTGCTCCTTGACAACTGAATACAGTTCATGAGTTTCAGAAAGTCGAATTATTGCTGTTTTTATTAGGTTTTGCAGCCTTCTTGGTGGTATAATAAAGACAGAAAAACTACTCTTTATTATGAGGTGCATCCATGTCCTTTGTCCTGAATTCCGCTCAGCAGATATCCCTTTTTGATAAACTCGCTTTCCTCTCCAGAAGAAAGCAGCAGATGCTCGAAAAGTCCTGGGCACAGTCATTCTCAAAGCATATATTTACGCGGATCAATGAACACATCTTTGCTCCGCTGTACAGCGAAAAGACCAATTCCCGGCCGAACGCCCCGATCAATGTCGTTGTCGGCGCACTGATCCTGAAGGATTTCTCCGGCTTTAATGATGAAGAGATCACGGAAGCCTGTGAGTTTGATTTCCGGTATCAGTATGCACTCCACACAACAAGTTTTGAAGACCAGCCGGTCAGCGAACGGACGTTGAGCCGTTTCCGCTCACGCCTTGCCGCCTATGAGCTGACTACCGGTGAAGACCTGCTCCATCAGTGCTTCGTCGATATGGCGGAAAGCATAAGGGAATACATGGAGATATCTCCTTCCATCAAGCGGATGGACAGCATGATGATCGAATCCAATATCCGGAAGCTTGGTCGTCTGGAACTGCTTTATACCTGTCTTTCCAATCTGGTGAAAGAGCTGCACCGGGACGGAAAGATCGAACTGCTTGAAGGTCTGGAGAATTATGCGGATCCGAATGACAGGAACCGTGTCGTTTATCATGATCAGGAAACTCCTCAGGCGGAACGTCTCCAGAAGGTCATTAAGGATGCCACAGCACTTCTTCCGAGATGCGTGGATGAATACGCGGATTCAGAAGAGTATCAGCTTTTGGAAAGAGCAATCCGGGAACAGACGAAGAAAGACGATCACGGACAGAACATTCCCAAAGGCAAAGGAGATGGAATGGATTCCTCTTCCCTGCAGAACCCGTCCGATCCCGATGCCACATACCGAATGAAAGCCGGCAAAGAACATCGCGGTTATTCGGCGAACATCACAGAGACAGTGGATCAAAACGGTTCGCTCATCACGAATTATCAGTATGATGTCAATACGCGCAGTGACGTGGATTACCTCCGCGAAAGTCTTGAAAATGAGGAAACCTCCGAAGAGAGAGCAACATTGATCGCAGACGGTGCCTACGCCAGTGAAGAACTTGCTGAAAAGGCCGCGGAGAAAAACATCGGACTGATCACCACCGGCCTTCGCGGCAGAAAACCGAGGGAGATCCTCACACAGTTCAAACTTTCCGAAGATGGACATTCAGTCACAGCATGCCCGGAAGGACATTCCCCGAAAAGCAGTTCCTATATCCGGCAGACCGATTCGATCCGTGTTTCTTTCCCACGCTGCTGCTGTGAAAGCTGTCCGCATAGAGAGGCATGCAATGCGAAGATCAAGGTTCGCACAGCGGTACTTATCCTTTCCCTTGGAGCATTGGCGCATACACAGGAGGCCATCCGGCGGAAAGGTGATGAGGTCATGAAACTGATCGGCTGGATCCGGAATGGTGTCGAGACGGTACCATCTGTGCTCAGGCGAAAATACCATGTAGATACGATGCCGGTCAGAGGGAAGCTGAAGACGAAAGTGTTCTTTGGCTTTAAAATGTTTGCCCTGGATTTCACAAAGCTGTGGCTTCACGAGCGAGGACTCGAAAAATGCAGATCTTTACAAACGGAAACGGCTTGAAAAGCATGGATAATACGCCCTGATCAGGGGATACTCTCACTGAAGTAGGGTAGATCCATTCATAAACTGTATTCAATTGTCAAGGAACAAACCTTTTTCATCGCTGAGTCGAGTAATTCTCGACTTTTGGCGACTCAATCATTTTAATTTAAGGAGAATAAGATTATGGTAATTATCGGCGAGAAGATCAATGGCTCCATCCCCTCCATGGGAAAGGCCATTGCCGAGAGAAATGAAAAGAGAATCAAGAGCATGGCGAAGAAGCAGGCTGCGGCTCAGGCCGATTACATTGACTGCTGCGCCAGCGTGAATGAGAATGAGGCTGAGACCCTGGGCTGGATGATCGATCTGATCCAGAGCGTCACCGATACCCCTATCTGCGTTGACAGCCCGAATCCCCAGGCCATCCTGGACGTGCTCGACAAGGTTAAAAAGCCCGGCATGATCAATTCCGTTTCCGGCGAAGGAAACAAGATGGAACTGATCTTCCCCGTGATCGCCGACACCCCGTGGAAGGTCGTCGCTCTTCTTTGCGACGATTCCGGCATCCCGAAGTCCGCTGCCGACCGCATCCGCGTTCTGAACAGAGTCATGGAGGAAGCTAAAAAGTACAATATCGCTCAGGACCG
>JAZRXJ010000025.1:0-24178 GCA_045600165.1 Clostridia bacterium
GTGGCGGGCACTGAAGCCAGCACCTACGTAGGCGCGTTCGAAGGCAGTGTCGTCATTAAGGACGGCGAGAAGGATGTCACCGAGAACTACAAGGTGACCAAGACCGCCGGCAAGCTGACAATCGAAAAGAAGGCAGCGACGATTACACTGAGCAAGGGCAGCAAAGAGTACGGCGAAAGCGATCCGGACCTGAAGAAGGTCTATACAACCACTAGCGGAACCGTACTGAATGAGGATCTTGAATACACGGTGGCCCGTAAAGACAGCGACAAGAACGATGCCGGCAAGTACGAGATGAGCATCACGCTGACAGCGGACAGCGATGTAAACAAGAACTATGATATCAAAGTAACCGCAGCGAAGGAATTCGAGATCACGGCACGCCCAATCACTGTGACGGCTGTTGGCGGAAACAAGATCTATGACGCGACAGCCCTGACCGCAGAAGAAAAGAGCTACACCGTGACTTATACCGGAGCAGAAAAGGATGCTCTGGTATACGGCGACGAGATCGAAGTCGAAATGATCGGTGAAGTAACGAATGTTGCGGAAGGCGGAGTCGAAGCAACAGTCGGAACCGTCACGATCAAGAACGGTAGCAACATCAAGACCGGTAACTATACCATCGCGAAAGCGAATGGCACGCTGGAAATCCTGCCGAAGGATGTCACGATTACAATTGAAGACACCAGCAAGACTTATGGTGATGCTGATCCTGACCTGAGCAAGCAGGCGACCGTGACCGGTACTGTAAATGAAGAAACCCTGGCTTACACAGTGAAGCGTGTTGCTGGTGAAAATGTTGATGACTATGTCATGAGCATTGAACTGAGCACGACCGCTGATGTGAACAAGAACTACGATATCGACGCGACCAGCACTGCGACCTTCACGATCAACAAGAAGGCAGCAAAGATCACCCTCACCGGCACCAGCAAGACCTACGGCGAGAATGATCCCGACCTGAGCAAGCAGGCTTCCGTGACCGGTACCGAAAAGAGCGAGACCCTGGCCTACACAGTGAAGCGTGAAGCCGGTGAAAATGTTGATGACTATGTCATGAGCATCGAACTGAGCACGACCGCTGATGTGAACAAGAACTATTCAATTACATTAGGTCAGGCTACATTCACCATCAATCAGCGTGCAATTACTGTTACCGGTTCCGGTCTTGGAACAAAAGACTATACCGGCAATGAGTACAGCACGACTGAAGTTACCTTCAAGAATATCGTCGAAGGACAGAGCGCTACCATTGATTATGTCCTGAAGGGAACGGAAATCGGAGAATATACCGGCGAATTTGACAGAAGCAGCTTCCAGGTCATGGATGGCAGCAAGGATGTTACCAGCAATTACCTGCTGACTGATGACGCAATGACTCCCGGTACTCTGAAGATCACCGGTACCGACGACATCAACAAGTACGTCACTTTGACACCTGCTGATGTATCTCTGGACTATGACGGAAAGGAACATACCGCCGGTACAGCGACCGCAACAGACAGCAACGGCAAGCCTGTGAAGATCGAGTACAGTATTGACGGTACGAACTGGACTGAAGATCCTTCCGAATTCTCCGCTCTGGATGTGGCTGACACAGTCACGGTTCAGATCCGAGTCACCAGTGATTACTACAAGGGTGAAGTGACCGGTACAGAAGAACTGACCATCAGCAAGAACAAGACCATGAAGGTCACGAACATTGATAAGCTGACCTACAACGGAACCTATGACGGTGAAGTCCATGGTATCGAAGCTGAAGTCAGCGACAGAAATGGCAGCAAGGTGACCTACAGCACCGATGGCGGAAAGACCTGGACGGAAGAAGTACCTGTCATTACCAATGCCGGCAGGACTGAAGTCATGGTGAAGGTCGAAAACGACAACTATGTAGAGTTCACCGACCGTTATGTACTGGAAGTTGCTCCGAGAAAGGTCACTCTGACCAGCGCGGACGATGAAAAGACATACGACGGTGAAGTCCTCGCCAATGCCACGGTCACCGTAGGCGGAGACGGCTTCGTCAAGGGAGAAGGCGCCGCATTCAATGTAACCGGTGGCCAGACCAACGCGGCTGATTCCGAGAACATCTTCACCTATACGCTGAATGACGGCACTGAAGCGGGCAACTATGAGATCACCACAGTGTACGGAAAACTCACAGTCAATGTACGCGAAGTGACTGTCACCGGTGCGGGTCTCGACGCGAAGGACTATACCGGCAGCGAATACGCAACGAAGGAAGTTGCCTTCAATAATGTAGTCAGCGGCCAGAACGCCACGATCGACTATGAACTGAAGGGAACAGAACTTGGTGAGTATTCCGGAACATTCGATCTCAAGAGCTTCAAGGTCATGAACGGATCTGAAGATGTTACCGCCAACTATCTGCTGACTGACGCGGCGATGACTCCCGGTACTCTGAAGATTACTGCCACGGATGATATCAGCAAGTATGTCACTCTGACACCCACGGATGTCTCTGCAGACTACGACGGAGAAGAACATACTGCCGGTACCGCAACCGCGACAGACACCAACGGCAAGCCCGTGAAGATCGAATACAGTATCGACGGAAAGAACTGGACTGAAGATCCTTCCGAAATCGCAGCTATGAATGTGGCTGATACGGTAACGGTGAAGGTCAGAGCCACCAGTGATTACTACGAAGGTACTGTGACCGGTACGGAAGAACTGACCATCAACAGGAACAAGACCATGAAGGTCACCAATATTGTCGAACTGAGCTACAACGGAACTTATGACGGAGAAGCTCATGGCATCGAAGCTGAAGTCAGCGACGAAAATGGCAGCAAGGTGACATACAGCGTTGACGGCGGAAAGACATGGATTGAAAAAGCACCTGTAATTATCAACGCCAGAAAGACCGAGGTACTGGTGAAGGTCACCAACGCGAACTATGAAACTATCACCGACAGCTATGTACTTGAAATTGTTCCGAGAAAGGTCACTCTGACCAGCGCGGATGATGAAAAGACATACGACGGAAAGCCTCTTGCCAATGCCACTGTGAATGTGAGCGGAGAAGGCTTCGTGGAAGGTGAAGGAGTCAACTTCAGAGTAACCGGAAGCCTGACGAACGCGGGCACAGCCGAGAATACCTTCACTTACTCCATGAAGGGTGATACCGCTGCTTCCAACTATGAGTTCACTCCTGTGTATGGAACACTGACGGTGAATAAGGCGAGTGCCACCCTGACAGTCGTGAACCAGGCCAAACGGTATGGCGATGCCGAACCGGTACTGACAGCGCAGGCTGAAGGACTGATCGGAAACGACAAACTGAATTATCAGGTCGTTCGTGAAGGCGGCGAGGGAGCCGGCACCTACACAACGAAGATCGAGCTTGGTGATAACCCGAACTATGATGTCACGACCGTGAACGGTACCTTCACTGTGAACAAGCGCAAGGTCACTCTGACCAGTGCTGACAAGGAAGGTAAGTACAACGGCGACTCTCTGGTTGACACCAACGTGAAGATCGGCGGAGACGGCTTCGCCAAGGGTGAAGGCGTGGATATCGTTGTCACCGGTATCCAGACTGGTATCGGTTCCAGTGCCAACACATTCACCTACAAGTTCTGGGAAGACACCATGGAAGACAACTATGAGATCACCAAGATCGAAGGATCTCTGGTCGTCGAGGAAGCACAGACTCATACCATGAAGGTCCACTTTGTGGATGCCGACGGTAACGAGATGCCTGTTTCCTTCGAGAAACAGTATACTTTCGGCAGTTACTACGAGATCAAGGCTCCCGAAATGACCGGTTATACTCCTGATCAGGCGGTCATTGTCGGCAGAATGGGTCCGGAAGATACCGAAGTAACGGTACACTATACGCAGAATATCCATAAGCTGGTTATCCGCTATGTGACGCCGGACGGTATCAAGGTGGCGGACGACATGGTACTTGAACTGGGATACGGTGAACAGTATCACATCGATATTCCTGAATTTGAAGGATTGAAGACAGTCGACAAAGTGATTGAAGGTACAATGAGCGACACGAATACCGAAATCACGGTCATGTTCAGCGAAGATCAACAGATCGAACTGATCGTAGACTACGGAACGCCTCTGAGCGTAAATACCGTCAGCCAGCCGCGTGGCGACTGCTTCGAGTAAGAGTGCGTGAAGCGCAGGCCTTAGTGAGTGCGGCGGCTTAGGCCGCCGCAGGGAATAGTGAATAGGGACCGCCTACGGGCGGAGTGATCCCCTCAGTCACCTACGGTGACAGCTCCCCTTATGTAAAATAAGGGGAGCCTTTTGGTTAGTGGGAGCTTCGCAGAGACGGCTTGCTAAAGTACGGTTAGTGTCCTGCCGGAAGAAGTCGGGAAGAAAGGTGAATATTTGCACGTTTATATTGATGAGATCCTGCTGAAGGGATCAGCTGGATCGGTTAAAATGAAGTCACTAAAGGGCGTAAAAACACGAACAAAATAACATCTGGAATACATAAAAACATTTTCAAAATTGTTTTATGTAACCGCGCATGTGACTGGTATTTGATATAATATCATTGTAATCAGGGTATAGTATCAATTGAAGGGAGGATAGACCGGATATGAAGAAGATGAAGCAATTCATAGCTTTGCTTGTGATACTGGCGATGATGACCGGTCTGTTCTCCGCGGTCATGGCCGAAGAAATCTCTGTCATTCCGGAAGCCGAAATCGAAGAAGCGATTGAGGCAGTAAATGTAACCAAAATGGTTATTGAAGCTGAAAATATCCCGGAAGATGTAACTGCGACCGTAAATGAAATTGTCCAGGAAGAACCTGTACCGGAAATTCCAGAGGATGCAGAACAGGTTGCCAACGTAACTGAAGACATCACGGAAACGATTGAAGTAGAAGAAGTTGTGGTTGAAGAACCCAAGGATGCCATGGCACCGGAAACGGTTGAAGTCATTACAGAAGTGCCTACGACGGAACCGGAAATCACTGAAGTGGTTACGGAAGTCCCTGCGACGGAACCTGAAGTTGCCGAAGTGATTGCGGAAGTACCCGCGAGTGAACCGGAAATCACTGAAGTGATCACAGAAGTACCTGTAACTGAACCGGAGACCATCGATGTGATCGAAGATACTCCCGTCGCAGAATCGGCACCCGTTGAAGAAATCGAAGCAGCCCCGGCTGACGAACCGGAAAATGCTCAAGTAGTTGAAGAAACAGTTACAGAGAATCCGGGTACAGCTGAAGAATCCGTACCGGAAGTTGCTGCCGATACAGATGATGATGACATTACCGAGGATGAAGAAGAGTTCATTGAAATCGATGATGATGTTTTCATTGAAGTGGACGACAGCTTTGTTGATGACGAAGAAAACTTCGATGAAGAATTTGATGACGATGGTCTGCTTGAAATCGACGATGATGAATTTGCTGAAGGTGATATGGATGTTCCGGAGTTTTTCACCGGATACGCATATATTACAATCGATAATAAGGGAATGCTGTATTATGGCGACGAAGTGACGCTGAGAGCCAATGTCGTGAATGCCAATATGGATTATTCCATTACCTGGGAAGCTACCGACGATGACGGAGAACATTGGGAGAAGATCGACAGCGGTGAATCCACAAGCTTCATACTGACGGAATGGAACGCCGGAAGACAGTACAGGGTAGTGCTGACTGCTTTTGCAGAGTGATAGGTGAACAACCCCCTCAGTCACTTTGTGACAGCTCCCCCTGACCAGGTGGAGCCTTAGCTAGTGGTCACCTTCGGTGACAGCAAGGAAAGAAAAGATAGAAGTAAAACACGATCGCGAGTTGATTCGCGATCGTGTTTTTTATCAGGGTTTATGTGGTGGGTTTTCGGTGGCTTTTTGTCTGGCGGCACGGTGGGCTTGCTTTTCCTTGTACATCAGCCTGTCAGATGCACGGAGACAATCTTCGAGAAGATCATTCTCTGACAGGATCGTTGAGTATACGCCGGCAGAAAACTTGATGTTGAAATTCCGCTTCGGGTCCGGCCAGGTATCCGCCAGCTCCGCGGAGATCCGACTGACGAGATTTGCACCGTTCTGCTTTGAACAGTACGGGATGACGGCGAGAAATTCATCACCGCCCATCCGGGCAAAAATGGCATTATCCGGTAAACGGAGACGACCGGTATTCGCCAGTGTTTTGATGGCCAGATCACCGGATGAATGTCCCCAGGTATCATTGATTGATTTCAACTCATCCATATCGATTTCTATGAAACAAATCTGGACTTTATCGGAACAGTACTGCGACCAATACGGAAGCAGATTTTCTTCCAGACCGCGGCGGTTATACAGACCGGTCAGCGGGTCTGTGATACTGGACAGCTTTCGTTCCTCATACAGACGCTGAAGGGTGATCTGACTCCGCATGTTCTGAAGCGCGTTGGCGATGATGACATTCCAGTGCTGATAGAACACGCTCGGGATCTCACCGGGCTGGAACTGAATGGCAGTATATCCAAAGGTGTTGTCTCCCTGATGAAGCAGGAAGATAAAGAAAGCCTGCGGCTCATCCGGACGCTCTGCCATGGAAGGCAGAATCATCGAAGAATCAAAGGAAATCATGGGCATGCCGCAGTCCTGACGATCCTTGAAAGCAGTGACCAGACGGGATGTATGCGTGATTTCGCCGGCATAGGTCGGATCATCGGGCTTGCGGTTGTCGATTTCAAACATACACAGATAGAAATCACGCTGCATGGGAACGTCCGGAAGCTTTTTCAACAGGACATCATGCATTTCACTCAGATTTCGACAGTCATTCAACTCAATGGAAAAATAGGTCTGTCCGATTTCACGGTTTTTCATATTCTGAGTAAAGAACACGCTGCTGCGCGCGTTTTCCAGCATGGTTTCCGTGGTCTGTCGTCTGCAGCCGCAGGTATCGCCAAGGAACAGATTCCCGTGGAGACCGATGAATTCCGGCCCTTTCGAGGGAATACCGTGCGCTTTTTCACGGATGCGCTTATCCAGCTGATCCAATCCTAACTCGACCATCTGAGTATAATCCTGCCCGATCGTTGTCAGTGAGAGCGAATACGGAGAAATCACCTGTGTATTATCGAAACCGGTAACGATCACGTCATCCGGGACAGAATAACCATTTTTGTGAATTTCATGAATCAGGCCATGTGCCATATAGTCATTGGCACAGACGATTGCCTGCGGAATATTGTGCGGATCGGCGAAGAAATGAGCATAGGCCTTATCGGCATCCGCGTACCACATGGTTCCGTAGAAGATCCCGTTTTCCGGAACGGAGAGACCATTCGCCTTCAGTTCTTCTTTATAACATTGCAGACGGAGTTCGCTGTCCGGATGTCCCGGGTATCCGGCAAGGAACGCGATTTTTGTTAATCCGTGTACTTTGATCAGATGCTGAATCAGAGGACGAAGCGCTTTTGTTTCGTCCGTGAAGACACAGTCGTTGGGTCCGATATGATAACGGATGTTCACGATGGGGCAGGTGGCCCTTTCAGCAAGCATGTCAAGCAGCTTCTTGCGGAAATCCAGCATCTCGTAGCTGTCCGGAACAGCCAGGATGCCATCCAGTTTTTCAATCGGCGCGAAATCGAACATGCTGGATTCAAGCGTATCGTAATAGTTACTGCTGTTGCGGTAACCTACGGTATAGAAGACCAGCAGATCATAGTTCAGGAGCTTTGCCCGTTCCTGAAGCGCGTGAAAAACGGTTTCATCAAAATAGTTGTCAGATTTGTTGATGAAGACGCCAATTGTTTTACGCTTTCCACCGATCATGATGAGACCTCCTGGGGCGCGGCTGTGGCCGCGCAGGGATTAGGGATTAGGGATTAGGAATTAGAAATTAGTGGTTAGTGTCAGTGGTTGGAGAGGATCACAGAGGAGAATGGGGGAAGATTGAAGGTCAGGTAGCCCTGATCGACCTTTCCCCAGATGACGGATTCCGCGCCGAAACCGTTTCCGGTGGTCAGAACGCGGCATGAGTATGATTCGCCTTCCGTTGCACCGATCTCACGGGCAAACAGTCTGAAGGTGCTGCTGTTATCGGTATTGTTGAAAGCTGCTATGACACGTTCCGAATCATTGAAACGACCATAGGCGATCCTGCCGTAATCAGCCAGCAGGGGTTTCAGCGAACCGGTTTTCAGCACGGGTAATTCTTTTCTCAGACTGATCAGCTTCCGGTGGAGCTCAATCAGAGAGGAATCTTCACGTCCCCATGGATAGGTGCGACGGTTATCCGGATCTGTCCAGCCAACCTGACCGGCTTCATCGGCGTAATAGACCGTAGGTGCTCCGGGCCAGGTCATCTGCAGGGTGACGGCCTCCTGGAAAACGCCTTTGTTCAGGTTTTCCCCGGCAGCCTGTGATCCCATGGTGTTGATCCGGCCGACCATCCTGTTGGTCCGGGTCAGGAAACGGGAATGATCATGATTGGACAGTTCGTTCATGGCGCAAAGCAGGGAAGGGAATTCAAAATGCGCCATTTTGTCGCGCATGATATCAAAGAAGGCACTGCCGTTCTGATACAGGTCATCCCGGCGGGAATCACTGTGCTTTTCCATGCCGGTCAGGAACCAGGTGACTGGTTCCATGAAGGCATCGTAGTTCATAATGGTATCCCACTGATCTCCGTTCAGCCAGGATGTTGGATCCCCGTAGTGCTCCGCGATGATGATCAGATCCGGATTGATTGCTTTGACGCGTGAACGGAATTGCTTCCAGAAAGAATGGTTATACTCGGAGCTGTGTCCGAGATCGGCAGCCACATCAAGCCGCCAGCCGTCAATGGAATAGGGTGGAGAAGCCCATTTTTCGGCAACCTTCAGAATGGTTTCTGTCAATTCGGCAGAGCCTTCATAATTCAGCTTCGGAAGTGTGTTGTAGCCCCACCAGCCTTCATAGGCGGGAGAACGGCCGCTGCCGTTATCATGGAAATTGAAATAGGAACGGTATGGACTTTCCGGATGTTGGAAGGCGCCCGGCTGGAAGCCGTCGCGTCCGAGATAGATCCCCTCATAGTCCATCCACTTATTGAAGGAACCGCAGTGGTTGAAGACACCGTCCAGAATGATCCGCATCCCCCGGCGATGAAGCTCCTGACAGAGCGAGGCAAAAAGATCGTCGCTCTTCTGCAGGTTTTCCGCGGAGGTCACACGACGGACATATCTGTGGGCATAGGCGTTCTGCTTTTCCCAAAGCTGCATCTCATGATCCACATCATCGGTGATGACACCAAAGTGCGGATCGACATGCTCATAATCCTGGGTGTCATACTTATGACTGGAAGGAGAAACAAAGATCGGATTCAGATAAAGGACTTCCACGCCCAGACCCTGAAGATAATCCAGTTTATCGAGAATGCCCTGCAGATCGCCGCCATAGAAACAGCGGATATCCGTATCACCGGGCAGAGCATACCAATCCTTGACTTCCTTGGCATGACCGACTACATAGTAGTATTCATTGTTGGTCACGTTGTTAGCCGGATCTCCGTTACAGAAACGATCGGTAAAGATCTGATACTGAACCGCACCCTTGGACCAGGCGGGAACATGAAAACCAGGCATGAAACGGAACGAATAAGAGGGATTAAAAGCATCCGACGTACTTCCGTGAGCCAGTTCGGTCGCTCCGCCTTTGTCGTACAGAATATAGCCGCCTCCGGTATATTCAATCACGAAACGGTAGGACACCTGTGTATGGTTGCAGACGACGTTTCCGAGATACCAGTCAAACCAGTCGTCGGAACGTTCCAGAGACATGAGTTGCGCGACCTGATCCTGACCTGTATAGAGCATGACACGGGAGGCAGAGCCGCGGGCGACCCGGATCCGAAGAGCAACAGAGTTACCGGGATCAGGTTCGGCAGGATAACGGTACAACTCTGTTTCGTCACTGAAAATTGCAGAAAGAACGGATGCGGGAATGGACACGGAATCGAACACCTCCGAGGATATGACACTATCTTTTCCTTCATTATACTACCTGAAGATGAGTAAATCAAGCGTGGCTTCGCTGTACAGGACCGCAATCTGCGGATTGTGAAAACAACAGAGGCAACAGGAGAATGGTTTCCATAGTCACTTCGTGAAAGCTTCTGGACGAATCCCCTCACCGCTTCGCGGAGCTCCCCTTGCACTTCAAGGGGAGCCTAGTTAGTGGTCGCTTCGCGACAGTTCCCATTGTGAAAAACAAGAGCCTCTTTGGAAGATAAATGGCGTTTATATCTCATGTTGACAATGGTTTTACGCGTCTGTATAATATCAACGGACCCGGAAAAACCGGGATATATTTGTGAAAAAATAAGGAGGGAATGTCATGGACGCTGGAAGTAGCAGCGGCATACCGGTAGGCCGAAGACAGCGGAACATCAGTGTCTGCGCGACATTCCTGTTCCTCTGATCCTATAGAGAACTTTGGCCTGCTATGTCGGCTTCCGGTTTCTGACCATTCTTGCAAAATGGGAGGGAGCAAACATGGCGGAGCATTCTGTCACTGTTGAGAACACTTTACAGGTATTACTTTCTGAAAAAAAGTATACAACGATCCGCGATATTATGATCACAATGAATCCCGCGGACATTGCCGCTGTATTCACGGGACTTGAACCCGAACAGCTTCCTTTGCTGTTCCGCCTTCTCCCCAAGGAACTGGCAGCGGAAAGTTTTGTTGAAATGGAATCGGACCAGCAGGAAGAGTTGATCCGCGGGTTAAGCGATTCCGAACTGCGTCAGGTCATGGACGAGCTGTACGTGGATGATGCCGTTGATATCGTGGAAGAGATGCCGGCAAACGTGGTCCAGAGGATCCTTGCTTCGGCAGCTCCGGAAATGAGAAAGGAAATCAACGAGATCCTGCAGTATCCGGAGAATTCCGCCGGTTCCGTGATGACGACCGAATATGTGGCTTTGTCCAGAAACATGACCGTCGGAGACGCGATCCTGCGGATCCGCAGGACCGGTGTCGACAAGGAAACGATCTATACCTGCTACGTTACGGAAAACAGGGCTCTTGTCGGAACCGTCAGCGTACGGAGCCTGCTTCTGGCTCCCAGTGATATGCAGACGATCGACAGCATCATGGATGAAAACTTCGTGGCCTGCAAGACCCATACCGACCAGGAAGAAGTTGCCCAGATGATGTCCAAGTACAACCTGCTGGCGCTGCCGGTTGTCGACAGTGATGACAGACTGGTGGGTATCGTCACATTCGATGACGCTATGGACGTTATGGAAGAGGAAACCACAGAGGATATTGAACTGATGGCCGGTATGGTTCCGAGTCAGAAGACGTATCTTCGCTCCAGTCCATTCGACCTGTTTGCACACCGTATTCCATGGCTGGCATTACTGATGGTTTCGGCGACATTCACCGGACTGATCATCAGCGGATTTGAGAACAAACTGGCCAAGGCTGCCTATCTGACAGCATTTATTCCCATGCTGATGGATACAGGCGGTAATTCCGGATCCCAGTCTTCCGTTACTGTCATCCGTGCTCTTTCACTGAATGAGCTGGACTTCTCAGATATCCTGAAGGTCATCTGGAAAGAGATCCGGACGGCAGTACTGTGCGGTCTGGCATTGGCGGTCCTGTGTTTCGCGAAAATCATGCTGGTCGATAAACTGATGCTGAACAATGAAGAAATCAATGTCGTTGTTGCTGCAGTAGTTTGCCTGACCATGGCGGTGACTGTACTGGCGGCCAAGTTTGTCGGATGTACATTGCCGCTGCTTGCCAAGAAAATGGGATTCGATCCCGCCGTCATGGCCAGTCCTTTTATCACCACGATCGTGGATGCTCTGTCCCTGCTGGTGTATTTCGCGATCGCGAGCAGTATGCTGACGTTCTGACCGCCTGTGGCAGAATTATGAATGATAAATGATGAATTAATGTTAGTGCAACCCCCTCACCGCTTCGCGGAGCTACCCTCCCAATAAAAAGGGGGCGCCTTAGTTAGTGGGCGCTTCGCGACAAAGCATGATGTTTTGCGAAGCAGGGCGGTTGTATTTAGCAAAGTTATGAATTGAAGTTTGTTATTCAATCCCCTCAGTCACTTCGTGACAGCTCCCCTTGTAGAACAAGGGGCGCCTTAGTTAGTGGGCGCTTCGCGACAAAGACCCCAAAGGGGAGCTAAGGATGAGGGAGGATGAAAAAACGGAGGAAATATAGGATGAATACCAGGAAAAACGCGATGTACAATATAGCTTATCGCGTTTTTTCTGTTTTTTTGCCGCTGGTTACAGCCCCGTATCTGTCCAGGACAGTCGGGACGGCCGGCGTTGGTTTATATTCGGACGCGTGGTCGATCTCCTATATCTTTGTCCTGATCGGAATGCTGGGCCTCAATGACTACGGAGTACGTGCCATTTCGAGGATCCGGGATGACCGGAAGGAACTGGACCGTGTCTTTTCGGAAATCTGGCAGATGCAACTGGCTGTAGCGGGTGCTACGCTGATCCTTTGGTTCGGATATATCTTCTTTATCGCAGGTGAGGAAAAGACGATCTCGTTGAGCCTCACTATGATGTCTGTCAGCTGCCTGTGCAATTTCGACTGGTGTCTGATGGGCATGAATGAGTTCAAGCCTGTCGCGATCCGGAATACCATTGTTAAGATCCTCGCTGCCGTCAGCGTATTCTTCTTTGTGCACAACGCCGATGACCTGTGGGTCTACGGATTTGTATGGTCTTTGGCAACACTTCTGGGCTGCCTGAGCTGCGGGATGACACTCCGGGGAAGGGTGAGTTATCACCGGGTTCCGTGGAAGGATGCCATGAAGCATCTTGGACCGTGTTCGGTGCTGTTTATTTCCGTCATGGCAGTCAACATATACAGGACAATGGATAAGGTCATGGTGACCTCCATTTCCGGCGCTTCAGAAAACGGACTGTATGAGGACGCGGAAAAGATCATCTATTGCCTGTCCGGCTTTATTTCCGCCATCGGGACGGTCATGATGCCGAAGGTTTCCAGGATGCAGAAAGAAGGCCGTACCGCCGACATCCTGAACCACATTGACAGATCCATGGATCTGGTGATCTGCATGGTCAGCGCGATGGCTTTCGGCGTGGCGGCAGTGGCAAAGGAATTTGCTCCGCTCTTTTACGGAGAAGACTTTACGTATTCTGGGACCCTGATGATCCCGCTTGCGTTCACACTGATCATGATTGGATTTGCCAATGTGATCCGGACCCAGTGGGTCCTTCCGCAAAGCAGAGACAACATTTTTGTCAAGAGTGTATGCAGCGGGGCGGTTGTGAACCTGATCGCCAACACGCTCCTGATTCCATCCATGGGCGCGATGGGAGCCGTGGTCGGAACACTGGCGGCGGAACTGACGGTTCCGCTGGTGCAGTTCCTTATTCTCAGAAAAGAATTGCCTTATGGGAAGTATCTCAAATATGTATGCGTGTATGCCATTATCGGCGGCGTCATGCTGTCGGCTGTCCGGTTGTCCGGGCTGATCATTCCCGCGGACGGATGGATCGGTCTCGGGATCAGAACGATCATCGGAGTCGTTGTATATGGCGGAATGTGTTTGCTGTGGTGGAAGACCGGTGGAAATGACAATCTGGCTCTTCTCCTCCGAAAAGAAAGGAAAAATCGTGCATGAAGCGTTTCCTGATATGCCTGGTTTCATTATTGCTGATTTTTTCAGCTGCTTTGGCCGACACCACAGTCACGATTTCCTTCACCGGGGATGTTACGCTCGGGTGCGAGGAAAGATTCCGCTCCGATCCGGCTACAATCTGCGGATATGTGGAAAAGAACGGTTATGACTGGTGCATGAAATATGTAAAGGACATCTTCGAACAGGATGATCTGACAGTCGTCAATTTTGAAGGTGTGCTTGCCGATACCAAGAACGGCGAGAATACGAAAAAAGCCTACCGTTTTCGCGGGATGCCCGATATGGCGAAGGTACTGACCTGTTCCGGTATAGAACTTTGCAGTCTGGCGAACAACCATACGGGTGATTACGGAAACGGGGGACTGAAATCCACCAAAGCAGCACTCGAAGCGGAGGGATTATTTTATTTCGGAGATGATGAGGTTTACATCACCGAAGTAAAAGGAATCCGGATCGGTTTTGTCAGCGCGACATCCGCCACGGTTTTCAGAAAGAACAATGCCATTCTTGACAGTATTATCCGACTGAAGGAAGATGAAAATTGCCAGCTGGTCGTGTTCTGCTATCACGGAGGAACCGAATACGGCAATTATCATGACAACTCGGAAACTGATATCGCCACCAGGGCGATACGCCGGGGCGCGGACGTTGTCGTGATGCATCATCCGCATGTTCCGTTCGGACTGGATGTGATCGGAAACAGAACAGTATGCTATTCACTCGGGAATTTCTGCTTTGGCGGGAATAAGGAAATCAGGAACCAGCGGGCTCTGTACAGCGCGATCGCGCAGTTCGACTTTACATTTGATGATAACGGGGAATATACCGGTCAGACAATGCGACTGATCCCGTGCTTTACTTCCAGTATCTATCCGGATAATAACTATCAGCCGTATCCGGTCAAAGGCGCAGATGCCGCGGAGGTGCTGCGGGTCATTATGAAGGATACGGAGTATTATCCCCTGGGAGAATTCGACGAAGATAATGGATATTATCCGGGAGAATATCTTCCGGCAGTGCCGGAAATAACGGCATCCGAAGCAGAGTAAACCGTACACAAACGACCGGAGTGGCGCGGAAAAAGACCGCGAAGAGGAGGAAAACATGTATCCGTTTTTCGCTTATCTGAACCGGATGAAACTGATCAACCGCTGGAGCCTGATGCGAAATACACAACCGGAAAATGATGCCGAACACTCTTTGCAGGTGGCGATGATCGCTCATGCCATCGCGCTGATCGGCAAGGAAAAATACGGACGGAATGTGGATCCAGAGCATGTACTGGCTCTGGCAGTCTATCATGATGTGACGGAAGTCATGACAGGGGACCTGCCTACTCCGGTCAAGTACTACAGCGGTGAACTGCGGAATGCTTACCGGCAGATGGAAGACATGGCGGCTGAACGTTTGCTGGCCATGCTGCCGGATGATCTGCAGAACGAATATGATCCTTATCTGAAACAGAAAGAGGGGGCAGAGCATGCCATCGTGAAGGCTGCCGACCGGATTGCCGCGTGGATCAAATGCGCGGAGGAAAAGCGCGCGGGGAACCATGAGTTTGACTATGCCGCGGATAATGTCAAAAAGAGTCTTGAGAGCATGGAACTGCCTGAAGTTCAGGAATTCCTGAAAGAATATCTGCCGGCGTATGAGCTGACACTGGACGAATTGAATAATCCACTTCGCTGAGCGAAATGGATTATAGGTATTAGGTATTAGGGCTTAGGGATTAGTTTGTTTGTTTACAATCCCTTCAGGCGCTTCGCGCCAGTTCCTGCCGGAGAACGGTTTTGATTTATGATTACCTACGGCAGTAACAGCTGGGTTTATTTGTTTTGAAGTGTCACAAATCGGTGCGACGGTTGTAAACAGGAATAAAAGTCGATATAATGGTGAATGTGAATTGAGGAGGAATGTGCTGTGAAAAAGATTGTCAGTCTGCTGCTCTGCTTATGTCTGATCCTGCCTGTTTTCGCGATGGGCGAGGACGATGATGATATCGAAATCGAGGATCTTCTGGAAGAAGAGGAAGTGATCCTTGACGATGAAGGAAACGAGATCCTGATTGATGAAGAAACCGGAGAGCAGATCATCATCGGCCAGGCGGAAGAGGAAAAACTGGAAGAACTGGATCTTGAAATTGACAATACTGTTAATTTTGACGATCTGGAAATCAATCCCAATCTTCCGGATGGCACGATCAACATTCTGCTGATCGGGGTAGATACGCACTATAAGGAAATGGGCACCGGCGTGGAACGCGGCGATGTGCAGATTATTGCTTCCATTGATCCGGAAGCCGGAACAATCAAGCTTTCTTCCATTATGCGCGACTTGTATGTGCCGATCCCCGGCAAAAAGAATTCCGGACGGATCAACACCGCCTATTCACTGGCAGGCGGTAAATCCGCAATCCGTACCATTAACCATAACTTTGAAATGAATATTCAGTACTATGTCGCCATCAATTTCTACGGCGTGATCTCCATCGTTGAAAGCCTTGGCGGAATTGATGTGGATCTGACCAAAGTGGAAGCGAAGGCTATCAACGCTTATCTCAAAAAGAACAAGAAACAGATCAGCCGCGAATACGATGACAAAAAGGGCAATCGTCAGGCTTTGGAGGCCAAAGCCGGGATCCAGCATCTGGATGGTTTGCAGGCTCTGATGTATGCCAGACTGAGAAGCATCGACAGTGACTTTGTCAGGACCAGCCGTCAGAGACATCTGCTGGAATTGCTGATGACCAAGGTATTGACCAACGATGATACGGATTACTTCGGCTTGTTCTATGACTGCATGGATTATGTAAAGACCAATATGCCGGCCGGCGAAATGTTCAATCTGATCATGACGATCCTCGGCTCTGACCTGATCGATCGTGCCAAGAACGGCGAAACCCTGCTGGAAGACTTCCGGATCCCCATGGAGGATACCTGGAAATATGCAACTGAACACGGCAGCTCTGTTGTTGAATTCACCAACAGCAATGGCGGAAAACAGATGAATGTGGAAGCACTGCATCAGTTTATTTACGGACAGTATTACCCGGCGAATCAGTGACTGGACGTGGTCCGACGAATCCCCTCAGTCACTTCGTGACAGCTGTCTCACAGTGCTGACACGGGATACGGAGCCTTCAACTCCCTCAGGCGCTACGCGCCAGCTCCCCCAGAGGAGGAGCCATAGTTAGAAGTCGCTTCGCGACAGCTGTCACACAGTGCTGACACGGGATACGGAGCCTTGTAACTCCTTCAGTCGCCTACGGCGACAGCTCCCTCAAGAGGGAGCCAAGACGGGGAGCCTTATTTTGTGGTCGCTTCGCGACAGCTGTCACACAGTGCTGACACGGGATACGGAGCCATGACCAATTGAGCCTGAAATAGAGATAGCCGCGAAAAGAACGGACAGAAGAAATGTCCGTTCTTTTTTTGAAATCGGAAAAACTGCCGGAAAACTTGCAAGAGCAGATGGCGCGGGGTAAAATACTATTTGTGAAAGTATGCGGTTTTCAACAGGATCATTCCAGAGGAGGAAGGCTCATGATCATCCCGGTCCGGGCAGACAATGGCGGATATGATATCATCCTTGAAAAAGGCGCGCTTTACCATGCAGGTGAGTGGCTGGATCTGAACAGGAAAGTACTGATCCTGACGGATGACGGTGTACCGGAGCAATACGCGAATCTCATCGCGGAACAGGCGAAGGAGTCGGTCATTTTCAGAACGGCTCAGGGAGAAGCATCCAAGTGTGTCGCGGTGTGGGAACAGATTCTGACAACGATGCTGGAAGCCGGGTTTACACGTGGTGACTGTCTCACTGCCGTCGGAGGCGGAGTGATGGGTGATCTTGGCGGGTTTGCCGCGGCATGCTATATGCGGGGGATCGATTTCTACAATGTGCCGACCACGCTTCTTTCACAGGTGGACAGTTCTGTCGGCGGCAAGACAGCGGTGGATTTCCGCGGGATGAAAAACATCGTCGGTAGTTTTTATCCGCCAAAGCGGGTCATGATCGATCCGGATGTACTGCAGACACTGGATCCGCGGCAGTACGCGGCTGGAATGGCGGAAGTCATCAAGATGGCAGCGGCCTTTGACGCGGAACTGTTTGAAATGCTTGAATCAAACGATATTGCCGGTGACAGGCTGACAGATGTCATTCGCGGTGCATTGAATATCAAGAAGAAGGTCGTGGAAGAGGATCCTCTGGAAAGAGGAATCCGGAAAGCTCTGAATTTCGGCCATACAGTGGGGCATGCCATTGAAAGTATGGAAGAAGGACGACTGCTGCACGGCGAATGTGTGGCGCTTGGAATGATCCCCATGAGCAGCGGAGAAGCACGTGAGAGGATCATCAGCATTCTGAAACGCTTTGACCTTCCGATCCGGTATGAGAAGGCCGGAGACGCACTTGTACAGTTGCTCAGACATGATAAGAAAGCCTGTGGGAAGGATATTACGGCTGTAATGGTCGACCGGATCGGCAGCTTCCGTTTTCAGGAGATGACCGCTGAAGAATTGAGTAAAGCCTCGGAGGTTCTAAAATGAAGAATACATTCGGACAAAGCGTAAGTGTCACTCTGTTCGGAGAAAGTCACGGCCCCGCTGTGGGAATCGTGGCGGACGGGCTGGCACCGGGACTGGATGTGGATGAAAAAGAAATCGCGTATCAGCTGACTCGCCGCAGACCTGACATGGAAACCGAAACTGGCCGGCAGGAAGCGGATCCGTTTCAGATCCTGAGCGGAGTGTTTGAAGGAAAGACGACCGGGACACCGCTGTGCATCGTGATTCCCAATGAGGATACACAAAGCGGGGACTATGAACGGGGATTGGCCAGACCTTCGCACGCTGACTTCACAGGGCATGTGAAATACCGCGGATATGAAGACTACCGTGGGGGCGGACATTTTTCCGGTCGTGTGACCGCGGCGCTGACCGCGCTCGGAGGAATACTGATCCCGGCTCTTGAAAAGAAAGGTATTACGATCGGGACCCACATCCTGAAATGTGGTGATATCCGGGACAGTTTCTACCGGAATCCCGAAAAGGAGATCCTGCTGCTGAAAGACAGGAACTTCCCCGTGCTGGATGAAGAAAAAGGACTGGAAATGAGGGAAGTGATCCGGCAAGCCGGAGAAGAACAGGACAGCGTTGGGGGAATTACCCAGACGGCTGTCTGCGGAATCGAAGCCGGTGTCGGAGAACCCTGGTTTGACAGCGTGGAAGGCATGCTCAGTCATGCTTTATACAGTCTGGGTGGGATCAAAGGTGTCGAATTCGGACTCGGATTCTCCTTTGCCCACTATCACGGAAGCGAATGCAATGACCCTCTGATGATGCTGGACGGCAGGATCGTGACTGAAACGAACAATAACGGCGGCATCAACGGCGGGATCACCAACGGAATGCCGATCCTGTTCCAGTGCGCTGTCAAGCCGACACCGTCCATCGGGATACCGCAGTATTCTGTGGACCTGAACCAGATGGAAGACAGAAAGATTCAGATCCTGGGCCGGCATGATCCGGCTATTATCAGAAGGATCTGCCCTGTGATCGACAGTGTGACGGCTATTGTATTGTGTGATCTTCTGGCAGGGAAATACGGGACTGATTGGCTCGGCGCGGCGGAGCTGCGCAAGGATTGAGGATACAGGGGGACAGGGTGAAGGACGACGGAGCTGCGCAAGGGAATAGGGCGGTAGTACAACCCCCTCACCGCTTCGCGACAGCTGGTCTCACAGTGCTGACACGGGATACGGAGCCTTCAACTCCCTCAGGCGCTACGCGCCAGCTGTCTCACTTCGTTCGGTCAAATTCGCAATAGTCGTGCGAAAATCGCACTCCTTTGCTCATTACGCCTTCTCCCGCTTTCGTCTTCGACGAACAGCCCACTGGGCTGGCACGGGATACGGTGCCCAGAGGAGGAGCCATAGTTAGAAGTCGCTTCGCGACAGCTGTCACACAGTGCTGACACAGGATACGGCGCCCTGATCAGGTGGAGCCTTTATGGTGGCGTGACTGAGACATGAAGCAAGGAGGTGTTCCGGTGAAGATTCTGATATTGAACGGACCGAATATGAATATGCTGGGGATCCGGGAACCGGAAATCTATGGGAAACAGACATACGATGATCTGGTGGATATGATCAGGGAGCACGCGCTGAAACGGAATGTTGAAGTCAGTTTTGTTCAGAGCAATCATGAGGGTGTCCTGGTGGATGCCATTCAGGAAGCGTACTTCAGCAGAACAGACGGAATCGTATTCAATCCGGCGGCTTATACCCACACCAGTATTGCCATCGCGGACGCGCTGAAGGCTGTACGAATCCCTACGGTGGAAGTACACGTGAGTGAACCGGATGAACGGGAAGAGTATCGCCGCGTCAGCACCATCCGGGATATCGCATCCTGCCGTATCGCCGGACATGGATTGCAGGGATATATTGAAGCGATTGATTATCTGATTGACGGAGCAAAATGATATGAACGCAGTGATCCATCCGGGAAAACTGAAAGGAACGGTTATCGCGCCGCCTTCCAAAAGCATGGCTCACCGTTTGCTGATCTGCATGGCACTTGCTGACGGATGTTCCCGAATCCACGGAATTGATGACAGCGAGGATATTCTCGCGACAGTTGACTGCCTGAATGCTCTTGGTATGAAAGCAAACAAACAAGACGGCGTAGTGACTGTTTCCAACGGAATTACCCGGGATGGAGACGCAGCGGTACTGCCCTGCCGCGAGAGCGGAAGCACCATGCGCTTTTTGCTGCCGCTGGCCGCGGTGGTAAGGGATCGGGTAACGGTAACCGGCTCCCGCAGGCTGATCGAGCGTGGGATCAGTGTTTACGAAGATGTTTTCCGGGCAAACGGGATCCGGGTAACGATTACGGAGAGCGAAATCCGGACAGAGGGAAGACTGAATGCCGGAGTTTATACCCTTCCGGGAAATATCAGCAGTCAGTTTGTCTCAGGCTTATTGATCGCACTGTCAATATGTGAGAAAGACAGCAGGCTGACAGTACTTCCACCGGTTGAAAGCAGTCCTTATATTGACATGACGGCTGCCGTACTGAATCAATACGGAGCAGACATTCGCAGGGAGGACGACCACACGTATCTGATCCGCGGACGAACTGTTTTCCACGCGGCAGGAGTTGAAATCGAGGGCGACTGGTCCAATGCCGCGGTATTTCACGCGATGAACAGATTCGGACATGAAATCACCGTCAGCGGAACGAATGCGGACAGCCTGCAGGGTGACAAGAACTGTTTATCGTATCTGGAATTACTTGGCAAAGAAGGAACAGCAATCGATCTGTCCGATACGCCGGACCTCGGACCCATTCTGTTCGCGGCAGCGGCGGCGGGATCCGGAGGAACATTTAGCGGTACCCGCAGACTGGCGCTCAAGGAAAGCAACCGGGCATATGCCATGATCACAGAATTGGCCAAGTTCGGGATCCATGGGACAGTTGACGAAAACAGTGTAACGATATTATCGGGAACGATCCGGAAACCGGAAACGCTGCTGGACGGACATGGAGATCACCGGATCGTAATGGCACTGACAGCGTTGTGCAGCCTGACCGGTGGAACAATCACAGGCGTTGAAGCAGTTAACAAAAGCTTTCCGATGTTTTTCCATATCATGCAGAGGCTTGGAATGCAAATCGATTTTCAGTAAGAAACCTGATCAGAAGGAGATACGGGATTCATGAACATGGTTTTCAAACGGGAAATGCCTTCAGTAGAGGAAATCCGGACAATGTATCCTCTGACGGATGATATGGCCCGCCATAAGCAGGAAAATGACCGGATCATTCGCGATATTATCACAGGCGCGGATGGACGTTTCCTGCTGATCATCGGTCCGTGTTCCGCGGACCGGGAGGACGCGGTGCTGGAGTATACCCGCCGGCTGAAGGAAGTTCAGGAAAAAGTCCGTGAACGGATCGTGATCATACCGCGGGTCTATACGGATAAGCCGCGGACGACCGGCGCGGGGTATAAAGGCATGATGCATCAGCCGGATCCGACAGATTCGCCGGATCTGCTGAAGGGGCTGATGGCCATCCGGAAAATGCATACGGATGTACTGGCACAAACGGGGTTCTCATGCGCGGATGAAATGCTCTATCCGGAGAATCACAGATATTTGTCGGATTGCCTGAGTTACGCGGCAGTGGGAGCGCGTTCCGTGGAAAACCAGATGCATCGGCTGACTGCCAGCGGACTGGATATCCCGGTAGGAATGAAAAATCCGACCGGCGGCGATCTGATGGTCATGATCAATTCCATTACAGCAGCACAGCATGGGCACACCTTCGCGTATGCCGGATGGGAAGTCAAGAGTCAGGGAAACCCCCTCGCGCACGCGATCCTGCGCGGCTATTCGAATAAGCACAGTCAGCAGGTCGCCAACTATCATTATGACGATCTGGCATTTCTGAATGAGATCTATCTGGAAAGCGGACTGGTCAATCCTGCCGTGATCGTGGACACCAACCACGCAAACTCGGGAAAAAAGTACGAGGAACAGCCCAGAATCGCGGGAGAAGTGCTTCATAGTATGCGGCAAAATTCAGAGATCGGGAAACTGGTCAAAGGGCTGATGGTCGAATCTTATCTGGCGGACGGCTGCCAGAAACCGGAAGGAAAGGTTTACGGGCAGTCCATTACAGACCCGTGTCTGGGATGGGAAAAGACAGAACGGATGATCCTGGAAATAGCGGATTCGCTGTGATGGTATGAATATTTGACAGATGTGGTAAACTATCAGTGTGTCGGATGGCACAAAGTTCAATCCGGGAGAATGAAATGCTTTGAAAACGAATCAGAAAAAGGGTATGACTGCATATGATCTGGCATTTGTCGGAGTGATGGCAGCTATTATCTATGTAGTGACGATGTTTCGCATTCCGGTGGGTCAGTCCAAGATCCATCTGGCAAATGCCATGTGTCTGCTGTCAGGTCTGCTCTTCGGTCCTGTAGCCGGCGGACTGGCTTCGGGAATCGGATCCGCCTTGTATGACGCGCTTGCCGGCGGATATGATATTGTGAATGTGCTGATCACTTTTGTCAGTAAGATGGCCATGACCGTGGTGTGTGGGCTGATTGCCGGAACATGGCGGAAGACGGACAAGAGTCAGATCACCAAGCATAGTGTTCGGATCATTATTGCCTGTATTGCCGGTGCATTGACGTATGTCGCGCTCTATGTGCTGAAAACGTGGATATTCCAGCAGTTTGTATATCACTATGCCGTGGAAGTAGTGAAGGAAACAGTCATCGCGAAGACGATTCCGTCTCTGATCAATGCCGCGGCGGCTGTGATTGTCGCGCCGCTGCTCTATGTGCCGCTGAAATCGATATTGAAAAGTATAAGGTAAACAGTGAATTGATATTGAAATACCAGACACCACCGTTGCGGAACGGTGGTGTTTAGTATTTCACGAATCCTTGAATTTAACCACAAAAAAGCAGACCCACTGTCGGGGTCTGCTCTTTTGCGGAGAGTTAGGGATTCGCCGCGCTGCGGCGCGGTCCGTTCGCGGTTCGACAGCCCACTGGGCTGTCTTCATTACCGCTCTGTTCGAATCCTTGAATTTAGCCGCGAAAAAGCAGACCCACTGTCGGGGTCTGCTCTTTTGCGGAGAGTTAGGGATTCGAACCCTAGGTACATTGCTGTACACAGCATTTCGAGTGCAGTATCCAAAATGGAATTTGCGGGAAAATGATGGTTTTTACCAGAAGATAAAAGACCCGGAATCTATTGAAAACTCTGGTGTTCTGATAGATCATAGGCAGGGAAAGTCCGATGGCGTAAGGCTCGAAAAAATCGTGCAGTTCTCTCCCAAAATGGCGCTTTTTTGGAGAAATTGGAGAGAAACAGGAGAGAACTGAGAGCCAGTTTTTTCAACATTTTTCAGGCTTGACTTTGGTCAATTTGGACCAAATCAAACAAAATGATTCGCAACTATTCTGACCGTGCAAGCGAGCTTCATTATTTAACTTCACTCCATCAATATATTTCGGAAATGTTATTGACATATTTCCGAAAACAAGTTGACGTTTTGTTGATAAGCGGATATAATACCATTGGATTTATGTAAGGAGGGCTATCTGATGGCTGAGTATAACTCCGTAAAAGAAGCCGCAAGACTTTGGAATATCACTGAACGGTCTGTGACCGGATTGTGCCGCTCAGGAAGAATCGAAGGTGCTGTGAAGGACGGACGCGATTGGAAGATTCCTGTCAGTGCTGAAAAGCCGGCGGATAAGCGCGTAAGGACCGGAGCCTATAAAAGCAGCAAGCGAACAGCCCGCCTTCCCCTGCCGGTCGGAGTGTCTGATTACCGCCTTGCATCGACGGAATACTATTATATCGACAAAACGCTGATGATTCGTGACTTCATTGACGAACGTCCGATGGTATCATTGTTCACGCGTCCCCGCCGCTTCGGAAAGACGCTGAACATGGATATGCTGCGCACCTTCTTTGAAAAGACGGACGAGGATACATCACGCTTTTT
>JAZRXJ010000026.1:0-32406 GCA_045600165.1 Clostridia bacterium
ATATTACAACCGCTTCGCGCTTCCGTCAACCGCCTGTGGCGCTTGGAAACTCTCCCATTTGTAGCGGTTTACATTCCCGCCTGCGGCGGCCTAAATTCCCCTGACGGGCGGTCTTCATCCTAATACGAATCGGTGGAAACAATATCAATTAATGTGTTTTGATATCATGGTAAGAGGTGGTATCGCTGACGGGACTTTTTTTGCAGATGATACTATGATATGGGGTCAGGCATTAGTTGATGCATATAAAATTGAAGAAACAGTTGCTGTTTATCCAAGGGTGGTAGTACAAGATTCTCTGTACCAGAAGTATAATGATAACGATGCTTTACCTGTAAAGCAAATATTATATCAGTCAGAAGATTCGTTGTTCTCGATTGATTTTCTATCTGCAATATTAATAAGCAATATTGATGAAACTGTTTATCATGATTTTGTTGTTTTTCTTCAAAGACGTATCGAAATCGCATTAGAAAAATCCGATATGAAAGTTCTCGCGAAGGATTATTGGCTAAATTCTTATGTTGTGAAGAAATGGAGTCAATATGAAGAAAAGTAAAAAATTTTAGGATCTACTGTAAACGCGCACTCTAATGTGAAAGTCAACGAATGTTTGAGACATGGGAACCAATATTTGAGCCACTAATGGGAATGAATACTTGAGCCACCCCGGTATCGGAGAAAAGATATGATGTTTGGTAGGTGCCATGTCGAACTGACACGTTTGTATTGATTTAGTAGTGGATTCAGATATAATGAGCATGTGGACGACATGAAGGGATTTGTAGCAGCATCCAATCGTGATTAGGGGATATGTGAGGAAATGAAAAGGATCTTGAACGAGGAAGACAAAGCTTATTTCCGGTCTGTTGCGGAGGTATATCACGCGGCAGGGGAGTCTATCCGGGAGACGGCTGAACGCATGGGTATTTCCCGGACGAAGGTGCGGAAGATCCTGATTACTCTTGGAGAGATCCGGTCTGAAATAACAGATCAGGCGCTGGAGTTGATGGACGCCGGATATACACAGCAGGGGATCGCAGATATGCTTCATGTATCAGAAGCTACGCTTTCAACCTATCTCCCATATGGGAACCGGGTGCTGAACCGGGAAGAAAAAAGCAAGGATGCGATCCGATGCGAGAATTACCGGGCCCGGCAGGCAGCCGCTGCCAGCCGGCAGATCAGGAAACGGGAGGGAAGCCAGGTACGCACGCTTCCTGTTATTGAAGACAATATTGGTTTATTGGATGAGGAGGTACGGAATATGGATCGTCAGTCATCTGAACGGACAGAGGATAAAGTTATGAAATTGCGTTTGACGCTGGATACGCAATACGCGGATATGGATATCCTGAAGAAGTATGGTAAGGCTAAAGAAGGTATTACCAGAGAGATCCTGGTGAGCAGTCATCATACGCTGCATCAGCTGCATTACATGATTCAGAAGCTGTTTGGATGGCAGAACAGTCATCTGCATCATTTTAAGTTTTTAGATGATGATATGGAGAAGATCGTACAGAACTCCTTCAAGCGTTATTGCAGGCTGTGTGGGATGTATTTCAGGTTCTTCTATACGGATGAGGATATGGAAGATATCTATTGGGATGATGACTATGAAGAAGGGGAAAGCTTTAAATCCTGGATGAGAAGAAAGTACCAGGGTATTCATCCTTATAAGGGAATGCTGGAGGATTATCTGATCGCGCAGAGCACGATCAGAAAGTATGTGGATGAAGATGTTCCGATGAGGGTCAACCCGTCTTTTGAAGAATGGCAAAAAGGAAATAAAGAACCACGTATGGTCCGGTTTGAAGACGCGACTTATCAGGAGATGTATCATGATTTTGAATGCCGACTGGGGGAACTGGTTGAGAGACTTGAACTGGGAGAAGTTCTGACGTTGAAAATGGATGAATTTTATGTTAAGGCGACCATGAAAAAGATCAATGAAGAGATGAACAGCCGAGCAGGGACGCTGGACAAGGATCTGAAGGAATTTGCTCATTTGATGATGATGAATTTTGAGGTTAATGAAAAAAGAGAGAAACTCGAGAAATACAGGCACAGAAAGAATGCCAGCATGACCAGGATCCAGGAAGAGGAGGAAAAACTTGGCGGTATGCTTTGCGAATATATGGAACGGATGGTACCGCTGCTTGCGAAGACAAACACGAAAGTGCCGCCGTTTACCAATCAGTTGAATTACGAGTATGATTACGGAGACGGTTGGGAAGTCAAGATCGACCTTGTTGAAGAATATACTGTTTACGAAATAAAAGGAGAAGGAAGTATCTTTTGCAGGGACGGAATGCCGGTGAACGATGAAATGAACAGCGTTCTGAACGATGTCCTGGTAAAGACGGTTCCGGTCTGTGTCACCGCGGACGGACTCCCTGTACTGGATGATGTCGGAGGAATAAGTGGATACTGTGATTTTCTGGAAGGGATCAACCGGAAGAAAAAAGCGGATGATGAAGGCTATGGCCTGTATGATGATCCTGAAGGCAGCAGGGAATGGGCGCGGAGCCTTGGCTGGACGGGAAGGATGAGTAAGGCGGAGAGGATGCTGTGAGTGTGGCGGAGCTGCACTCACAGGGTGATGGGTGATAGGTGATGGGCGAGCGGCGACTGTGGTCGCCGCAGGGGATAGGGCGAAGTCGAGCTTCGCTAGGGTGCTTCGCACTAGGGCGCTTCGCGCAAGGAAAATAGGAAATATGAGGGTGAAGGATACAGGGGGAAGGGTGAAAGGGCGGGAGTGCCTGCGGGCACGCGGTGATGGGTGAGTGGCGACTGCGGTCGCCGCAGGGAATAGGCAGATAAATGACTTTGTGGTATAATTAATTAATGTAAGAAAGGGGTGCTTGTAATGAGTGAATTGACACGAAAGACTATCAACTATACAGTCGCTTGTGTAAATGAGTTCGCGCGTCGTAAACAAATAACCACTCGTGCAGCATTTCTCTATCTTTATGAGTATCAGGGATTACGATTTTTGAATGAGTTCTACGATGTGGAACACACTCTCTCTATCGAGGATGCGCTGGACGATCTGGAAAACATCTGTCATCAAAATGGGGGAAAACTGCAGTGAAACTGTATCATGGCAGTAACCAAAGGATTGACGAGATTGATCTTGACAAGTGCCGCCCATTCAAAGACTTTGGTCGGGGGTTCTATCTTACTGATATTCCGGAACAAGCCGGAAAAATGGCGCAACGTGTAGCGCGCCTGTACGGCGGCATTCCTGTGGTCAATGAATATGATGTGGATTTGGAAGCGCTGCTGTCTTCGGATTTGAAGATTCGAAGATTTTTGGAACCGGACCGGACCTGGGCACACTTTGTGATGAACAACCGCGACCGTGATTTCGTGAATATCGAGAGTACAGAGTGCAATACTGACAGCAAATATGATGTGGTCATCGGACCGGTGGCAAATGATGACCTGGCGTTGCTATTCCGTCAATTTGTATCAGGTCTGATAACCGAGGATTTGCTGGTCAATGAAATGCAATACAAGAAGCTGACCAGTCAATATTCATTTCATACAATCAAAGCAATTTCTTATCTACAGAAGGCGGGTATAGTGAAATGAACAAGCAGGAACAATTGGCTGAATATATCACTCAGGATGTTATCAGTTATATCATGGAAGATGACGGTGTTGACATGATCACGGCTATGCACCGTTTTTATACTTCGATGACATATGAAAAGTTAATGGATATTGAAACCGGTTTATATCGTGAGTCTTCTGCATATGTGTATAGCATATACACGGATGAGTGTGTGTATGGTACAGTTGTAGCTTGTGAATAGGGGAGCGGCGACTGCGGTCGCCGCAGGAAAGCGTGCCTGCGGGCACGCGGTGATGGGTGATAAGTGATGGGTGATAGGTGATAAGTGATGGGCGAGCGGCGACTGCGGTCGCCGCAGGGAATAGTGGATAGTGAATAGTGGGGCCGGATAAGTTCATTTTTTCGACGCTTTTGGAAAAATCCTTATCGTGAATCAGATACAGAATGGATCAAAAGTTTGGAAATTCAATATCATATAAATGCAATTGATATGTTACGTGCTTTGAACAGATGTGCTAATGAAATATCCAAGAAACAATAATGATATGACGTGTGCAGAGTATTTGGAGAGGGAAAGAACGTATGTACTATGAGATATCGAAGGCTGACTGGAAGTTATATCGGACAAGGCTCGCTGTATGGCAGGAAGCTTATATGGAAAGGTTGGCGCGGGAATATATTGAGATTCTTTCCGGAGAAGGCAGCGGGTCTGAAAAGTGGTGGGCGCTGGAGAAGCGGATCAAAGAGGATAGAAAATCACCGGGAGTTATTGTCGAAGTAAAGCGATCGAATGTTCCATGGGTATTGCTGGACCTCTTGCGTTGCCAGGCCATTACTCCCGAAGATCTGAATGGGTTTTCAGATGAACTGACTGAACGGGTGCTTTGGATCTATAAAAGAGATTTGGAAGATGATCCGGAAGAGGACGTAACGGAAGAGATTTGATGAGAGTATATAGTCGGCTGGATGCTGATATCGATTTGCTTGGAGGGGAAATACATGGGTAAAATTCTAGGAATTGCCATTAGAAATTATGGAGCTTTGAAGAATATTAAAATGGGGAAATTGCTGAGTGATCAAAGTGGCGAACCTCTTGGAAATATGGTCGCTATCATTGGTCCAAGCGGGAATGGAAAGAGCACATTGGCAGATGCCTTTGGATTTATTTCCGATTGTCTCAGCTCAGATGTTGAAAGTGCCTGCGATGCCAATAATCGTGGTGGCTTTGAACAGTTGATTTCGCAGGGAACGAAGGAACCGATTCATTTTGAAATCTACTATAAAGAAAATTCCAATTCATGTCCGATTACTTATGAGTTGGATATTCAAGCGGACAAATCGGGGAGGCCTTTTGTGCTTGAAGAAAGGCTTCGTCAGCGCAGGCAGAAAAATGGTCGCCCGCTCTCTTTTCTATATCTGAAAAAAGGGAAGGGTTATGTTTTTGAAGGACCTGAAGGTGGAGAGGACGATGAAGGAAACGAAACTACTGGGAAAAAGGTTGATGTCGAACTAAGTGAAAACAGAAAACTTGGTGTTGTAACGTTGGGCGCAATGAAACAGTATGAGCGTGTAGTAAAGTTCTTGACGTTCTTGCGGAGTTGGTATCTTTGTTATTTTACCCCTGATAAGGCAAGACAGATTCAAACAGCTGCTCCTACGCCCTATCTTGATAGAACAGGCAGTAATTTGAATAATGTCGCTCAATATATGTATCGTGAGAACTCAACAGAATTTAAAAAAATCCTGGCTGATATTCAAAATAATCTGCCAACGATACGTAGAATCGAACCAATTAAAATGACGAATGGGCAAATGGTTTTGGAGTTTTGGCAAGAAGGTTTCAATGAGCCTTTTTTCTCACAGAGAATGTCTGATGGTACGTTAAAGTTATTTGCATATTATCTTTTGCTTCATGAAAAGAATGCTCGTCAACTTGTTTTTATTGAAGAACCGGAGAATGGACTTTACCATCATTATCTCAAGAATTTAGCACAGGAAATGGCAAAAAATGTTGGGACTGGTTATAGCAAGCAGTTGTTTGTTACTACGCATAGTCCATTCTTTGTGAATGCTCTTACGCCAGAACAGGTTTGGGTGTTGGAGAAGAATCGGAATGGATTCTCTACTGTTAAGCGTGCATCGGAATATAGTTTCGTTCGATCACTGATTGACGAGGGAGCAACGATGGGTGATTTGTGGTACGATAAATACTTTGGATAAAGGAGACCAACATGTATTTTCAGTTTTTGATAGAGGACTTGTCAGGTGAAATATTGGTCAGGCAGGTTATGGAGAAAATCAAAGCCGAGAATTCTGAAGTTGAATATGATTGCAAGTCCTTCCATGGTATTGGCGGATTTACACGAAAAAACACCGTAAAGGAAACAAAAAACGGAAAGTTGTTAGACAGTTTAGCCACTTATCTTGCTGGATTCGATAAATCTTTACAAGCGATGGGTAACGAGGCAGCCCTCATCGTTGTTGTTGATAATGATGACCGAAACACAGAAGAATTCAGGAATGAGCTCGAGAAAGTTGCCAGAAATAAAGGCGTTACGATAGATCATGCCTTTTGCATAGCCATAGAAGAAATGGAAGCATGGTTGCTTGGTGATGAAAACGCGGTTAAGGCAGCTTATCCGTTGGCGAAAACTAATGTGATTCATGATTATGTACAGGATAGTATCTGTGGTACTTGGGAAATCCTTGCAGATGCAGTCTATCGTGGCGGAAGCATAAAGTTGAGAAAAGAAAATCGCACTTATCAGAAAATTGGTACTGTAAAATGCGAGTGGGCTGAGAACATCGGTAAGTATCTTGATATACATAATAATCAATCGCCCAGTTTCATTTGCTTCTTGGACGAGGTGGAAGGACGTTTACTGGTTACCGCTTAACAATGAGTTGATTATATTACGATGGAGCATATATGGCACAACTTGTACGATGAAAAGGAACTCTAGGTATGAGTACAATTGATAGTCAGCTACAAGAAGCAGATAGAATGACTCGCATTAGAAAGGCCATTAGTTCGCTAGGCTCTAGCTACGGGACATCAAAATTACCATCAGCTATAGTTCATTATACCAGTATTGGAAAATTGGAGATTAAGATGAGATATTAGCATGTGTGAAATAATTGAGGGTGATAGGTGATAAGCGCCTGCGGGCACGCGGTGATGGATGAGCGACTGCGGTCGCGATTTGTTGCATTTCGTTGATTTGTTGATTTGTTCAACAATGAATCCTTGCCAGATGCAGTGATCCATGTTATCATAGCAGTGCACGGATGGTAAACGGCATCTGGTTCCGTGAATATGATCCTGGTTGATGCTTTTTCGGGGGCACAGGCAGAGACGTAGCACGGGAAAAGATACTGATCTGGTATTCAGTGTTTGTTTTGATGTATTTATCCTCCGTGTGAATCTATTTTCATAACGGAGGTTTTTTTATGTCTGCACGCAAGAATCGTAAACCTTGGCCGGAGAACTGTTTGTGGCCGGAACCGACAGAGTGGAGCTTCGAGTACGATGAGGATTCTCTGCCCGGAGAACTGGATCAGGATGCGCAGGACCTGCTGGATGTGAAAGAGTACTATGATGAATTACGGGAACGCGGGATCCTGGAAGATGATTACAGTTTGAATGAGGATGCTGATTACTCTCCGGATCGCGGAGAAACCGGGATCGAAATGCTGGCCGCTGATTATTGGGATGATGGCTTCGATTATGACCTGTGGCAGGAAGATCTGTCTAATCATCTGAATCTGCTGAAAATCGACCTCAATGACGCGGTGATGGATCTCTTCTGTTTGGTCAGGGAAAGCACCGGCTATACATTCGTGAATGAGAACCTGCTGAGGCAGACTTTTACACGCAGGGCATTTGCAATCGAATACGGGCCGGCAGGCACGGACAACAGAACAGGTTGCTGTGAAGAACTGGAATTCCTGGGGGACAGTGTGATCAACAGCATTGTGACAAAGGAGATCATTCGTCAGTTTACCAGGAATAATTGCATCAATATTCACGCGCCGTTTGAATCCCGGTACGATGAGGGTGAGATGACCCGGATCAGAGAGCATTTTATCGGTAAGGATCATCTTGCCGGACGGGCACGGAAACTGGGGCTTGACAAGTATATCCTGTACGGTTCTACTGAGAGTGTAAATGACAATGCTTTGGAGGATATGATGGAGGCCCTGATCGGGGCGATTGCCATAGACAGCGGTTTTGATCCGGTGAGTTTGGACCGGGCTGTGAATGACCTGCTGTATATACAGTTGGATACACCTTATCATCTGCTTGAAAAGTCGTTCTATGAACAGTTCAATGAATGGCATCAAAAACACTTTGGAAGAATGCCGGTATATGAGGTCCGTGCCCGGGTAGGTTCAAGAGAGGACGCGGGTTATGACGCGAATATCCGATTTGATATCCCGGAGAATGATCAGGGGATCTATACCGCTCATCGACTGTTCGCGGAAGGAAGGACCCGCAGCCTGGCACGGGAAAATGCGGCCTGGGCAGCTTACCGGTTTGTTGCTGATCATGGACTGTGGAGCAGGATCCAGGAATCGGGGATCAAGCCCAATATGGAAAACAGCATCAATCAATTACAGGAATTGTATCAGAAAAAATACCTGTCGGAAGTTCCTGCTTACTCTGTCGAAGAACGGGCCAATGACAGATGGTATGTTACCTGTCAGGCGGAAGGAGTCACCGGGAGTGCTGAAGCAGGAAGCAAAGTGGCGGCAAAAAAGAAAGCTGCATTTATGGTGTTGATTGCATTGTTGAGCGGACAGGAGGATCTCGTAAATGAAAACAAAGAAGTCTGATGTATATCCCTGGGAAGAGTATTTTGCCCCGCATATCCTTGAGCGCGGTCTGGATTATTGCCGGGAGGGAGCTGTTGTTGATCTGATGGCGGACGGTGACGGTGTGTTTTCCGCCACTGTGCAGGGGACGGATGACTACTGTGTGGAAATTGAAATGGAAGACGGTATTCCGACCTGTATGGAATGTGACTGCCCATATGCTGACCGCGGATACAACTGTAAGCATATGGCGGCTGTGCTGTATGCCATTGAAAACGATGAGGCGGTCAATTCGGATGGCGGGGAGAATGATCAGCCGGGTATATCGGAGGATGAAGCAATCGATACGCTGATCAGCCGGATACCGGATTCTGAGCTGCGGATTGTGTTGGCTCAATTGTGCCGCGATTATGAAACGGTCCATCAACAGCTTGCTTTGCGTTATTCAAAGCAAATCAGTGGAGAGTATCTCAAGAAACTGCATTGGGAACTGGAACGGATCCGTGATGAGTTTTCGGAACGAAACGGGTTCATAAACTGGAGAAACGCGACAGATTTTGAAATAGCGGTCACAGACTTCCTGACCCGCAACGCTGCCGCGCTGGTTGCACGAAGGGAGCCGATGCTTGCTTTCAGGTTCGTGAATGATACGCTGCGTTTTGTTGGTGAACAGGATATCGATGATGACGGACATTTGAGTGTTATCGCGGCTGTCGGAGCTGAATGCTGGTCAATGGTGTTGGCGACAGCATCATCGGCGGAAAAGGAAGAATTGTTCCGGTGGTTTACGGAGCATAGGGACAGTAAGGACCAGAACTATTATCTTGAGGATACTGTTGCCGACTTCTATGAAAAGGAGTTTCAGGAACCACGCTTCCTGGAGAAGAAGTTGGAGCACTGTCAGATATCAGGTCCGATTCCTTCCCATAAGGACTATCAGGCTTACTATTCTTATGAGAATAAGGTCAGACAGCAATTGGAGCTGATGGAAAAACTGTCATATCCGGACGAGGAAATTTTGGAACGGATCCGGAAATATTATGAGCTTCACGCGGTGAGAGCTTTCGCGATCGATTATGAATTGAAGCTGGGCAGGACTGACAAGGCGATCGGATTGCTTCAGGAGAGTAAGAAAATGGATGCTGACTATCCGGGGTTGGTATCTGATTACAGTAAAAGATTGATCGAATTATATGAAAAGACTGGTCTTGAAGATGAATGCAACCAGGAATTGATTTATCAGATCTTCCAATGCAGGCAGAATGACATGGATAATATCAGCAAACTGAAAAGTCGGTGCAGTCAGTCGGAATGGGAAGAATACCGTGAAAAGATCTTTGCGGCGCAGACTTGCTCCGGGATATGTCTTGGTTTGATGGCACGGGAAGGACTGGATGAAAGACTGTTGGAATCCGTTATCCGGACCGGCTCGCTGTACACGCTGGATGATTATGAAAAACGGTTGAAGAAATTATTCCCGGAAAAGCTCAGGGATGCCTATGCTGCATTAATGAGAAACAGTATGCTGTCTGCCGGGAATCGGAATCAATACGCCGGGGTCATCCGCTATCTGAAAAAGATCACGCGCTACCCGGGTGGAAAAGAAATTGCCATACAGATTGCACGGGAATGGAGAACAGAGTATCCGAGAAGACGGGCGATGCTGGAAGAATTGTCGCGGGCTGGGTTTTGAGCGGGTCACGCGGTGATGGGTGAGCGGCGACTGCGGTCGCCGCAGGAAAGCGTGCCTGCGGGCACGCCGTTAACGGGCATAGAAGCGATTTGAAAAGTGATATGGCAAGTGATTGGTGGAGAATGAACCGGAAGAAATATGATAACAGTATACGATTTCATTTTGTTTCATTCCATTGAATTGATAATAAATATCTTGCTCTGCTGTGATGAAAAGCATATACTGTTTATTGATCAATATCTGTCATTTGTTTGAGGTGAAAACTGTGAAGATTGAATCATTAACAATCAAAAATTTTAAAGTATTTAAAGATATTCATATAGATGATATTCCGAGTATGGCTGTTTTTTTAGGTAAGAATGGAGTCGGAAAATCAACTTTTTTCGATGTTTTCGGTTTCCTTCATGATTGTTTGAGTACAAATGTCAGTGCGGCCGTTTCAAAACGCGGTGGGTTTGTAGAAGTGAGATCTAGGAATCAAGAAGGAGATATATCATTTGTTATTCAATTTCGACCTGGCATTAATGAGCCATTAATTACGTATGAAGTTTCGTTTGGTCTTGGAGAAAAAAATAGGGTTATAGTTAAGAATGAGGTTTTACGTATGCGGCGTGGTCAATCTGGCGCACCGTGGAAGATTCTGGATTTCCGGTGCGGTGAAGGCGTGGCTGCAGAAGGTCAACTCAGTACATATGCTGATGTTAAGCTGGCAAATCGAACGAGGCAAAAGTTGGAATCCCCGGATGTTCTTGCTATTAAAGGTTTAGGACAATTTAAAAATTTCGAAGCTGTCAACCAATTCAGAAAACTTATTGAAGATTGGTATGTGGCAGACTTCAAAATCGACTATGCAAGAGAACGGCAAGAAGAAATTTACAGCGAGAGATTGAATAGGTCAGGAGATAATTTAGCGGCTGTTACGAAGTATCTTTTTGATAATTATCCGGATCGATTTGACAAAATACTGGGAAAAATGAAAGAAAGAGTACCAGGTGTTCAATCTGTAGAAGCAAGAACTACAGATGATGGATACATTGTCTTGCGATTTCAAGATGGACATTTTCAAAACCCTTTCAGCGCTAAATTTGTTTCAGATGGTACGATCAAGATGTTCACATATCTTGTGTTGCTTAATGACCCGGAACGACATGCTTTGTTGTGCGTTGAGGAACCTGAGAATCAATTGTATCCGGAACTGCTTGAAGAGTTAGTTGAAGAATTCAGACAATATGCATATCAAGGACAAGTTTTTATATCAACACATTCACCGGATTTGCTGAATGCGATGGATATTGATGAGGTTTTTGTTTTGGAAAAAGGGGATGGCTATACAGATATACATCGTGTGAAAGAAAACGAATTAGCAGTTCAATTGTTTAAGGGTGGCGAAAAATTGGGATCCTTATGGAAACAAGGACTCCTGGAGGATAATGGAAGATGAAAATCGTCTTTTTGCTAGAAGAAAGATCGACTAAAGTTTTGTTGGATATCCTCCTTCCTCGTATTCTTCCACCTGACGTTGCTTTTCTTACCATTGCGCATGAAGGGAAATCCGATCTTCAGAAAGCTTTACCAATAAAGCTCAAACATTGGACAGAACCTGATACATATTTTGTTGTTGTTCAAGATCAGGATTCATCGGATTGTGTGGAATTGAAGGAAAAGATAAGGGCGTTGTGTGATGGAAAAGATGTACTGATAAGAATTGCATGTCACGAAATGGAAGCCTGGTATTTTGGTGATTTGGAAGCTGTTTCGAGTGCATATGGTAAAGATCTATCAAAATTATCAAGCAAGAAGAAATATCGTTATCCAGATGATATTGTATCTCCAAAGCAAGAATTAAGGAAAATAATACCTGAACATGAACAGATATCCGGTGCAAAAAAGATAGCACCTTTTATGGATATTATGACCAATACGTCAAAAAGCTTTAATGCTTTGGTTGAAGGAGTGAATCGTCTGGTTGCCAGATATCATTAAAGAAGTTGCAGAGGTATATTGAAAAATGATGCTTTGCAATTTGTTGATATAGGTAATGGATGACATACATTACGTGATCAAAGTGCATTGTTCTGTTTATGGCTCTTTTGTTTTTTTTTGCTTTGCTGTAAGATATATACGCATAATGTGATGAAGTGCAATATATGTGGTTTGCGATAGATGAACGTCAGGATACTGAATAAAGCCATTATCTTACAGATATAGTCGCCTCGAAACTCTGGTACTGATTGAGGAGTGTCTGGTTAATGGAGATTGGGACAATTCTAAACAATGAAGTTAATTTTCTTACAGGTGAACCTGTAGGCCGTGACAGTTTGATTCGTGCTATAGAGCAGGAATTCGACTTTATTCAGATGTGGCAAGGAATGATTAAGCCATTTGGTTCACAAGCTCGGGATAATTTGGACCGTTTGATTGCTTTATCATTGCGAAAACTTTTGTGTGATGATAAATCCATACTGAAGGAAGTGTGTCCTGATTTTCAAATGCCCCCATTAACTGGTTATTTGTTTGATTGTCCAGGTGATGATAATAACAAGATGAAACTTCATGAGATTTGGCCTGATATGATCATCAAACCGCAGAGCGAATGGTTACCTATAGAGGAATGGCTAAAAACGATTGTGGCATGGATTGATAAAGATGAAAATGATATACCCGATGCATATACAAATCACTTTTATAGTAGTATTCGTAGAGAAATTGCTGATAGAGCATTTGATATATGCTTTATAAAGTTGGATATCGTGGAAAATAACCAGCAAAAAGTAATCTGGAAAGTAAAAGATGAGGAATCTAAACAGCGAATATTTACAATGCTGAAAGAAAAAGGATATTATGATTTGACAATAAGAAGATTAATAAAGTCTATGGCAGATCAGCGAGGGGCTCATTTTGACCAAAGAGACAAAATGTGGATCAGAATGGCTAATCATGGAAATAATATATCTTATACAGCATTGTCGGTTTTAGCTACTTACATGATTTATGCCGCGACGAAACAAATCAAAGAAATGGAAAACTATTATGTGTTGATGCCAGTAAATCAAGAACTTTGTGAACAGTAATAATATCGCCAAAGTACTGTTTGCTATGGCCGGATTTTCTCGATAAATCGACTTTATAATTCGATTCGCAGTGGAATCATCGATTGGATACTTACTATTTCCTGATCTGTCAAATACTGATCATCAAAGCGAAAGAAAAAGGTTTCCGGATACCAAGTCACCCCATTTGGTGCAGCACCGAGCATAAGATAGAAATCAAAGCCATCCGGTTTGAAAAAATCACTTTGCTTTTAAGGCGGGTAACAACTTTGCTCTTCTTTGGATCGAAATTCCAGATTGCTTTATCGGTTTTCAGCAACTCTTCCAGCCGAGCAAGGTTTTCTATCCGTTCTCGTGCATCTGAATCATAGTGAACACTCATCTGTAAATGCAGATCGGTAATATTTCCGCGAAGGATATCATGGTAGATGTTTATTGCGTTGCGAACAGTCTGAAATTCATAAACATCATTCAGTTTTCTTAATCCTGCCAGGTGGACAAAATTCTGGGGCTTGAAAACCAGTTTGATTGTCTCACCGTTGCTGAATGAAAAAGTATACGAACACCGGCATATCTCCCGATATGCCCGTGCAGCAGTCGCAAGATACTCCGACAAGGGAATCCCTCCAAATGAAAATGGCACTCCGGTCATGGTAGTGCCATTTGGCTTTTTCTTTCGCCCGAAGGCTATTCATGCACGGATAAGCACTAACCGCTAAGAGACCTCAGTTGATACGCCATGAAGTAATACCAACCTCTCAAGTCACTTACATTTTACTCAATTGATCCTTGTTCGTCAAGTCTTTTTCAACATAAGAACGCTCTTTCAGTTGCATAATTGTAAAGTGCTTCTAAATTCTGTTTTTCGTCATGTTGGAACATACCTCCGCTGTTTTTTGCGAATGCTTTCGTATCGGTTTCCCATTTGGCGATGTATATCACAGAATCATACTTTTTTGTAATATCATAGATCACCGATCCGTGAATATCTGCGGGGTTAATTCTGAATACTGATGCCTGGTTAGGAATCGTAGATAGTCTTATTTCTTTTTTTTCCAATCCAGGGAGCAATTCCTTTTAAATAGGAGCGGTAGATCGCTTGCAAGACAAATGTGTGACACAAAAGCATAACAATAGTATGCGAAATGTAACAAAAACATTACGTGGTGTATTGACTTTATCAAATTATGGGCATAATATATTCAATGTAAAGGGTGAAAATTGTTATCAGGATAGCATTTTCTGGATTTAGAAACCCACTCCAGACATTGAGCTGGGGTATTAGTCGATGATTGAATGGAGACATGATTATTATGAATGAATTGTTGGGTGAGCGTATACGGATGCTGAGAATGACCAAGAATTTTACTCAGGAACAAGTGGCAGACCATCTTGGCATAAGCAGGCAGAGATATATTCGCATTGAAAAAGGTTTTAGTAATATTACTTTGGACTGCCTGACAAAGGTGGCCTTACTTTTTGAGGTTTCAGTAGTTGATATCACGAAGGTTCTTGATGAAAATCCGGTTATTGAATACCGACAGGGCGAACAAAATCAATCTTCAGAGAAGATATTTGAAATGCTTGATTTGTTTTATGCCAATAAACAATTGTATGAAAGATTACAGAACAGAGAAATCATTGAGTGAGGTTTATTATGCATGAATTGAGGAAGCGAGATATCAGAAAAACTGCAGAAAACTTCAGACTGAGATGTAATATCAGCCGTTATGGCATCATCGATTTATTTGATGAATGTAGTCGGAGTGGTTATAAGTTACTGCGTTATCCTCTTGGAGAAACGAGCTGCTTAGGATTTGCTGTCAGAAGAGACCATGACGTAATCATATTTTCCAATACAAGCAGCAGACTATCCAGAGAATTGTTCACTGTTGCCCATGAAATTGGACATGCTTTGCTACATTTTCGTGAGTCATCGATTTTTATGGATGATAACAATACGATTTCTGAGAAAAATACAGATGAGAAAGAACAGGAAGCTAACTATTTTGCTGCTTGTTTATTAATGCCTGAGGTTGAAGTGCAGAAATACATTAAAAATGATGTGGTATTTTCAAATGAAGGAAACTTGACTGCATATGATATTGCACGGATGATGTCGGAGTTTCATGTTAGTTTTGATATGGCTCTCAATCGCCTTGAAACTTTAGGTGTCATCACTAAAGGTTTCCGTTTGCTTCTTGACTGTGAAAAAAATGAAAAACGCGTTAGTAATCTGTTAAGAAGCGTCGGCGGTTCTCTGAAACTAAATGAAGCAAGTGAAATTGTTGATATTCCGCATGAATATTTGGAATATGCTATTTATAACTATAATAACAGAGTTATTCCGGAAAACACCCTAAAAAAAGTATTAGAATATTATTCACTTTCAATGGAAGATATCAGTGAGAAACTTGTTACTTTTGAAGATGAAACAGAAGACGATCTTGAAAAGTTAATAGGAGGGCTTGAAAATTGAAGGCCTCGCTTGATACAAATGTTATTATTCATTTCTATAGAGCAGGACTACAGCATATCCTATTTGATCTTTTCGACGAAGGTATCGTCATATATAGTCAAATACGTGACATAGAACTGGTACATCATGGTCAAGATATATGTTACGTGCTTTGAACAGATGTGCTAATGAAATATCCAAGAAACAATAATGATATGACGTGTGCAGAGTATTTGGAGAGGGAAAGAACGTATGTACTATGAGATATCGAAGGCTGATTGGAAGTTATATCGGACAAGACTCGGAGCATGGCAGGAAGCATATATGGAAAGGCTGGCACAGGAATATATTGGGATCCTTTCCGGGAATGCCAAAGGATCCGAAAAGTGGTGGGCGCTGGAGAAGCGGATGAAAGAGGATCGGAAATGTCCGGGAGTTATTGTTGAAGTAAAGAAATCAAATGTTCCATGGGTATTGTTGGATCTCTTGCGCTGCCAGGCCATCACACCCGAAGATCTGAATGGGTTTTCGGATGATTTGACTGAGCGGGTGCTTTGGGTCTATAGAGGAGATCAGAAAGATGATATGGAAGAAGATCCTGAAGAGGACGCAAATGAAGATGAGTGATAGGTGATGAGTTATTCTTTGTTCAAGAGTTATTGACAAAGAGCCTAATGTTTCTGTATAATCTTGAATGGTATCAATTGATACTACGGAGGGCGACGCGGTGGATGAGATTAGCAGAATTGAAAGCGAACTTGAGGTTCGAAGTTATCTTCAGAATTTAAAATATGCTTTACAGAATGGAGCAAAAATAACATTTCAAGAACAACGTCTGGTAGATAAGGAACGTGATGAGAGATTCACAAACCGTTTTACAGTGGCTGATTTATTTCCGGATGAGGATCCTGTTACTGCTCTTCGCAGAGAATTGCAGACCCTTACTATTGAAGAATATATGCGGACTGTAAAAGATATACGCTATCCCAGAAAAAGTGATATGCGTGAATTTGGAAAGGTTTATAGCGGGAAAGGTGATGTATATATCAAGATAAGAGTTGAGCTCCTTGATGTTGACGGGAATCATTCAACCTTTGTCATGTCTTTTCATTATGCTGAAATTCCATTTGCGCCTTCGATGTTTCCCTATAGAAAAACGGTAAAGGGGATGTAAAAAATGCTTTGCTTATGCTGCATGGAAGAACATGATGTCAAAGCTGTACATATCACAGAAACAAATACATTTAAAAATACTCAGGTGAGTTATGAAGCACAATACTTTTATTGCGATAATGCAGATGAATACTATTCAAATGAACAGATGATCACTTCTAATGACATCAGCATGAAAAATGCATATCGTAAAAAAATCGGCCTGTTAACAACAGAGGAAATTATTGCTATTCGTACAACATACGGGCTCAGTCAAAGTGATTTGTGTCTTCTTCTTGGCTGGGGAGAGAAAACAATAACCAGATATGAAAGTCATCAGGTACAGGATGCTGCACATGACACAATATTGAGAAAACTTAAAGAGGACCCGGAGTGGTTTTTGACGTTGTTGGAGAGATCCAAAGATAAAATTTCCGGATCATCATATAGAAAATATCTCCAGATTGCTTTGACGTTATTTGAAAAGAAGCATGATATATATCTGAGAAATGCCATAACAGCCAAATACGCCCGTTTCATGAGTAATTTAAATTGTTCTGGGAATAAATATCTGGATCTTGATGTTGTTACGGATATGATCCGTTATTTTGCCAATTCTCATCAAGTTAATTCATTATACAAAGTAAAGCTGATGAAATTGCTTTGGTATACAGATGCATTATCATACAAAAGATTTGGTCATGCTATTTCTGGTTTGGTTTATCTTGCTTTTCCTATGGGAGCGGTTCCTGTAGCTCATGAATCCATTATTGATTTAAGCTGCATCAAGTATGAAGAGACAGAAATAGGAGATGGTACTGCTTATCATTTCCTTCCTACTGAAGATAAGACATATCATTATCTTGGAAGTGGCGACATTGAAATACTTGAAGCAGTCATTCGTGCGTTCGGCAAAGCTTCAAAGACAGATATTGTAGAGGCTATGCACAAAGAAAAAGCATATACAGAGACTGATCCGGCGGGGATTATTGATTTCAAGTACGCAGTTGATTTGAGCCTGAACTAATACGTACGTATGTATATCAGAACCTGAATGTATGGAGAAATGCATTCGGGTTTTTTTATGCTTTGGAGCGGATAGAAGGAAGAGTTGGCTTGTCAAGGTTTTGGAAGTCATGATATAATAAGCTGTTAAGGTATGTTTTTGAGGGCTTAGGGGGCGAAGCCTGCAGGCTTCGCAGTGGATAGTGGAGCGGCGACTGCGGTCGCCGCAGGAAAGCGTGCCTGCGGGCACGCAGGGAATAGTGGATAGTGGATAGTGGATAGTGGAGCGCCTGCGGGCGGAGCAAGCCGCGACGTAGTCGCGGAGTTATGAATGATGAGTGATAAGTGATGAATTGATCCCCTCAGTCGCTGCAACGACAGCCGGAATAACTCCTTCAGTCGCCTTCGGCGACAGCTCCCTCTCAGAGGGAGCCAAGACGGAGGAGCCTTTTGGGGAGGAAAGGAGAAAGAGGATGTACCAGATGCAGCCGCCACAGCAAAGGCAGCCGGTTCGGGAACCAGAGAAGAAACGGCTGAATATGTTCCAGATGATGATGATCATCGCTGTGTTCGGGTTTGCTATTTGGTATATCGTGACTTCTCTGACACCGAAGAGTTCACCGTATGCCACGATCACTTCCGGGACGATCGGGGCCAGATATTCCGGAGATTGCCTGATCATTCGTGAAGAGACACCGTATAATGCCGAAGGCGTGACGAAGATCCAGTATTCCGCTGAAGAAGGCAGTCTGATCTTCCGCGGGACGACGGTCTGCAATGTGTATTCCTCCGGTTTCAGTACCAAGGAAATGATCTCACTGCAGGACTACCGGGATCTGATCAAGGAATACCAGATCAAACTGCTGACGGAAGAAAGCACCACGGATGCCCGGATGGACCGGTTGAATAATGAAGTGGTCAACCGGGCACTCGAGATCCGGGAAATGATCAGCGGGACCCGGGGCAATATGGCGAATCAGGAAGCATTGCTGGATACCGCCATTCAGAGCCGGCAGGCCTACCTGAAGCAGAAGTACAGTGATGACCAGCGGATGACGCGGCTGTATGATGACGAACAGAGTCAGCTGCAGCGGATCTCCAGCTGGACCAAGCAGTACGCGGCCATGAGCAACGGGATCGTATCCTTCTACTCGGACGGATATGAGTATGGACTGACGACTTCCAACTATGACCAGTTTACGATCCCTGAAGTCAGAAAGATGCTGAATGGGACCAAGCCGGAACTGTCCACTGTCAATAAGGGAAAGACGACCATTTACCGGATGGTGAACGATGGAAAATGGTACGCGCTGATGCTGATCCGGGATTCCAACTGGTCACCGGTGGAAGGTCAGACTTACAGTCTGAAGCTGGAACACTTCAAGGATACCGAAGTCAACGCGACGGTGCTGTCCTTTACCCGGACAGGGAATGAGCTTCTGGTCCGGATGCTGGTCCAGGGGTCTGTACAGCCGGTGCTGTATATCCGGACCTGTCAGGCGGAACTGGGCGACAGTATGTCGACCCTGACCGTGCCGCAGAAAGCGATCTACACACAGGACAATATGCCCGGTGTGGTCGTAGTGGACGGACAGTACCAGACATTCATTCCGGTCAATATCGTGGAGAAACGGGACGGAATGGTGTATATCAGGGCGATACAGCAGGGAGTGCTGTTTGAAGGACAAACAGTCAGGCTGTTCTAGCCTGACTGTCTGTAGGGAATAGTGGATAGTGGGGCGGCGACTACGGTCGCCGCAGGAAAGCGTGCCTGCGGGCACGCAGGGAATAGTGGATAGTGGATAGTGGGGCGGCGACTACGGTCGCCGCAGGAAAGCGTGCCTGCGGGCACGCAGGGAATAGTGGATAGTGGATAGTGGAGCGGCGCCTGCGGGCACGCAGGGAATAGCGAATGGAGCAAGGGGAGAATGCGTATGAACTTTCAGGGATTGAAGGAGAAGATCCTGAACTTCGGGAAGCCCGGGACGACGGACGGGGTGGAAGAACGCCGGTTTGACGGCGGGACCAGCTGTTACCGGCCGAACCGCAGACGCGCCAGAGAGGATGTCCGCGAAGGCGGGTATACCGAACAGCGGGTCCAGAGCGTGCATACCGGGTTCACCGGAATGACTCCTCCGGAGGACGGCGCGTATTACGCGGATGCCGGAAGGTCAGACGCGGCGAACGGATATGACGCCACCGGGTATGGCATGACCGGTCAGACGGAGTATTCCCGGACATTCAATTCCGGAAACCCGACGGATAACATCTCCTACATGAAAGGCAGCGCTCCCAAGCAGGAGAATAGGGTGGAACGCATCATGATGCTCACTTCCCTGAAGACCTGCTATGAAGCGATCGGCTTCATGAAGAACGGGGAGACGCTGATCCTCTCCCTGGATGCCATCGCCAATGACAGTGAGATCATCCGCTGCGAGGATATGCTGGCGGGAGCGGCGTTCACGCTGGGATGCACGGTCCGCCTGCTGCCCGGGACAGGGCATCTGATCCTGGTGGTCCCGGAAGGCGTGACAGTCCTTCCCGAAGAAGCACGGAGGGCCCGTCCGGCAGCTCCTGCCGCACCGGCTGCGCCAGTGAATGACGGAGCCTATACCGGTCAGGAACAGCCGGTCTACCAGCCGAGAAGAGAACGCCGGTCCTCCCCGAACGCCCAGAACTGGAAGTCCTTTGAGAACGGGACACAGAGCAACACCGGATACTACGGACAGGAGCCGGTGCCGACAGGAACTTATACCACCTATGGTGGTTATGGATATTAAGAGCTTATCTGACAACTGAAAGGAGATACGAAAAATGGAACAGCGGTTAACTGTGGAAGCAATCAGTCAGAAGGAATTCACTATCTCGAACAATGGCTACAACAGTCGCGAAGTCGATAATTTCCTGGATGATATCTGCGACGAGATGGATCGCCTGAATGAAGAGATCAAAACACTCAAGCAGCAGAACGCCGCGGTGCGTACAGCGCCCGTGCCCCAGGCTGCTCCGGCGCCTGTCGTGAGAACTGCCATGGATGACCGGACCAAGGATCGTCTGGTGGAAATGCTGGAACTGGCTGCCCGCCTGAAGGATGAAACGATCTCCAAGGCTGAAGAAGAAGCGGATGCCATCCGTACCCGCGCGACCGCGGAAGCTTCCGAAAGACTGAAGGGCCTCGACGAGGAAAAGAGTCGTCTGGAAGGTCAGGTCGAGGAAATGAAGAAGAACGCGAATGAATTCCGCGAGAAGGTACTGGCGTTGATTCAGAGCCAGAAGGACGCGTTGGATAAGGTTGAGCTGTGAGCGAAGGCTATCTCGCGGAATTCATAGGGAATAGTGGATAGTGGATAGTGGATAGTGGAGCGGCGACTGCGGTCGCCGCAGGAAAGCGTGCCTGCGGGCACGCAGGGAATAGTGGATAGTGGATAGGGGATAGTGGAGCGCCTGCGGGCGGAGAACAACCCCTTCACCGCTTCGCGGAGCTCCCCCTGACCAGGTGGAGCCTAGTTACTGGTCGCTTCGCGACAACTGGACCAAATCGGCTGCGGCGGAGCAAGCCGCGACATAGTCGCGGAGTTAAGAATTATGAGTGATAAGTGATGAATTGATCCCCTCAGTCGCTGCGGCGACAGCTGGAATAACTCCTTCAGTCGCCTCTGGCGACAGCGTCTCGCTTCGCTCGGTCAAATTCGCAATGGTCGTGCATGGCACTTCTGTGCCTTGCACTCGGTTGCTCATTACGCCTTCTCCCGCTTTCGTCTTCGACGAACAGCCTTCCACGATTTTCGCAAAGCGAGAAATCGCTCCAGGCCCCCGCGTTTTCGCATAGCGAGAAACGCTCGGTCACACTGGGCTGATACGGGATACGGCGCTCACAGAGGGAGCCAAGACGGGGCAAGCCGCGACATAGTCGCGGAGTTAAGAATTATGAGTGATAAGTGATGAATTGATCCCCTCAGTCAGCACTATGTGCTGCCAGCTCCTCTTGCGGAGCAAGAGGAGCCTTTTTGGAAAGTGAATAGGAGGTCGTGTATGTTCGGACGGAGATGTGACGGGCGGAGACTGAGCGATATTGATCCCATTGTACGGGTGACTCCTTATCTGATGCCTATGCGGTGTGACGCACAGGTGTTTCTGGAACACAAGCTGGACTATGAAATGCTGACCCGGTATATCGCGCAGAAGAACGCGGAAGGGAAGAAAGTCACCTTCATGCAGCTGATCATGGCGGCATATGTGCGCGCGATTAGCCAGCATCCGGAGATCAACCGGTTCATCATGAACAAGCAGTACTATTCAAGACTGAACTGTACTGTGTCATTTACCATGCTGCTGGATCCGCAGGATCATAATTCTCCGGAAACAACGGTGAAGATCAAATTCGATCCTACGGATACGATCTTTGATGTCTGCGACCGGATGAACGCCGAAGTGGAAAAGAACCGCGGCACGCAGAGCAAAAACTTCGCGGACAAACTGGCCGGTTTTGCCCTGAAGATCCCGTTCCTGCCGACTGTGATGGCATGGATCGTACGTGGTCTGGACCGGTACGGTCTGCTGCCCGCGGCGCTGATCGACGGACTGCCGTTCCATACGGGAATGTTCATCACCAATAATGCTTCCATCGGTCTGCATCATGTGTGGCATCATATCTATAACTTTGGTTCCACCAGTGTGTTTATGGGTATGGGCGCGCCTATGAGAGAGGCGACTGTGGATGCCGAAGGCAAGACCCGGATGAAGCGCTGGCTGCCGATCGGAATCACCGTGGATGAGCGTGTGAGCTCCGGAGCGCATTACGCGGGCTTCTTCGCGGACATGGTACGCGCGCTGAATAATCCGGCTTCACTGGAAGTGCCGCCGGAGACAGTCAAGTATGATCCGAAGGCGGAGTATCATGTTGCGAAACCGGTGGTTTCGCAAAGTGATAAGTGATGAGTGATAAGTGATGAATTGATCCCCTCAGTCAGCACTACGTGCTGCCAGCTCCCCCTATAACTCCTTCAGGCGCTACGCGCCAGCTCCCTCACAGAGGGAGCCAAGACGGAGCGGCCTTAGTTAGTGGACATGCTAATAATGATGAAGCGGACAGTGGACCGCCTGCGGCGGAGCAAGCCGCGACATAGTCGCGGAGTTAAGAATTATGAGTGATAAGTGATGAATTGATCCCCTCAGTCGCGGCGGCGACGGCTGGAATAACTCCTTCAGTCGCCTCCGGCGACAGCGTCTCGCTTCGCTCGGTCAAATTCGCAATGGTCGTGCATGGCACTTCTGTGCCTTGCACTCGGTTGCTCATTACGCCTTCTCCCGCTTTCGTCTTCGACGAACAGCCCACTGGGCTGATACGGGATACGGCGCTTACAGAGGGAGCCAAGACGGGGCGCCTTTTGGGAGATTGAAACGGAGGTGAAAGCGATGTCTGAGGAACGGAAGGCTACGGAACGGCTGATATGCCGGGTGCTGGTGGTTATTGTAAGCATTGGGCTGGCTGTTTTGCTGGTACCGATCCTGTGGGACAAGCTTTCTCCCTTCATTGTGGCTATTCCGATCTCGGCGATGCTGCAGCCGGTGATCCGTTTTCTGCAAAGCAAGCTGAAGATGAAACGGACAGCCGCGTCACTGATCCCGGTGCTGCTGGTTATCTTTATTTTGCTGGGTTTGATCTACTGGCTGCTGAGCTTTGGAATCTCACAGCTGATCAATGTGCTGAGCAATTCCGGGACACTGATCAATGATACTGTCGGAACGATCCGGCAGGCGGCTGAAAAACTGGTCGGTATGGCGACCCATCTGAGCCCCGAGGTGGAAAACTGGATGCGGAACGCCATGAACGATCTGGCGTCCGATCTGACAACAACGGCAACGGATTTTGCCGGAAAGGCACTGGGCTTTACGGTGTCTTTCGCGACCACGCTGCCTTATGTACTGATCTATGTGAGCTTTCTGGCCATGGGTCTGTACTTCATCGCGAAGGACTATGACAATATCCGGAGTTATCTGCCCGGAGGAAAACGGCATAATCAGGAAAGCGACAGCACGAAGCTGACCAACAGCGCGATCCGCAGCCTGACCGGCTATCTGAAGGTGCAGGGCACTTTCGGTCTCATGACATGGATCGTCAGCTGGATCTATCTGCAGTGCTTCGGATTCAAGTATGCCTGGCTGATCGCGCTGATCGCCGGGATCATGGAACTGATCCCCATGGTGGGCAGCGGACTGCTGTATATCGTATGGGCAATCGTATCCTTTATTGTCGGGAATACCGCTGTGGGTTTTGAAGTGCTGGCGCTGACCGGTGTACTGCAGTTGGTGAGAAGGATCCTGGAACCGAAGCTGATGTCTCACAATATCGGTATCAGCCCGCTGCTGAGCCTGATCGGTATGTTTGTGGGTCTGCGGTTCGGGGGCATCCTGGGCTTGATCGGCGGTCCTGTGATCATGGCGGTCCTGGAGGGCGCGGTGCATGGTGCGTTTTTCAGGTCCATGAGAGAGGACTTTTTGACGATTGTAAGGTACCTGCGAGATAGATGGAGAAGGGCTTAGGGCTTAGTGGGGGAACAGCGGAGGGATAAGGTGATGAGTGATAGGTGATGAGTGATAGGTGATGAGTGACAGGTGATGAGTGACAGGTGATGAGTGATAGGTGATAGGTGGCACTCCATCAGTCAGCACAAGCGCTGACAGTTCCCCTTGAAACTCCTTCCGGCCTTCGGCCAGCGTCTCGTACAGCAAACTGTACTCGGTCAGCTTCGTCATAGTCGTATTGCTGCACTGATGTTTGCAATACTCGTTGACTCAGCAGGCTTTCGATTCACTTTCGACTTCGTCGAATAGTCCACTGGACTAACGTTCATCTCCGCCCCCTCACAGAGGGAGGCAAAACGGAGAGCCTTAGTTTGTAGGCGCTACGCGACAGCAAAGCCTGTGGACCGCCCTCGGCGGAATTATGAATGATAAGTGATAAATTGAGGATAGCAAATGGCTTCTCCTGAAAAAAGGAGAAGCCATTTGAATTTATATGAAACTTTCGGGCTGATTAAAGACGGGGACGAAGCCTTCGTCGGCGGAGACGGCTTCCTGGAGGAAACCGGGGAGGTCGAGGTCGATCATGTGCTGACGGACACGGTGATATTCCTTCGAGGTGAGCTTTCTGTCGAGACCGGGAATGGAGACACCGTTATAGGGGATATACTGGCGCATGAGACTGACCGGGACGCCTTCTGGAAGGTTTTCTTTGATCCAGGTCAATAGCTGGCAGCTTTCGCCGGTGAGCCCGGGAAGGATGAGATGACGGATCAGGACACCGGAGGTCATGATCCCATCTTCGTTATAGGTCGCGGGACCGCACTGCTGACACATTTCCGTGATCGCGGCGGAAGCGGCGGAGAAGTAATCCGGCGCTTTGGCGCAGAGCCTGCCCATGGCTTCCGAGTGATGCTTCAGATCGGGAAGATATACATCAACCGCGCCGTTCAGTTTCCGGATGGTGTCTACAGTCTCGTAGCCGGAAGTGTTCCAGACGATCGGGACCGGAGGACGGTAAAGCTCCAGTGTTTCCAGCACCGGTTCCAGGAACGGGGTCGCGGTGATGAAGCTGATGGTCTGCATGCCCGCGTCCACCAGACGCTTCAAGGAATCCGCAAGCTGCGCCGGGGTGAATGGCTGTCCCTGATTCCGGTGGGAGATCTCTCCGTTCTGACAATAGGCGCACCGCAGTGTACAGCCGCTGAAAAAGACCGCGCCTGTTCCGCGGCTTCCGCTGATCGGCGGTTCCTCCCACAGATGCGGCTGGATCCGGGCAATCAACATCCCGGAAGGAAGACCGCAGAAGCCGTTTCCTTTTTCGGGAGTCCGTTCCGCGTGACAGGCACGGGGACAGAGCGTACATTCATTCATATCACAAAACCACCATTGACACCCAGAACTTGTCCGGTAATAAAGGAGGAACCGCTTTCGGCGAGGAAAAGAGCTGCTTTCGCGACATCTTCCGGTGTACCGATCCTGCTGAGAGGCGTACAGTCCTTCAGGTCATCCAGATCGGCTTCGGAGAGGTGAGCGTTCATCCGGGTATCAATGACCCCGGGAGTGATGCAATTGACGCGGATCCCGCTGGGGCCGGCTTCTTTGGCCAGTGCTTTGGTGAAACCGATGAGCGCCGCCTTGGAGGCGGAATAGGCAACCTCACAGGAGGCACCGGTCTCGCCCCACATGGAGGAGATATTGATGATGCTGCCCTGCTGACGGGAGATCATATCGGGAAGAAGTTCTCGGCTCAGCAGGAAGGCAGCGCGGATATTGATATCGAAAACACGGTCCCAGTCTTCATCCGACATGTCTGTCAGGAGACCGGTATAGGAGACACCGGCATTGTTGATCAGCAGATCGACATGGTGCCAGGTGGTCATCAGGTCATGGATGGCGTCTTTTACCTGCGCGGGGTCGCGAAGGTCGCACTGACGCCAGTCCACGGAGGCACCGGACGCGCGGAGTTCGGCGGTCAGGGCGGCTGCTTTTTCAGGTTGGGATGAAGTGAGGAAGAGGACCGACCAGCCCCGGGAAGCAAATAAACGGACACAGGCTTCACCGATGCCGCCGGTACCGCCGGTGATAAGCGCAATGTTGTGCATGGGGGTATTCCCTCCCGTTCGGTGATGTTTGGGTTTATGAGGGTATTGTACTATTGAGAGGGCTGGTTGGCAAGAGTGGGTGCGGGGAGGGAACCGCATCGCAAAGCGATGCGGAGGTAAAAGGTATAAATGATAAATTATAAATTTTAGTTAGTTATGCAATTCCCTCACCGCTTCGCGGCAGCTCACAGACGAATCCCCTCACCGCTTCGCGGAGCTCCCCTTGCACTTCAAGGGGAGCCTTAGTTACTGGGCGCTACGCGTCGGCAGAATAACTCCTTCAGGCGCTACGCGCCAGCTCCCCCAAAGGAGGAGCCAAGACGGGGAGCCTTAGTTTGTGGGCGCTTGTCGCCTCTCGACGTTTTCGCGAACGAGAAACGTCTGCCGGCGCTTCGCATTTTCGCTACGCGAGAAATGCTTGGAGTGACAATACTCGGGATTTGGAGTATAATTATCATTGACTATGTATAGTTACAGACAAATCAGGAGGAAGAGCATGGATACGAATGATTTGAACAAATATACACCTGAGGAAAGCGAAGGGATGGAAGAGACGAAAGTCGTGCCGGTGGTCGCGGAAACGGAAGCAGGGGATACGCAGGCGATCCCGGTGCGGAGGAGACGGGCGGAACGGTACGATGTCGGGGCGGATCCGCGGACGGATGATGAATCCAGAGTACGGATCGAAATGCCGGAGACGGAAGCCGAGCCTGAAGTTCCCGTGCGGGAACCTGTCAGCGCGCCCGGCACACCGGTATACGGAAACCGGGAACGGATGCCTGTGAGGCCGGATGCCGTACGTACAGCGCCCCGGAATCCCGAACAGAGGAGCTATTACGGAGCGGAACGCGCCGCGGCGCGTCCGCAAACCCGCCCGCAGGCACGTCCGCAGACGCGTCCGGCCGGGACGGGTGACCGTTCGGCATACATGAAGGGACGGATGGAAAGCGAACGGAGAGAATCCACGCGGAACGCGGTGAACTATCTGGACCTCAACGCGCCCGAAAAGAAGCATCGCGCGATCCCGGTCATCCTGGTGATCCTGCTGGCGCTGGCTGCTGTTTATCTGCTGGTGACCAAGGTGTTCGGAGTGGATATTTCCGCGCTGCTGAACCCGGAGAAACCGGAACCCGCACGCATTATCGCTTTCAACGTGGTGGGCAATACGAATGTGACCGCGCCGGTGGATACCGTGTTCACTGTGACAGCGGACAAGGCGGTCACCGATATGCGGGTCATTGACGAAGACGGCTTTGACTTCGGAGCCGAAGTCAATATGCTGGAGAATACAGAAAACTGTATCTGGACCCTGAAGATGGATCTCCTGGACGGATATGAGGGGACCGCCGGTGTTCAGTACAGAATCGGCGAGGGAGACTGGACCGCCGCTGCCGACCCGGTCGAGCTCATGGTCGCGGCTCCGCCGGTCGAAGTGATCACCCCGGAACCGGTCTTCACTCCGGAACCCGCCGAAGAGGGAATCGTTCCCGAAGTCACTGAAGAACCGACGGAAGAACCGACTGCTACGCCTGAACCGACTGAGGTGCCGACACCGACTCCGGAACCGACACCCGAACCCACCGCGACACCCGAACCGACCGCGACCCCGGCACTGGTCGCCAGGGCTGACGCTTCCGCGAATCCGGCACTGCTTTCGGAAGTCAAGGTCTATGACGGGACCAAGGCGATGGAAAGCTATATGCGGACCCCGAAGGATACCGTCGCGATGCCTGTCGTGGGAAATTATTCCAAGCAGAACCTGGGGATCCTGGCCTTCCGGAATGACGCGTTCCGGCAGAATGCCTTTGTGGGGACTGCACCCACTCCCAGTGAAATGGAAGTCATCTGGACTGCCAAGGCCGGCAGTGTCCGCGGCTCGAGCAGCACTTATTACGGGATCGGCTGGACCGGTCAGCCGCTGATCGTCAAGTGGAGCAAGGAGATCCGCGAGAAGAGCAATATCGCGGACGAAAAGAAGACCACCTCCGGACTGAAGGAAGTCATTGTGGCCGGTCTGGACGGAAACATCTATTTCCTGGACCTGGCGGACGGAACGGAGACCCGGAGTCCCATCAAAGTGGGATACCCGATGAAGGGAACACCCTCCCTGCATCCGGGCGGAGTACCGTTCATGTCTGTGGGTCAGTATGCCCGGAAGATGAAGAGCGGGACCGGAAAGATCGGTCTGAGGACCTATAACCTGTACAACCAGAAAGAGATCACCCTGATCGACGGTCTGGACGGAAAGATGAAGCGCGGTAATGTGAACGTGGGCTCCTTTGAGACTTCCGCGCTGATCGACCGTACTTCCGACACCATGATCACCGCCGGGACCAACGGTCTGCTGTATGTGACCAAGCTGAACGGAGACTTTGACTACCAGCAGGGACGCTACAGCGCGAAGCCGACCTCCATTGTGATGGCTTCCAAAGCCAAGGATGAAAAGAAAGAAAATACTTCTGTTGAATCCTCTCCCGCGATGTATGACGGCTATGTCTTCTACGGGGACATGGGCGGCATCCTGCGGTGCGTGGATGTCAACACCATGACCAATGTCTGGGCGCTGAGCACGGGTGACAGCATTGAATCCACCATCGCGCTGGATCTGAACGGAGACTCCGCGATCGACCTGTATACCGCCAATGAGCTGAACCTGCGAAAGAAGGGCGATGTACAGGTCAGCTGCGTGGATGCCATGACCGGCCGGGTGAAGTGGACTGCCGACTTCGGCGTGGCAAAGGACACCAAGAAAAAGACAATTGCCGGTTTCCGGGCTTCCCCCGTGGTCGGACAGAACGCGCTCTCCTCCATGGTGTACTATACCGTGACGGGACTGAGCAGCGACGGATGCGACCGGCTGGGTCTGGACTCCTGCAAGGCCGCGACGGTCGCGCTGGACAAGGAGACCGGCAAGGTCGTCTGGGCGAGAGGCTTAAGCAGCTACAGCTATTCCTCTCCGGTAGCTGTATATGACGAGAACGGCAACGGATGGATCGTACAGGCGTCCAATGACGGAACGATCCTGCTGTTGGACGGTCAGATCGGTAACGAGGTCACCAGCCTGCAGGTGGAAGGATCGATCGACGCGTCTCCCGCGGTGTATAACGGAACGCTGGTGATCGGAACATCCTCCAGTAAGGGATCCAATATTTACGGAATCGCGATCAAATGACCGGGAGGTGACTGTATGGCCCGCTATCTGGCGGCACTGGACCAGGGAACGACCAGCTCACGCGCGGTGATCTTCACTACCGAAGGACAGATCGTCGCGGCGAAGAATGTCGAGTTCACACAGCATTATCCGCAGCCGGGCTGGGTGGAGCATGACCCGAAGGAACTGCTGGATTCACAGATCCGCGCGCTGCGGGAAACCGTGAAGATCAGCGGGATCGGCGTGGATGAGATCGAAGCGATCGGGATCACCAACCAGCGGGAAACGACTTTCCTGTGGGACCGGCAGACCGGTGAATGTGTCGGAAACGCGATCGTATGGCAATGCCGGAGAACTTCACAGGAAGTGGAACGGTTGATCAGCGAAGGGTATGGGGAGATGATCCGGGACAAGACCGGATTGATCCCGGATGCCTATTTCTCCGGTACGAAACTGAAATGGATGCTGGATCATTACGATCTGCATGAACGGGCGGAAAAGGGTGAACTGTGCTTCGGAACGGCGGACAGCTTCCTGTGCTGGAACCTGCTGACCGGCAGACCGCATGTGACGGATGCCACCAACGCCGGACGCACCATGATGTTCAACCTGAAAACGCAGGACTGGGATGACGAACTGCTGAAAATGCTGAACGTGCCCCGGGCGTGTCTGCCGAAGGTCGTGGATACCAGCGGATATATCGGCACACTGGATCCGGCCATTCTGGGCAGAGAGATCCCGGTAACCGCCATGGCCGGCGACCAGCACGCGTCGCTGTTCGGGCAGGCGTGCTTTACGCCCGGCGCGGTGAAGAATACCTACGGGACCGGATGCTTCATGCTGATGAACACCGGTGACAAGCTGGTCCGCAGTGAAAACGGACTGCTGAGCACCATGGCGTGGCGGATCGGCGGGAAGCCGACCTATGCTCTGGAAGGCAGTGTGTTTATGGGCGGAGCCACGATCCAGTGGCTCCGGGATGAAATGAAGATGATCGCCACCGCCGCGGAGAGCGAAGCGGTCGCGACCTCCGTCGAAGATACCGGCGGGGTGTATCTGGTGCCCGCCTTTACGGGACTGGGCGCACCGTGGTGGGATATGTACAGCCGCGGGACGATCGTGGGCATGACCCGGGGAACGGGACGCGCGCATGTCGTACGTGCCGCGCTGGAATCCATCGCGTACCAGTCGGCGGATCTGATGAACGCCATGATCGCGGACTGCGGAGAAAAGCCCGACCGTCTGCAGGTGGACGGAGGGGCCAGCGCGAACGCGTTTCTGATGCAGTTTCAGGCAGATGTGATGAATGTACCGGTGGTGAGGCCGAAAGTACTGGAGACGACCGCGTTGGGTGCCGCGATGCTCGCGGGACTGGGAGCGGGCATCTACTCAGGGATGGATCAAATCGCTGAAGTCTGGGAGGCCGAGAGACAATTCGCTCCACGGATGGAGAAGGAAGAAAGAGAAAACCGCCTTTGCCAATGGCATCGGGCGGTAGAGAGAGCTAAAGGGTGGAGCGGCGGCTGAGGCCGCCGCAGTGGATAGTGGAGCGAAGCCTGCGGGCTTCGCAGGGGATAGGGGATAGGGAATAGTGGAACTCCTTCAGTCGCCTGCGGCGACAGCTCCCTCAAGAGGGAGCCAAAAACGGGGGGGCCTTTGGGGGAGTGCGGTTGCGGCTGTACGGAGGAAAAGAAAAAACCGGAGCGATTGCTCCGGAAAGAAATGCAGGCTTATTTAGAGGGATCGGGCTTGAGCTGTTTGATCGCGGAGGCGGCGTACTGGACCATGGTGGCAAGGGTGAGGACGACGGTGATCCAGAGGATAATGAGATCGATACGGACGCCGATGCTTTCCCAGACCTGACCGAAGAAAGCCAGCGTCAGGGCAACGATGAAGCAGACCTGGGCGGCTTTGCCCCAGAGATTGCTGTACACGACGACACCGCGCTTGAGCATGGCGGCACCGCCGAGGACCATGACCAGTTCCTTGCCCATAACGATCCCGATGGCAATCCAGGGGAAGACCCCGGCGATGCCCTGGCAGATCAGGGCGGTGCAGACCATCAGCTTATCCGCCAGCGGATCAAAAAGCTTTCCGAAATCGGTAATGAGGTTATATTTACGGGCAATCTTGCCATCCAGCATATCAGTGAAGCTGGCCAGAAGAAAAACGCCCAGGGACCAGTAACGGTATGTCTGAACTTCTTCCGGTGTCTCGCCGGAGAAGAAGAGGACCACAAACACGGGAATCAGCAGGATCCGCAGGATGGTCAGCACATTGGGTACGTTCCACATGTTGGTGAACAGGCGACGGAGAGAGGTCCGCAGGGATTCTTTCAAAGGGAGTCAGCTTCTTTCGAGTGTGATGGGTATAAGTTCGATGGTTGAGTGGGGTTTTCCTGCTTGCCGCGCCGCAGGCGCGGAGTGATAGGTGATAGGTGATGGGTGATAAGTGATGGGCGAGCGGCGACTGCGGTCGCCGCAGGGGATAGGGAATAGTGGATAGTGGATAGTGGTCAGTCCGTTCGCTCAATGGTCGCCCAAGACCCTTGTAGCGGGTCTCGGTCTCGCTTTCGCGCTAACGAACTCAGCTTCCTTGCGTCTTCGACGCACAGTCCACAGGACTGACGGTCGCATCGTTCGCCCCTCACAGAGGGAGCCTAAGTTTGTGGTCGCTTCGCGACAGCTGGAATAACTCCTTCCGGCCTTCGATGACAGCGTCTCGTACAGCAAGCTGTACTCGGTCAGCTTCGTCATAGTCGTATTGCTGCACTGACGTTTGCAATACTCGTTGACTCAGCAGGCTTCCGATTCACTTTCGACTTCGTCGAATAGTCCACTGGACTAACGTTCATCTCCGCCCCCTCAAGAGGGAG
>JAZRXJ010000027.1:0-1493 GCA_045600165.1 Clostridia bacterium
CGCATTTTTAGTTCTTCCGGGTGAGCGCTTGATGGCATCATATTTCATTTTATACGCGAAAGCCTTCTCTGACGGAAGGATGTGCTCTCTCTGCAGATTCGCGTCTACCATGGTGATGATGGCCTCCTCGTCGGTCAAGTCGCGTACGATTACCGGCAGCGTCTCCAGTCCCAGCGCCTTGCTGGCAGCCATGCGGCGGTGGCCGGAGATCAGCTCGTATCCACCGCCTTCTCTCGGCCTTGCCAGTGCGGGGACGAGCACGCCGGACTCCTTTATACTTTCCTTCAGGCGGTCCAGCTCTTCGCCCTCCGTCACCTTGAAGGGATGATCCCGGAACGGGAAAAGCTCCGTGAGCGGAACATCGTCCACCTTCGGCTTGCGATTATCCGCACGCTCTGCGTCACTCATAAATAATTCATCATAGCCGGTCATGGCTAAATCGATTTTCTGTTTTTCTTTCAAATTCATTCCTCCTTACTGTTTTCGATTGCCGCTCGGATGCAGGTCGGATCAAATAATCCGGCAAAGACTGCATCCCATGTTCTTTGGCACGCTGCCAGTGCCTCCCGGCAGGCAGTGCAGTTGCGGCAGTCTTTGTTTAATAGGTTCGCCAGATGCAAGTCCTCCCGACATTTTTCAAGGCACATATATGCGTTGAAATAATCAGCGGGAGGGTATTCTGTAATTTCCTGTTGTTCGATTAATTTCCGGATTACCGTAGACTGCGGAAGCTTGGCTTTTGCGACAAACGTCTTCAGCTTTCGATATTCACGGTCGTTCAGCCTGACTTCCAAACGGTGCGTGTGTTCCCTCATACGGTCACCTCCATATGTGATGGCGGGGTTTGGGGCGCAGCACCAAAGGGGGCGTTTGGAGGCTGTGGCCGTACAAACGCGATGCTTGCTAATCTAATGCCGTGAATCCGTTCCTGCTTTTCCATATGTCTCATATCAGCTCAGCCCCCGTCAGAAATGTTCCCCGGTGTGTCTGCGTATAGGTCAGTCGGACCTTGCTGCTCAGAGGTATTTCGCAAAAGCCGAGATATCTCTGCCAGGGATAGACCGGCGCAATAATCTGCCTCCCGTCATCGAAGATAAAGAAGAGGCGAAGGATCTTGGACCCGCCCCAAGCCTTGTTTTCCAGAACTGCGTTGAATTTCCCGGACACCGTGTTCAGCTGGAAATCGTTGACTGCCAGTTCTGAATTGCTGAAAGCGCTGCGGTTCATGATGTCATTATTCATGCTCGATTTCCTCCAATCTTTTCCTGATGACCTCCATCAGCGTTTTCAGATCGCTTTCTGAAAAACGGGCTCCGGAATGAAGGCGAGTGTGATTGTCCTTCCATTCGCGGAGGTCATATTCGGGTTCTCTACCGTTAAAGGAAACGATGTTCAGTTCCAGCGTCCATCCGCCGGACTTCTGGGAGATCACAGCGATCTCCTCGTGAATCTTGAAATTGTAATTGCTTTGATCTTTCATAATTTGTAAATCT
>JAZRXJ010000028.1:0-1057 GCA_045600165.1 Clostridia bacterium
GCCGATCCGGAGCTTGCAGCTGCTGAAAGAGCCAAAGCCAACGAAAGAGCCAAGCGGCATTACGCGCAGCAGAAAGCCAAGTGGGAAGGAATCAGGGAGAGAGCCGAAACTGATCCGGAGGCTGCCGCCCAATATGCCGAACACATGAAGATGCAGGCGGAAGCTACAAAGAAGAGCCGCCGTAAGCTCATTGAACTGGCCGAGACTGATCCGGAAGCCGCCGAGAAACTTCAGGCCCAAAAAGAACACAGAAACGAGTGGACACGGCAGCATCATGCCGAGCTTGTCGCTCAGGCAGAGACCGATCCGGAAGCTGCCGCAAAGCTGGCAGACATCCGGGCAAGACAGGTTCAGGCAACGCAAAGATGGCAGGCCAAGCAAAAGGAACTTGCCAAGGCCGCCGAGATCGAAAAGGAGAATCTGAATGAAACTGCTTAAACTTATGATAAAGGTACTGGCCTTCCCAGTCATGCTTGCCATAACGGTCATCCAGTATGCCTTCCTTTTTCTGACGGGCTTCTCTTCCATCGTCTTTAATCTGTTTGCCGGGCTGATCCTTCTGGTGGCGGTGCTGTCGCTGGCCTTCGGGATCGCCACATGGCCGGAAACGCTGAGGACAGCCTTTGCCGGATTCCTTGTCTTTATGGTTCCGGTCGTCGGAGAAGGGATCACCGCCGTGATTGTCGTTCTTCGGGAAGGATTATCTGATTTTATCCGGTCGTAAGCCGGAAAACTGAATAGTATCTGCATCAACTGATACAGAATACCCAAGCCGCCCCTCTATCGCAGAAGGACGGCTTTTTACATGGAAAAATGAAAGGAGAACCGATATGGGAAAACGTCGTGTGATCAAGTCCGAACGCGAGACTATCCTGCTGACATCGGAGGCCGATGAGACATGGGAAATCTACACATTCAATACCGATCTGAAGAACAGGCTGCGTAAATTCGCGGCTCGTTATCCGGAACTCTGCCAGCTTAAGTCTGAGGACAAGGAATTGGGTTACCAGACTTATGTGATCGATAAATCCAGAGTCTCGATCCATCTTAATTCACC
>JAZRXJ010000029.1:0-1298 GCA_045600165.1 Clostridia bacterium
TCGCCGTCCTGATACGGAACGCCGAAGGTTTACAATGTCTTGTTCTTCGGTGTAGCGGTAAAGGCAAAGTAGCTGGCATCGGTCAGCAGCTTTCTGCCTTCCATCATGGCATTGATCTTATCCTCGTTGTCGGCTTCTTCATCGGTGGCGAGACCGGAGAGCGCAAGGTTCATTTGTGCAGAGTTGCGTCCACTCTGACCGGAATGGGCTTCATCAATGATAATGGCAAATTTATGATCCTTATGCTCGGCACCGATCTCCGGCACAATGAACGGAAACTTTTCAATCGTGGTGACAATGATCCGCTTACCCGATGTGATGGACTGGCGCAGCTCGCCGGAGTGTTCAGCCCATGCGACGGTGTTCGACACCTGCATGAACTGCTTGATGGTATCACGGATTTGCTTATCAAGAATACGGCGGTCTGTAACAACGATGACCGAATCCACCATCGGATGACCGTCCTTTTCAAGCCCGATGAGCTGATGAGCGAGCCATGCGATAGAGTTGGACTTGCCGGAACCGGCGCTGTGTTGAATCAGATACCGTTTACCGACGCCGTTCTCCTTTACGTCTGCCAGCATCTTCTCAACGGCATCGAGCTGATGGAAGCGTGGGAAAACCTGCTTGACAGACTTTTTCTTGGTTTCCGGGTCAACTTCCTCAATGACCTGCGCGTAGTTTTCGATGATACGGCAGAGCTTGTCCTTGGTCAGAATTTCTTTCCAAAGGTAATCCGTCATCAGTCCGTCCGGGTTAGGCGGGTTTCCGGCTCCGTCGTTATAGCCCTTATCAAAGGGCAGGAACCAGCTATCCTTGCCACAGAGCTTCGTGCAGAATTTGACACGGGCATCGTCAACGGCAAAATGCACCATGCAGCGTTTGAACTGGAACAGAAGCTCACGCGGATCGCGGTCTGTCTGATACTGGAATACGGCATCATCCACGTTCTGCTTGGTGAGCTGATTCTTCAACTCAAAGGTAATAACCGGCAGACCGTTGATAAAGACACACATATCCAACGCCAGCTTTGTGTTGTCCATGGAATACTGGAGCTGCTGGGTTACGCTGAAAATATTCTTTTCGTGCATCAGACGGGCTTTGACGTTGTTCTCCGTCGGAGTGAGATAGAACATGACGAGATCGGCGGGATAAACCTTTATCCCGTTGCGGAGAACGTCAATGACACCGCGCTTGGCAAGCTCTCCCTGCAAGCGGTTCAGAAATTGCTTCTTCTTCAGCTCGGTCTTGAATACGCCCAGCTTTTCCATGGCGTCCGGCTGCGTGTCCTGGAGGAA
>JAZRXJ010000030.1:0-1257 GCA_045600165.1 Clostridia bacterium
AGTCCGTCAACCTCTTTTGACTGTTCCGGCTTTGTCAGTTGGGTAGTCAATCACTGTGGTGTTGGGTGGAATGTCGGGAGGCTCGGTGCGTCCGGTCTGCTTGGTATTTGTACCCGCGTATCCTCCGCAAACGCAAGACCCGGTGATCTGATCTTCTTTCAGGGCACCTATGATACGACCGGCGCTTCTCATGTCGGCATCTATGTCGGCAACGGAATGATGATCCACTGCGGCGATCCGATTCAGTACACAACCATCAATACAAGCTACTGGCAGCAGCATTTCTTAGCCTTCGGGCGGCTGCCGAATCCATGAAAGGAGTAACGAATGAACTCAAAAATTGAAAAGCTCCGTGCAGAGCGGAGCAAGAATGACAGCAAGATCGAGGCGCTGAATCAGCGCAATAAAGCAATCGACGAGGCGATCACGCAGATCGAGAACGGCGAGATCGTCGGGCTTGCCCGCAATACCGGCATGTCGATGGAAGAACTGGCCGAATACCTCAAGGCGTTTCGCAAAAGCGGAGCGCCTTTCTCTGTGAACGCGGAAAGTGAGGCAACCGATTATGAAGAAAACTAAGACAAGAATCGCACGAATCATCGCGGCTATGCTCTGTATCTGCGTCATGTGTCCCTGCATGACGGCTTTTGCCATGGCTGACGATGTCAATGCCGGTATCGAAACAACGGCTGCACCGGAGCCGACTACCGAGCCTGATTCGGAATCCGAAGACACGGGAACCGAGGAATTGACCCCTGAAGAAAAGCTGAAAGAATATCTCAGCTCCTTCGGTCTCTCCTGGGACGATCTGATGAAAATGCTTGATGTTGACGACGATATTACCACCGGAACGGTGGTAACGAACGGCGGCAGGCTGAACGTCCGTACCGGAGGCGGCATGGATTACAACGTGATTGACCAGCTCCTTTGCGGTGAACAGGTCAAGGTAATCGGTCGTGACGGCGACTGGTATCAGATCATCGTTCCGGAGAAAACAGGCTATGTGTACAGCGACTATCTGAGTGTTATTGAAAACAGCGGCGGTGCTTCGTCCGATGATCTTCTGACACTGGCAATGCTGATGATGTCGATGGCGAATCCCGAAGCAGCCCCTGACGGTCTGACACCGGACGGAAATCTGACACTGATTGACGACATCGGCCCGAAAAAAGGCGAAGGTCAGCAGTTCATTACACTGGAATCCAAGAACGGCAATACGTTTTATCTTGTTATCGACCGTGATGATAAGGGAACCGA
>JAZRXJ010000031.1:0-4736 GCA_045600165.1 Clostridia bacterium
GTTTTATCAACTTCATATTTAACCTGATCCCAAATAAATGATATATGTTGCCATTCATCTATTAGTATAGGCTTAGGACCATAGTTTAAGAGACTTCCCGGAGCTATTTTAGCTAAATTTATATAGTCCTCACGGCTGTCCAATGGCATAAGATCAATTATTGTTTTAGCATATCTATTCGCTGTTGTAGATTTGCCGCACCACTTTGGACCTACTATTACAACTGCACCTTTGCTTTTTAGCGAAAATTCTATTATCTGATCAAATAATCTTGGAATATAATTCTTATTCATAGTAAAACAGCTCCTTCCATAGTTATTATTTATCATAAATCGGAAGAATATTCAACATTAAATCGGATGTTTGTTAATATATAAATCGGACGAATATTTACATTATAATCGGATGTTTGTGAATATCCGTATCATTCCTATGGAAGTTTCAGCAGAAATTGAGCTTGATAGTCGATTTGTACTACACATTAAGATATAATGCAAAAGGATCATTTTTATGATTACGGAAGGAAAATGTGCGCAAATGACCAACTGTACAGTGTACATTGATGAAGCCGGTGATCTTGGCATCAATCGCGGTACTAGATGGTTCGTCCTGACTGCCTGCATCGTTGACAAGAACGCTGAGCCTATCGTCCGATCAAGTTCTTTCAGGAATCCATGCGACCTGATCCGATGAAACTGATGTCTATGCGGATTTGTGCAAAAAAAGAAAGGATACCCGGCGCGACTACCACATGACAAGCATGCTGGTTAAGAAACCCTCGCGTAATCCAGCGTCATCCTATCCGCAACTATTATATTCAACTTTAAGCAAAAAAACAATACTTCAAATTTCCGGAATGTAAACTCAAAAACTCTTCTCGATCTGGTTTCTCCTTTGGTGTATAATAGGGAATCTGATATGCCGGATTCATCGGATATCACGTTAAGAACTTGCAAATGCGGAGGTTTGGAAAGTCCATATGAAGGATAACAGCCATGCACGCCTCAGGATTTTGATTTCAATGCTTCTGTTCGGCACCATCGGTATCGCCGTACGCGGTGTCGGAATGCCTTCCGCCGTACTGGCCCTGTTCAGGGCGGCAATCGGCGGCATATCGATCATCATTTTTTCAAGGATAAAAGGAAACCATATTGATTTCAAAGCCATCCGAAAGAATTTCCTGCTGCTGTTCGTCTCCGGAGTCATGCTCGGATTTAACTGGATCCTTCTGTTCGAGGCCTATAACTATACCTCTGTGGCAACGGCAACCCTGTGCTATTACCTGCAACCTGTCATTCTGATTCTGGTTTCTCCCCTGCTTCTGAAAGAAAAACTGACGCCAAAGAAATTGATCTGCACTTTAGTGGCCATGTTCGGCATGGTACTGGTTTCCGGCGTATTCGAAGGCGGATTCAACGGAGATAACCGGTACGGTATTTTGCTTTCCCTTGGCGCCGCGGTCCTTTATGCAGCCATTATCATCTGTAATAAGCGCATGGGGCCCATGAGCTCTTTTGACAGAGTGGCGTCCCAGCTTCTTCTGGCAGTTCCGGCCATGCTGGTCTATGTCCTGATCAACGGACAGTTCCGTGAAATCAGCTTTACCGTCGGATCTGCCTTTGGAGTCCTCGTATTGGGTGTCCTTTATACAGGCGTCACCTATATGCTGTTCTATGGCTCGCTTCCCCACGTCAGCAGTCAGACAGCGGCTATCCTGAGCTATGTCGATCCGGCAACGGCAGTGCTGGTATCGGTGATTTTCCTGGGCGAGCCGATGACATTCCTGATGATGGCAGGAGCAGCGCTGATCCTCGGCGCCGCCTGTGTGTCGGAATTGAAGAATTAGCACATACGGACGGTTCTCAATTGTCGTTGTTCCCGCTTGAGTCAGTTGTCCCGCTCACTTCTTCCTGTTTTTCAGCCGGATTGACATGCACCATGATATGTTTCACGACAGGATACTGCAGCTCGATCGCGTCATGGACCTGCTCTGCGGTCTCATGCGCTTCCAGCAGTGTCCGCTCCCCGTCTTCGGTGATCTCAAGATCGACATAGTAGCGGTTGCCGAAGGCTCTGACCTGCAGCATATCGATCCCGAGGACTCCGTTCACGGAAAGGGCGCATTCTCTGAGTTCATTCAGGAAATCATCATCGCAGGATCTGTCGGTCATCTGCCCGATGGCTTCCCGGAAAATGATATAGGCTGTGCGGATGATGAACAGGCAGACCAGGATGCTGGCGATCTGATCGGCCGCCGGGAATCCGTATATGGAGAGCAGGATACCGATCAGCGCGCCGGCGGTGGAGATCACGTCCGCGCGGTGATCCCACGCGGCCGCTTTCAGCGAAACGGAATTGATCTTGTTGGCGGCGTTCCGGGTGTACCAGAACAGGATCTCCTTCGATGCCATGGAGATCAGCGCGGCAATGATTGAAAGCGTTCCGGGGATCTCACTGTCTTTGTATGCGCCGCTGATGAGGTTCTCGATCGCGGTATGTCCGACAAACACGCCCGTAACGAACAGCACCACGGCAAGGACGATCGTCGCGACGCTTTCGAAGCGTTCATGCCCGTAAGGATGCTCTTTATCCGCGATCCTCGCCGCCAGTCTGGCGCCGATAATGACGATGATCCCGCTGATCACGTCAAAAGCGGAATTGATGCCGTCGCTGACCAGTGCGTCTGAATTGGCAATGAGGCCACCGGTCAGTTTCAGGAGGCACAGCAGAAAATTGGCGATAATGCACACATTGGCAACCTTCATGGCTACACGTGAATATTCACTTGTTTCTTCACGATCCAGCAGGTTACGCATTCTGCACATCCTTTCCTGCGGATTCCGGATCGATCCGGTAGCGTTTGGTCAGCAGATGATGGTATAAAAGCAGCCCCGGAATGCAGAGAACAGTGACCGCGATCATGAGGATGAGGCTGACCATCCCGTCGGCAAAAAGGCCGACGACCCAGACAGCGACAAACAGGCTCCCGACAACGATCCACATGATTCCGTGCTTCCTGTTCCAGGCGGGGATATCCGTGATTTCTTCCGGCTTTATAGCCCTCGCTCCCGTATAGAATCCCACCGGTGTTTCACTTTTCATCTGCCGGACGCCGATCACGATCATGACAAGGGCACAGAAACCGAGACTGATCCCCATGATAATGGTTGCACCCACATCACCCATGATTATCCTCTTTCTCCTTTGCAATCCGGTTCACGGCCGCGTACACTTCGTCCCAGTTGTTCACCCGGATGGCGTTCACGGAAGTTTCGTCAAAATTCAGGTTATGATTCGCGGTATACAGGATCTTCCGGTATTCCCCGCCCTGCATGTTATGTGGTCCATCATCGATCAGGATATCGCCTTTGATCATCTGCTTGTTTTCAGTAATGATGACCTGTTTCCAGCTGAGATACGGAAAATACCGGAACAGCACCTTTTCCATCTTGGCTTTCAGTGTCCGATATCCGGTCGCGGTCACGATCCAGATCTCGTGTCCGTCGTTGATCAGTTGTTTCAGGATTTCCGGCGCTCCGGGCATGGGCTTCACATAGTCCCACAGCGCGTCGTCATCCGGCGCTGCGTACACCTGTTCATGCGTCAGTTCCGGAAACGCCTTGCTCATATTCCAGTCATGCACATCGTCCGGTGTGACATTCGTCCCGTACCGGTCATTCATGTACGCGGTCCAGCCGGCGACCAGCTGTTCCAGAACGTCATCCATATCTACCAGTATCTTCATTTCGTCTCTCCGTTATTTGATCTGGATCCGCAGCAGTTTCGCCAGTTCGGCCGCCTGATACAGATCCACCTTCAGTCCGGCCAGCTCCGAAAACGTATCGGAAACGACGATATCATGGATCGTGCAGTCCGACAGGTCGATCCCTTTCAGCTTCGTCCTGAAGAAATCTGTTCCGCTCAGTTCTGTCCGGTGGAACACCGGTTTCCGGAACACGCTTTCCGCCAGACTGCTCTGTTTCATATTCGAATCCTTGACTTCTGTGCATTCCCACAGAGTCTTCGAGAAATTGCCGTAAGCGAGGTTACAGTTTTCGATGCGGGTGTCCTTCAGGGAGGCGGATTCAAACATGCTTCCGTACATCCGGCAGTTCCTGAACCGGCAGTTTTTGAAGTATCCGTTCCGGAACACTCCGTTGCTCAGATCACATTCTTCGAAAAGGACATCATGGAACTCTCCCTTTTCAAAGTTGCTCTGACCGAACCGGCAGCGAATGAACCGTACATGGTCGAAAACCAGTTTTTCGGTCTCGATCCCGCCGCATTCCTCATCTTCATAGTCTCTGTTTTCGATCAGCTGGTCTCCTTCAGCAGCCCATGCGATATCTTCATACAGCAATATCATTTCCTCCGGGATATCAGGTTGTGGTGTTTTCGACCGTTATCCGTGCAGGATCATATCCATTCCGGCTCCGGAATGTCCGTAAGGTCGTGTGTTAAATCCAAACTGTTCATAGAAGGATTCCCGTCCTTCGGCGGCCATCAGGAAGAGTTTGATAAAGTACCCTTCCTTCATGTTGTCCTTCAGCCGCTGGATGATCGTCTGAACCATGTATTTCCCGATTCCCCGGCCACGGTAGTTTTCGTCCACGATAACATCGGAGATATAGGCGGAATTGTCTCCGTTCCAGAGGAGGCGGATCATCCCGATGACCTTGTCTCCGTCATAGGCACAGATCGAAGTGAAGCATTTGCTGACCGCGTTGACCGCCTGT
>JAZRXJ010000032.1:0-1236 GCA_045600165.1 Clostridia bacterium
AAGGTTGTTGTCATCGGTATAGGGCTCACCACCGAACTCTTCCGGGCCGGTCATGTAGGACAACTTCCCCTGCCACACCAGCGTTTCAAGGTAGCTCTCCAAAACCTCTTCCCGGTCAAAGACCGGCGGGAAAATGTCACCGCTCATCGGGTCCTGCCTCTCACTGTTGAATGTGTATGTCTTACTAATTCCATTGTCCCAGAAACTTCCATTACACGGGAACAGTCCCAAACACGGAGCGCATCACGGTTCCGTGTGTGAGACAGTCACAGTGTCACTTAGGGTATTGGCCGCTGTTATAGATGCCGTGGTACTCGATAATCAGCGCGGCGATCCGGTCAAACTCTTCCGGGGTCTTCCCGGACATCTCGCCAATGGGAACCTCCGGCCCCATCTCATCGCCGTCCCTGAGGTCATCGCCGTCCTCATCGGGTTCTTTCCACATGTCCATCCCGGCGGAAAACTCCCCGATGTAGAACACCGAACCGTCAGGATCGCCCCAGTGGAAACTCCCAGGTCCAGCGGTGACAGCAATGTCCCCCGGCACCTTATGGCAGTACAGCGTGGCGGTTCCCCCGCCGGTCTGATTGGTATAGGACGCGGGCAGTGCCTCTTTGATGCGGGAAAGGATTTCCCGCGCCGGGAACTCGTAAGCCTCTTCATATTCTTCATTGGTCATGTCAGTGCTCATGCTTTCCCTGCCTCTATGTCTCGCACGTATTCTTTGATTCCTGCCAGCGTGTCAGCGCGTACGCGCCGCCCGTCAGTGCTCCGCCACGCGCTATACATGCCGCTTGGGAGAGACCGATCAATAACCCATCCCTTGTAGACCCGGGACTGAAATTCCGCCATTACCGCATCACCTCAGCAAACGGGAAGTCATGCCCGGCCATCCACTGCCCCGGTTCCGGGGCATTAGGTCCCACACTCCAAACGGTGATCCGGTCATCCGGGTGAGGCATGTGCGTCACGGAAAGCCCGTCCGGGTCATGCCCGATGAATTGCAACCCTCTACCTTCCCGGAAAATCACCCGGGAGATTGTCATCTGCTGTTTCTTCCGGCGGTCAAAGATGTACGGGTAGAGGATGGTCATCCCCGTGTGAATCTCCGCTAGGTCATATTTGATCGGCTTAGGCATGTCAGTCCTGCCGTTCGATCATGGCATCCACCCGGGAGCGTACGTAGTCCGCAAAGCCCCGCGGCGTGGCAAAATCCCCCAGCGTCACAATGTCTAG
>JAZRXJ010000033.1:0-26644 GCA_045600165.1 Clostridia bacterium
ACCCCGTTTTCCGCCATCCGTTTCAGAACTTCTTCCCGGTCTTCATCGAACTTTTCTTCGTCTACATGACAGTGGGAATCAAACAATTCTGTCATTGATCAATATTCACCTTCTTCCGCACTGTCTTATGCGTCTACATGATATGAAAGTTATACGTACATGTCAAGCCATAACTTTCGTATACAGCCCTTCTGTCCTTGTCTCGCCGATAAATATGTGGTATACTTTCGCCGTAATATACTGAAGGAGGAATGATTCTGTGAATATTATCGTTACTCTTGCTGTTGGTGCTCTGGCCGGCTGGATTGCCGACAGGATTATGAACACCCCCAAGAGCGGTCTGCTCTTCTATATTCTGTTTGGTGTTGGTGGTGCTGTGGTCGGAAGCGTTATCGGCCGTCTGATCGGTATCCATACAAGTTTCCTGAGCCTCAGTATCGGCAGTGTGGCCAGTGCGGTCGTCGGTGCCTGTGTCATCGAATTTATCCTGCGGAAGATCCGTAAGTAATTCATACAGTTTTTTTGGAGGGATCCTGTCCGGATCCCTTTTATTATTGCCTAACCTTCTTTTTCAGCTATAATAATGATGAAAAATATGCCCCCCATTATCCGCGGAACCTGGAGGAACTTATGTCTGACCTCATTTCACTTTGCCCCACGCTGGAGTCGGTCGTGCGTTCAGCCGGTGCCATGATCCTGCGCCGTCCTTCCTTTACGGTATCGGAAAAGGAAGGACATGCCAATTTCGTCACCGATATCGATCAGGCGGTCGAAAAGTTTCTGATTACTGAGCTGACCGCGCTGGTTCCCGGTTCACGGGTCATCAGCGAAGAAAAAGATAATGACAGTCTGACCGATGCTCTCACCTGGGTCATCGACCCGGTGGACGGCACCACCAACATGATCCACGATTACCGGTGTTCCGCGGTCTCCGTGGCGCTTATGCAGGACCGGCATCCTGTGATCGGCATGGTCTTTCAGCCGTATTCTGACGAATTGTTCAGCGCGGTTCTCGGTCACGGAGCCTTTCTGAACAGTCAACCGATCCATGTTTCTGAAACGCCTTTTGAAAAAGCGCTGGTTGCTTTCGGCACATCCCCTTACCATCCCGATTTGGCGGAAGCAAGCATGTCTTTGGCACTTGAGTTTCTTCGTTCCTGCGCGGATATTCGCCGCAGCGGTTCCGCCGCCATGGATCTGGCTTATGTTGCCTGCGGACGGCAGGACATATACTTTGAGCTGACTCTGAAGCCCTGGGACTTTGCCGCCGGCAGTCTGCTCGTCACCGAAGCCGGCGGATGTTTCCGCACTCTGTCCGGTGATTTCGTGGAGTCCTGCTGGTCAAAGGATGCAGGCGTTCTGGCTTCAAACAAAGCCTGTTTCGCTCCCGCCTGCCGGCTCCTGAAAGGTTGCGGCTGAACTTCGCGGGTATTCACATATCATTCATTCAAGGAGGTCTCCTATGCCTGCTGTCAGTATACTGTTGATCATTCTCTTCAACAGCAAAGAAACATTGGTCCTTATCACCGAATGCCTGTACATTTTCGGCCTGGTGGGGATTTTCAGAAAATGCGGCACTCGTTGGTGGTACGCCCTGATTCCATGCTACCGGATGTATGTCTGGGGCAAATGTGTCGGGCACGAATCGGATGGTAAAACACTTTTCGTTCTGGACCTGATCATCAGGCTTCTGAATATCCTGCTTCTGTTCATGAATGACGGCGATCTCGCCACGGCATTGCTTATAGGCCTTAATTTTGCGGTTGCGCTCATTCATATGGTTTATGACCTGCGTATCATTTCCGGGATACGTGAACTGTTCCAGCTTCGCAAACGGATCTGGGTCCTGCTGTGGCTGATTCTGGAAGGACCTTTGGCGGCATATTTCGGTTGGAATCCGAAAAAGCTGCCGACCTGGACGGTTGAAGACCTGAGCAACGAAGCGGCTGATTTCTTTTCCGGACAAAATGCCGCTGTCATGGATCAGGGGCTGACTGTCAATCTGGATTCCCGGACTGTCACCGAGTTTTTCAGTAAAAAGCATCTTTTGCGCGATGTGCATATGTACATCCAGCCGGGTCATATGGTCCTGCTTCTTGGCGGTTCCGGTGCTGGCAAAACGACCCTTCTGAACGCCATTACCGGGTATGAAAAAGCAAAGGCGCAAATCAGTCTGAACGGGCATGATGTATATGATGAGTATAAGAAGATGCAGTACGATATCGGCTTTGTCCCGCAGCAGGATCTGATGCGGGAAAACGACACTGTTCTGTTCACCCTTTCCGATGCCGCCCGGCTGCGTCTTCCCCGGAGCTTCACCGGTGCGGAGCGTCAGGAGCGCGTCCGGCTGGTAATGGAGATCTTCGGTCTGACCCCTGTGCAGAATTCCCTGCTTTCCAAGCTCTCCGGCGGTCAGCGGAAACGGCTCTCCATCGCGTTGGAATTTATCTCGAATCCGGCCCTGTTCATTCTGGATGAGCCTGACTCCGGTCTGGACGGAGTCATGGCCCGCGAGCTGATGGAGCAGCTCAGGAACATTGCCGATCAGGGCAAGATCGTCATTGTCATTACCCATACGCCGGACCGCGTCATTGACCTGTTCGATGATGTCATCGTTCTGGCCAAGGATTCCAAGCGGACCGGACGTCTGGCATGGTACGGACCGGTCGATGAAGCCCGCTCCTTCTTCGGCTGTGACAGCATGGAAGAGATCGTCCTGAGCATCAACCGCAAGGAGGAAGGCGGTCTGGGGCGTGCGGACGAGTTTATTATGAAATACGCGGAGGTGCAGCATGGATAAGACATTGCAGCCCAGGCAGCATAAAAGGATACTGCATCATCGCGGTCGTCTGGAGCAGATCCCGATCTATCTGGCCAAACTTCTTCGCAGTTTTATTTATCAGAGCGACTGGAAATTCCTGCCAATGGCGGCAATCATCGCCGCCCTTGTTTCCATGGTGATCCGCCGTGACGGTTTCATCACCATGGAAGGCACGATGAAAGCTTCCTTCGCCTTCACCTGTGTAGCAATATGGAATGGTTGTTTCAACTCCATCCAGTCTATTTGCCGGGAGCGGAACATCGTCAAGAGAGAGCACCGTTCCGGGATGCACATCAGTTCCTATGTCATTGCGCATATGATCTATCAGGCGCTTCTTTGTCTGGCTCAGACCGTCATTACGGTTTTTGTCTGCCGCTACCTCGGTGTCAACCTGAAGGGCGAAGGTTTCTTCACCTCCTGGCAGATTGTGGATATCGCGATCACGCTCTTCTTCATCACCTACGCCTCCGATATGCTTTCCCTGCTCGTATCTTCCATTGTTCATACCACCACCGCCGCCATGACGGTCATGCCTTTCCTGCTGATCTTCCAGCTGGTCTTTTCCGGCGGCATCTTTTCTCTTCCGGCCTGGACCGAACCGATCAGTCAGTTCACGATTTCCAATTACGGTATGAAATGTATCGCCGCTCAGGCTGATTATAACAATCAGCCCATGGTCACGGCATGGAACACGCTGAACAAGCTCAGGGATGAGACCGTGGGCAGTTCGGTGCCGGTTGGTACGATTCTGGAACCATTCAGTCATGAGGATAATCCCATCATCGCCAAATATCGTTCAACTCCCCTCGTCGGTGAGATCACTCTCGGGGATGCGCTCGATATCATCATTGAAGAACCGGAACTGGAAGAATTCAGAAACCAGGATCTGGATCTGACCTTCCGGATCGGCGATATGATCGACCTGATCGGCGAAGACAGACTCAGAAACGCCATTCAGGAAAAAACAGGCAGTGTCAGCCAGAATCCGGATTATGAACGAACGCATGGAAGGATTGCTCTGTACTGGGCGATCATCATATTTTACGCGATGGTATACGGACTGCTGTCAATCATCGTTCTGGAATTCATCGATAAAGATAAAAGGTAACACGCACAAAAGCCGGGAGATTCCTCCCGGTTTTGTTGTCCTTTCAGAAGGTTATGTCCGGCCGGCAGCGGCCGGACGTTTTATATGTGCGCAGGCATATTTACTGTTTGTCCGCGAACGGTCCGGCAACGATCCGTCCTGTTCTCTTTTCACCGTGATAATCGGTATCAAAGATAATATCCTCGCCGTCCGGAGTTTCAAATCTTTCCTCCGGTTCAAACGCCATTCCCAGTGTTTCCGTACAGATCATGGATGCTTCCGGCAAGTACCTGTAAAGGTCTGATTCCACCTCGTACCGACCGTTCTTTTCAACCAGCTTCAGGGTGACTTCATGTTCCCTGTCCTCGTAGTAATCCTCTTCGATGTCGCAGGGCTTCGCGCCGTTGAAGTACACATTCCCGCCGGTCCATACGGGTAAAGGCATATAGTATTTGTCCCGGGTATCCGTCGCGCCTTCGCCGCAGTATCCTTCAAACATCTTTTTCCATTCTTCCTCTTTCATATAGCCGTTGTAGCTCAGAGTACCCACTGTCAGGTTTCCGTCATCCCACTCACCGTCATGATCTTCTTCGCAGATCGCGATCATTCCGGGACGTACTTTCTGCTGCACAAAGATGTTGTTATAGAATCGCACGTCACCATGCAGAATGCTCATGAAGCAGGTGATCCTGGTGCTGTGAGGCAGGTGAATGGGAGTATACCGGGTGGAATCATATTTCACGGTGCCGTTCTTGACGCCTCTTCCGACCGCCGTAATGGCGCCGCCGATCAGATTATGGACAAAAGCAACGCCCTGAGTCGGCAGTTTGACCGCTCGTTCAGAAAGCATGATGTTGTTGTCCACCAGGCACGGACCGTGGGCAATTTCGATCCAAAGATCCTCTCCCAGTCCGAGTCCTTCCTTGTTCTCCGGCTTCAGTAGCCAGTCCCTGGACATGCAGTTGTCATGGAACAGGTTCCCGGTCACGCGGGTACCCTGTGTCTGCCAGTCCAGCCAGATCCCGCGGGTACAATCATGGAAATGATTGTTCCGTATGATCACGTCGATTGCCGCGTGGAGCTTGATTCCGCCGATTTCGGCTCCGGCCAGATTGCGTTTGTTGTTGGTATGATGGATATGGTTGTTTTCGACAACTGAAAACACGCCGCCCAGATTTCCGACGATACCGGTCTGTCCGCAGTCATGGATGTCGCAGCCGCGGACTGTATGAGATCCGACGGTTTCTTTGTCCCAACCCTCCCACTGAGCGATCAGGGAGCAGTCGCGCTGCGTCTGAGACCCGTCCTTGTACTTGTAGTGAGACCATTTGTTGTCGTTTCCCTGCTGCCGGTACTTACCCAGTGAGATCCCGCAGCATTTGGAATGTGATACTTCGCAGTTTTCGATGATCCAGCCTTTGGACCAGTGCGGTCCGATCATGCCGTCCTGCAGCGCGGTCGGAGGAGCCCAGTTCGTCGCGGCCCGCGTTACGACGAATCCATTCAGAGTAATATAGTTCACATGTTCCTGTTCCGGATAGAAACAGTGCGGGCGCACCGTGATCTCCACGTTTTCCCGGTTGGGATCCTTCCCCTGGAAGTTTGCGTAGATCAGTGTCGCGTCTTCGTCTTCCGCCTGACAGGTGTACCATGTATGTTTTGTAAAATCTCTGTCCCAGGACGCGTCGTCAAATTCCGGTTCAAGGACCTGTTCCAGCTTATCCTTTTCATAAAGCGATTTGTCATCCAGGAATACTTCTCCGGTATGGCACGGGATATTGGGACTGAGCCAGTCTCCCCATACCAGCGTGGTATATGGATTGTATTTCCCGAAATAGCTGTTGGGGATCTTCAGCATCCATACGTTGTCCCGGTATGGTTCCCAGGTGTCAAACGCGTCCGCGCCGGTGATCCTGGCTGCTCTCGGCATTTCTGAAATATAACGGATCGGCTTGTTCTCCGTCCCGGCGAAAACCGGACTGACTTCTTCCCGATATGTCCCGGGAGCTACTCTGATTTCGTCTCCTGCCTGAGCGGTCTCCGCGGCCTGTCCGATCCGTCTGAACGGTTTTTCTTTGCTTCCGTTTCCGCTGTTTTGGGCATTCTGGTCCACATACCAAATCATAAGAAAGCACCTCCATATATTCACTTGAGTCTGTTTGCGCGTCTGTTTGCATTAATATTCTGCAGTTGTACTGACAACTCCTGCAGTCGATCCCGGTTCTCCGTACAAAAAAACCGGTTCTCCGGGCAATCCCACCCCGAAGAACCGTATTCCCTGTTCACTATTCCCTGCGGCGGTCGCAACCGCCGCTGCCTCTAACTACTGACAACTAACTACTGCGCAAACCGCAGGTCGCGCTCACCACTCCCGTTTGAGGCAGCGCAGACCGATCACGATCCGCTTCGGATTCTGGGGATCCAGCGCGTAGTTCGTCTGATAAAGTACCGGTTCGCCGTATTTGTAAGCACGGTAGTTCACTTCATAATGTCCGTTTTTCATCAGAGCCGCCATGACATTCGGGTGCTCGGACATCTTCTGGAAGTTTTCAAAGTCATCCGGATGGATCACGCCGCGCAGTGTCTTGTCCCGGATTTCCGGAGAGACCACCAGGCTTTCCAGATTCTTGAACATGTCCCGGATCCAGTCTGCCGCGTGGTATACCATTACTTCCATGGTATCCGCGTTCAGGGAACATACATAGTCGTACTCGCTGCTGATGCAGTTGATGACTGCGAGACGGTCTTCGAGCTGTTCGCGGTTCTTGATTTCCCTTTGGGCGTTTTCGAGCTGCTGCTGCACCTGCAGGTATTGCATGTCTTTCTGATATTCCTCGTCCCGTTTGCTGATCCCGATGATCACTGCCCGCTCATTGTTCGGATCCGGAGAGATCCGCATCCTGCAATGATGGACATTTTCACCGATTCTTACCCGGAAGTCCGTGGTCAGCGAACCTTTTTTCTTCACTTCAGCAATGGCGGAATCGCGTTCCGTAGCTTTCCGGAAGGTTTCATAGTCATCATTGACCACAATCGTGTTCAGTAGTTTGTCAAAGCGTTCATTGCTTCTCAGCTGGTCCCCGAAGCTGTCCAGGATGCGGGTGATTTCCGGGTCTGCTTTATACCGGCTGACTTCATTGGAGACCATATCAACATAGCCCACATATAAAAACTGTTCGGAAAGGCTGGCCAGTACGGATACTTCTTCGTGCAGCCGCATCTTCTCGCGGAGCGTCTTGCTCTGGTCATGCAGACCGATCACGAAGCTCTCTTCCGGATTTTTCTGTGAAACCACTTCGTATTCCCGATCTGCCATGGAGATCTCACCCGGCTGATTGACACATGCTTCAAACTCAGTTCTGCATTTGGTGAAGCATTGCAGCATCCGTTCAGAGAAAGCTCCGCACTCGCCATTCATGATCATCTGATATGCCTGTTCACAGCTGTAGGCATCCTTATAAACACGCTTCGTCGTCAGGGCGTCATAGATATCCGCGACCGAAACGATCTGCGCCGCAATCGGGATCTCGTCACCTTTCAGTCCGCGCGGATACCCTTTCCCGTCCCATTTTTCATGGTGGTTCAGGCTGATGGCAATGCCCATGTCCATGTAATCCCGGCTCCAGCGGCCTTCCATCTTTTGGATGATATCCCGGCCCTTTTCACAGTGGGTCTTCATGATTGCAAACTCTTCCGCAGTCAGCTTTCCGGGCTTATTCAGGATCTCATCCGGTATGGAGATCTTGCCCACGTCATGCAGCGCGGATGTAAATGTGATCAGATCCACCGTATACTGGTCCAGACCGTATTCCGGCAGGTCACGCATGACACGGTTGGCCAGGATATTGGTATATTTCTTGACGCGGTGGATATGCTCCCCGCTCTCCATGTCGCGGCCTTCAACCACATCACCCAGCAGATCGATCGTGCTTGCGCTCATTTTTTTCAGGGCGGCATTCAGCTTTACCGTTTCTGTATTGGCTTCCTGCAGTTCCGCGATATGCCCCCGTTCCTGTTCCTGCAGGATAAACTCATGGAAGCGGATGGTATTGTAAAATACATTGATCAGGATACCCATGCATCCGTAAAGGATGGCATTCATTTCATCATTGGCAAAAACAGTTGCCGGCACTTTACCGTGTTCGACAGAAAGATAGATCGCCACGGCAGAAGTCAGCAGGATTGCCATATAATACGGTTTGTCGATCATGAACATCGGGAACAGGACCAGCATGACCACAAAAGCAACTGATTCCTCTCCCGGCTGGTACAGCCGGATGATCATTGTGGAGATCATCAGAATGATCATTGTCAGGTAGATCAGTAACTGGGCGGAAAGTGATTCCGGTTTCAGGACCCGGAAAAACAGAAAACTCACGAACGCGGAATAAAGTATCACGGCAAGCTCGATCATCGCACACCCGGTCAGTTGGTTGCACGCTGAAAAAACAGCCATGACCGAATACGCGACCACGATCAGCAGATGCATATATTTCCATACATTGAAATTACTGACATAGGCATCTTTCCGTACCAGATGGTATTCATCCCGTGAAAGCCCACAGTAACAGAAGAAATTCCTGGACTGCCTCAACTTGTCCTTCATGATCCTCACCTGCTATGTTCGGTCGCATCAAGTTAATAATTTAATAATTTTTCCGGCTATTCTGTTGGTTACATAAAAAGCACAAATTTCACCGTTTACAGACTAGTCAATGTAACGAAAATTGTCAACTATTTTTTCGTAATCATACCGTTTTTTATGATGTTTTCATAGAAAAGCTGTTCTTATCCCTCCGAAACTCAAAAACCGTCCCTTTTCAGGAACGGTTTTCAGTCATGTCATTCATATGCCGCCGATGAGTTTGATATATCTTTCTTCGATTTCAGCCGGATCGTAACGTTCGGTGATTTCCAGGCAGGGGATCTGATTTCGTTTGCAGTCTTCCCGGAAATCCCGGCTGCAGCAGATCAGGCGTTCAATGTCCACTTCATCTTCCGGCCTGCTTTCGATCACACTGGCATACTCTGTGATCAAACCGGCATTTATCCGGATATATTCCTCACTCATCACAATGAACGCGCAGCGGATCTCCTTCAGATAATCGTCCGTGAAGCTCTCTTTCCATTCGCCCGGAATATAGCATCCTTCAACGATCATGTTCTGTTTGTTTTCGATTGCCGTTTTGATCATTTCCGCGGCAATCGGCCAAAGAAAATACCGCATTTCATAGTCGTCTTCCACGGTCAGCCGGGTCATTCCCGTCCGGATCAGTCCCATCTTCAGATGGTCCAGGGAAAGATACGGATATCCGGTCCTTTCAAGCAGTCTTTGCGCCAGATATGTCTTCCCGACATGACTGCTGCCTCCGATCAGAAGGATCATGATTCTTTCACCCCTTTCAGGATCAGTCTGGCATAATCCTCCGCCCTGTAGCCGGGGCCGTGATAGTCCGGATCAGCCTTTTTGAAAAAGCAGCTTGGGATTTCCCCCGCCTTCAGGTTCTTTCCGATGCACAATGTACAGCCCGATCCATGGTTTGCCGGATGGTTCGGGCAGTTCAGATCGCCGCAGGTACAGAAGTCCGGAGCACTGTTCATGTTCGGTTCTCCTTTCGAATATCACTGCTGTCTTGCATTTCTTTTCACGCGGGATTAAAATACCGTATCGGAAGGTAACTGCCTTCCTGTTCCAGCCGCAATCCGTGGCCTTCTCCGATAAGGTCAGGCTAAATCCAGACAGATTGTGCCAGATGATAAAGATGAAAAAAACTGTCTGTTTCCTGCTTTCCGGTATTCTGACCCTGCTGTGTGTCATTCCCGCCTTTGCCGCTCAAAAGGCACAGCCGACGCCGACTCCCCCGCCCATTGAGATCCGTGAGGAAATTGCGGAACCGCCGGAACAGATCCGGGAGGTCCTCGATATCGCTTACGGAGAATGGACCGAGCTTGGCGGCAAAGTGCTGAAAAAAGCAAACAAATTCACCAGGTGGCGCACAAGTTCCGAGAATGGCTTCGGCTGGTGTGGCGGATTCATCACATGGTGCATGATCCAGGCCGGAATCAATATGGATACTTTGGATGTCGTAAAGAAAAACGGTGAGGGTCCCGTCGATGGGATCTATCACGTGAAGGAAGCCAGTGTAGGAAAGCTTCTCCGCGGTTATCAGATCGTTCAGCGGGCGGGAATCGTTCCCCAGAAAGGCTACCTTCTGGTTTACGGTGTCCGGAAAAGCTCCAACAAAACTGTCCACATCGGTCTCGTCTGGGATGTGCAGGATCTCGGCAGTGGCAAATACCGGCTGACCACGATTGAAGGCAATATCGGCAGTCGTATCATGATGTATATCCACGATTACGATATGTTTGCGGAAGATCCCACAAAGAACCTTTCTCTGGTACCCGAAGATGAACGTTCGGAAGCAGAAACCCGGGCCTTCTCTTACAAGCTGGCCGATAAGAACTGGTATGTCAACCGTTTCCTGATGCCCTGGCTGCCATCCGATATCCCCGTTGAAGAACCGGAAGAGCCTGCAGAGGAAATCCCGGAAGAAGTTACCGAGGAAACGATCCTTGATTGATCCATGCACTCAGGACTGTCTCAATCGAGACAGTCCTTTTTATGCCTCACTCAATACTTCCGTTCGTCACCAATCACGAACTACTGATTACTGCGGCGGTCGCATGACTCCTGATCCCTGATCCCTGATCCCTAATCCCTAATCCCTAATCCCTAATCCCTAATCCCTCTCGTCACTTTCGCTTCGCGACAAGTGACTGTCGGCCCCCGCGTTTTCGCAAAAGCGAGAAACGCTCGGCCTAATCCCTAATCCCTAATCCCTAATCCCTAATCCCTAATCCCTAATCCCTAATCCTCTGGAACCATCCGATGATCTGTCCTGAAAGGACAACTGTGATCAGGGACCAGATGATCCTGTTCAGCGGAATGTATGTCAGTGAAAGTGCCAGAACAACCAGATCAGTAATCAGATACATCCATTGGATCTCTTTCTTCGTGATCTTCGCGAGCGACATGGCCAGCGCGTCATCTCCTCCGGTGGCGCCTCCCGCCCGGACACTGATCCCGACACCGACGCCGACAAACAAGGCTCCCAGCAGAGCTGCCGTGGCCGGAGCCTGATACAGTTCCGGCCAAAGCGGCGGAAACAGTTCGCAAATACGGTACGTCAGTGAAAAAATAAAGCTGGCTACCACGGAGTACCCCAGAAAATCCTTTCCGAGTATCTTGAGTCCGATCGCATAGCAGATCAGGTCCATCACAAATCCGCTGTACGCGGGTGAAATATCAAACCAGTGCTTCAGCAGCAGGGTCATTCCCAGTACGCCGCCTTCGGTCACATGCGTCTGTGCATGGATCTGATACAATCCGAAAGCCAGGATCACGTTCCCGACAGCGATCATCATACAGTTCGTCAGTTTCAGTTTCGGCAGGTATTTCTTCAGCATTTTAATTGATAAGCCTTTTCTTTCTTCATCCTGTTTTCGCACTTATTCAACAGTAAATTCTGTCCACTCGACATGATTGTACTGCATCACATCATTGGCAAGCTTCATGCCGAGCTTTTCATAAAACGGGATCGCATGATCATTGGCCACCAGATAAATAGCGACGTCCTTTTCGCCTCCGGCGATCTCGTGGGCTTTATTCATCAGAGCCCGTCCGATTCCGCGTCCGGTGTATTCCCGGTCCACACCCAGATCGGTCACAAACAGCCAGTAAGCGAAATCCGTCAGTCCGAAAAGGACTCCGACCGTCTTTCCGTCTTCTTCCGCCACAAGACTGATCGAGGCAGTCTTCACCAGCTTTTCGATCCGTTCCCGGAAACGTTCTTTGGGATACTGGCTGCCCAGATCTGTTCTTTTCAAAAATTCGATATAGGCTTCCGCGGTCAGGCTTTGTTCTCTGATTTCCATAACACTTCTCCTGGGCTTCGTGTTGTTTCTATTATACCATTTTTATGATGCTTTATGAAATCAAAGTTCATGCTTTTTCATACCGGAAGTGGATCACCTGTTCCTCCGCATCCACGGTTGCCGGCACCCCTTTCATTGCATGCGGCATGATCTTTACATTCAGTCCCATATCCTTCAACCGCTGTAGACCGGGCTGTATTTCATGCCGGAGAGATTCCTCCCCCAGAAGGCCGCAGGACAGACTCACCAGCGCTATATTCTTGACCATGGAATATCCTTATCCTTTCGTTGTTACATAATCCGCCAGTTCGAGACCGATGGTAAACAGCCTGCTGTCATGCTGTGTTCCCTCATCTCCCGTAAAAGCGTGTCTGAAATCCCATTCCGGCGCGTCCAGCAGATCCCCGCCGGTAAAGAACATATACAGTTCCAGGCCCCGGAAATCACATACTGCCTGCAAAGCTGCGCATTCCATCTCAACGGAGATACATCCGTCCGCTTTATGCTGTTCAAAGTTTCTCCGGGTCTCCCGGTAGAACGCGTCCGTGGTCCATGTCTTTCCCGCCACATAGGGCAGTCCGCTTTCCTTCATGAATCTTTCCACGGTTTCGTGGTTTTTGACGGTGATATAGTCGCTTGCAGGCGCGTAGTGATACGATGTTCCTTCATCGCGGTAGGCTTCCGTGGGGATCATGATCTTTCCCCGGGCGATCTCGCGGTCCAGGCATCCGGCTCCGCCGAAGCAGATATACTTTTTCGTCCGGATGAACGTCAATGTGTCTTCGATTCTTCCGGCAGCCGCCGGCGCGCCCACCGCGGTTTTGGCAAACGCGAATTTCTTGCCGTTGTATTCAAACTTCCAGAGCTTTATGTCTCCGTCCGCGTTATGCAGGAGAACGATTTCTTCGCAGTTGAACTTTTTGATCACATACTGTTCGATCTTCCATGAGAATGTCATGATGCATGCGTCAAATTCAGGCAGGTCTTCCCGTATAGTTGGATTGATGATGGCTTCCCTGCAGGGGTCGAATGAATCCGTGATCATGTTTGATTCCTCCTCAGCGGTTTATTTCGCGGATCATCAGGTATTCGTTCCGATACGTTCCGTCTTTTAGCCTGATACCGTTTGGATGGATCCCGACGATCCGGAACCCCATTTTTTCATATAAAGCTCTGGCCCTGTGATTGCCTTCCACAAACTTCAGTTCCATCTGTGTCACATAGGGATTGCTTTCAGCGATCCCGATCATGACCTCAAACATCTTCGTTCCGATCCCCTGATTCCAGAATTCCTTCAGAAGGGCGATCGCAACATCCGCGCGGTGTCTGGTCTTGATCTTGTTAAAAAATTGGATCTGACAGTTCCCCGCCAGCTTTCCGTCCACGATGCATACGATCATGGCCTCGCCCATGGAAGCGTTGCACCGTTCAAACAGTTTCTTTTCTCCTTCCTCGGTATAGCAGTCGCACTCTTCCGGATACCGGATGATGAATTCCGTTTCTCCGGAAGAAATTTTCAGATAATCCAGCATTCCCGGGATATCTTCCTCCCGCGGGCTCCGGAGGATCGCCTGTCTGCCGTCCTTAAGGGTAAAGTTCACATCCTGTATGATCATTTGTTTTCACTCCTATCTGTAATACTGGGCCTGTGCCTCAAACATTTCCGCGTAGATGCCGCCCGGCAGTTTCACCAGTTCATCATGCGTCCCGCAGTATTTCCGTGTCTTTTTCAGCACGTACAGTGTATTGCTCCAAAGCCCGTATTCCTTATGAAGCGGATTGTCTTCCCGCTCCTTGAATTCACTCATCACGTTCACCACGCTTTTATAAAAAATAACCGCTTACCCGATTGGCAAGCGGCAATATCCGACTATGTCGTTCTTAAAGAAGACCCATGCCCGGATGTTTCCGCTTCGCTTCGTTGATAACGCAAATATGCAGTTCGCATACAACGACCTGCTTCTGTTCAAAAACTCGTTCTTCCATCATCCGCATGGTTCTTCCTCCTCTCATCTTCGTTGAAGGCAGTATAGCCCAGTCCCTGTTCCGTGTCAAGCCCTATAATCGCTTATCCTGGCTCCCTTTCCCGGGCTGTAACCGATCATCAGTGAGACAGTTGGCGCGGCACCTCAAGCCAAGGCTCTCCCTATCTATAATGGTCGTTCCGCGAAGCGTACACTAACTTAGGCTCCCTTGAGAGGGAGCTGTCAGCGCGTGCGCTGACTGAGGGAGTATCGCTACCTCAGTAGCGTTCCCTCCTATCTATCCACTATTCACTATTCACTATTCACTATCCACTATCCACTATCCACTATCCACTATCCACTATCCACTATCCACTATCCACTATCCACTATCCACAGATCCCTATGAGTGACATCTGTCACTCATAGGGATCTGCCACAATATTCTCCGGGCTCATATGTGAATAAGAGGAGCCCAGTTCCATTCCGTTGGCGCGGTATGCCATCATTTCGCTTACGGACACCACCTGGTACCCGTTTTCGATCAGCCACGGAATAAAACGTTCGACTGCCGTCGCGGTCGTTTCGTAAATATCATGGCAGAGAATGATGCTTCCGTTCTCCACACCATCCTGAATTTTTTTCATGACCTTATCCGGGTTTTCACTGATCCAGTCATCTGTATCCAGGGACCAGGTATAGACGGTCATTCCCAGATTGATACAGGCATTCTTCACGTTCTTGGTCACCAGCCCGTACGGCGGCCGCAGCGATGTCAGCCGGTATCCGCCCGTTACCCGTTCCACCGCGTCGATGGTCTGCTGAAGCTGCTTGGTCACGGCGGCTTCATTCATTTTATCCAGACGTTTGTGTGACCAGGTATGGCTGCAGATCTCATTCCCGTCCTCAACCATCATCTTCATCAGCGAAGGATATAATTCCACCCGGCTTCCCACCACGCAGAAAGTCGCGTGGCAGTGATTGTCCCGCAGGACTTTCAGGATCCTTTCGGTCGCGGGGCCGGGGCCGTCGTCAAAAGTCAGTGCCACCATGGGCTTGGTCGGATCGATATCGGGATTGATCGGATAATACAGACAGTTGTCACGGATCACAGTCTGACTTTCCGCCTTCGCGGTATCCACGGTAAGCGTTCCCTTCAGCGACTGATACGGTACCGTGATCTGATGCATTCCGAAGGATTCCGGAGTTCCGGTTCCGGCCGTCATGACGATCATCAGTCCCTGCGGGGTCAGGATCCCGGTTTCCAGCCAGCTGTTGTCTCCCACCGGCAGCTCTGTTCCCAGTTCCATCGTATAGTCATGGGCAAATGTATCTTCCAGCTTGGTCAGCATCCGGCCCGGATCGGTATAAAGCTCCTCACCCTGCATGACTTCGCCGGTTTCCGTATCAACATTGTATCCGAAGAAGAATCTTTCCGTTACTTCCGGAACAGGTTCAGCCTTCTTCTTGGTCTTTTTCTTCTTTTTCCCGGTTGTCTCGGGTTCTTCTTTCACCTGACTGACAGTACCGTAGACCAGCACACTCTGATACCGTTCGGAAGTCAGATAACTGGAGTAGCGGATCTTCAGGATCTTCTTATCCACCGATGTATCGGATTCATCCGCCATCGCGGAATCATCCTTCAGCAAATCGGCTATTCTTGCTTCCACCCATTCTTCCGTAAGTGTATCCGCTTCGTTGTTGTCCAGCATGGGATATTCAATGTCCCAGCTGGCTCTGCCCTGGGCGCCTGCTTCACTCACCGTAACACCGGTCTGCCGGACCTCTGCCGCCGTATCCGGATCAAAGGCATGTGGATGGCATTCGTCGCCGACCGTCACATATTTTTTCATAACCCAGCCGCCCTTGATCGCCGGTCCGTCCACCTTCAGCCACTGACCGTTCTCTTCAAGGATCACCAGTTCCGTTTTATTTTCATAATTTCCGATCTGGTTACCATCCACAGCGTCGCGTACTCGAAGTTTCCCGCCTTTGACCACGCCTTTTTTAGCTGCTTCCGCGCCGGGTATGACCAGGGCTATGATCAGGATCAGACTAATCAGAAATCGTATTGTCTTCTTCATGCTCTTCCTCGCGTATATCGATCTTCCGGTTGTCGCCGGTAAACCCATTATATTCAATTCACCCTCTGCTTACAAGTCAATCCGTATGCCTTGTTACAATGTCAACAGTTAAGTTTCCTTTGTTGTCAGTTAAGTTCCGCGAAGCGGCCACAAACTAAGGCTCCCTCAGTGAGGGGCAGAGATGAACGTCAGCACAGTGTGCTGTTCGACGCAGTCGAAAGTGAATCGGAAGCCTGCTGAGTCAACGAGTATTGCAAACGTTAGTGCAGCAATACGACTATGACGAAGCTGACCGAGTACAGCTCGCTGTACGAGACGCTGTCACCGAAGGTGACTGAAGGAGTGCCACCGCAGTGGCGTTCTCTATCCCCTATCCACTATCCCCTATCCCCTGGAGATAGTGACAATCCCACCAAAATCGGGTATAATAATGATATTGTTTCTGAAACGGAGGATATTTCCTTTGGGGCATATTGTTGTTGTCGCCGAAAAGCCCAGTGTCGGGCGTGATATTGCCCGTGTCCTTGGCTGTCGGACTTCCGGTGACGGTTGTCTGATCGGGGACCGGTATATCGTCACCTGGGCGGTCGGTCATCTGGTCACGCTCGTGGAACCGGACGAGTTGGATGAGCGGTTGAAACGCTGGACCTTCGGCACCCTGCCGATCCTTCCGGAAACGATCCCTCTGAAAGTGATCTCTGCAACAAAATCACAGTTTACCAAAGTCAAAAAGATCATTAATGATAAAGATACGGACAGCCTGATCTGCGCGACGGATGCCGGACGCGAGGGCGAGCTGATCTTCCGCTATATCTATGAGGAAAGCGGCTGTAAAAAACCGTTTGACCGGCTCTGGATCTCATCCATGACGGACGAAGCCATTACCGAAGGCTTCCGCCAGATCCAGCCCGGTGCCAATTACGACGGTCTGTATCGCAGCGCGCTGTGCCGTTCCCATGCTGACTGGCTGGTGGGTATGAATGCCTCCCGCGCCTTTACGCTCCGGTACGGTGTCCTGTTATCCGTCGGCCGGGTCCAGACTCCCACCCTGGCGATCCTGGTCAAGCGGTTCAAGGAGATCCGCGATTTCAAACCGGAAGCCTATTCCACCGTGACCGCCGACTTCGGGGATTATAAAGGCACTTATTTCAGCGATAAGCTGGATCCCGATACCCACATTCCCACGAAGAAAGAAGCGGACGATATTGCCGCGGCAGTCAAAGGAAAGCCCGCTGTGGTCACGGAAGCCGAAACCCAGCGCAAGCGGGAGCTTCCGCCTCAGTTGTACGATCTGACTTCCCTTCAGCGGGATGCCAACCGTCTGCTGGGTTTCACAGCCGACAAGACTCTGAAGATTGCCCAGAGCCTCTACGAAACAAAAAAGGCTTTCACTTATCCCCGTACCGACAGCCGTTATCTGCCGCCGGATATGATTCCCCGGGTCGTGCAGACCATGAAGATACTGCCTGCGGCTTATCAGAAGTTTGTTCCCGGAGCCATGCCGGATGGTAAGATCCCGGTCACAAAGCGCACGATCGACGCGTCCAAGGTGACCGATCACCATGCCATTATCCCCACCAACCGTAAGGTGGATCCCGCCACTTTCAGCGAAGATGAGCAGAAACTGTATGATCTGGTGGCCCGCCGTCTTCTGGCGGCTTTCTATCCCGCCTGCGACTATGATGCCACCAGGGTGATCACGCAGTCCGAAGGGTATTCCTTCCGTTCCACCGGCCGCACGGTCGTCAATAACGGCTGGCATGATGTCCCGCCGCTCGAAAATCCTCCGCGTACCCGGAAGAAATCCGGTGATCAGGAAGAAGAAGTCACACTTCCTCCTCTGAACAAAGGAGATCAGCGGACAGTAAAGGGCGTTACCGTGAAGGAAGACGCCACCAAGGCACCCGGTCCTCATACGGACGCTTCCCTGCTGGCCGCCATGGAAACAGCCGGTAAGGATCTGGATGACGAAGAGATCGCGAAGCAGATGAAAGGCAGCGGTATCGGCACTCCCGCCACCCGCGCCGCCATTATCGAGCGTCTGCTTCAGGTAGGATATGCCGAACGGAAAGGCAAGACCATCAGCGCCACACCGAAGGGTGTCAGTCTGATTGAGATCATGCCCGGCGAGATTGCCTCTCCCGAGCTGACCGGCCGTTGGGAGCTCGCGCTTCATGACATCACGGACGGAAAGCAGGATGCCGACCGGTTCATGAAAGGCATCCGGGATATGTCCGCTTTCCTGGTTCAGTACGCGAAGCAGGACAGCAAACAGGTTCAGTTCCCGGAGGATATGTACCGGAAAGGAAAAAGAGGTTCATCCTCTTCCGGAAGCAAATTCTCTCCCGCTGTTGTGGAGAATGCTGTCTGTCCGGTCTGCGGCAGGGGTAAAGTCACCGAAAGCAAGCTGGCTTTCGGCTGCAGCGAATCCGCGTGTCACTTCACGCTTTGGAAGGACTGTCTGGAGAAAGGCGGCGGTCCGGCTCTGAGCGCGAAATTGATCCAGCTTCTGCTGGAGAAAAAGCAGCTGGCAGGTTCAACCGGCAGCATCCTCATTCATGAAGGACGGATCCTGTTCTATCCAAAGGGGGCTGAATCCCCGTCCGTCATACGCGGACTGACTTATGAAAAGAAATCGAAATAGAATATATATAAAGAAAAGGAGTCATCACCATGGCTGAGAAGATCCTGACCCGGGCGGAGATCCCGGAAAAGTACAAATGGAATCTGACCCATATCTATCCCTCCGACGAAGCATGGCAGAAGGATTATGACGCTGTTTGCGCCGAAATCCCGGCTTTCGCCGCCTATGACGGCAAAGTCGCGGAGGATCCCCGTGCCGCCATCCGGGCATATTTCGCTTTTCTCGAGAAGTTCATGCCGATCTATGAGTATGCTTTTCTCCGTAAAGAGACTGATAATGCCGATCCCGTTGCTCAGGGACTGAAGGACAAAGCCAGCCGTATGTACGTGCAGGGCATGACAGTCGCCTCCTTCCTGCAGCCGGAACTGCTGGCCATGGATGAATCTGTTCTGAAGGACATGATCTCGGATCCGGAAATGAAAGATTACGATACTTTCCTCCGGAATCTGCTGCGCCAGAAAGCCCATACGCTGTCCAAGGATCAGGAAAAACTGGTTGCCATGACCGGTGAAGTCATGGGATCCCCGGATAACATTTTCACTGCGCTGACCACAGCGGACATGAAGCTTCCGCCTGTCACCATGCCGGATGGTACCGAATCGGAGCTGACCGAAGGCAACTATTCGATCTTCATTCACAGTTCCGACCGCGACGTCCGCCGTCAGGCTTTCCATAACCTCATGACCACCTATGGCAATTTCGGAAACACCATTGCCGGCACTTACGGCGCCAGCGTGAAAAAGGATCAGTTCATGGCGAATGCCTACAACTTCCCCAGTGCTGTCGAAGCTTCCCTGTATAACAATGAGATCCCCCTGGCCGTCTATGATAACCTTGTCAGTGTGATCCATGAGTACATTCCCGTCCTGCAGGATTATCTGCGTCTCCGCAAGTCCCTGCTGAATCTGGATGAGCTGCACCTTTATGACCTGTACTGTCCCATGGTCGCCGGTTATGAAATGGACCTGCCCTATGACAAGGCTTTTGATCTGGTTCTCGAAGGTCTGAAGCCCATGGGTGAGGATTATCTGGACAAGCTGCGCGAAGCCCGTGACGGCGGCTGGATCGATGTTTTCCCCTCTGTGGGCAAGTCCAGCGGTGCTTTCTCCTCCGGCAGTCTCGCCAAGGTCCATCCCTATGTTCTGCTGAACCACAATAACAATCTGAACTGTGCCTTCACCATTGCCCATGAACTGGGTCACAGCATGCACAGTTTCTACAGCAATACCAATCAGCCGTTCACGAAGGCGGATTACACCCTCTTTGTGGCGGAAGTAGCTTCCACCTGTAACGAAGCCATCATGATGCGTCATCTGCTGAAGACCTTCCCGGAAAAGGATGCCCAGACCTATCTGCTCAATCATTTCCTGGAGCAGTTCCGTACCACCTGTTTCCGTCAGACCATGTTTGCCGAGTTTGAACGGATCAGCCACGATATGGCGCAGAAAGGCATCCCGCTCACCAAGCAGTCTCTCAGTGACGCTTACTTTGATCTGAACAAGACCTACTATGGCCAAACCTGCTTCATGGATGAAGAGATTGCCTATGAATGGATGCGGATCCCCCATTTCTACCGTGCCTTCTATGTCTACGTATATGCCACCGGACTCTGCGCCGCGGTTTCCATCTCCGAACGCATCTTGAACGAAGGCGAATCCGCCGTGCAGGATTACCGTAAGTTCCTTTCCGCTGGTTCTTCCATGCCGCCCATTGAGGCGCTGAAGCTGGCCGGAATCGATATGTCTTCTCCCGAACCCATCCGGAAGGCAATGGAAGTCTTCAAGGATACCGTAAAGAAAATGCATGAGGTGACCGGCGTATGATGAAAGGATATGACAAGCAGGAAGCTCTGGATTTCATTCTGAAACGGATCAAACCCAAGGATCATCCCGAACTGGCGGAGTTGATCCCGGATATCATTTCCCATGCCATTGACGCTGACATGGCTTATATGCATGAGAATAATGTCATCGACGAGGAGGGCAATGCCGGCACCGAGTATTACGAGGACGATGATGCCTTTGAGTACATGGTGGAGCACATTGCTTCCGATCTGAAGCTGGATCCCGTAAAAGCGGTGAAAGCCGCTTCCCTGATCGATGACTATATGGATTATCAGCAGGAATACCTCGAATCCAAAGGTCTCGTCGACTGGGACTGATTACCTCGTCACCTGTCACTTATCACCTATCACCTATCACCCATCACTTATCACCTATCACTTATCACCTACCACCTACCACCTATCACCTATCACCTATCACTTATCACCTATCACCTATCACCTATCACCTATCACTTATCACCTATCACCTATCACTTATCACCTATCACCTATCACTTATCACCTATCACCTATCACCTATCACTTATCACCTATCACCTATCACCTATCACCGCGCGGCTGCCAGCCGCGCTCTATCCACTGCGCTGCCCACAGGCAGCGCCCAGGAGGTTCCCATGTCATCCGTCGACGATAACACCTATGAGTTCTCCGCCGCCTCCGGCAAGCTGACCACTCTTCCGGGTACGCTGAACGGCTACGAAGCATTTCACGCGGTCAACGAAAACGTGAAATCCCAGGCTTATCACTGCCATGACTACTATGAACTGTACATTCATGTTCATGGTGGGCAGCTATTTGGTCTGGATAATGATCTGTACCGTCTGGAACCCAACGAGATGATCATTCTTCCGCCCTTCAGCATGCACGGGATCATCTTTGAAAAGCCGGCGGAAACCTATGAGCGCGCCTATCTTAACCTTTCTCCCGAAACACTTCAGATTCTGGGCTGCGATCAGATCGATCTGAACAGCTTTTTCCAGTCCTATGCCGCGGAAGGCCGTATCATGATCAAGCTCACGCAGGAAGAGGCAAACCGCTGTCTTTCTGTGCTGGATCAGCTTCAGAACTACGCCGGTTCGGACGACCCTGTCGAACGTTACGCGCATTACGCGCTGATTCTGAGTTTTCTGTCCACTGTCTGCTACGCGCTGCGCCGGACACCGGTCTCGGCTTCCGCACTCAGTTCAAATAATGTGATTCAGGATGTACTGTCCTATATCAATCACCATTATACCGAGTCTCTGAAGATCAGCGATCTGGCAAAGCGCTTCAACATCAGTGATTCCTTCCTGGCTCACCGTTTTGCGAAGTTCACCAATCGCAGTGTATATGATTATATCCTGTACCGCCGCATCATGCTGGCCAAGGAGATCATTAATTCCGACGCCACGCTGAATACGATCGCGTATCAGTGCGGTTTCAACGATTACTCGAACTTCCTGCGCATGTTTACGAAGATCGTAGGCAAATCCCCCGCCGAATACCGCAAGTCCCTTCGGGCAAGAGAATAAACCGAAGAATAGCAAAACAGGCTCCTGACGGAGCCTGTTTTGCTATTCTTGTCTATTGCCTCTACTGCCTAATCCCTAATCCCTAATCCCTAATCCCTAATCCCTAATCCCTTAATCCTTATCGCATTTTCCTGTGCGATCAGGCACAGTTCAGCCGCCTTGAAGGCATGGTGCTGTGTCATGGCGTTTTCGGTACGGTTCAGGCAATCCAGGATCAGCTGCCCGAAGAACGGGAAGCCGGTCACTCCGCAGGCGTTCATATACTTTTCACCCTTACCGTTCGCCAGCAGTACATGTCCGCCGCCGGTCCGTTCGGAAGCCAGATCCACATATTTGCGAACTTCAATGAAACCTTCCGTACCCTGAATGAACACCCGGCCGTCACCCCACGTCCGCAGTCCGTCCGGTGTGAACCAGTCCACCCGGAAGAAGTTGGATGTTCCGTTGGCGCCGATCAGGTTGCAGTCGCCGTAATCCTCCAGTTCCGGATAGTCCGGATGCGCGTAATTGGCAATACGGCTGCAGACCACTCTGGCGTCCTCTTCTCCGGAATAATGCAGATACTGTTCGATTTGATGAGATCCAATGTCGCACAGGATTCCGCCGTATTTTTCCCGTTCAAAGAACCATGCGGGGCGACCGGGAGCTCCCAGCCGATGCGGTCCGAAACCTGTCACCGCAATGACCTTGCCGATTTCACCGGCGTCGACCATATATCCGGCCAGGATCGCGCCTTCGTCATGCAGACGTTCTGCATAATACACCATATATTTCTTTCCGGTCTGTTCAACCTTTGCTCTGGCGCTGTTCAGCTGTTCCATGGTGGTAAAGGGGGCTTTGTCCGTAAAGTAGTCCTTCCCGGCATCCATCGCCCGGAGACCGAGAGCACAGCGCTCGCTTGTGATTGCCGCGCCGGCGATCATATGGGTATCTTTATCATTCAGTACCTCTTCCTCGCAGGAAGCCACTTTGGCCTGCGGAAAAGCTTTCAGGAAAGCCGCTACTTTCTTCGGATCCGGATCCCACACGTATTTCAGTGTGGCACCCGCCTCGGTCAGTCCGTTGCACATACCGTAAATATGGCCGTGATCCAGCCGGCAGGCGGAAACGATAAACTCGCCTTCCTTAACGACCGGCTGCGGTTTTCCCTTGGGTGCGTAGTTCATTCCGTCTGAAACGTTCATTTTCAGCCTTCCTTTCTGGAGCCGCCTACGACGATCTCACCTTCAAAATCCTGTACAGAAGCCTGCTTCTCATAGAAATGCGGTACGCTGGCACGAATTCCTTCGACCGTATAGAACGGATCCTCCTTGCTGAGGGGCAGCGTGACGCTCTGATGGGTGGAACCCGACTTATAGATGGCAGTGATCAGCTCTATGGTCCGTCTGCCGTCTTCGCCCCTGATAGCCACATCGCATCCTGTTTCCAGGGCAGTCAGCACATTCTCGATTTGACCGGTATGACGGACATATTTCAGTTCCGGCAGAGTCGTCAGGTATTCTTCCGCCTGTTTTCTGAACTCCAGATCCTGATCCCGTTCCGGAAATCCGTTGGGATGTGTGATGGAGGCAAAGCAGTCAAACGGAGCGGAAACCTTGGCTTTTTCGCACTGGAATTCGACTTTTTGTTCTTCTCCGTGATTCACTACGGACGCGGTCACAGTCGCCAGAGCCCCGGGATATTCCATAATGGATACGGACAGGTCTTCGACTTCCGCGTTGTCATGACCGGTATTGGCCAGTACAGAGGTCACTTTCTGCGGCAGTCCCATCATCCATCCAAGCATGTCAATATGATGCACAGCATGATTCAGGGTGCATCCGCCGCCTTCCTTCTCCCAGGTTCCACGCCACCACAGATCATAGTAACTGTGGCCTCTGAACCAGAAAGAATCGATCCGTACATTGCGGACTTTTCCGGGCAAGCCGCTGTCCACCAGAGCTTTCACATCCCGGATGGATTTGCGAAAACGGTTCTGCGCGATGATGGAAAGCTTCTTTCCGCTTTCGTCCCGTGCCCGGATCATGGCATCGCATTCCTCCAGGGATGCCGCCATGGGTTTTTCGGAGACGACATTCTTGCCGGCTTTCAGGGCGTTGATGGCGATCTCGGCATGAGTATAGGGCGGTGTGCAGACATCCACCAGATCGATGTCCAGATCCAGAATGTCATGATGGTCTTCGTAAGTTTCACAGTCCAGTCCGAAGCGTTCCTTCATCTTCTGTGCTTTTCCGGGAATAATATCCACCAGCGCCACGATCTTGCAGCGTTCCGGAAACTGCAGATAGGCTTCCACATGAGCGGGGCAGATCCCGCCATTACCGACGATTGCGACTTTAATCATTCTGTTTGCCTCCGTATGATAATAGTACCTGTATTATGGTTTTTTGACTCTGTCCACAGTATAAGTTTCATTCCTGCATATTTCTATTCAAAAACTGTTAGTTTATATGCACAAACTGCAAAGAAAAACAGAGCCCGGAAAATATTCTTCCGATGCTCTGTTTCTGTATGTCCGTTTTCAGTTAATTACTATCCACTATCCACTATCCACTATTCACTATTCACTATCCACTAATCCCTAATCCCTAATCCCTAATCCCTAATCCCTAATCCCTAATCCCTAATCCCTAATCACCTATAAATCCTTTCCCTCACCATCTGCCGCTGCGTTTCCGCCGGGATTCTCCGGATCTCCGCAACTTCATTGCACCCAAAGGTATCCTGGAACCGCGACGCGGGATCCACTTCCACAAAGGTGCACCATGGCAGCCAGTGATAACGGCTTCTGAAGTCCTGCTCACTGAAACCTCCGCCTTCATTCACCAGTCCGATATACTTGTATCCGCAGCTGCCGTCGATATCGTTCACCTGTTTGCAGTTCAGGTTCAGGAATTCAGCCAGATCCGCGTAATGTCCGTCTCCGGTCAGCACATACAGTTTGTAATAGGCGTAACTGCAGGCAGCCATGTAGATATCTCCTCCGCCGGTTCCAACCGTCACCTGGCTCTGTCCGCTGATATGGTTCCGGGTGAAGGGATGCTTCGGATACTGTGAATATACCGGGAAGCTCCATACAAACGTGAATGTTTCCGTATAGTCAGCCGCTCCGCAGGCGGGTTCCAGCCATTTGGGGTCCCCATCAGCCTCATACAGTGCCGTAAAGGCAAACATGGCATAGATTCCGGATTCCTTGTCCATGACATCGGACTGGTCGCAGGTACCGCCGCGGTATTCAAATCCTTTGTACAGCCGTTCATAGGTCCATTCACCGGCCTTCACCGCGGCATCCAGATAGGCCTGTTTTCCGGTGATCTCATGCATCTGAAGCAGGAAGCGGACCACGCAGGGTGTGCTGGCCTTGGAGTCCATACAGGGCTTGTCGTCGAAATAGTACGCTCTGAACCAGCTGCCGTCTGTTTCCTGCCGTTCCGTCAGCCAGTCCGCTGTGCTGATACAGTACTGCAGCCAGTTTTCATGCTCATTTCCGCGATCGTGTTCAAATTTCCACGCGTCCAGAATACCTTCCAGCCCGTCTCCGATTTCCCGCACCCATTGCGGCTGCGGTTCATACTGATGCGCGGACAGATGTACCCAGACCCTGGGGCATCCCGTTTCCGTCATGGTCCCGTTGACCCAATAGTTGATGATCCCCATTCCCTTCCGGACGGCTTCCGGATCGTTGTTCAGCGTTCCGTAGCGGATCAGCTGATAGCCGATTCCCGTCTGCTGTCCCACAAATCCGATTTCCGCCGAGAAGGAGTTGGGGTCAAAGTCAGGCAGTTGGGCCACGAAAGGAGTTCCCCAGGTATCTCCGAATTGTTTGGTCACGTCCTTCAGCAGCTTCATCATGTTCTGATACAGCAGCCCGTTGTCCACTTTGAACAGTCGGTCCTTCAGCCGGGGATAGACCTGGCGCCAGGTATTTTTCATCATTTGATTGAAATCGGTATACTGCCCGAAATTCACCGCGATGGCATAATCCTGGGCAAAGCCTTCCCGCATAGGATGGACCCAGGCGATATTGCTGAGCGGCTGATCCACATTGTACGGACCGCGTTTTCCTGCCGGCTGCTGTCCGTTTTCCGCGGGATAGACATAGTCGATGGATACACCGTCGCACCGTGTGTCCGGCAGGTCCACCTTCATCATATGTCCGTAATAGGTATAAACCAGAGCCTCCGGCTTCGCGTTACTGACCCCGAAAGATCCAACGGTCATCTTGGGATCGACATAGGCATAGTTTTCCGTGGTGGTCCGGTCCAGCGACGGCAGAGTCGCGTCCGCAGCCCAGCGGGAGAATGTCACGGTTTCCCCGCCTGCGATATGCTGCATGGAAAACATGGGAAGACCCGCGTATGTTTCTTTTCTCCAGAAATACTGCAGGGACAGATCCTTTCCCATGGCATAATCCGCGGCATACTCGTTCTGCTCATACCATTGGCCCGGATAGAAATAATCGTAGTCGTTCAGATCATTGTCCTGTGCCTGGACCAGGGAGATCTTGGTCTGGAATCCCAGATCCCGTTCATCCGCGGTGATAACGATCGTTTTCCGGCTGATCTTCATTGCGTCACCTTCTACGGAATATACATCCTGTACCTTCAGCACGGAACCGTTATCCGTTGTAAAGTCAGCCTGACCCAGCACCCCGTCACCGTCAGCGGTCACGTGATCATACGCGATATCCCTGAAACGGCAGATCCCGCCGTAATCCTTCACCTTGACCCATACCGGTCTGTGATTGAAATA
>JAZRXJ010000034.1:0-3815 GCA_045600165.1 Clostridia bacterium
GTATCCCGTGTCAGCACAGTGTGCTGTTCGTCGAAGACGAAAACGGGAGAAAGGGCGGAGATGAGCGCCGCCTGTGGCGGAAACAGCGAATCGGAAGCCGGCTGAGTCAACGAGTATTGCGAACGACAGAGAGCAATACGACTATGACGAAGCTGACCGAGTACAGCTTGCTGTACGAGACGCTGTCGCCGGAGGCGACTGAAGGAGTTCCCCACCGTCGCGAAGCGTTGACGGCGACACACATCTTATACCTTATACCTCATACCTGCGCTGCCCGCAGGCAGCGCTTCCCCTATCCACTCTGCGCGACCGCAGTCGCGCCTCCCACTATCCACTTTGTGACAATCCCTAAATAATTTTAGGGATTGTCACACATCCTCCCGATTTGCTATAATATCAATACTAATGCGATTATTGCAATTTCGTGCGAAGGAGTGTGTGCTTTATGGATTTCATGAAAACTCTTTTGCTATATATGACCCTTACTTTTGCTACGAGCGTGCAGTCCACTACCGCACCCGTGCTGACGCCTGCTCCGACTCCGGAACCGACACCCACCGCCATTGTTGAGACCGCGATCCCGACGGAGGTACTGACGGAGATCACTCCCGCGCCTGTGGCGACGGAACGTCCGTCGGACACCAATGCTTCCAGCCCGGTCCTGACCCCCAACAAGTCCTACCGGACACTGAACCAGAAGACCGCCGGTGCGCCTGTAAAAAAAGTGCAGGAACGACTGATCGAGCTGGGTTATCTGAAGGATGGCGCGGACGGCGTCTACGGAACAAAGACGAAGAATGCCGTGAAGGAATTCCAGAAATACAATGGACTTCCCGCGGACGGCGTAGCTGGTAAACTGACCCAGACTTATCTGTTCGAGGATCCCAATGTCAAGGCCAAGCCCGGTGCCGTGACACCCACGCCTGCCGCCGCGGCAAATGAACCCGCCGCGACACCCGGTCCTACTGCGAAGCCCACGCCTTCTCCCACTCCCGCCATCACTCCGAGCGGTACATATCGCACACTGAAATTGAACGCCCGGGGCAATCAGGTCAAGAAGGTCCAGGAACGCCTGATCGAATTGGGTTATCTGAAGGATAACGCGGACGGCGTATACGGCGGAAAGACCCGGAATGCTGTCATGGCTTTCCAGAAGAAAAACGGTCTGAAAGCCGATGGTGCCGCCGGAAAGGAAACCCAGCTCTGGCTGTTTGACCATCCCGACGCGAAAAAAGCGGACGGAACGCTTGTCGGTCCTTCCGTAACCGAAGCTCCTTCTGTAACCGATACACCGGCACCTACTGAAGCTCCTGCCGTGACTGAAGTACCAACACCTACCGAAGCCCCTGCGGAGACGGAAGCTCCGGCAACCACGGAACCCTCTGCCGAACCCGAAGTGACCGCGGAGCCTGAACCGACCGAAGCACTCACAGAAGTTCCGACAGAAGCACCAACAGAAGCCCCGACACAAGCGCCCACCGAAGCTCCCGCTGAACCGACCGCTGTTCCTGAACCGGAAGGTCCCATCACGACCGAGGCGCCGGAAGAACTGATCGAAAGCGTTGAGCTGGAAGAAACCGAAGCGGATCAGCCGCTTCCGCTGGATGGAAACGTGGCGTTGAATGCCAACGGGGATCCGCTGTCCTGGATCGATGTGGAAGACGGGACCAATGTCCGGAAGACTCCGAGACTCTGGATGCGCAACGGAGAGATCTGGATCTCTCTGGATGATCTTGTCTCCGCTGTGGACAGCTGGACGATGACCGACGAAAACGGAACTATGATCCTGGAAGCGGAAGGCTACATCATCGTCTTCATGGAAGAAGATCAGGGCAAGTTCGTTCTCGTGGACGGCAATGAGATCGCGATGCAGGCAGATGACGTCCTCTTCACCGTGGATGGACATCCAATCAAGATCGATTTCCTGATGACGATCCTGAACGCCGAAACGGAATGGGACGACGAAGAAAACACCCTCCTGATCCAAACCGTCGACCACGACGCCGCCAACGCTGCCGACTGATACCTACCAAAAGGCTCCTCTTGCTCCGCAAGGGGAGCTCCGCGAAGCGGTGAGGGGATCATCCTGCGCCCGCAGGCGCGCCCTCACTTATCACCTATCACTCCGCCGGTGTTGCAAACCGGCAAGACCGGCGGTATAATACTCCCGTAGCATGACCGAAGGAGGTGTCCTCATTATGAAGAGCGCTACATTGAAACTGAGCCTGGTGGAAAACGTCAATACTTTTGTGAATATCGTGAGCCGCTATCCATTTGATATGGACCTGAGAGCCGGCCGCCACGTAGTGGATGCCAAATCCATCCTGGGTATTTTCAGCCTGGATCTGAGCAAGCCCATCAACCTGGAGATCTACAGCGACGATTGTGATCAGCTGCTGGAAGAGATCAAACCCTTCCTGATCTGACAGGCAATTGCATAACTGATTGAACGGACCCTCCCGGACACGTTCCGGGAGGAATTCTTTTTCACTATCGCCCGCACTCCGCTCCGCATCCCCGATCCCGCATCACTTCAGTGGCTGTCACCGAAGGCGTCGTATCCCGTGTCAGCCCAGTGGGGGAACGAAGGAAGTGTCAGTCCAGTGGACTGTCCGGCGTAGCCGGAAACGACCTGAGTGAGTCAACCGAAACAAGCGATGCTTGCAATTGCAAGTTATCGCGCAGATTGAGGTTGCGGGGCCGAAGGAGAAAGCGCGAAACAGAACGCAATGACGCCACAAGGAAATTGCGCGACAATTGAGCGAACGGACAGTTCCGCGCCCGCAGGCGCGCCCAATTCATCACTTATCACTCATAATTCATCACTCCGCGCCCGCAGCCGCGGTTGCATAGTGTCCACGAGGAGGTGATCCCTATGGAACCCAGATACATTTCAGATAACGAACAGAAGCTGACCGTTCTCTACGCTTTGCAACTCCTTGGTCCCGTCACGGATCACCAGCTCCTGACCTTCCTGACCGTCTGTGACACAATGAACTGGTTTTCCATGAAACTCGGTCTGGTCGATCTTGAGGATGAAGGAATGATCATCCGCCAGGCTCATCCTTTGGGCGAACTTTGGCTGGTGACGGAAGAAGGCCGGTTCTGCCTGAAACAGTTTTCCGGCCGGATCCCCATGAGCAGACGGATCATTCTGACAGCCAACGCGCCGGAATGGCGGCTTCGTTTCAAAAGCCTGCAGCAATCCCCGGCGGAAGCCTATACAGAACCGGATGGTCGTATCCGGCTTCAACTGAGACTGGCTGAAGATAATGAGCTGCTGATGGATCTGATGATCCTGCTTCCTGAGGGAACGGAGATCAAAGACCTGGGAAGAAAATGGGAAAAGGCGGCACCGGAAATCTACAGAGAAATCTTGCGGCAGTTGATGGATACAGATAAGGCTTATATCGGCGATATTGGTATGATTTATCTGGAAGGGAATGACAGTCGGTTGCTTATCTCTGTTCCTGGACACATTGGTTCTGACAGAGATGAACTGATGCGAAAATGGAAAACAGTGGAAGAAACTGTGATGCGAAAAATCAATCATAGTTTAGCAGATTAATGTAAGCTTGAATCGTCCAACCATTGTCAGACTTTCTTTTTTCACCGGTTAGTAATATACTAGTCATATGGTTTCAAATTCCATCATGAAGAGGGGAGATAGAAGACATGAAAACGACACTTCTGATCATGGCTGCCGGACTGGGCTCCAGATACGGCGGAAACAAGCAGGTGGATCATATCGGTCCGAACGGTGAGATCCTTCTGGAATACTCGATCTATGACGCGCTGGCCGCCGGTTTCGACAA
>JAZRXJ010000035.1:0-10421 GCA_045600165.1 Clostridia bacterium
GCGCCCTAGCGCATAGCGCCCTAGTGCATAGCGCCCTCGCGCATAGCGCCCTCGCGCTCAGCGCCCTCGCGCGGCTTCGCCGCGCCTATCCTATTAACTCAAGGAGGTTACGCACCATGGAACACATTCTTGATGTCCTGAAAGAGCGCGGCTTTATTGCCCAGACCACTTTTGAAGATGAACTCTACGAACAGCTGAAGGAACCCACCACCTTCTATGTCGGTTTTGACCCCACCGCTGACAGCCTGCATATCGGTCACTATATCCCGATCATGGCCATGGCCTGGATGCAGCGTTACGGTCATAAGCCGATCGCTCTCATGGGCGGCGGTACTGCCATGATCGGAGATCCTTCCGGAAAGACTGATATGAGAAAGATGCTTTCCGTGGCTGACATTGATCATAATGTGGAATGCATCAGGAAGCAGATGTCCAGATTCCTGGATTTCGGCGAGGATAAGGCGATCATCGTCAACAACGGTGACTGGCTGCGTCATCTGAACTTTATCGAATTCATGCGCGATATCGGCTCCATGTTCAACGTGAACAGAATGCTGACCGCCGAATGCTACAAGGCCCGTCTGGCGACCGAAAACGGTCTGTCCTTCCTGGAATTCACCTACATGCTCATGCAGAGCTATGACTTCCTTGAACTGTTCCATCGTTATGGCTGCCGTCTTGAAATGGGCGGTAACGATCAGTGGAGCAATATGCTTGGCGGTGCTGATCTCGTTCGTCGTAAGGACAATGAAAAAGCCTTTGCCTGCACCTTCCAGCTCCTGCTGACGCATGACGGCCGGAAGATGGGCAAGACTGAAGCCGGCGCCCTGTGGCTCGATCCCAGCAAGACCACTCCCTTCCAGTTCTATCAGTACTGGCGGAATGTGGATGACAAGGATGTTGAAAAGTGCCTGGCCCTTCTGACCTTCCTGCCCATGGATGAAGTCCGCCGCCTCGGCGCTCTTGAAGGCAGTGAGATCAATGAAGCCAAGAAAGTCCTGGCTTTCGAAATCACCAAGCTGGTCCACGGCGAAGAAGAAGCGAAGAAAGCCGCTGATGCTGCTGCCAGTTTGTTCTCCGGCAATGCTGCCAGCGAGAATATTCCTTCTCTGACGATCACCGCTGATGAACTTGCCGCGGATGCTCGTATCTCCACCCTGCTGGTGAAGAGCGGCCTGTGCAAGAGCCAGGGTGATGCCCGCAAGCAGATCGAACAGAACGCTGTTGCTGTCGGTGATGACAAAGTGGCCGATGTTATGGCTTCTGTGACTGCCGAAATGATCGGCAAGGACGGTCTGATCCTGAAGAAGGGCAAGAAAGGTTTCGTCCGCGTCCTGCTCGGTTAATACAACAAACTCCCTCAGCCAACACTGAGGGAGCTTTCTGTTTCTTACGGTATCTATGCTAGCGTTTCTTTGCAACGCCCTGGAGTGCATAGCACTCCCTCGCGCAGCTTTGCTGCGCCCTATTATCCTCGTGCAACACTGCTGCACAGACGGAGTTGATCACTTGATACCCGATAGCTATCTTACCTTAAAATCCTCTTCTTCCGACGAAATCGTCATCAACAAAAGCCGCTTCATCGGATATGCCGCCCCGGTGGAAACCGAGGAGGAAGCATTGAATTTCCTCCGTTCCATTAAGCAGGAACATAAGGAAGCCTCACATCACTGCTACGCGTATGTGATTGGCACCAACGCGGGAATCATGCGATACAGCGATGATGGCGAACCCGGAGGAACCGCCGGAATGCCCATGATCGAGTTCCTGAAGACGAAGAAACTGGTCAACTGTATTGTAGTTGTGGTTCGTTATTTTGGCGGTGTTCTCCTCGGTACCGGCGGACTTGTCAGAGCCTACACCCAGGGCACGAAGATCGCTGTGGATGCGGCAAAAATCGTTTCCATGGAACTGACCTGTCTGGAGGAATGTGATGTTCCCTATCCGCTTTGGGACAAAGTGAAGTATGAATTCGCTTCACTTCCGGTTCAAATCACGGATGTCCGCTTCACTTCCTCCGTTTCCTTCACGCTTCTGGTCCGCTCCAAAGATCATGATTCCGTCCTCGAAACTCTGACCCGCATCACCGACGGTCGCTTCGAATCCGTACCCGACGAAAGTAAGTATATTGCCTGGGAAGTTCAAACAAACTAAAAACATAAGCCGACCAGAAGGTCGGCTTATTATCATTCATCCTTTCACCCTTGCGCGTAGCGCCCTTGAGTGCATTGCACTCCCTGGCGCGGCTCTGCCGTGCCCTTGCTTGCATTGCACTCCCTAGCGCGGTTCTGCCGCGCCCTTGCTTGCATTGGAAATCGTGTTTACGCGATTTCCAATGCAAGCTTCATCATTTCCCTGAAACTATTCTGTCTCTCTTCCGCGTTCAGTTCTTCTCCGGTTACCAGACTGTCGGAGATAGTGCAGATACACAGTGCGTTCTTTCCGGCTCTGGCTGCGTTCAGGTACAGCGCGGCGGATTCCATTTCAATGGCCAGTACGCCAAGCTTGGCCAGCTGCATGCCACGGCCGAGTTCATCATAGAACACATCAGATGAATAAATAGGACCTGCCATCATCTTGTATCCCAGCTCACGCCCTTTATTCATGGCCTTCTCCAGCAGTTCATAACTCGCTGTGGGAGCCAGCTGGGCGTTGATGCCGTACTGGGCTCCGAAGTTGGAATCGGTGAAAGCGGACATGGCAACCACGATATCGCGTACATTCAGCTTTTTGTTCACGCTGCCGGCACTGCCGATCCGGATGATGTTCTTCACATCGTAGTAGTTGAACAGTTCATAGCTGTAGATCCCGATGGAAGGCATACCCATGCCGCTGGCCATGACGGAAACTCTCTTTCCTTCATAGTATCCGGTATATCCCTGAACACCGCGGACATTGTTCACCAGTTTCGCGTCGGTGAGAAAGTTTTCGGCGATGTATTTGGCTCTGAGCGGATCACCGGGCATCAGTACAGTTTCCGCGAAATCATCTTTACCCGCGTTGATATGCGGAGTCGGGATCTTGCTTTCGTTAACGCTCATTATATTCAATCTCCTTTATGTTGTTTCAGGTTGTCTTTAAGTTATCATTGAATGCTTTATGTGTCAAGAGAAATTGCCCTTCTCCCGCCAAACATGCCTTCCTCCTGAGGAAGGTGGCCGGTACGGCCGGAAGGAGTAGTCTTGACAGTTCATCGGCATCTTTTTAGAATGATTCAAGAGGTGTTGACTTTGAACAGTAAGTTTCTTCCGGTGAACAGAAAAGAAATGCTTGCCAGAGGCTGGAGTGAGCCCGATTTTGTATATGTCTGCGGCGATGCTTATGTGGATCATCCTTCTTTCGGACACGCAATTATATCCCGTGTGCTGGAGAAAGCCGGCTATAAAATCGCTATGCTTTGCCTTCCCGACTGGCATTCCGCCGAACCTTTCAGGGAATTCGGACGTCCTCGCCTGGGCTTCCTCGTTTCTTCGGGTGTGATTGACAGTATGGTCAATCATTATACTGTGGCGAAAAAGAAACGTGGACAGGATGCCTATGCTCCCGGCGGAAAAGCCGGAATGCGTCCGGATCGCGCTACTGTGGTCTACTGCAACCGGATTCATGAAGCCTATTCAAATATCCCGATCCTGATCGGCGGTGTGGAAGCCAGTCTTCGTCGCTTCTCCCATTATGACTACTGGAATGATTCTGTTCGCCATTCGATTCTGATCGACAGCGGCGCGACGCTCCTCATGTTCGGTATGGGCGAAAAAAGCATTCTGGAATGTGCCGACTGGGTCAGAACTGGCATGGATCCGGAAAAGCTCTCTTCGATCCGTGGAATCTGTTATCTGTCAAAAACAGAAGATACATCCGCACTGTGCCTGGCCTCTCATGACGAAGTGAGATCGGATAAACGGAAATATGCCGAGTCTTTCCTTGTACAATATAACGAACAGGATCCCATTCGCGGCAAGCGTCTTTGCCAGAAGCAGGATACGGACCGCTATCTGATCCAGAATCTTCCTTCTCTTCCTCTCGGCGAGGAAGAATTGGATGCCGTTTACGCGCTTCCCTATGTTCGCCGCTGGCATCCTTCATATGATGCTCTCGGTGGAGTTCCTGCGCTGCAGGAAGTGGAATTTTCCATTGCTTCCACACGAGGATGCTTCGGATCCTGCAATTTCTGTGCCATTACTTTTCATCAGGGACGGATCGTCCAGTCGCGTTCGCAGTCTTCCATGGTGAAGGAGGCGGAATTGCTGACTACACAGCCCAACTTCAAAGGATATATTCATGATGTCGGCGGCCCTACAGCCAATTTCCTGCAGCCTGCCTGCTCGAAGCAGCTGAAAATGGGCACCTGCAAAAATCGCCAGTGTCTGTTCCCGACTCCGTGCAAGAACATGGAGATCAGTCATAAGAAACTGGTTGGAACGCTGAAAGCGATCCGGAGTATTCCGAAGGTTAAAAAGGTCTTTATCCGTTCCGGTATCCGTTTCGATTATCTGATGGCAGATAAGGATAAGTCCTTCATGAAGGAACTTTGTGCCAATCATATCTCCGGCCAGCTCAAAGTCGCTCCGGAGCATGTATGTCCGTATGTACTGGATCTCATGGGAAAACCCCGCCATGAAACATTTGAAAACTTTGTCCGCTGTTTCAATGACACAAACAGGGCGCTCGGTCTGAAACAGTACATGATCCCCTATCTGATGTCCAGTCATCCGGGAAGCGACCTCAGTGCCGCGGTGGAGCTTGCCTGCTATCTGAACAAAACCGGCTTCTATCCGGAGCAGGTTCAGGACTTCTATCCGACTCCGGGAACGCTGTCCACCTGTATGTTCTATACCGGTCTGGATCCGCGCACCATGAAGGAAGTCTATGTCGCCCGCTCTCCCGAGGAGAAGCGCATGCAGCGTGCCCTCATGCAGTACAAGGATCCCCGTAACGCCAATGATGTCCGTAAAGCCCTGCATCTGGCCGGACGCGATGACCTGATCGGCTTTGACCGTGAATGTATCATTCGTCCTGCAATCCGCAGCAATGACTTTGGCAAGAAGACTCCTCAGTGTAATGCAAAAACATCGAAGTCATCTGCCTCAAGGACAAAAACATCCCGTCCCGCTTCCGCTCCGCAGCGTAAGAAAACGACAGAATCATCTCATGGTCGTCTCAAAACCAGTCCGAAGCATCATGGATAAAGGAGCGATAGTATGAGCGAATCTGCATTACAGGATTTATCGATGAATTTTGCGGTTGAAATCGTAGAATTGAATAAGTCGCTGAAAGCAAAACATGAAACAGCTGTCTCTTCACAGATCGTACGCAGTGGTACATCGATCGGAGCAAATATTCATGAAGCTCATTATGCTCAAAGTAAAAAGGATTTTATCAGTAAACTTGAGATTGCTTTGAAAGAAGCCAATGAAACAACATATTGGCTGGAGCTTCTGTATAGAACAAGATACGTCGATTATGAAACATATCAGAGACTGAAGCAATTATGCTCAACCATCAGAATGAAGTTGATCACCTCCGTCAAAACTGCTAAATCATCAGACACAACAAACTAAACTCATGTCGCAAAGTGACAATAAGTTTTTCTGCGACAATATATACTATTTTCGTTAATGTAATAAAAGCCTGTATACCTGGAAACAACAAACTAAACTCATGTCGCGAAGCGACATTATCACATATGGCGAAGCCATATTATCACATGAGCCGGGCAATATGCCCGGCTCATTATCGCATGTGAGCTCTGCTCACATTATCTCGTTCAGAACGGTATTGTTCTGAACAATTACCGTTCTGAACTGAACCTGTTCCAATGTTGACTCACCTGATCCACCAGCAACTTGAGATCATTGCAATCCATCAGCTGGAAGCTTCCATATGGTGCTTCCAGTATTCTCTGGATCGCGTTGGCAGTGGTTTCGATGATCTTTGTCAGTTCCGAAAGATCCACTCTTCTGTCGGCTTTGTTGTCTTCCACTATGATCTTCACGATCCTGTACCAGCAATCATTCACCAACTGGGCACAGGTACCGGCAATACTCTCTTTGTATGCCGGATAGATCTGATTCATTTCGACCGCTTTCCTGAGAGTTTCATCCAGCACACCGACAAACGCATTTTCCAGTGCTTCCTGATAGCATACACGGATGCTTCTTCCTTCGTCCTTATTAAAGATCGGCAACAGCATCTTCAGGAATGCGTATTGGCTTCCGTGTAGCGGGATCATGCGGTTCATCACCAGATCGATCTGGTCTGTGATCTTCAGTTTGCTGTTTTCCAGCTCTTTGACTGTCTCTTCAGCCGCGAGAATGGCCCTGCGCTCACAGAGCTTTTCCAGTACGGCTTCCTTACTGACAAAATGATGATAGAAGCTTCCCTTGCTGGAATGCAGGATATCCAGAATGTCCTGTACGCTGGTGCCTTCATACCCGCGGGTGGTAAAAAGCTTTTCGGCGGTTTCCAGGATCTGGTTCTTCATGATATCGCCCTTAAGCATGGCTTACTTCTCCTCCTTGGAAGCCGGTTTAGCTGCCGGTTTTCTCATGGTCAGGCTGATCCGGTTGGTCTGTTTCTGGAAGTCCAGGATCCATACAGTGACCACATCACCTACGCGTACCACATCTGACGGATGCTTGACACGGAAATTCGCCATCTGGGAAATATGGACGAGTCCGTCTCTGTGAACCCCGATATCGACAAACGCGCCGAAGTCGGTCACGTTCCGTACGGTTCCCTTGAGTTCCATGCCGATCTCCAGATCGGAGATATCCAGTACATCGCTTCTCAGCAGCGGAGGCGGCAGTTCGTCACGCGGGTCGCGTCCGGGCTTGCTCAGTTCCTTGATGATATCTCTCACGGTCGGCACACCCGCGCCGATCTCTTCCGCCAGTTTTTCGATCCCGTATTCTTCGGCTTTCGCGGTCAGATTTTCAGTGGCGGCTTTTTTTGCTGTCAGTTCAAATTTCGTCAGGATCGCTTCGGCAATCTCATAGCTCTCCGGGTGAACACCGGTATTTTCGATAGCATTCTTCCCGTCCGGGATCCGCAGGAATCCGGCGCACTGTTCAAAAGCTTTCGGTCCGAGCTTCGGTACTTTCTTCAGGGCGGCTCTGGATTTGAACGCTCCGTTTTCTTCGCGGTAAGCGACGATATTCTTCGCGACAGTACTGTTGATACCGGCCACATGACTCAGCAGAGACGGACTGGCTGTATTCAGGTCCACACCGACTGCGTTCACGCAGTCTTCGACGACACCGTCCAGCGTTTCATCCAGTTCGCTTTCCTTCAGATCATGCTGGTACTGTCCGACACCGATGGCTTTCGGATCGATCTTGACCAGTTCGGCCAGCGGATCCTGCAGTCTGCGGGCAATGGACACAGCGCTCCGCAGGTTGACATCAAACTGCGGGAATTCTTCGGCAGCCAATTTGCTGGCGGAATACACAGACGCGCCTGCTTCACTGACGATCATATAGCTCAGTTCGCTGCCCAGGTCCATTTCATGCATGAGCTCGACAAAGAAGGCTTCGGTTTCTCTTCCTGCTGTCCCGTTGCCGATCGCGGCAATGCTGACCTTGTATTTCAGGATCATCCTTCTCAGGATCTCTTTGGCTTCCCTGACGCGTCCCTGTGCGGGCAGCGGATAGATGACTGCTGTATCCAGTACCTTGCCGGTCTCATCCACTATGGCGCATTTACAACCCATTCGGATACCGGGATCCAGTCCGAGAGCGACCTTGCCCTTGACAGGCGGCTGCATGAGCAGCGGCTTCAGGTTCAGTCCGAATACGCGGATGGCTTCCTTCTGTGCTTTATCTGTGAGGTCATTTCGGATCTCAGTCTCCAGACTGGGGGCAATCAGACGCGCGTACGCGTCAATGCAGGCGGCTTCGACGTACTGAGTGGTGATGCTTCCGGTATGCGCGATATACTCTTCTTGAATGGCTTTCTGTACGCGTCCGCTGTCGACTTCCAGTCCGACCTTGAGTTTTTCTTCCTTTTCGCCGCGGTTAATGGCCAGGATACGATGACTGGGAATTGTACGGATCGGTTCGGAGTAATCATAGTACATCCGGTAGACCGTGTCTTCTTCAGTCGCCGCTTTGGTACGGATCAGGCATTCGCGGTAATAAAGATCCTTCAGCTTCTGTCTCAGTGCGGGATCGTCGCTGATACGCTCCGCAATGATATCCATAGCGCCCTGGATTGCTTCTTCCGCGTTGTTGACCTGTTTTTCTTCGCTGATATAGCTTTCGACAAGCTCGTGAAAGTCCTTCTCCTTGCTTAGCTGAAGCAGCATGACATCCGCCAGTGGGTCCAGTCCCTTTTCACGGGCAATCATGGCTCTGGTGCGGCGCTTTGGCTTATACGGACGGTACAGATCTTCAAGACGGGCCATGGTGGGCGCGTCTTCCAGATCCTTACGGATCTCGTCAGTCAGTACTCCCAGGGTCGTCATGCTGTTGATGATCTCTTCACGGCGCTTTTCCAGACTGCACAGAGAACCCAGCCGCTCGGACATTTCTCTCAACACCTGGTCATCCAGTTCCCCGTGCGCTTCTTTACGGTACCGCGCAATAAACGGCACGGTATTTCCTTCATCAAGCAGTTTCACGACTGCTTCGCTCTGCCAGGGCTTTACATGAAATTCAGCGCTTAAGGTCTCAATGATATTCATAGTACGTTCTGCCTCCTGTTCCTGCCTGCCAGAATACCTGTAGCAAAGGCAAACATCAGATTGAATCCGCCGCAATCACCATCGACGTTCAGGGTCTCACCGGTGCAATGGATGCCCGGACATAACCTTGATTCCATATTGTCCGGATCGATCTCGCTGCATACGACACCGCCCGCGGTCACCTGGGCGTTTTCGAAACCGTTCAGACCGGTGACGGTCATCGGATACCCGGCAAGTGTCTGCGCGACATCCTGCAACTTTTCATCGGGAAGTTCGCGGAGGCTTTCCGCTTTCATATCGATACCGGCTTTTTTGAGGATCCCGTATCCCAACTTGGAATTCAGCCAGCCGTTCAATAGCTCCTGTGGCTTCATGAAACCGAGCCTGGTTTTCCGGTCTTTCAGTGCTTCATAGCATTCCTCGACTCTGGAAAGCCCAAGTCCCGGCAGAAAGTTCAGTTGCAGTTGATCTTCCTGTTCAGCGAATCTGGCGCATTGCATGACGCAGATCCCGCTGATACCGTACTCGGTAAACAAAACCTCGCCGGTTTCCTGATGAAGCACATCGCTGTTACGCATCAGTCGGACAGTGACTCCGTTCTGCCGTATCCCCTTTAGTCCGCTGATGCTGACCGGGTCTGTTGTGATTTGCGTCAATGCGGGTTTAAGAGCTGTTACAGTATGTCCGAGTCCTTTCATGAACTGATAGCCGTCTTCACATCCGCCGAGCGCTTTTGCGGCTTTTCCGCCGCAACTGAGGATGATCCGTTTCGCACGGTAGCATCCCTGCTGACTCTGTACGGAAAATCCGTTCTTCTGATCTGCGGTAACGGCAGTGACTCTTTCACCAGTAAGGACATCAACGTGATTCTTTTTCAGGTGTGCTTTCAGGATCTCCAGCACGCTGCTGCTCAGGTCTGAGGTTGGATAAGTCCTTCTCCATTCATCTTCCTTCAAAAACAGACCATGTTCTATCCAGAATTCAGTCTGTTTATTGGCATCCATATGTTCTAAAACCTGCTTTGCAAAGTCAGGATCACCATAATAAGCCGGTGTTCCCCGATTCATCAGGTTGCATCGCCCATTTCCAGAAGCGGAGATCTTTCTTCCGATCCTGTCTCCTGCTTCAAGCAGCAAAACCTTGTCTCCGCATTCTGCCGCGGTGATGGCGGCAACAATCCCGGAAGCTCCGCCTCCGATTACGATCACATCATATTGCACTCCATCACCTTCTTTCAAAACAGATTATAGTCTGTTTTTGCGATTTAATCAATATAAAATGCTAATCCCTGTCTATCACTGCGTAACAGATCCCCTAAGTGTGAGCTTTGATATAATATGTCGCGTGTTTTCTATAAGCTTGAGATAATAAACATGATTGAAACAAAACAAGGCTCCCCCTCTGAGCGCCGGATCCCGTGTCAGCACAGTGTGCTGTTCGTCGTAGACGAAAACGGGAGAAGGCGTAGTGAGCAAAGGAGCGCGATCCTCGCACGACTATTGCGAACTTGACCGAGCGAAGCGAGACAGCTCCGCGAAGCGGTGAGAGGGATTATTTGAAACTAACTATCTCATATCGCGAAGCGATATTATCACACTCGCAGCCTCGCTGCACCCTACCACCCTTCCCCCTGTATCCTATTTCCTAGCAAAGCTTTGCTTTGCCCTAGCGTTGCCACGCAACGCCCTAGCGCTCCGCGCCCTAGCACGACTTCGTCGTGCGCTGGCACAGCCTCGCTGCA
>JAZRXJ010000036.1:0-3514 GCA_045600165.1 Clostridia bacterium
AAGCACCTGACACCGGGCATCATCCACTGCTTTTCCGGAAGCGCGGAGATCGCGAAGGAATACCTGAAACTGGGGTATTATATCAGCTTCGCCGGGCCTGTGACGTTCAAAAAAGCTCCGAAGCTGCAGGAAGCCGCGATACTGATCCCGGATGACCGACTGCTGATCGAAACAGACAGCCCGTATCTGGCACCCGAACCGGTCCGCGGGAGAAGAAACGAACCGGCGAATGTCCGGTATGTGGCCATGAAACTGGCGGAGATCCGCGGGACAGACTTTGAAACTGTTGCCGCGCAAACCTATGAAAATGCCATGAGGGTTTATGGCTTAAAATAAGGATGGAGGAGTTTACATGAAATACCGTGAGTTTGGAAAACTGGGGATCAGAGGATCCGCGTTCGGTCTTGGATGCATGCGTTTCAACGGCGCGGCTTCCGGTGACTGCACTATTGACGAAGAAAAAGCGATCTCACTGATCCGCCGCGCGATCGACGGTGGCGTGACCTATCTCGATACCGCGTATGTCTATCTTGGAAAGACCTCCGAGATCGCTCTCGGAAAGGCACTGAAGGATGGATACCGCGAAAAGGTGACCATCGCCACCAAGATGCCTCTGGAAGCCGTGCATAATCAGGAAGAAATGGAAGCTCTGCTGAACGAGGAACTCGGCAAGCTGCAGACAGACCATATCGATTTCTACCTGATGCACGGGATCAACAAGGACAAGTGGGAAAAGTTCAAGGCCATCGGAGCCAAAGAGTTCTTTGACCGCAAGAAGGCGGAAGGAAAGATCCGCTTCAAGTGCTTCTCCTTCCATGGCCCTTATGAAGACTTTGAATACATCATCAATGACTATGACTGGGATATGTGCCAGATCCAGTACAACTTCATGGATGAGGAAAACCAGGCAGGAACGAAGGGACTGGAACTTGCCGGAAAACTTGGCATCCCGGTCGTGATCATGGAAGGCCTGCTCGGCGGACGTCTGGCCAAGGCCCCGGATAATGTACAGGCTCTTTACGATGCTTTCCCGGTGAAACGTAGCGCGGTGGAATGGGCTTTCCGCTGGCTGTGCAATCATCCCGAAGTTGCGACTGTGCTGAGCGGATGCAATGAGCCGGAACAGGTGGACGATAACCTCCGGATCTTTGATACCGTGGAAACCGGTATTATGACTCCCGAAGAGATCCAGCTGATGAAAGACGTACAGAAAGCGTATATCAGCCGGACAAAGATCGGCTGCACCGGATGCCGGTACTGCATGCCCTGTCCCAACGGAGTGGATATCCCCGGCACGTTTGCCATTTGGAACGATACTTCCCTGTACGGCGGGGATCCGAAACAGAACTGGCATATGCAGAACATGCTGAAGGCGGGAAGCATTCCCACCAAGTGCATTGGATGCGGCGCCTGCGAGGCGGCCTGCCCGCAGCATCTGGACATCATCGAAAACCTGCAGACAGCATGGAAGGAATTGAATAAGTAAACAAAACAGGCTCCGAAAGGAGCCTGTTTTGTTTACTCAGGGTACAGGGTGAAGGGTGAAAGGTCAGGATCCCTGAATCGTCGTTGGAGAAGCTTCCTGCTCTTTCTGGAGGCGGTTCAGTTCTTTCATCATCAGGATGGCGAGCGGGACAGCCAGAACAAAAGCAAAGAAATCAGCCATGGGCTGCGCCAGATAAACGCCGGTGATGGCTTCCGGGAACAGATGGGGAAGGATCAGCACGACCGGAATAAACATCAGCCCCTGACGGGCGACAGCCAGCAGCGTGGCTCCGACGACCCGCCCGATATTCTGATAGAGCATATTGGTCATCGTGACGACTGCCATGAGTGTGAAAGTCACACACTGGTACCGCATGGCCACATGACCGAACGCGACGACATCCGGGTCATCCCGGAAGACCCGGACGATCGGTTCGGCAAAAATAAAGCCGAGAGTCGACAGACAGAACAGCAGGATCAGTCCGAAACGCAGGCAGAACAGATAGGACTCCTTTACCCGGTCATAGCGTTTCGCACCGTAGTTATATCCGCAGATGGGCTGGAAACCCTGACCGAAGCCCAGCAGAGCCGAGAAGGCGAACATCATGATCTTGCTGACGACAGAGAAAGCGGCGATGGCCGCGTCGGACTGCGCGGCCGGAACAGCGGCCGCGGCGGCAGAGTTCAGGCAAAGGGTGGCAATGCTGCCAAGCCCCTGTCGGAACAGGGAAGGCGCGCCGCCGATAAAGATATTTTTCAGATAATACGGAGACGGTCTGAAATTCCGGATCCGGATCTTCAGACTGTCACTGCGGAGCGTACCGATATACAGAAGACCGCAACTCAGCATCTGGCTGATGATCGTGGCCAGGGCGGCCCCTTTTACTTCCATCCCGAGAACAAGAATAAACAGGGGATCCAGCCCCACATTCAGCACAGCACCGGTGACCAGACCGATCATGCTGAAGAACGCGTTTCCCTGAAAACGCAGCTGATTGTTCAGCACACAGCTCATACACATGAAGGGCGCACCCAGCAGGATGATGGACATATAGTCATTGGCATAGCCGATCGTTTCGGAAGCGACCCTGCCTTCGGAAGCGCCGAGCAGGTTCAGAAGGGGAGCACGGAAAGTCAGCCCGAGAATGGCGATCACGGCACCGAACAGAAGCGCGCAGAGATTCCCCGTGGTGGCCATAATCTCCGCCTTTTTGTTTTCACGGGCACCCAGAGAACGGCTGATATAGTTGCCGCTGCCCTGACCGAAGAAGAATCCGAAGGCCTGGATGATCGTCATGACCGGGAAGATCAGACCAACACCGGCGGTGGCAAAAGTACCGACCTGACCGACAAAGAAGGTGTCGGCAATATTATAAAGCGCTGTGACCAGCATACTGATCACGGTAGGTACGGATAAACGGCAGACCAGACGCGGAATCGGTTCGGTCGTCATCCGGATCCGCTTGGCTTCCAGGGTACTTCCGGTATCGGGCATGGAACAGGACCTCTCAATCTAAAAACAAATAACTAAACAATTATATCACAAAATCACCGATCCCGGAACCACCGGATGAACTACCGGATCACGTCACACATCCTCCAGCCGGCATCCCAACGGGTCAGACAACCTTTGTTTCCAATCCGGATGCGGCCGAATTCCGTCAATCCGACGGAGTCGGCCGGAGAAGAAGTACACATGGGGACCGCCTGCTCCGGCGGAATCCCCCAGGCAAGCAGATTCGTGAACGCATCCTTCATATGAAGAACTGAACCGGCCAGTGTCCCGTCGGCGAGACGGGCATTCCCGCTCTGTACCTTGACAGCCTGACCGCCTAAAGAATAGGTGCCGTCGGGCATTCCGGCAGCTTCCATGGCGTCGGTGACCGCAATCGCGCCGGAAGGACCTTTCGCGGCACAGATAAGTCTCACAGTATCCGGATGAAGATGGATACCGTCACAGATCATTTCACAGACAACGCGGGCGTCTGTCAGCGCCGCCCCCGGCAGACCTGGATCCCGGTGATGAAGG
>JAZRXJ010000037.1:0-82704 GCA_045600165.1 Clostridia bacterium
CGTCATAATTGCTTTGGTCATTATTCCCGGATACACATTCGTGAAAGTTATTATCGGTTTCTTTGCTGGTTTATTCATATATTGGATTCAATCAGCCAAGTGCCACAAAGACTATGAACATTCCTTTAACAATCGTGTTGATACGGATGATGAAGGAAACATCATTCATGCGGAGAAGCTGTAATCAGAATAGTGTGTGATTTATTCGCCTGTACAGATGAGATTTGTCCGATAGCATCTGCAGGAATCCCATAAATATTCAAAGGGAGGAAGAGCAAAGTGACGGAACAAAAAATTGAAAATCAATTATGGAAATTATGCGAGAGAATCAAAAATGGCGTAGATGGTTTTTACGAAGCAGAAGAATACTACAACGAGCATCACAAATAACCATCATGATATGATAAATAATACGCTTTATGAATACCTGGTTGTTGACTTGGAAGCGTCAGCTTTTTTCGGGTAGCATATTTGGACAACGTAGATGATAGTCGAACAAAAAAATGCCTGTTTGACAGTACGACCGGGACACGATATAATAACTGCACGAGAAGTGTACAATCTATATACCGGCGGAGGTGCCTTATGAAAAGAAAACTGATTGTTCTGATTGCTTTTTCCCTCGCATTTTCTTTTGTTTTTACGGTTACAGTGGCTGATGGGATCGGTGACTACGAATACACGATCCTGGATAACGGCACGGTTTGTATCACGCGATATAACGCCGATGGGCCCGAAGCCATTATTCCCGCGGAAATCGACGGACATCCTGTTAGAGAAATCGGGAATCGGGCGTTTGAACACTGCTTGTCGCTCGTATCGGTTACACTGCCGGAGAGTGTTGTTACAATTGGCGATTATGCCTTTTACGACTGTAACGCGCTGACCGGAGTCGTTCTTCCGTCCGGGTTGACCTTGATCGGGAAAGGCGCGTTTGATATGTGTGTCGCGCTGGAATCCATCACCCTTCCGGACAGTCTGACTGAAATCGGTGACAACGCGTTTGCGTACTGTTGGAATCTCGATGGAATCGTACTTCCGGAAAGCCTGGCACGAATCGGTGACTACGCTTTCTGGCGTTGCGCGTCGCTTAGCTCTGTTACGATTCCCGGTAACACTGCCTCGATCGGCAAACTGGCGTTCGCTCTCTGCCGGAAATTGAATTCCGTTACTTTCGAAGAGGGAATCACATCCATTGGTGAACTCGCGTTCAACAAATGTACCTCACTTGCACAGGTCGTTCTTCCAGCCAGTGTGACCTCGATCGGTACGGATGCTTTCCATTTCTGCGCGGACGCGCTGACTGTCACGGCCCCCGACGGATCATACACTGCCGGATATTGCCTGGATAACGGGATCCAGTGTGTGAACGCTGACTGAGCAAAAAACAACAGGCATAAAAGCGGCGCGGGCAAACGGCAGAGTTGTTTTGAACGAATTACAACACGCACCTGTTCTTCACGTGACAGGTGCTTTATTTGGCTCTGTTTATGCATTTATATTGCTAAGGCCTTCTGTATTTCACATGAAAATACCGCGGCCACACAGATTTAACATTGTCTTACTTCATTATATATTTTTTGCTCTCGCCTCTGCCGACAACTTTTATCAGTCCGAGATCTCGCATTTGCTTTTGATAAGCGAATATTCGGATTGTGACGAATAATCTCAAGACAAACGGACGGTTCTTCTGTCTTGTTCGTTACTTCTTGATTCGTTCGACTACCGTTTTGCTGATGCCTGTCAAGCGTGATAACTGCCGAATAGAAAGACCTGATTCTAATGCTGCAACAACGACCTTGTCACGTCGATCTGGAGACCAACCAACGATGCTTTGTGGATTTACCCCTTGTGTAAGAGACTTTAGTTGTTCTATCGCTTCACGATCTGTCAAACGCTTCTTCTCAGTTGTATCCAAATGCTCTGTCTTTGCTGGAGTCCTGTCTCGGACTTTTCTCTGGGGGCTGTGAAAGAACAGATCAATGTTCAATCACAGTCCCTTTTTGCATTAGCTCCATACGGCAAGAACAATGTTGGAAAAACGGACAATCAAGCGAGGATTATTCTTAGAAAAACGGACAACACGCATCTTTGTCTTGTTGTAAAAACGGACAATCTGTGGTACAATATCATCGGATAAAAGGACATGGAGGATAGAACCATGATATCCAGAAAGATCGAAAAGGAATTACAGCGTTTCCATGACATGCATGAGAAGAAGGCTCTGCTGATCACCGGCGCTCGCCAGGTTGGCAAAACCTTTATCATCCGTGAATTTGGCAAACAGTATGAGTCCTTTGTAGAGATAAACTTTTATGAAAACAAGGCGGCACAATCGCTGTTTGAAAACGCCAGGAACAGCGATGATCTTTTGCTGCGTCTCTCCGCCGTGGCCAATGCGCCGCTGATCCCCGGAAAAACGCTGGTCTTCCTGGATGAAGTGCAGGAGTGCAAGGAGATCGTCACAGCGGTCAAATTTCTGGTCGAGGAAGGCAGCTACCAGTATATCCTCAGCGGCTCGCTGCTGGGCGTGGATCTCAAGGACATTCGTTCTGTCCCCGTCGGCTATATGGATATCCTGGAAATGTATCCGCTCGATTTCGAGGAGTTCGCCTATGCCAACAAGGTGTCTCCCACGATTATCGCGTCACTCCGTAATTCCTTCCTGGGCAAGACACCGGTCAACGATATTGTCCATGAAAAAATGATGGAACTGTTCCGGCTCTATTTGATCGTTGGCGGCATGCCGGCTGCTGTGATGCGCTACCTGGAGACCAACAATCTTCAGGAAGTGCTGCGTGAACAGCGCTCCATCATCACACTATATAAGCGCGATATCGCCCGATATGACCCGGAAGAAAAGCTGTATTTGGAGGATATCTTCGACCTGATTCCCAGCGAGCTGAACAGCAAAAACAAACGCTTCATCTTGAAAAATCTGAACGAGAATTTCAAGTTCAGCCGCTATAGCAACAGTTTCCTGTGGCTGCGTGATGCTGGTGTTGCCCTTCCCACCTTCTGTGCCAATGAGCCAACTGTGCCGCTGCTGCTCTCTAAGGCTACAAACCTGTTCAAGCTGTTCCTGTCTGATGTGGGCTTGCTGGCCGCCATGTACATGAACGATATCCAGATTAAGATTCTGAACCGTGAACAGGATATCAACTTCGGCTCCATCTATGAAAATGTTGCTGCCCAGGAGTTGAAAGCCCATGGCTTCGACCTGTATTACTTCAACAGCAAAAAGCAGGGTGAACTTGATTTCCTGGTCGAGCAGGCTGGTGTCGTACTCCCCGTTGAGATTAAGTCCGGCAAGGATTACACCAAGCACGCCGCGCTGAATAATGTGCTGGCAAATCCGGATTATGCTATTCCGGAGGCGTATGTGTTCCATAACGGCAACGTCAGCACGGCGGAGAAAGTCACCTACCTGCCGATCTATATGCTGATGTTTGTGAAACATAAGAAAGTCGAAGGAGATCTGATCTATAAACTGGATCTTAGTGTATTGCAGGGTGGAAGACAAGGGGATAATATGTAGTGCCCCTCGTCTTCAACCAGTTTGCCAACCCCGTTACCAACCCCATGGGTTCGTAAAAATGCGTAAAAGCAGGAGAAAACATGTCTAATCCGGTCATTTTTCGCGATTCGAAATTAGCAACAAAAAACCGCAAGCCTTGTATTATCAACGCTTGCGGGATGTACGCCCGGTACGATTCGAACGCATGACCTTCAGAGTTGGAGGTTAAGTGCCTCCTTAGCGGAAACCCTTACAAATCAACGCTTGCAGCGATTTTTCGAAGCCCAAAAATCAATTTTGAACCGTTTTTGAACCGTTACGAAAAAATCGACTTCTGTCCCGCAAGTTTGTCATTCGATTCGGGCAGTACTTTGAGCAGAGGACATTTTTATCGATATAGTCCGTCAACTACATGAACATGACCATATAATGGGGTAAGGTAATCTTGCTGTCAACTTGTCCATTTTGGGTATGCGTCAAGCTTATTCTGCATAAAATTCAGGTATGACAAGATGCATTTTTGCATATTTTTTAGGTATGCTTGCTGACCATTTTGACATCATGAAATCATATGTAATGTTTATTGCAACAACAGATGCCAGGATTCTGAAATATCTGTTGGTTCGTATTCTATTCATTGCCAGCTTATTTCAATAGAAAATCTATGACAAGAAATGATTGCCATAATCGTTTATCGGCAGGTTACCCGTTACCTTCCCAGAACCATGCACACGGTACATAACCCACTTGTGGGAGTTTGTCGATGGATCCGTTTTCGGCACAACTCACACAAACGGACAGAAACGCAGCCAGCAAAATCACAACGGATAGAATACACTTTTTCATAAGTCCAAGCTCCTTTTATTACTTATGTGCTTGCTAATTTTGGTATCAACAATATTCATAGTACCAATCGATACCCTTTCCCATATACTGTTTGGATTCTATCCATGCCGATCTTGTTCCTTAATCGCAGAATGCACATATCAACACTCCGTGTAGATAATGACGTATCGTCCAAATATCCCCACACATCCCTGAGAAGCTTTTCGCGTGATAATACTTCTCCATCGTATAGCATCAGCAATGTGAATACATCGTATTCCAGTGGACTCAACAAATAGAATTGCCCATCGAAAAATACAGTCCTGTCTTTACCAGCATGCATGCAATATCTCCCTTCTGTCTCCATAAAATACGATCATTTACCTTTAGCCATACTTGCCGGATGTTATCATCTATATTGGCGTTTCATAGTATCGACTGAGCATAAAACTGACTCAGACAAGTATTGAAGTGTTCTTTCCACATACGCCCGACCGGAATAATTGTAGTACTGTTGTTTAAGCTAATCATGTTATTGCGCACACTGCGTATATGCTTCATGTTAACTATATAGCCACGATGGCAACGGACGAACTGATCCTGTGGAAGGCCCGCCATTGTCTGATCCAGTGTATTCCGGATGACATAAGGTTTACTTTCATCTGATGTATATATATTCAACAAGTGTTTCTCAGCTTCAATATACACAATATTATCGAAAGAAATACACAAAACCATTGAAGATGATTGATACAAGAAGCGTTGATTACTATGCTGCATAGCGAACCTCCGTTACCACTTGTTATAGCGTGTAGTAATATTTCCGTAACATATTATACTATATAGCGCATACTTTCGCAATCTTAAATACTATATATTGTAATACATTTGTAAGTTGTTGGTGCCATATAGCGGTCGTTTATGCCAACTATCTTTAAAGGCCGAAAAAGTGATGTTATAGTGACGCTGCAGATATGATGATTCTGAAATAGCTAAATCATCTTCACCCGCAGAGAGAGTAGCGAACGCACAGCATGGAGGTAAATTATGAAAAACTTACGTCGAATCATTGGTAACATTCTACTCAGTGTTTTCATTATTACAGTCTTCATTCCTTATTTCGGCCTTTCTGAGCAAGCCATAATCAATACGGGCGGCGGTACATTAAATGTACGTCAGGAAGAATCCACCAAGAGCAAGCTCATTACTCGATTGAAGAACGGCACACTTGTTGAGGCGGATAAAATCGGCGATGAATGGACTCATATCTCCTCTGGGAAAACAGAAGGCTATGTACAGACGAAGTACCTGAAGTTTTCCGGACAAATAGCAGGAAAAGACGTGTATTCGAATGGTGACACCCTATATGTGCGTGAAACCCCGGATAATGAGTCGAGGATTCTGTCCGTCGTGTCCTGCCAGGAACCGATCCATGTAATCTCCACTGAAAATGGCTGGTCTATGGTTTCTGTCGGGAGCGTTCGTGGTTATATTCAGTATGAGAAGATCTCAAATCAGAATGATAAGGCGACTCAGCCGGCAAATGCGGTGCTAACGCAGGGAATCCTATTGAAAAAACAAGCAGTTTACAGTCAACCGGATAAGAAATCCAAAGTGATCACAACCCTTCCCAAGAAATGGTCGGCCAGCGCAATACAGTACGACAGTAAATGGTGTATGGTATATGTTGACGGTGAATACGGATTTGTACCGTCTTCAGCAATTCAAATGACCGGTGCGGATATTGTCAACGAAAAAGCAGATGCCATGAATATCAATGACTATACCGCCTCCTATTACAATGGCAAAGTTCTGTCAAAAACACTTTCATTGTACGCTTCACCGACAGATGATTTGCAGAATACATGGCTGACAGTTGATCTTTCCGAAGGTGAAGACTTTAAGGTCCTGCAACGGGATTATGAATATGAGGGAAACCAGTGGGCACGGATCTGGCTGAATGATGGAACCATTGGTTGGATACCCGTTGATGGAGTAACTTTCAGCAGTGAAATGAGCACTTATCACTATGCCAACCCAATCAGTAAAGGTGCTACAGCGACAGCATATGTTGGTGAAACCGATGCCAAAGTGTATGAAGGGCCTACCGCACGAACAAAGACACTTGGTAGCATACCATCCGGAAGTGAGATCCAGGTTACTATTGGTGATGCTTTCTCCGGTATAACATATCAAGGGCTTCACGGATGGATCAGCAACAATGATATTACCTTTGGTTTTGCAATCAGCGGCAACTGGCAGGAGGAATCCACTGACAACGCTTCCGCTCCTGCTGCAACACCCCGACCCGTTGCAGATGATACCAACTTCATTTCTACTGAAACCGCAAAGAGCAAAGCAATCAGTGCTCTCAAGAAAAAGTACAGCAAATTTAGTGAATCAAATCTGGTCTGCTCGCATGAAACCTACGGTAGCAGTTTATGGGGAATCAAGGGACCGTTGGATTTCTTTGTCTTCAGCAGAAAAGACGGAAAATACATGTACGGAGTAATGATTGATTCGATTACTGGAGAAACTCTTTATATAGAAGACTACACGTCCTTCGGAACCGAGTCCAAAGCGGATGTTCCAGCCACACGCAAGCCGGACCCTACCGCTACTCCTCTTCCGGATTACGCAATATCCGCCTCGCAAGCCAGAAGTATAGCCGACAGTGCACTGGCTTCCGCCTACGGTGATTTTGCCGGCGCGCCTGTAACATCCGTCCTCTGCGATGCATACGCGTGGAAACCGGGTTATGAAGGGCCCTTCTGGCAGTTAGACTATATTGATACGGATGGGAATTGTATCTTCATGTGTATGGTCCATTGTGATACAGGAAATGTCATCTACATCAATGACACATGGGATGCCAGCCTGACAGAAATTGATTACAGTGACCCGATTCCGACCGAAGAGCCTCCGCAAGGTGAAATCATGAGTCAGGAAGCGGCAAAAGACATCGGAGACCGATATCTGCGTGCCAAGTATCCTCTGTTCACTTCAGCACGGATTGAACGAGTCGAATCATTCTTCCGCGAAGAAGGGAAACATGGTCCATTCTATCAGTTTGAATACTATGAAGAGGGAGAAATATCTTCTACATATTCCGTAGAAGTTAATGCCGTCTCCGGCGAAATAGAGTATTCCTTCGGTGGTATGCCCGATGAAGGGAATGGTTGACGAGTATTAATTAGCTGTAGTATTACACCTGAGTACCTGTGGCGTTGAATATGTATATTCATTAGCCACAGGTTTTTATCTGCATAGCCAGATATTTCAAAATAAAAAAGATATGAAAAGTTACACAAACAAAAAATGGAAAACTGCCATCCGGAATAATCATCCATATAACAGTTCTCCATGATTCCTTTTGCTTACTACTCATTTTCAATTACGCTCATCAGGTCTGTACCGGCTCAGAAATTTACTTTGTTTCTTTTAGAATATCTTCCGCTGGCACATCGTATAGTTTGGCAAGCGCCATCAGGTTGGTTGTGTTAGGATCTGATGTTCCACTTTCCCATTTTGAAACAGCTTGTCTGCTGACACCGATTGTTTCCGCAACAAACTCCTGAGTCATTTTGCATTCTGTCCTGTGTTGTTTCAACACTTGTCCAAGTGTTTTCGCCGTTTCCCTTTTTTCTTTTCGTACATCAGAGCACTTTGAATACTTCCAAAGTGCTCTGATGACTAGAAACAGAAGAAACAGCAGCACACATACAAGAAAAACATTCACTACCTGGATAATAAGTATAGAGCCCGAACTTTGATTGATTTCCATGTTCACTCCTCCTTCTTATTCATAATGATAGTGAAACTATGCCGGTTGCGCTACCAACTATAGCGCAACCGGCATGATAATTGATCTATTGATCTATTGTATGTTATGGTTTGGTATTGATAAACGGTTCGGTGTTTTCCCCGTCATATACAAATACATTTATTTCAGTGTTCTCTTCAACATCAGCATGAACACCGACTGTATATTCTTTATCGGTCATTTTCAAAAACGAATAGCATCCACCAGCAGGGATAATGTCAGAAACTCTTTCCTGTTCACCCTCACAAAGCAGGTGAACTGCGATATCAAAGTTGTTTCTATTTTGGATTGTCAGGGTCCCGGTTTTTGATGCCACCTTTACATCCGAATATGTTGTAACATACTTGTCAGGAGCGGATTCTTCGGCACAGCGTACAGAACAATCCCATTTTGATGTGGGACTCGTATCTGTATCCTTTGTTGAGCAGCCAACCAACATAAGTCCAAGTATAAGGCAAAGCATAATAGCAATGATTTTTTTCATTCCTTTTCCTCCAGATACTTCAATCAATGGTCATAATCAAACTTTATGCTTGAACGCTTTCAATGTTCTCTGTCCCATCCAAACCAAATAGCATCCATGCAACTGGTTTTATCATTCTTATACATATCAATAAACTCACCAGTTTGCGCACTTACTATAGCTATATCGGCTGTCCCTGCATTCATCTTCTCCGTAGGGATCGTATGGCATCTATCATGCCAATCTGATTATCTTGCAAGGCTTCTTTCTTTTTTTCTGATTTTCTGCAAAGCACGATCCAGAATCTTTTCCTTTCGTTCCGCGAGCATTGTTTTGTAGAATCGCTTTTGCAGATCAGAGATAAACGGCGTTTCATCAATCAGCAGGTCAATCTTCTTCATATCAATTCGAGGCAGGATTCTCTTCAGCGCAGCGTTGCAGTCCTGATTCTTCCCGGAATAAATGAAATCATAATAATTGATCTTCTGTCCATCCTGTCGAATGCTGGAAAGGGGGATCTTAAAAATACGCACATCCCGTTCCGCCGGATCGTCCAGGACAGCCTGCATGATGTCATCATCAGCCTGAGGGAAAAGACTGCTACCGCAATCGAATACCGGGGCCAGTGTCATTTCGTCCGTTCTGCTGTTATACAGAAAGCCCCAGTTTCCGTTGTGACGGTCCCAGTTGCCGATTAACGCATCTACGATAAACATATCCCAAAACCGATGCTTCAACACATCGGGATCAATCGCCTGCTGCTCATCCATCGCCATCAGAATATCAGATAATTCTGTTCCATATCCGTTGTGCTCGGAATCTATGATCGTGTTTTTCAACGAAGCAAAGTCCTGGATCACAGTATCTGTTGAGGTAAAATCCTTGCAGGCCACAACGATCTTTTCTTTGCCGTTCCGGTTGAATGTGCCAAGCAGCGTTTTCTGCACTGGAATGCCCGCGATCTCAAAGATATGGCAGCCAAGATACTCACAGATACAGCCATTGGCATAGCTCATGTCCTTGTTTTGTCTGGCGATACCTGGAAACTTGAGCATATACAGTTCATCTTCATACATCACCGCGATCTTACTGCCGTTTGCACCGGCATATGTCTTGTTTCGCCGTGGTAATTTGCTGAAATCAATCATACATTATCATCCTTTTCCATCCGCAGATATTTCCGGCGAAGATACCAGGCCTGGTCGTTAGAAATCTCCTGCTCTGATTCGGCACTGTTGATATCAGCATTCAAATCGCTCCAGTAAATATCCCAATGCAGGTCTTTTCCGCCATTGTCCACGATCGTCCATGATGCCTGCATGGCTGCGATAGATTTCTGAAGGTAAACCGGGAGGCCCTTTCCCAGATAGCTTTCATCCTTGGGTAGTCCGGTTGAGTGGTCATAACGGGCATTGTCGATCTGCATCAATTCTTCCATAGTGCAGCCCAACGCACGGGAAAGCTGCATGACCGTTTTAGCGTTGCAGCCTTCAATATCGCTTTTGCCGGAGCATATATCAATCACTGTTGTCTTGGGCACACCGCTGATCTGCGCCAGGCGATACATGGACAGATTCTTCTCTCGCAGCATGGATTGTATCGTCATGTTCATCCCTTCTTTCTTCACAATGATTGTATCGGTTAACCGACCGTTTGTCAATATGAAACGAGTTCCATAAAAGGAAATCCCCGACATAAATGCCGGGGTGATTGGTAAGGTCAGAAAAAACTATCTGTAAACAAGCTCGCTCAAAATGGTTTCCTCTGCCCGATTGTGAATGCTGTTCATCCTTCGTACCCATTCCATTTGGTCTGTTGCTTTGAGAGCTTCAGTAACTCCTTCTGCTTCTTTCATTTGCACGATAATGCGCTCCAACCGATCCCGACAAGTTTGCTCGATCTCGCCCAAGTGGACATACAGCTTACCCGTTAGTATTAGCTGATTGTAGATGGAAAGCCGATGTCCCTTCAGATAATTCATTCGCATCAGTCCATACTTCCCGATTTGATGGTATTCTTCATCCGGTAAGATAAGATCGGGAAACAGATAGTCGCCACACTGAATATAGCGCCCGCCCATTTGTTCAAAGATTGTCTTCTTTTTCTGGCAAAACGGAATTTACCTTGGCAAGTGACCTTGAAATACTTTTCTATATTTTATAGTCATTGTTATTATCAATTCAAAAAATATCCATAGGTTTCCTCAATCTTGTTGTTATCGCATACATTATCAGTACAGGCAGACAATATACTGCCGCACCTGCGTATAGATAACCACCGTCAACCTCATGGATATCATTCAGTGTAAGCGAAGCCGGTCGCAGATCAACATCAGATAGCAAAACCAATGGCGGTTCCACCATATTCCATGCTTCTGCGAAGCAAAGCAATACCAGCACAGCTAAGCCTGGCAAAAGTTGTGGCAGGATAGCAACTTGCAGGATAGACCACAGGGATTTACTGTCCAGTAAGGCGGCTTCCCAGTGATCATCAGGAATGCTTTTTATTTCAATCAACATAATGAGGCTCCCCACCGGAGACATAGCATAGAACAAAATGATCCCATATTGATGATTGTACAACCCAGTTTGTCTGAACATCGTAAACAGCGGCATCATAATACTTTGGAACGGGAGAAGCAAGCCGAACAGTAACAAAAGCAGAAGAAGTCTCTTCCCTCGCATTCTGGAACGAGCGAGGAACAAACCTCCCATAATAGAGAGCGGAACCTGTGCAAGCAGGATCAGCGCTGTCATTCGTGCAGAATTCCTGAACTGCCATAACAGATCTTCGTCACCAAATAGGGATCTGAACTGAGAAATACCTATAGATGGCGGCGGAGCTCCTTTACATATCGTTTTTAGGATGTCTCCGTCATAGAAAGCCGCTATGAACAGAATCAACATCGGCAGCACAAAGAAGAACAGAATCAGAAGCAACAAAACGGCAGTCAGCATTTTCACCAATAGGTCCTCCTGTAGCGAAGCATAAGCAACGTGCCTCCATAGAGCAGTAACGCAACCATTATCAGACTGACCGCAGCGGCAGCCACATATTGAAAATCCATTCTCAAATATACACGATTCATGTAGTGCTGGACCATATACACAGACTTTGTACCGGTATCTTGGTACCCCTCCAGTTGTTTGAATCGCGCTGTCCCAGCCACGAGATCAGCGATTCATTCTACTGTGGGGTACTTTCTTTTGCAACTTGACCTGCTTCTCAGCGGTCTCTTACATCATACAGGAAGCTCCTTTCACTATATAGACGCATTCAAATTGAAATAAACAAGAAAAAACTTATTGCCATAAGATAAAGCATCTTATACAAAACGCAACAATGCTTTACGGAGTATTGACCTGAACTGGTATTGCCAATATTGCTTAAGCAAAAAAAGAGATAGGCAATCTATCTGTTCATTATGGTCAAAGACGAGCGCCCATCTCTGTTTACATTAATATGTGGTTTTCTACCGCAATGCTATCCAACTATAAGAACGCTATTCTGTAAAGTGATTAAGTTGCTTCTTACTCTGAGAAACAGTTCTCAAGGTGATGATCTGTTCATCCGTCAACAATTCTTTCCAATCATCCGGAAAACCAATACTCCCAAGTTGAATATCACCTTTGTATTCTTCTATCAAAGACTCAAGTGAAGTGGTCAACCGCTTTTTCTGAACCATATCAGGCATGATACGCAACATCGCAATAACATAAGCAAACAGAGTGTCTTGCTGTATTTCAGCATGTTTGCGCATCAGTTTACCGTCAAGAGAGATCCTTGGACAAAATACAATACTATAGAGTCTATTATAATGCGCACAGGTATTGCGAAGGACAGAAAAGCAATGTAGCCAGTTGGTCAAGTGATCGACATCGGTATCCATATTGGCGGCAATCAGTTCCTTATCAGATGATTTCATGTTGCTATAAAGCTTTGAAAGCATAGAAAATGACAAAATTTCAACAGCACACCACAAAGGCATTTTACCGCCAAATGATTGAATGTGATGCGCTACAAACGGCTGACTGGAATTGTTATCAATCTGCTTTTCCAAATTACTAATATAGTCAAGATGGAATTTTTCTTCAACAAAGAGAGTAGGATCATAATGTGCTCCGCCGTCTTTCTCATGGTTCAAAGAAAACCAATAAGCAATCTGGGTACGTGCATAGATCTCAATGTATTCTAGAGAGGACATCAGGATCTGACGCAGTGCAGTATCAAAATCCATTAAGCGTAAAATCTGCTGAAAGCTTGTACCCTTCACATAGTGGTTATTTGCCTTCTGAAACAAAAAAGCATAACCAGTAAACCGATAATAATTCGTTCGCGCCAATACATCAGCTGCTTCCGACTCATCGGTAATGATCATGTCTCTTTGCCTCAGTCTGTCTATCTGTTCCGCTATAGTGAGCGCAGGTTTGAGATTATAGCTCATATGCCCTCCGGATAATAAAAATAAAAGAACACCCTTTTGATCGAGTGTCCTTCTACGGCCCCCAGGTACGCTTGCAAGCAGAGGCGCGGGCAGCTCTGTCAAAATCATTATATATAATCAAAAACAGCATGTCAATCATTATTTACCTGCTATATATGCAGCTATATAAGCAAAATTCAAAAAAGCATATATGTGATAAATGCCGCCCAGTATAGGCGGCAATCTTGGTGAATAAACTGTTAACTAATATGTTTACTTGTTCCCTGTTTTCCACTGTATCTGGAGCAACTCCTCTTCCGATAATAATCCGCTGGTTACCTTCACGAGATATTCGCCATAGTTCATCTGCTCAACTTGATCCTTATATATATTCTGCCTAAATGTTATTGATTCTGCCATCTTGCAACGCATCATGAGCATGTGAATTGGTATCTCATTATATTCCACTGATAGAGCCTGCTCCATTCCGGCAACGCTGACTGGATGTACCGTTGTATTTGCCGGAATCATCATTGCCGAAGAATCCGGATCAGATGGATTACTCATCCTTACGTAAATTTCAAGAGGACTTTTAAGATATATATCATCAGATGTTTCCTCTTGCCAATTGATCATACATATGGAATATCCACTTAGCAATTGACTGATCTTGATATCTCCCGGGACTTGATCACCTGGCATCAATGTTATTACACCATCTTCGGGTATTTCATAATATGCTGTACCAGATTTAAAGACATATTCATCCGGAAGATTACTCGGTATTGGAAGATCAGGATTTGTACCAACAATGTTATAGAAATCATCCATGCCGGTCATTTTTACTTCAAGCTGACGAGAAGAAAAGTCATACGAACCCTCATTACCTTCTTCAGTCGCTGTATTGTTATATGATTTGAGTAATTCACCATGCCAATTGAAAGATGAAAATACACCAAAGTTGGCAGCTACAACAGCACTCATCGTCAGGAACAACAGAGCTATCGTCACTATAAAGCTGACTGACATTTTCTTTTTCACAGGTACGGTATCTTCCAACTGTGCCTGTATCCGTTCATAAAGAAAGGGATTCTCATGCAGATGCTTCAGCGATTCATCAATTGCTTCGTGAACCTGTAACTGATTCATTCCGTCAACCATCTTCTTCGTCTCCTTTCATAAGCTGATTCCGAATTTTATTCCGGGCCCGCTGTAGTCTTGTGTTGACAGCGGGTTGTGAGATTTCGAGTATATCTGCTATCTCTGTCATTGTCATATTCTGCTCGTAATATAATATAAGTACCTCTCGCAGTTTCTTAGGCAGGTTCATGATCTCAGCAGTAAGCTCATTGTACTCCGGATTGTCCTCCGTTCCCTGTTCCGGTAGATCATCCGGCGTGATTCTTCTGTCTGTATGACTGAACCATGCGCTTCGAAGCATGTCCCTGCAAATGTTGATAGCTATCTTTGTCAACCAGGCACGCGGACTGCCTTGTCCGTTCCGTTTATCCATAGCACGGTATGCTTTGATATATGTTTCCTGAACGGCATCTTCAGCGAGAGCTGTATCATGCAGATACATGTAGCATGTTCTGAGCAGAATTCCCTGATACTGATCTATCCATTCTTTCAACTGCTCTTCTTTTGAACTGTCAGGGCCCGTGACAGTGGTCATGCCACATTCACCTCCTTTACACTGACTAGACGATACAGGAATGATAAATTATAACATATCACAAAAAAAAACTGCCATCCGGAATAATGATTCCGTATGGCAGTGGCCTTCGGATAACCTTCCATACCCTTGTATGTGGTTTTCCACCACAATGAAGCACAACTTCATGTTCTCTGGAACTTGGGGTCGTGCCAACAGCAAGCAGTTTTTACTCACGAATATACTTCACTACTTGTAAAATATATTATTCGCCAGTAATGATTTTTACCAGTGTTTCCGGTTCATAATCATATGCCATAATAGTCAGTACTTCTTCTGTTGATGTGAGTTGACCTTGCATTAATGACAAGAAAGTGATTGGAGCATACAGAAGCATCACTTATAATGGATGTTTATGCCAAGCTGACTACCGAAAAAGAGCAAAAGGATGTCATGAGCCTGAATGACTATTTCAACATGGCAAAAAAGCAGCCAGAAAATGTTATCAGAATGGACTTCAGATATGCAAAATGACCTTGCTCCTATGACCGTCAGAATACCTTTCATACTACCTCTACTACTACCACAAGGTAGTATAAATGGGTAAAAATGGGTAAAATCATGTCTAATCCGGTCATTTTGCGACACGCCGAAATCGGTAATAAAAAATCCCGAAAGCCTTGTAAATCAATGCTTTCGGGGATGTACGCCCGGTGCGATTCGAACGCATGACCTTCAGAGTCGGAGTCTGACACTCTATCCAACTGAGCTACGGGCGCTCAACGGTGGTAATGATACCATGATAAATATGGAAAGTCAAGGATACCATAAAGCATGAGAGCCGGTCGGCGCCCATGCTTTGTACTCCCGGTTTCCGAAAGCGGAACAGGATCAGTGCTTTTCATTTACGGATTGTCTTCGATCCGCGGAGAATCATATTTCTGATCCGGTATTGTCCCGGCCGCGGAGACCATGGTCAGTTCATCGTCAGACAGGGCCTTCGCGTAACGGGATTCGGTGGAAGCGATCATCTTCGCCAGACGGGAGTTGTTTTCAAAGCGCTGATAGTCGAACATTGCAGTCAATTTCTTTTCCATAATATTTGCCTCCTGATCATCAGATCATTTATTTCTTTCATCTGACAGCCTCTCTTGTGCTGTCATCTGTATATACGCATGAGCAAGAAAAAAGGCTACTCGTGTGCAAAATTCCGGGAAGCAATTTTCCACGTTTTTCTGCGTGATTTTTGGCCTGCATAAAAAAACACCCGCCGAAGCGGATGTTTATCATAGATCCCTTATTATTCTTGAGGACCTTCATAGCAGAATTCGAAGATGCAGCCGTTATCGGCATCGGGACCCGTGCCTTCCCATGTAATGGTGCCGTCTTCCTGTACGGTGAAAGTATCCAGCAGACCGTTCACGGCTTCGCCGTAAGTGATCTCACCGGCCTCATCTGCGGTATAGGGGATCATGATGCCTTCATAAGCAGTAAAGATCCCTGCTTCCGCGTCAAAATCACAGTAGAAAGTCCATTCGCATCCTTCGGAAGCGCTGTCAGCCCAGTCGATGGTCAGGAAGCCTTCGTCAGCTCCGATGCATTCGATATGCATGGTTGCGCGCTGGCTGACCTTATCCTGATAATCGCCGATGAAATTCATCACAGGATTCTGTCCGTCAGTAGTTTCATCGATATATCCGCTGGCTTCGACAGCTTCGTCATCTGGTTCGGCGGTTTCATCACCCCAGGCGCCGATTTCAATGGTGCGTTCTCCGTTCACCACGGCATTTCCTTCAAGATCGGCATAAATGGTCAGTACGGAGAAATAGGAATCCGTGCCGTAGTCATTGAAGGTCAGGATGGAATAGTTCTGTCCGGCAACGACCTGAGTGCCCAGCAGTGCCACGGCTTTGGCGTGTTCATCGTCACCGATGGCCTTGTCAAAGGCAACCTGTGCGGCTTCAGTCATCGCGCCGTCAGCATGCAGTGCCCATCCTCCGGCCAGGATATCCTCGGCGGCAGCACAGCAAAAAACAGAAACAGCCAGAACCAGGGCAACCAGAACAGATACCAGTTTCTTCATATCAATCGATCTCCTTTTTAGTAATATACTTTACGATATATGGTCGGTGACCATTCAACAGATGATACGTTACAGAAACGAAAATGGCCAATCATTTCTTCCCGTCAGTCACCGGATCCGAAAACAGACAGGCGTTTATTCCGCCTCGTTTTCATCCGTGACGGATCCCGCGTCCTCTGCGGTATCAGCGGCAGACTCCGCGTTTTCTTCCGCGGGTCCCGGCTCTGTAACAGCGGCATCGCCGGGGATCGTTCTTTCCTGGTTCTGCTGTTGTTCCTGAGAGGCCAGGAATTGCTGATATTCCTCAGTATAACGGGAATAGGTCGCGATATCAGGCTGATCCGCGGTTTCGGACGGATCCGGCTGCAGATCGTTCATATCAAACGTTTCGGGTTCTTTCTTTCCCGTGAAAAAGTTTTTCAGTCTGGTGATAAAGCTGACTTTTCCCCCGTTGTTCTCTTGGTTCTTTTCCAACATGATCCGACACCTCCGGTTTCTGTTATCCGCCAGCTCATTATACACAAAAAAGTATATGAAATAAACAGATTTTCACAAACACAGACCTTTTACAGGGCAGAAAAAAACCGTTCTGTCCGGGATTCCGGATGGAACGGTTTCAGATCCGCATTACTGCTTCGCGATTTCAACCAGCTTGGCAAAACCTTCGGCGTCGTTGACAGCCAGGTCAGCCAGCATCTTGCGGTTGACTTCGATGTTCTGCTTCTTCAGACCGTTGATGAAGGTAGAATAGCTCATACCGTTCATACGGGCAGCAGCGTTGATACGGACGATCCACAGACGACGGAATTCGCGTTTGCGGAGCTTACGGCCGACGTAAGCATAGCGCAGGCTGCGAGCAACCTGTTCGGAAGCGGCGCGATACTGCTTGGATTTTGCTCCCCAGTAGCCCTTCGCCAGCTTCATGACCTTGCGGCGTTTCTTCTGAGCGTTCACAGCTCTCTTAATGCGTGCCATGATTGAATTCCTCCTTGCTGGTTAATAAGCTTATTTGTAAGGCAGCAACTTATGGATAGTACGGGCTTCTGCGGCATTATCAACAATACCCTTGTTGCGCAGGTGGCGGGTACGCTTGGTGGTCTTCAGACGCACCTGATGGTTGGCGTTCATCTGCTTATGCTTCACAATACCGCTCTTGGTAAAAGAAAAGCGCTTGGCAGCACCACGGTGGGATTTCTGTTTAGGCATAATGTGGTCCTCCTTCCAATGCTGTTTACTCCTGCGTCTCTTTCGAGGCAGCATTCTCCCGCTCCGCGGCTTCTCTGCTGGCCTTGCGTTCAGCGAAGGAAGCCTTTTGAGCTTTGGGAGCCAGGATCATGATCATGTTGCGGCCATCCATCAGCGGGCGGCGTTCCACCATGCTGACGTCCTTGCACCGTTCCGCGAAGTTCAGCATGACTTTCATACCGATCTCGCTGTGGGTGATCTGACGGCCGCGGAAACGAATGGATACCTTGACCTTGTCGCCGCCTTCAAGGAACTTGATCGCCATCTTCGCCTTGGTGTTCACATCGTTTTCTTCGATGGTGGCTGACAGCTGCACTTCCTTGATATCCACGACGCGCTGATTCTTACGGTTTTCACGTTCCCGCTTGGATTGCTCGTAGCGGTACTTGTCATAGTCCAGCAGCTTGCATACCGGCGGTTTGGCTGACGGCTGGATCATAGCCAGATCATAGCCGCGTTCTTCTGCCATGGCAATGGCCTGCTGTGTGGGCAAAACGCCCAGCTGTTCACCGTTTTCGTCGATGACCCGGACCTCATGTTCACGGATCTGTTCATTGATCATCAGCTCGATTGCGATATCCATGCACCTCCAATAATTCAAAAAGCGACGGGATGCTTTCCCGTCGCTCAACATAGCATATCCTCTTTCCATAAGGAAAGATGCCATTGACCCGGCAGCGTGAGCCGCACGAGGTGAGAAGCGGGCAAGCCTCTGCTTTCAAACAGTGGGATTCTACCACACCGCCGACGGGTTGTCAACGGTTTTTTGAGTCCCGGAACAATTTCTTTCGTCCTGTGATTACAGGGAGTTCACCAGATCGAACAGTTCGCGGTTAAAGACCTTCTTGCAGGCCAGGGCTTCCGCGATGGGCATGTACATGACCTTGCCGTTCTTCATGCCGATGACCTGATTGCTGATCCCATCATGAAGCAGCTTCACAGCCATATGACCGGCTTCAAACGCGAAGGCGCTGTCACGGGCGGTGGGCTCGCCGCCGCGCTGGATATAGCCGATGGTGGTAGCTCTGGCTTCCACCATGCCGCACATCCGCTTCATGCAGGAAGCAAACCGGGTGGCGCTCATAGGTTCGCCTTCATAGCACTGTTTGCCGTGAGAGGTCAGGTATCCGTACAGGTCAAACGGAGCCATGGAATCATAGCAGCCTTCGGCCAGAATGATGGTAGCACGGGTGTTGCCCTTGGCCAGCTGCTTGTTCAGCTGAGCCGCCACATCCTCCACTGTCCAGTTTACTTCGGGGACCACGACGATCTCACTGCCGGTGGAAACAGCGGTCGTCAGGGCGATATCGCCGCAATGACGGCCCATGACTTCCACGACGGCGGGACGGTCGTGACTGCGGGAGGTGGCACGGATGGACCGGACCGCATCCACACAGACGTTCACCGCGGTGTCAAAGCCGAGGGTCATCTCGGTATAGGGCAGGTCGTTATCGATCGTTCCGGGAATTCCGATGCAGGGGATCCCCAGTTCGCAAAGGCGCATCGCGCCCTGGAAGCTTCCGTCTCCGCCAATGACCACCAGGCCGTCGATCTCCATGGCCTTCAGGGTCTCCACGGCGATCTCACGGTAGGCGGGATCCACAAATTCCGTGCAGCGAGCAGTACGCAGATAGGTACCGGGCATATCGGCGATATCCAGAACAGTATCCAGATACAGTTCCTGCATATCGTCCCGGATATTGGTGCTCTTGCGGAGCAGACCGTTATATCCGCGTTTGATGCCGATCAGGGGCATTCCATAATAGGAAGCGCTCTTGGCAATGGCCATGACAGCCGCGTTCATTCCCGGGCTGTCTCCTCCACTGGTCAGTACGCCGATCTTTCTCATGATCTTCTCTCCTTCTGTCGGTCGTATGCCGACAAGCCGTAAAGGCAGATACTCATACCGAATGAGTATAACACAGCTTGCAAAAAGAAAAAAGGGGGTAAGTGTATATAAAGGAATGTTTCCTTTCCGTTCTTCTTTGTCAAAATCCTTGAATTGATCCCGCTTTCTGTCTACAATGGCTTTGTTCTGAATGTAAAGGAGGTTGTCCCTGTGAAATATATCCTGATCATCGGCGACGGCATGAGCGACGATCCCATTGAATCCCTTGGCAACAAGACTCCCCTTGAGTCCCTGGATCTGCCCAATATGGGTGTCCTCGCGGGTTCTGAAACAGGTACCTGTCTGACCGTTCCCGAAGGTGTGCCGGCAGGCAGTGATACCGCCATCCTGAATATTTTCGGTAACGATCCCCGTTACAGCTATACCGGCCGCAGTGTTCTGGAAGCCGCCGGTGTCGGCGTCACCCTGAAGCCCGGCGAAGTCTCCATGCGCGTCAATCTCTGCGCGGTGGAACAGATCGGGGATGATCTGATCATCCACAGCCATAACGGAGGCAATATCGAAGGCGACGAAGCCGAGACCCTCATGAACGATCTGCTGAAGGATCCCCGTTTCATTCCCTATGCCGAAAAAGCCGGCCTCACCGTGCATGTCTCCCGCACCTTCCGGCATATCGGCGTTTTCGGCGGTCCCATTCCGGACGACGCCGTCTTCACGACCATGGAGCCGCACAATGTGCTGGAGCAGCCGGTCCACTACCCGGCCGGATATATGGCTCAGGAGATCACCGATCTCATGAATGTCAGCTATGAAGTCCTGAAGGATCACCCGGTCAATATCGACCGTATGAAGCGCGGACTCCTCCCGGCGAACATGATCTGGCCGTGGGGTGCCGGCCGCGCCATGCTGCTTCCTTCCTTCGAGGAGAAGTACGGTGTCACCGGTACAGTTGTCAGCGCCGTTCCGCTTGTGCAGGGCATTGCCGAACTCATGAAGCTGAAGCATCCCTCCGTCCCCGGAGCTAACGGCGACCTCGATACCAATTATGAAGGAAAAGTCGACGCGACCGTCAAAGCGCTGGCCGACGGAGATGACTTCGCCTGCCTGCATGTGGAAGCTCCGGATGAGATGACCCATGCCGGCGATCTGGAAAAGAAGCTGGAAGCGATCCGGCGTCTCGACGCCCGCGTGGTCAAGCCCCTCCTCGCGAAAATGCCCGCTTTGGGAGATTTCCGTATCCTGATGCTCAGTGATCATAAGACGCTGATGTCGACCCGGACCCATGACGGAAAACCGGTCCCCTTTGCCATCTATGATTCCCGCAATCCCGGCGCCCCGTCTTTCCTGAATGAATCCACCGCGGCCGCGTCCGGTCTGCATGTATCCGAAGGCCGGACCATCATGGGCCGCCTGTTGGAAAAGGATATCTGAGGCCGTAACGGCAAACAGTATAATACGTAACATATCCGTAACAAACGTTTACAATTTTGCAAAGATATGATATACTCCGTTTGAACGTATCTGTCATCACCGGAACACTTCTGGTAAGGAGGATTGGATATGAAAAAACGGAGTTTTCTTTGTCTGCTTCTGGCAGTGATCATAAGTCTTTTCCCGTTTACGGAAAGCCTTGCCCTGAGATCCACCACCATGACGGTCGGTTCCAAAGGCACCGAGGTCCGTAAGCTGCAGCAGGCTCTGATTGATCTCGGATTCCTGCAGGATAAGGCTGACGGAGTCTTCGGTCCGAAGACCGAAGACGCTGTGAAGAGTTTCCAGGCGAGTCAGGGACTGACCGTGGACGGACTGGCCGGTACCGGAACACAGTCCCGCCTGTATTCGTCAGCCGTTTCCTCTCCCGCCGCGACTCCGGCCCTGCAGAGTGCACCCGCGCCGACGGCGGCGCCCGCCGCGCAGTCTGCCGGAGACAGTCTCTTCGGCGGCAACTATGCCACGCTGCGTCAGGGGAATGCAGGAAGCCGTGTTGTGCTTCTTCAGACATGCCTGATCAAGCTGAACTATCTCGACGGAAAAGCGGACGGTAAGTTCGGCTCAAAGACAGAAAAAGCTGTCTGTGCTTTTCAGAGCGACTGCAAGCTGACCGCCGACGGTCTGGCCGGCAAAAAGACCCTGACCAGGCTGGAACAGGCGATGGCTGATCCGTCCGCCGCGGCCGGTACCAAGACTACTCCCGCTCCCACCGCGACTCCTGTTCCCACAGCGACCCCCGCCCCCGCGCAGCAAACTTCATCGTCCGCTGCGACTCCGGTCATTCAAAACGGGAAGTATCTGTGCAAGGGAGACAAGGGAGAACAAGTCACTCTGCTGCAGATCAGGCTGAACGAACTCCAGTATGATGTCAAAGTCACCGGTTCCTTCGATGAAAGCACCCGTCAGGCAGTGGTTGCCTTCCAGCAGCGGAACAAACTTTCCGCGGACGGTATCGCGGGATATAACACGCTGACCAAACTGTATTCCGCCAATCCCGCCACCGGCGACACGGAACTTCCCACGCTTGCCGCCGGTCTCGGGAAGATCACTCCCCCGGCTGCCTCACAGATCAAGCTGCTTCACTGGTTCAATGATATCAAGCCCACCCTGAAGAACGGTCAGGTCCTGCTGGTCTATGATCCGTCCTCCGGTCTGGCCTGGAGCCTGAAGCTTCTTTCCCTGGGACGCCACGCGGATGCCGAACCTCTGACCCAGCAGGATACCGACATCATGTTTGCCGCCTTCGGCAGTCAGAACACCTGGAACCAGAAAGCCGTCTGGGTCCGCCTGCCCAGCGGGACATGGGTCCTCGGCTCCACCCATGATATGCCGCATCTGTCCGGGAACATCAAGGACAACGGTTTCAACGGACATCTGTGTGTGCACTTCCTGAGAGATATGGCCGAGGCAGAAAAAAACGACCCCGATTACGGAGTCGATAATCAGAAAACGATACGAAAAGCCTGGAAGAATCTGACCGGAGAAGAGCTCACCTACTGATCGCGTCATTCCTTCCGCATCCCGGGAGTCAGCCTCCAGCGGGTCGGATCGAAATCCAGCCGGTCTTTGGTTTTACGGAATATACCGAACTTGATGGGAACACCCAGTTCGGTATATTTTTTTTCGTGTTCACTGACATAGTTCGGCTGGAAACCGTCCTGATGCAGGTCGCGGGTCAGATAGACCGTTTCGAAACCGCAGAGCCGTAAATAGACCAGTGAATCCTCAAAGAGTTCATCATCGTCCGTCTTGAACCAGATCTCGCCCTGTTCCTTCAGGAAAGCCATATACTGCTCCAACTGGCGCGGATGGGTCAGACGACGTTTGGCATGCTTGGGCCGTTCCGTCCACGGATTGCAAAAGTGGATGTAGATCCGTTCAATCTCATCTTCTTTATCGAAGAAGCGGTTGATATTCTCGATATCAAAGCGGCAGAGGACCACATTGTCCGGTTCATCCTCATAGGCTTCCGCCATGTTCCGCCGCGCGTCACCCAGTACGTCCGGTGAAATGTCCACGGCGATATAATTGATCTCCCGGTTGGATGAAGTCATCTGTGCCGTGGAGACGCCCTTTCCGCAGCCAAGCTCGAGCATGAGCGGCTGCTCCTTTTTGAAGGCGGTCTTCCACTTCCCTTTCATTTCCTCCGGATCATTATAATAATAGGAACAGACCTCCAGTTCCGGTCTGGCCCACTGTTTTCTGCGCATGTGCATGACTGAATCTACCTCACTCCGTTTTGCATAGGAACTCACCCAGTATATCACGATTGTCCGAATTGGCAAGAAAATGCCCCCGATTTTTCTGTTTATGCAGTTTATGCATGCATAAATCGGTTTTATACATTTACATACGGTATAATTTCGGTTTTTTGTTGAATAAAAATACATTTTTTATGTTGACAACATGAATATCCGGTGATATACTGACCGCGTTCATTCGGAAACGGATGAATAATCAAAAAGCGAATTAGCAACGGAAAGTATTGGAGGTTATTATCATGAAGAAGTTTACCGCCGTTCTGGCTCTGGTTCTGGTCCTTGTCCTGACCGCCTGCGTTCTGAGCAGCTGCGGCAAGAAGGAAGAAGCTTCCGCCATCAAGGTTTACACCAACCCCGAATATCCGCCCTTCGAATACATGGAAGGCGAAACTGCCACCGGTTATGATATCGACATGATCAAGGCCATCGCTGAAAAGGCCGGTTTCGAAGTTGAAATCGTCCCCACCCAGTTCGCCAGCGTCATCACCGAAGTGCTGAATGACAAGAACGCCATCGGCGTTTCCGGCATCTCCATCACCGACGAACGTAAGGAAAGCGTCAACTTCAGCGAAGGCTACATCAACGCCGGTCTGATCGTTGTGCAGCACGTTGATTCCGGCTTCGCCACCATCGATGACCTGAAGGGCAAGAAGATCGGTGTCCAGCTGGGAACCACCAGTGACTTCGCCGCCGTTGAAATCACCGGTACCGACAATACAGCCCAGTACAACACCTTCATCGACGCCATGAAGGATCTGCAGGGCAACAAGGTCGACGCCGTCATCGTTGACAAGCCCGTTGGTCTGGCCATCATGGCTGAACTGAAGGACGACACTCTGGTCATCACCGACATGGGTCTGCAGGCTGACTGGTACGGAATCGAAGTCAATAAGAACAACCCCGATCTGCTGAAGAAGATCGACAAGGCTCTGGCTGACCTGAAGGCCGAAGGTTTCTTCGACACTCTGGATGCCAAATACTTCACCGCCGACACGATGCTGGCTGAATAATCCGTAATGATTCACTACAAGCCGTAGAGGGTCTCTCTCTACGGCTTTCCTTTCATTAACCGCTGGAGGATTTGCGAATGGGATTTCTGGAAGAATGGTGGCTGCCGATCGAGACGGCGCTGACAAACGGTACCCCACTGACCGCGTGGCAAAGCATATATAAAGAAATATATGTCAACCTGATCCGTGACGACCGGTGGCTCAGTTTCCTGAAAGGTCTGGGCGTTACGCTGGAAGTCTCTATGGGTGCAATCATCCTGGGCGTCCTGCTGGGCACGCTGCTTGCGATCCTGCGCCTTCCCCAGGTGTCCGAACTCAGCTATGCAGGCAAGCCCTGGTATCGCCGCATCGGTATCGCCGTACTGAAGTTCTTTTCCGGGTTCGCGAAGGTCTATATCGATCTGATCCGCGGCACGCCCTTGCTGCTGCAGGTCCTGATCATCAACTTCGGTATTTTCGGAAGTATCAAGCTGGATAAGGTCGTTATCGGCTTTATCGCCTGCGGTCTGAACAGTGCCGCCTATGTGGCCGAGATCGTCCGCGGCGGTATTCAGTCCGTGGATCCCGGTCAGACAGAAGCCGGTCGTTCTCTGGGACTTTCCTCCGCTTCCACCCTGTTCAACATCGTTCTCCCCCAGGCGGCGAAATCTGCGCTCCCGTCTCTGTGCAATGAGTTCATCTCCCTCATCAAGGAGACTTCCATCCTGTCCTATATCGCGCTGACGGAACTGACCAAGGCCGGTGACTATATCCGTTCCCGCACCTACTCGGCCTTCACGCCCTATATCATTTCCGGTCTGCTGTATCTGGCCGTCACCCTGACGCTGACCATGCTGATCCGGAAGCTCGAAAGGAGGCTGCGTAACAGTGACCACTAAAGAGAACGGTTCCCCCATCATTGAAGTCAGAGGTCTCGAAAAGGTCTTTGAAAAAGGCGATGTTCACGCGCTGAACGGGATCGATATCTCGATTGACCGCGGCGAAGTGGTCGTTGTGATCGGCCCTTCCGGCAGCGGAAAATCCACTTTCCTGCGTTGCCTCAATCTGTTGGAAGTGCCCACCGGCGGTCAGGTCATTTTCGAAGGGACCGATATCACGGATCCCTCCGTCAATCTGAATCTGCACCGTCAGCGGATGGGCATGGTCTTCCAGCATTTCAATCTGTTCCCCCACATGACCGTGCTGCGGAACATGACGCTCGCTCCCATGAAGCTGCTGAAAAAGAGCGCTTCCGAAGCCAGGGGGAAAGCCACGGAACTGCTGAAGCGTGTCAATCTGGCCGATCGTGCCCATGCTTACCCCAATCAGCTTTCCGGCGGGCAGAAGCAGCGTATCGCCATCGTCCGCGCCCTGTGCATGGAGCCCGAAGTCATGCTCTTTGACGAACCCACTTCCGCACTGGATCCCGAAATGGTCGGCGAGGTGCTGGATGTTATGAAGAGCCTGGCCGCGGCCGGAATGACCATGGTGGTCGTCACCCACGAAATGGGCTTTGCCCGTGAAGTCGCGGACCGCGTGATCTTCATGGATGGCGGAAAGATCGTTGAGGAAGGAACGCCGGAAGAGATCTTTCAGAATCCTCAGCAGCAGCGTACAAAAGATTTTCTGGAAAAGGTCCTGTAATTCATCTCGACCGGTCGACAGACCGGTCGTTTTTAATCTGATACATTTTCCGCAATATTTCTGTCATACTTTTTTCCATTGTACTGATCCTGTACTTTGGTTATAATACGAGTAATGACCTATATTTTTATAAGGAGGATCTTTCCCATGAAAAAGCTTCTTGCTCTCGTTCTGGCTCTGGCGATGCTGCTTGGCATGACCGCCATGGCTGAAGAAGCCGCTGCTCCCGCTCTGACCAAGGACCTCGTGATCCTGTTCACCAGCGATGTGCACTGCGGTATTAATGAAGGCTGGACCTACGAAGGTCTGTACGCCATGAAACAGCAGTTGGCCCTGAAGAACCACGTCGCGCTGGTTGATGACGGCGACTCCATTCAGGGGGATGCCATCGGCGCCATCTCCAAGGGCGAAGTCGACCTCAAGCTGATGAACGCTCTGGGATACGATGTCGCGACTCTGGGCAACCATGAGTTCGACTATGGCATGGACCGTATGAAGGAACTGACCGCAATGGCCGAATTCCCCTATGTCAGCGCCAACTTCACCTATCAGGACGAACCTGTGTTCGCGCCTTACATCATCAAGGAATATGACGGCGTGAAGGTGGCCTTCCTCGGCGTTTCTACCCCCAAGACCTTCACCTCCTCCACCCCCACCTATTTCCAGGATGAAAACGGCAATTATGTCTATGGTTTCTGCGAGGATGAAACCGGTGAAAAGCTGTATGCCGCTGTGCAGAAGGCCGTTGATGACGCCCGTGCCGAAGGCGCGCAGTATGTCGTCGTTCTCAGCCATCTGGGCATCGAAGACACCTGCTCTCCCTGGATGAGCTCCGAGCTGATTGCCAACACCACCGGCATTGATGTGCTGCTGGATGGCCACAGCCACTCCATCCTGGAACAGGAAGCTGTTCTGAACAAGAACGGTGAAACCGTTCTGCAGGCTGCCTGCGGAACCAAGCTGCAGGCCATCGGTTACTGCAAGATCGCTGTTGACGGAACCATCTCCACCGGTCTGTACCAGTGGGCATTCGATGACGACGCCGACACTCTCCTCGGCTTCGACAATGAATACTCCGCCATCGAAGCGGAAGTGACCGGCATCGTTGATGCGAAGCTGGCTGAAGTCGTTGCCCACACCGACGTCAACCTGACCATCAATGACCCGGAAACCGGCGCCCGTGTGATCCGTAATCTGGAAACCAACCTGGGCGACCTGGTGGCTGATGCCTATCGCATCTCTACCGGTGCCGATGTGGCTATGGTCAACGGCGGCGGTATCCGCGCCAACATCAACGCCGGCGACATCACCATGGCGAATATTCAGGCCTGCCATCCCTTCGGCAATGCCCTGTGCATGGCTGAAGCCAACGGTCAGCAGATCCTGGATGCTCTGGAATGGGCCAGCCGTGCCGTGCCCGGTGAAAGCGGCAGCTTCCTGCAGGTTTCCGGTCTGACCTATGAGATCCACTCCTACATCCCCTCTTCCTGCACCAGTGATGACAAGGGCATGTTCACCGGCGTCACCGGCGAATACCGTGTCAAGAACGTCATGGTGGGTGGCGAACCTCTGGATGTGAACAAGACCTACAAAGTAGCTTCCCATAACTATATGCTGAAGGAAGGCGGAGACGGCACCTGCATGTTCATGGGCGATCCCATCCTGCTGGATGAAATCAAACTGGACTACGAAACCGTGATCGATTACATCATTGACACTCTGGGCGGCACCGTCGGCGAACAGTACGACGATCCCTGGGGCGAAGGCCGTATCGTGATCGTTTCCGAAGCTCCCGCTGCGGAATAATCCATCAATTCGTACCCCACAGCCGGCGGATCCCGCCGGCTGTTTTCTTTTCTTCTGTCACCTCCACCCTCAAGTCTGCTCAGCTGGCGCGTAGCGCCCACTAACTAAAGCGCCCCCTATTTATAGGGGAGCTGAGCGCCGGCAGAGCCGGATGCAGCGAGGCGGAAGGCGGCTGAGTCAACGAGTATTGCAAACGTCAGTGCAGCAATATGACTATGACGAAGCTGACCGAATACAGTTTGCTGTACGAGACAGCTGTCACGTAGTGATTGAGGGGATTGAATAAACAAACTTCAATTTCTAATTCATAATTTCTAATTCATAATTCATAATACATAATTCATAATTCATAATTCATAATTTATGCCTCCGCCGAAGGCGGTCCGCTTGACACTCGCCCCCTCTTTCTGCTATTCTTTATCCAACGATATGAAAGGTCAGGTAAGCACACCGATGAGAAAGAACGACTGAGAACGGCATTGAATCGGATCCTTTGCCCGTATTACGGAGAAGGATCGTGTTTCGTGTGTCGTGAAGGTCGTGTTTTCGTCAGTCCTGTCTTTTCACGGCACAGTTCTGTCAGTTCACGCTCCTCGCGGCACTCGTAAAGGAGTGTTTTTTATTGAATCAGAAAATCTTACTGGAAGCCCAGAATATACAAAAGAATTACGCCGATCGCGCGCTCCTGCACCCGGACCGTCTCTGCATCTATGAAGGTCAGCGGATCGGCCTGATCGGCGAAAACGGAGCCGGAAAATCCACCTTGCTGAACATCCTGTCCGGCGAAGCGAAGCCCGACAGCGGTACGATACACCGTTTCTGTGAGATCGGTGTCATTCATCAGATGGGTCAGACGGAAGCGGAGATCTCGCCGCAGATGCGCTCCAGGTTTCATGCCCAGGCGGACCGTACGACCCTGTCGGGTGGAGAAAAGACCCGGCGCAGGATTGCTGCCGCTTTCACGAAAAACGTACCCCTTCTGTTTGCCGATGAACCCACCACGGATCTGGACAGTGAAGGTATCGCGCTGCTGGAAAAGCAGCTGACGTCCTTCTCCGGAGCCATCTTACTGATCTCCCACGACCGTCATCTGCTGGATACTGTCTGCAACTCTATCTGGCATCTGGAGGACGGGAATATCTCCGTTTTCCCCGGCAACTACACGGCATACCAGACTGAACTGAAGCAGCGCCGGGAACATCAGCAGGACGAATACGATCAGTACAAAGCGGAGAAAGCCAGACTGGAAGCCTCCGCCCAGAAGATGCTGGAACGCAGTCAGCAGGTCCGGAAAGCTCCTGCCCGCATGGGTAACAGTGAAGCCCGGCTGCATAAGCGTGCCGCCACAGATGCCATTTTCCGGATCACCCGCGCCAAAGGCGCCCTGCAGACCCGGCTGGATCAGTTGGAGAAAAAGGAACGTCCGCGGGATCTTCCCGATATCAGTATGTCCTTCGGGACCGAGATCCCCATTGGGGCCAAGGTAGCCATTACCGGCCGGAGTATTTCCCTGAAGGCCGACGATAAAGTCCTGCTGAACAAAAGCGATTTCATTATTCCGACCGGTTCCCGTACCGCGCTCCTCGGGCCCAACGGCTGCGGCAAGACGACCCTGCTCCGTGCGCTGGCAACCGGTGGAAAGTCCACCGACGACATTCATTTCGGCGGGCAGCTGAAAATCAACCCGGCTGTCCGTATCGGCTGGTTTGACCAGGATCATTCCGCCACGCTGGACCTGAACAAGAGTGCGCTGGCCAATGCGATGTATACTTCCGTCGCGGATGAGTCCACGGTCCGAACCACCTTCGCGCGGCTGAATCTCCGCAGGGATGATGTGTTCAAGCCCCTTTCGGTCCTTTCCGGCGGGGAGCGCGCCAAGACCGCCCTGGTCCGTCTGCTGGTATCGGATATCAACGTACTTCTGCTGGATGAGCCCACCAACCATCTGGATATCTTCACGCTGGAAGCACTGCAGGACCTGCTGTCCGGTTACGGCGGCACGCTGCTCTTCGTCAGCCATGACCGTTCCTTCACCGAAGCGGTCGCCAACCGGATCCTCCGCTTTGACGGCACTTCCCTGCAGACATTTGAAGGAACTCTGTCCGAAATGGAAAAGAAGGATCATGCCGATACGGACAGGCAGCAGCTGGAGCTGGAGATCACCACACTGCAGATGCGTCAGGCCGCGCTGGTCAGCCGGATGTCCGCGCCTCAGAAGGGTGACGACCCGCTGAAACTGAACGCCGAATATGAAGCCCTCGCAGAGCAGATCCGCGTTTTGAAGCAATCGCTTCAGGCAACCGCTTCGCGGAGTGATAGCCTCTCGGTGTTTTCGCAAAGCGCCACCAAACCAAGGCTCCCTTGAGAGGGAGCTGTCACCGTAGGTGACTGAAGGAGTTTATCCATCGCAACGCACTAAGCCCTCACCCTTGAAGCCTTACTATACAAGGAGGTAACATATGTTCAAATTCGTCGAATACTCCTCTCCCGAAGAAGCCGGTGTCTCTTCCGCCGCTCTGCTTGCCTTTATGAAAGGCGCCGAAGAGCTCGCCTCTTCTTTCCGTTTTCACAGCATTGTCCTGCTGCGCCACGGCAAGGTCGTCTTCCGGATGAACCCAGCACCCTATGACGACGTCACACCCCATGTCCTGTTCTCCCTGAGCAAGTCTTTCACTTCCGCCGCGGCAGGTTTTGCCGTCAGCGAAGGTCTGATCCGTTGGGACAGCAGTGTCGTGGATATCCTGCCCGAAGAAGTCCCGGAAGGACGTGAAGACGAGCTCCGCTGTATTACACTGGAGACGCTCCTGAGCATGGGCTCCGGTCTGGATCCGGCATCCGACTCTCCTTCCCCTTCGGAGGATGTGACCTGGGCGCGTCACGTCCTGTCCCACAAGCTTGTCTGGGAGCCCATGACACACTTCCATTACAACACCTTCGGCACTTATCTGGTATCCTGCATGATCCAGAAAGTGACCGGTCAGACCGTCCGGGATTACCTGATGCCGCGCCTCTTTGACCCGCTGGAAATCCCGAAGCCCGACTGGGACCTGTCCCCGCAGGGTGTCTGCTGCGGCGGGTTCGGTCTGCACCTTTCTGCGGACAGCATTGCCCGTTTCGGTCAGTGTCTGCTGCAGGACGGCATGTGGGAAGGCCGCAGGATCCTGCCGGAAGGCTGGGTAAAGCTGGCGACCTCGGAACATATCGCCAACTATGAAGGGACCCCTGAAGACGGCAACGAATGGGGTCAGGGATACGGCTTCCAGTTCTGGCGCTGTATGGAAGGCCGCTACCGCGGCGACGGCGCCTTCGGACAGATCTGCATGGTCGACGAAGCCAAAGACGCGGTCCTGGCCGCCACCTGCGGCAGCAATGATATGGGGATCGAATACAAGCTCCTCCGCGACACGCTCTGGCCCGCCTTTGACGCTCCGGCAGCCTCCGCGGAAGAACAGCGTGAGCTGAAGGAAAAGCTAGCTTTTCTGGCATATTCCTACCCCACGGATGACGGCAGTGACCGTCCGCTTCCCGAAGGTGAGTTCGTCACAGAATTCCAGGGGCAGAAGAATACCTTCTCCCTGCATAAGGATACCGATACGGACAGGATCGTCCTGACCATGCGCTTCGGCGATTTTGAAACGCTGGAGATGCGTTTCCCCCGCGCGGTTCCCGATGAAGTCCATTGCCTGACCTATATGGGCTTTGTACAGCACTATATCGGCGCCTACGGCTGGAAGAACGGCAAACTGTATCTCACCGCTTATTGTCCCCAGTGTCCCGATACCATGGACGGATACTTTGATTGGGATGAGGAACACCTGTATTTCCACGGGCTGGGTGTAGATATTCCAGGCGGAGATGTCACCTTCGACAGAATAAACTGATCACCCCTGTACTTCCGACTGATTTCATCAATCATCTGTCAGCAAAAAGACCGGAAGTTCGATCCCGAACTTCCGGTCTTTGGCGTTCATATGCTTATTTGAGGCTGTACAAAGTGCAGGTTCCCTCGTAGTCCTTGACCATGGCAAAACCGTTTACATTGAACTCGATCCGTCCTTCTGTCCGGAGCAGTTCATTGAACGCCTCGTCATAAAGGACTTCCTCTTCCTCATCGGTTTCGGCATTTTCTTCTTCGGTCTTGAAATAAACAGTATTCCCGACCATATAGACTTCGAGATCTTCCACTTCCAGCTTCTGCAGGGTCCCGTCCGGCCGCGCGATCGCATACGTATCATCTTCATATTCGATTACAGCGCATGTTCCGTAGAAATCTACAAAATCGACATTCTCCACGGCGATCTCGGTCACAGCTCCGTCCTTTACGAACGCCACCGCGTCATCGCGCATGGCGGCAAAGATCCCGCAGGTTTCATAAGGTCCGTGGTCGATATTCAGCACTTCATCGTATTCAGCCGGGACAACGATCGTTCCGTCCATGGCGAGCAGTCCTTCCTTATCATCCGAACTGCCGATCGAGCAATAATCCTCGGTATAAAAATCAAATATCCTGATAGAGTCAAACAGATAATCGGTAAGCAGTTTACCGTCCTTATCCGTCAAAGCATAGCGCTCCGTTTCATCATCAAACTGATAGTCCACCGTGAGTGCTCTGTAATTATCCGGGATATAGCCGAAGTCATAAAGGCTGTCGGGTACGTTTTCCAGCTGCTTTCCATCCGGTCCGAAGGCAATGACGCCGCCGTCTGTGGTTTCCACATTAACATATTCGCCTTCGCAAACAGCATCGGCATACTGTACCGGGATCCGGAGCGTACCGTCAGGATTGATGACACCTTTCAGTTTGATTCCGTCCTGCTCGGCTTCAACAACCAGTCCGCTGTATTTGTAGTCATGTACATCGTCATAGCCTTCACCGATCTGGTTCATCTGAAGATCATACACGAATTGCTTTCCGTCCGTTTCTTTCACCAGCAGATCCGCGTTGGTCAGAAGGCTCCATTCATTCCCTTCCAGAACCGCCAGAGGACCGTCCTGGATCGCGGCAAAAGCCGCGGAACACAGCATGCATAATGCCAGTATACAAACCAATCCTTTTTTGATCATATCCACTCACTCCTGTTTCATTTCATTCATCATGGTGTATCCGGTACCGGATACACCATATTATTGTAGGTTATCAATTTCCGCACGTCAATCGAAATACACAGAGAAAGCAATGGATGAATCATTTTCATCCTGAACGTTTCTGCGACACCGGGATTACATCCAGGGCGTGTAAACGAACTCCATATATTGAATCTCGTTCTTGTCATTCAGTTCGATCTTCGTAGTGACAAACCAGAAATTTGCCTCATCGTTTTCCGGATCATCCGCACAGAAGATCAATTCACCGCCCTCATACAGACCGTCGGCCAGATAGGCACGGGTATACCATTCATACAGATCGGTGACTGTTTCATTCTCCAGCGTATCCGAGCAGACACTGGTGATCATATCCGCGTGAAAATCATCCGCCAGCACATAGGTTGTCTCCGAACCCGGCGCGCTTTCCGGCGCGTCACAGTCTCCGTCAAAGATGATCCGCTCGTATTTTCCGGATACCGCTGTTACTTTATGGTCAGAGCCGTATAGGAACTTATAGATCGTAAATAAGTTATACTGTTTTCCGTCGCTGTCTGTAAACACAGCATACCGATGGGCCTTTTCATCGTCAAAACCGATGCTGTCCTTCGGCACAAATCCGCGGCATTTGGTTTCTCCTTCCACCCCGATATAAGCCCATTCTCCCATCTCAGCGAGCAGGATCACATCTTTCCCGCTCTCCAGGCTGGTCAGCACCGCGCCGGAAAACAGCGGGTCATCCGTCACATCCACGGCACGTTGCGTTTTCACGTTCGCCCAGGGAAATCCAAGTTCCTTTACCGTGGTCTTCTTCGGCAGCGCCTTGGCAGGAATATAGCCGAAACGGTAATGATCCTTGTCGATCGCGTACTGGATCAGGATCCAGTCGTCTTCCTGACCGAACACCTGGATCCAGTCATTCGTGGAAACGGCGGCCTTGCCTTTCGCGCTCCGCAGGGAATCCTTGTCGGGCGCGGAATACACCGCGTACTTCTTTCCGCCGGCGAATTTGACATTATCCGCGTTCAGGTCACCGTCCGGAATAATCGGGGCAACTGTGACCCCCTTTTTCGCGCTCTTGTAGTCATGCGGAATGTTCGCGATACCGGCCCAGCGGATGTCGCGCTGGATCGTGCCGTCCACTTTCCCGTACCACGGTTCATATTCCTCCAGCCATGAACCGTAGTAATACAAGGCGTCTTCCTGCACAAAAGCGGAACAGTAATCGAAATCCTCCCAGTGGACCAGCAGCCATTTGCCGTTCTGCAGGGTGAAGTTCAGGACTCTTTCGGGATATTCCGCTTCGCTGTCCTTGTCGGAATTCAGCTGACAGATCATCAATACAGGTGTGGACACTTTGAATGTCTTGCCTTTTGATCCGGTTTCAAAAGTCTGTTCACTTTCTTCAAACGCGGCGCTGACCAGTTTCTTCCCCTGGAAAATGACACTGTCGCTCTTAGTATACAGCTTCCATTCCTGATCCTTGTACTGAAAGAGGAACAACAGATTATTCCCTTTCGATCCCTGCAGTGCGGCAACCGCCCATTCGCCGCCGTTCATCAGGTCATAGGTCTGGATCCAATGGTCACCGTTGGTATAGGGGACCAGCACCTCCATGATCTGATCCGGGATCGTCATAGGATCATTTTCAGTCCCTGTAGCTGACGCGCATATGCAAATCAGTGTCAGGACCAAAGACAGAATAATGAGTGCAAGGCATTTACTTTTCATTGCTGAGCTCCTTTTGTCTGAAATAGGCACCACAGAACTAACGCTTTGGTTTCACGGTTTCATCCCGTATCCCTTCCTGTATATTTTAACGGAAATAACTGTAATCATCAACATCGCGGAGCAGCAACCCCACGCAGCAGAAAGACAAAAAACAGCTCCAAGCTTAAGCTTGAAGCTGTCAGTGCGGGAAACAGGACTTGAAGAGCTCGGAAAGCGTCCATACCGTACCTTATCGTCCCTGTTTGTAAAAAATTCATTCCCATACGAAACCAGTTTGTACATCCCGTCCTGATTTGATGCTTATCATCTCAACCTGTTTTCCCGCAGGTTAGGGCATCGGTTGGGACACAACCCACGAATCCGGCTGTTGAGATATGCTGTTTCAATGTTCTCCCCCATTCATAAACCGACACTGAAAGGAGAACGAAACCATGATGAGCCCCATTGGAATAATCGACGCCGGATACGATATGGACAGCGGTTATGTTTACGCGAAATTCATCACCGGCGATATCGTCCTGATCGGCTGTGACGAGGTGGAAAAGACATACGCTGACAACATGTACAAAAGATCCGAACTCGACTGCCTGATCTGGAACGATCCAGCCGCATATGTCGAACTGATCCTGGACAACGAAGTGGAGAAGTATCTGAAAAAAGTCATCCGGTACATTCCACTTAGTTCCCTGCGGTGAAAGGAGGCGACAATATGGACTTCAATGATACAACCATTCAGCCCAGACCGTCCTCCGGAAACCGATGCTACACCGTTCAGGACCTGCAGGACATCCTAGGCGTCGGCCGCAAATCCGTATATAGTCTCCTGAAACGGAAAGAATTCCGTTGGATCCGAATAGGTACCGTCTACAGGATTCCGAAAAGCTGTTTTGATGAATGGCTCGCATCTGGAAACAGCGAACCCTCAAACGACTAATCCCTTCACACACGCTCCCGGTCATAGGATCGGGAGTGTATTTTCAGACACTCTCCAGTATCTTACTCATTCTATATGATATAATTGTTGAAGGGGTGAAATCATCCCATATATTCAATTGATCATGCGCAACTGCAAACATTATTGATGGCTTCTATCCGCAGGCTATCGAAGTTTTGAACAAAGCATCAATAACTCTCAACACCAATGCTGATACTCGGTTTCATCGAACTCGCTCAACTCTTCCCAGTCCTCATGTTCCCCAACCCGTTTGAGATATTCAATTCCACCGTCTACTGCACAAGTTCCGCATGAGCAGAATCTGAAATCATGTACCGAAGTACTTTCTATGATGTCTCCACTTTCCGGCACTTTATCTTATTTGCTCTGATTATCTTTTTCTCCATAAGCGCCTCTGTATAATTATTTTCTTTCAATCGTCGAAATCAGTCTTTTCAGTTCGTCAATCATAAACAAAGGAACATTCAGAATTCTCCCGTCATAGCTGAGATTCTTCATTGACAGACGGACAGCTATCGGTGTTTCAGCATCATAATCCTTTATATACCGCTTCATACTGGCAGCTTTAACTGCTTCTCCTGCCTTTGCTTCAACCGGAATGATATCGTTCTCGTACTGAATAACAAAATCAACCTCATGAGGCGCTTCTGCCCAATAGCGCGGCGGCACTTCAAAACTGCGTATCAAAGACTGATAAACGAAATTTTCGGTCAATGCACCTTTAAATTCTGTAAACAGTCTCATCTGTTCTGCAAAAGCTGTTGTAGATAGATGAGACAAGCGACGTAGAATGCCTACATCTACAGTGAAAACCTTGAAGGCGCTCAGATCGTCATAACCGGACAGAGGCAGTCCGGGCTTTGTAATCCTGAACACTTTGCTGATAATATCAGCGTCATTCAGCCAGTTCAGCGCGTTTTCATATTCCCTCGCCCGAGCGCCTGGCTTAACCACGCTGTACAGGAATTTCTTATTCTCCTTCGCAAGCTGGGAGGGTAATGACTGCCAGATATAGCGGATCTTCGGCACATCTTCAATCGGTGCATGTTTCCCAAAGTCATTCTCATAAGACAGGATAATATCAGCAAGCACCTTCTCCACTTCAGCTGGATCTCTGTCTTCCGTCCAAACCTTGACAGGCTCAGGCATACCGCCCGTCACAAAATACTGCTTCAGTTTCTCTGTCAAAGGTGAAAAGAACGCATCCGGAATCGCTTCTGGCTCATTGACTGAAGATAGATACTGAACATAATTTTCGGATCCGTCCGCCAGCAGGAATTCCGTAAAGGTCATTGGTCCCATCTCCAGAAAATCCACCTGCCCGACAGGGAATCCGCCAGATAGCTGCAGCCCTAGAAGTGATCCAGCGCTGGCAATATAGTATTCCGGAGCGTCTTCCTTGAAATACTTCAGGCTGTTCAGAGCTTCCTCGCAGGCCTGGATTTCATCAAAGATGATCAGCGTTTCCGTGGTAATCGCTTTACCTGTAGCCATTGAAAGATTCTGAAGAATCCGGCGAACATCTTTTGTTGTCTGGAAAAATTGAGCAAATTCCGGTTCTTTATCAAAATTGATCTTCACATATCCATTGGGGAATGTCTTGCCGAATTCCTCAAGAATCCACGACTTCCCAACCTGTCTGGCGCCACGTAGTACTAGTGGTTTCCGTCGTTTGGATTGTTTCCATGCGATTAGGTCATTCATGATCAATCGTTTCATTCTGATCAATCCCCCCTATCCGTTCTAATCCAGTCCCTTACTCTCATTTGTATCATAATGCGGTAATAAAGCGAAGTCAACCAAAAATCACACTTTTTTTAAGAATTATGTGATTATAAACACGTTTTTTGTGATAATTATGTGATTTACGTTTGATCAGCAGTCTATTAACAACCTAAAAGCAATACCTATACCCTCTCTAATTAATCGATTCTCCTAATTCTCTGTCGTGTTCACCGTAAAGTTTATCAATGATGATTTGTATTGTTTTATCGTATTTTACACCAAGAGAAGTATTCTTTTACCAAAACAAGCAAAAAGTGCAGACAGAAAACTCTTCCAATTTCACTTGCAGTAGTAAAGCTCCCAGATGGAATGAAGATAATGAAAAAATCAAATCATAGCAACATTAGATAAATACGTTAGATACTGATAATACTTGTTCGACATCATCTTCCTGCCGAAGGATTCCATGAAATCGTAATCAGGATCACCATTGTCTATAGCCGGAAGCATGATACTTGTATGTGCCATCCTGTCTGCATTGAACTTATAGAGATAACCAAATTTCTGTTTCTGCATCAGAATAGCAGTTTTCATGAACAACAGAACAAATGGATTATCTTCCCGATCTTTCAGATGAAAACGCTTCACATCATCGGAAAAAATACATTCATAAGGATGATAAAAACCGATAACCATTCCGTTCCCATTGTAATTCACGCCAAGCACATTTTTATCTAACGACTCATTCTTGTCACTAACAAAACGTGCTACACCGTTGCTATTATCCAATGCGCCGATGAACGGTCTGTTCCCCGGTTTAGAATCTACTGCAACCAAACGTTTCCCCGGCTTGATATTGAATATACCATCAATACGAAACGCTTGCCATTGCCGGGATTTCAGTTCTTCACTCCACCCCCCTCGTTAGATGAATCTAACCCAAGTGATCTCAGGCGATTTTCAACAAAATCACGATACTGTTTCCGCTTCGCCGTCATTGCTTCGCGAATATAATCTTCCATAAACTGATAATCTGGCTTTCCTTCATCAGTCACAGGAAGCATAATACGCATTTTCTTTATGCGTAAATCGTTTATCTCACGATTGAAGTTGAAATTTGATCCTTGTTGTTCCAACACAGCCGTTAAAAACAAATAAACGTATTCATTGGCCTCTTCGCATTGAAGACTCGTAACATGATCACTTGCCACAAATGCAAACGGCTCATAGAATGCAGTACCAACGCTTCCACTGTTTGCAAGACTGATACAATTTCTAAAAACCCTTGTGCCTTCTGACGCTTCAATATAATCATCCACGCCATTATTGTTGGCTGTGGATGATACATAAGGCACAGCGCCAGGAATATGATCCGCGTTCTTCAGTCGCTTTCCACGTTGAATGCTTTGAAAAACTTCAGGAACGGCAAAATCTTTCCATTTCCTATCAGAAAGACTTATCATGAAGGGTCACCCCCTGTAAACAGGTATTCACGGTTCTGCATCACCATAGAGAACTCAAAGCTGAGATAATCTCCGATCGCCTTTTCAAAATCAGCTTCAGTCGGGATCTCATCATTGAAATAATAGAAACTATGTAGCCATTCATCATCAGCTTGTGCTGTTGACTCCACACAGAATTTACTTGGCGACTGGATTCGTCCGAACCAGACGTCCAGAAGATGCTGCTTCTTATCCTTCGCTGAGTCACCTTCCACAAGACCAACATGTGCCCGAACTTCATATCCATCATCCCGGAAATCAATGAATTTGCAGATCTTATCAGCGGGATGCGGTTCGTGCGCTGTAAACACTGCAATCACGGGATTTGTTCCGACACCGTAGAATGTATCGGTATTGCAGGTAATCACACCTTCCAGCGTGTGGTGCTTCATGATGGACTCTTTGAACTTCTGTTCATCATTCGTCTTTCCTGTCATGGAGGACTGCGGAACAATGACCGCCGCGCGCGCGCCTGGCGTTAATGAATCAAGCAGATGTTCCACGAAGGACAGTTCATATTGCGACGGATCCTTCTTTGTTCCCTGCGAATAAGGCGGGTTCATCATTCCGACCGTTGCGCCTTTCAGCTGCACCTGCGCGGCATTCTGCTTCAGAAAGTCCTGACACCAGATATTGCTGTTTCCGTCTTCCCGCAGGATCATGTTTGTACACGCAATGGCAAACATGCTGCTCTGAATTTCATATCCATGCAGATGCTTCTTCCGGATATCCTTCTTTTCCGTATCGGTATTTGCAGCAGATACCATTCTATGCATCGCAGCAACAAGGAACCCAGCTGTTCCACAGCAGGGATCCAGCACGATATCGGTAGGCTGAATATCCAGCAGATCACAGAAAAGATTACAGATATGAGCGGGCGTCAGGACAATACCAAGAGTCTGTCCATCGCCGCCAGAGTAACTCATAAACTCACCATAGAACCGCCCGATAAAATCTTCTGAAGAAGAACGAGCCTTGATTACATCAAATACATTCTTCTTCAGAAACTCCGCATAAAATCGGAGCGGAGTTTTACCCAAAGCATCATCCTTTGTATTCAACCGTGCACTGGTCTTGATGATAGCAAATTCGCTCATCAGTTTATCTCGTTTCGCGTCAGGCCCGACATTGGAACGCTTTAACCGCCGCTTGATGGCATCATAGATTTTATCGCCATCTGTCGCGCCATCCATTTCATCACCCGTCAGCGACTCAACGGCGAAACTGCCACTCTTGATCTCGTCCAATGCCAACAAAATTCCAGAGACAACCAACGGCTTGTCCTGATCCTTCAGCGATCCATATGTGCGCAGATATTCATGCAATTCAGCGGCGTCTGCTAAAATCTTTTCGGTTGTCTTCTCTTCCGGAGTATCTTCCTTTAATACATTCCTTGTGTAATACTCCTGAATATGCGGTTCGCTGAACATAGCGAAGGACTCGATCGGTTCAAGCTCCATATAGCTCTCACGGTCGTCCACATAAACCGGCGTAATCTTATGATGCTTTGCATCCCCAGAAACGCCGATTGCGAAAACCTTCTTGAACGGGCTATTTTGTGCAATATGCTTCGCATAATAATATGCACCGTTCACAGCGTAATCTGTGACAGCTTTGGTATCCATATCAAGGATACCCTGTTCCGTCAGCTTAATCTGCTTGTCAGTATCAGCCTTATCCTCGACAACGAGAACAAAATCATCAACGACTGCCGTATATTCCGGATAGCCTGCTTTTCCGGTTCCACGTTTGGAAGCGGACGACAGGGCTTCATCTATCTCTTTTACCTCGCTGCCTTGGGCGCTGAATTTGATTTTACATTCATCCAGCTGTGACGCAACCCAAAGGTCAGTCTTTACTTCCTTTTTTGCCATTTACATTCCCCCTGAACATCATAAATCCTTCCATTGCATCTCCGCTGCAATATCACAGACCTTCTTTCCGTTATACGTGAAATATGAAGTTCCCTGCGTAGAATGTCCCTTTATGGCATCAGAGATTGCCGAAAGGGATGTGATCTTGCCGTTATACTGAACTTTCCGATCATTATAAACCGTGCAAACCACGGACGGATCCTCGATATAAACCAGTTCAGCGCCAACAGGAATACCGCACTTCGAAAAGTTCACCGGCGGTTTACGAACCTTCGGTTTATCAGACCCGGCGTCGCCATCTTCCTCTTCCTGCTTCACAAAGAAATCATCATGGTACGGATTTTTAACAAGCAAATCCTCATCACCATTGATTTCTGCAATCGCAGACAGGATTGCATATGCTTTTTCCGGCGTCATTTCATAGAACTCTTTGTTCTTTGCATGACGCAGATCAGAGTCCAAAGAATCAATAAGCTTATGAAGCTTCAGATCCTCCAAACGCTTCTTTACCTTATAGGTTGCGTAAACGTGATACGGATCCGGAAGTCCGGAATTGCTATTCAGCGTTTTAACCCGCTTCGGAACGTTATCCGCATATCCGATCTTCACCAGCTTCGGAAATGCCGGATTGATCAAAATATAGATCTCACCGGCATACTTGATCTGCTTATGCCAGCCGTACTCGTAACCTCTGGATTTGATTTCCTCTTCAAGGTTTGCATCAAAAATCTTGAACAGTTCTTCGTCTGTATACTTTTCCAGATAACCAGCCATTACTTCCCGGCCTCCTTCCGCAGCTTCGCCACATATTCCGCTATCAAAGCTGCAACGGTAGTTTCACGTTCTGCAGCATATACTTTTAAGAATTTCCGGTCTTCAGGTGACAAAGCAATGTTCATGGAAACCCTTTCCTCACGGACATTTGTTTCTTTTCCCTTATTCAATGTTCATACCTCCTGTCTGTGCAAATATCGTTTCTGTGTATCTGTATATAGTATATCAAAGAGTAATGCCTAAAATCAAATATGTTTAGTCAAGATAGGAATCAACATTTCTGTATAATCCTTTACACTATTTACTTTTGCTTCTGATTCTCATACCCTTTCGAATCCTTTATGCTTGATCTCTTCCTTCTACTCGCATCCGTGAACAATCTGTTTGTATTTTCCATTCCTCAAGCTTTTAAATAGACATTGAAATCTCTTTTCAGAAATACCAATACAATACTTCGCAAGCAGTGCATCTTGCTGGCATTATCAAGATGCAGCTTGCTGGTGAAGTGTTCCCCAGACCCCAAAATCGGGGAGCAAACCATACTTCGCAAGCAGTGCATCCTGATATCATTATCTCAGAATGCTGCTTGCTGCGGGTTGCTCCCCAGACCCCTTCTGAACACAAAACTGCGTTTGTGAGCTGCTCAAAATGCTCCGCATTCTGATCGATTTTGACTCGTCCCTCGTCTCTTTTTATAGGAGCTGATCATTCTCATTTGAACCGAAAAATCAAGAGAATAATGAGTAAAATCAACGTTTTCAGGTATTTTTTACAAGAAAATTCCGACTTTAGTGCGAAACGCATTACGAATTAAGGTTTGACATACTGCACCTCCTTCGAGAAAGGAATTTATAGGTGTCGATTTACTGCCTGTTCCATGGTGCTTCATCCAGCTGATACAGGTAGGAGATCATATCGTACTCCCGGCTGCCCCATCTGTGGGTACCGGTTTTATACACTGTGCCGCCCATTTTCTCATAGAATTTCCGGGCTTCCGCATTTTCCCTGAGGCACCAGATGATCATTCTTTTCCTGCCTGCTGCCCTGAAAAGATCCACGGAATCCTTGAAAAGAGCCTTTCCGATTCCGCTTTTTCTTTTGCTGTATCGGATATAGATGGCAATGATTTCGCAGTCCGCATCTTCGTCATCGGTCATCTCATTCCAGGTGAACCCCAGAATTTCCTTTTCAACAGCGGCCACCCGGTAGATCTGGTATCGCTGTAATTCCCGCTGATATCGCTCTTCCACGCTCATGGAATCCAGATAATCACTGTCAATGATTCCGCGATAGGCCTTTTTCCAGTCTTCCACAAGAATGTCTGCAATCTGCCGGGCATCCTCTTCCGCTGCCTGTCTGATGATCATTTTCCCTTGGTCAGCATTCATTACTTCCCAACATCCGGATTTATTTGATCCCCTTCTGACGATTTTTCCTTCCTTTTTCAATTCAGCCAGAACACGCTCAACTTGTCTGGGAGACAGGTTCATTGCTTCCGCCAGACTCTTTGCTGTCGTGTGTGGTTGTTTTTTCAGAATTTTCATCACTACATCCCGGTTTATTCCGACATTGTCGGCAGCATTTCTTCCGACATTTTTAGCGTCATTTGTCGGAATAAATGCTTTTTGATTCTGTATAATCTCAGCCAGCGCATCCCGGATCACTTCCAGCATGAAGGTCACAAAGGGCGTACATTCATTGAGACTGTTCGATTCATTCAGCGCTTTGTAATACCCTTCCTGTTTTTCCTGTATCAGCGATTCAATCGGCAGCCAAAGGAAAATCGGTTTCCAGTGCTGCAGAATCAGTGAATGCCATAAGCGTCCTGTCCGGCCATTTCCATCCGAAAACGGATGTATAAACTCAAATTCGTAATGGAATACACATGACTTGATGAGCGGGTGCATACTGGTCGTCCGTAGCCAGTCAAACAGCTGCGACATCACTTCCGGAACAAATTTTGCAGGCGTACCGGCATGAACCAGCTGATCGCCGTGGAACACTCCGACGTTCCCACTACGGAAGCATCCTGCTTCCGGCACCAGTTCCTTCATCATATACCGATGAACAGTGAGCAAGTCCTCCATTGAGCATGGATCGTACGAACTCATATGTTCATATGCTTCATACGCATTCTTGACTTCCTGGATGTCTTTGGGCGGTCCCAGTATCCTTTTTCCATCAATAACTGCAGTCACCTGATCCAACGATAACGTATTCTGCTCAATGGCAAGAGACGAATAAATACTGTGAACACAAGATTCTCTGCGGAGTTTGGGATCCGGTGACATTGTTGAATCAACCATGATTGCCCCGATTGATTCTCCGATTTCCATGGCCAATGACATGATTTCTTCCGTCAAATGGAATGGAGGTTTATACTCTCCCATGTTGTTTCCCCTTTCTTCTTTTTCAGATATCAGCGACCGCAAGCAAGTTGTCTTTTCCCATTCCACAAACATATGGATTGGAATCATAACGATAGCAGAAGTCCAGGAAAGCCTTCTTCTGGTCAGGGTTCTCCATGATCTTTACCAGGATCTCCCGGGGAATCGTCCTTCCATAGGCGCCGGGGCCTGACAAACAAATATTCTTTACTCCATATCCGGAAAGGATGCCCTCCAGTTCATCCGGCATGAACGTGTATGTGATACACCAAGGGACTCCGCCCTGCTCATACTGGGCAATCTCTTCTTCTCCTCCCATCAAACCGTCGGCCAGCAGTTTTTCTGCGTTCTTTTTGTTAAATGTAAAGCCGGCGATCATCTGCTTCCGATTGGCAACACACCACTGCACAAAGGGATCATCCAAACTTTCATCCAGAATAAACTGGTTTTTCTGGATCGGATTGGCAAGATACGGCAGCGAACCCAGCCTGCTGGATACGCTGATCATTATTCTTTTCCCGGCAATTCGCACCAGCTCACCGATGACTTTGTTCTGATTGGGATACGTATATGAAACCGGCGCGTCAAAAGACATGACCAGGTCGAATTCCCGATCCCGGTAAGCGCTCAGATCCTCAAGCGCGCCTCTCACAAACGTTATTCTGTCGCTTACGCCTTCCTGTGCGGCCAGTTCCCGTGCTTTATCGATCATCGGCCGTGAGATGTCAAGGTGAGTCACCCGGCAGCCTTGCTTTGCCAGGAGGATGGAAAAGCGTCCGCTTCCCGCTCCCCCGTCGAACACGGTATGAATTCCGTCCAGATGCTCCAGCAGTTTCCGTTGGATATGGTCTTTCTGGATAATATCATCGATATATGTCGCTTCCCGGCGGCTTTCCAGTTCCCCTTTGTCCGGGAGGTTCCACTGCCGCTCAGAGATTTTCTGACTGTAATCCATCCTCTTTTCCTGTAGTTTCCCTGACATATTCATAAACCTCCTCCGACCATTTCCAGATGTCTTTACCTTCATTACGGAGATAATGAGTCTTTAGTTTTAATTCTTCCGGTACAAAGGGCTCGACTGTCTGCCGGTCAGCCTCCGGGACAACCACAGCATCCAGCCAGTCCTTCAGGATCAGTTCATTCCGGATTTTTAGCGGCAGTACTCCTTCGAATACAGCGTTGGGATGATGAATCAATTTATCATAGCGAAAGAAAAAGCGGACACCTGGCTCAAACCCTGCGTCTAAATCTTTCTCATCGGGAAACCGCCCGAGCTTTCTTTCCATAACCAGTCGATCTCCCGCCTGGCAGTTTCCCCATGCAAACATGATATAGTCAAAATAATCCTCCGGATCGTTTGCTGCGTTTCTCCCATCTTTCCGTAATTCTGCCGCACTCTTTTTGCGTGCCAGAACCGGGGAAAGAAGACTCCCACAGGCCAGAATCTTGATCGCGTTTTCCACCGGTGATGTATGGCAAACATAGTCTGTCATGCACCCTCTGTACTTTGGGCATGCGCATCATACTCCCATGCTTTTTTATGCTGTTCGCTGTAATCCTTCATCTTGCAGCACCTGCCTTACATTGTTTTCCGATCTGAAGATTTCATCAGGCATTCCTCTTTGGCATTACAGTTTCGGTCTAATCGGTCATTCATCCAATTAAGAATCATCAAATCCGGATTGTTATACACAAGCAATGGTGATCGAAATGATTATTGATTAATTGACCGGATAAATGCATTTCTATCGGTATCAATCATTGCTGACAGGAATAATGCGGTATAGGTTCTGCAAGTTGCCAGCAAGTTAACTTCTTGCGACCATCATTTCAGAAATCCTTATTATTCATCATTCTTAGATATACCATATCTTGCTGAATGGAATTCCTGCAAGTTACCAGCAAGTTAAACCACATCAAATCATATGGCAATATGCGCAGAATTCTTATTCGCTTCAGACTTCAGACAATCACAATATGGAATCAGTAAAATATCCTTGCGGCTGCAGCAGCTGCAGAGCTTTGACGAGGTATGCATACGCCATAGGATCAACGCTGCGGATATAATTGATTCGCTTCATACCCTTGAGGGTGGAAGCAAACTCTTTATATGCTTCAGGGTCAGAAACACGTTCGAAGGAGTCGGCTTTTGTCAGCAGGCAAGCTGCGAGGTACATGATTTCGCACGCCAGCATTCCTGCATTTTCTCCATTGATCCTTCCGCGGAAGATATGGCCTTGAATGGCGTTGATCCCGGTCAGATAATGGCGGTAAACATCCGGGCGAATCCCATTTCGGCCCATAATGCAGAGACAGCTTTGTATCGTATCCAGAAGCACATCCTTTGACTGAATGGATAAACCGCGGTATCCGGCTTCCACCTGAGCTACATGATCGTACACTGCTGCAACAGTCTGGTAATTGTCCATCTCCTGGAGCAATGTCCAGCAGTCAAACATTTGCTTTATGATTTCCAGTTCTTTATCAATGCCAAAAGGAATGCCTGTTGTATGCGGGGCAAAGGCTGTCAGCTTATCGCCAAGAACACAGTTTTTGTCCGGAACAGTCACGAGCAAGCTGTCTCCTTCGCTCATGAGCAGCCTGCTTTGCACCGGCTTGGTTATCAGCTTTGCATAAGGATTGTCCTCAAACACTACATCCAGCAGAATGCTGATTTCTTTTCCCTGCCTCGGTGAATTGAACAGGAAACGGAAATGCCGTTTTTCGATGCCGTTGTTCCCTTTGCGAATGTTTTCCTTTACTTCACGAAAAGGAAATATCTGGCCGGCTTGCTGAATGAAGCTATCCACATCTGTGCCAGGCGCAACGATGATGTCTATATCCGTGCTCAACCGTCTCGGCTTATCCAGCAGGATCAGCAGCGAAGTTCCGCCTTTGAAGATGAAAGGCATCTTGACACGGCACAGCGCTTCCAGCAAACCAAATGCGAAAACAGTCCTCTCCAGAATAGACGGATCTGCTCCGGTCTGCTTTCTCAGAGCATCAATATGTTCGCTTGTGTAATTCTCACGCTTCAGCATCCTCAATTTCCTCCAGTATCTTCTTCAACTCATCTTCTCTGCTGCGCCGACGGGCATACCGCATCATCTTTGTGGATTCAATGTGATATGTCTCCATTGCTTGTTTCAGCACTTCAGGGTATTCAGATTTGCTGTATGCCGATGAGATCAGTTTATCGCAGTACATATCCACCAGCATTTTTTCCAGACAGATTTCGTGCGGCTCTGAGGCAGATAAAGGTGCTTCGGAAACCATATCTGTTACAACAATGCAATCCTTTTCCCAGTACAGGGCATAGTCTGCTTTTTTCGGCTTATATAGCAAATGCTCATAGCCGAGTTCCTGGAGGAAACGGAAAACAAAAACGCTGACATCCTTTTTCACCTGAATAAATACTGTGTTCTGTGCAACCAAATGATTCAGAAAATCATTCATCAATGCTGTCTCAAACACAGTAAAGGAAACTGAAGGATACTTATCTGAAATCTGTGCTGTCAGTTTTGCTGCCAGTTCGGAATAAGCCGGACGATACACGGGCTTTTCCCGCTCGTTTTGAACAACGTATACATTGCGCGCAACCTTTGTGAGGTTCCCGCTTTTAAGCATTCCACAGACAGCCCAATGATACGAGCTGTTGCGCATTTGTGGGTAATCGCTTTTCAGAAGCCTGATTAATTCCTGATGGGAATAGCGATGCCCGGCTTCGAGTTTTTTAGAGGTCGCTTCATACCACTGCACGATTACTCACCTCCATTCTGCATTTCGGCAATTTTACTTCAATATTGCCATAATGCATTATAGCGCATTTGATTCAAATGGTCAATGCACATCGGCAATATCTTTTAAAACTGCCGATGTGCATTTTGTTGAAAAATGTTTTGGACCACTTTCGTTGCGGAAAGTGGCCCCATCGATTTTATCCTTTCGGCGGACACGGATCATTTCCGTGACTATCAAAGAAATCGGGAAGGCTTCTAGGTACTCCTGGTCAAAGCAATACCGCAGGAAAACAAATACCGCCCGCAATCTGGCGTTGATTGCAGTGACCTTGTTCCCTCTATCGATCAGATTTCCGATAAACTTCTCAATCACTTCCGGACTGATTTCATCCACGTACTTGATTTCATTCACTGCATCCAAGAAGTACTGAATCTTCTTGTTGTAGTAGAGATAACTGTAAGGTGCTAGGTTCTTCAGTTGGCAATGCCGCATGAACGCATCATATGCATATGATACGGGTTTGCGAGTGATTTGTTCTACGGGCTTAACTTTGATTATCGGCATATGATTCCCCTCCTAAAATCGTCGGCAGAATCATCGTCATTCCGAGGGCAAAAATCATATGCGCCAGAAAAAGAAGAAAGCCTTGAAACTGTTACGTTTCAAGGCTTCCAGTGCGGGAAACAGGACTTGAACCTGCATGTCCGTGAGAACACATGAACCTGAATCATGCGCGTCTGCCAATTCCGCCATTCCCGCATTCAGATGGTGGGCAGGGGTGGATTCGAACCACCGAAGCTGATAGCGGCAGATTTACAGTCTGCTCCCTTTGGCCACTCGGGAACCTACCCATATAATCCCTCTTGACCCAAAGGGTGGAGCTGGCGATGGGACTTGAACCTACAACCTGCTGATTACAAATCAGCTGCTCTGCCAATTGAGCTACGCCAGCACGAAGCTCCTGGGAGCTTGATTGATCTTCTCTGAAAAAATGGCGACCCGGAAGGGGCTCGAACCCTCGACCTCCAGCGTGACAGGCTGGCGCTCTAACCAACTGAGCTACCGGGCCAGGAGAAAGCTGTGGGCCTTCAGGGACTTGAACCCCGGACCAACCGGTTATGAGCCGGCCGCTCTAACCAACTGAGCTAAAGGCCCAGGAACCGATTTCAGGAAGAAAAAAGTGACTCCGCCGGGATTCGAACCCGGGTGACCGCCGTGAAAGGGCGGTGTCTTAGGCCTCTTGACCACGGAGCCACGGTTACCGGTGTGGTGTCGGGGTGAAGGGATTCGAACCCCCGGCCCCATGCTCCCAAAGCACGTGCGCTACCAGACTGCGCTACACCCCGGTGCATCTTCCTGCAGGTTTTCCCGCAGGCGACGCTAATAAATATACATGATAACGGATCGTTTGTCAACTGTTTTTTCACGCATCTTTAGAAAAGTTGTAAATCCCTTGTCAAATCAGCTTTTCAGCGTATCGAACAGTATCCATGGCATCCGGTGCGTAATGGTCCGCATGGATGGAAGCCGCATATTCTTCCGTCAGCACAGCTCCGCCCACCACAATTTTGGTGTCCGGCAGTTTTTCATTCAGCAGGGCGATGGTTTCCGCCATGGCAGGCACCGTAGTGGTCATCAGGGCGCTGAGTCCGACCAGAGGCGCCTTATTCTGCTCCGCGGCGTGCAGGATCGTTTCGGGCGCGACATCCCTGCCCAGATCGATCACTTCAAAGCCGTAGTTTTCGAGCAGCAGCCGCACGATATTCTTGCCGATGTCATGGATATCGCCTTTGACGGTCGCGAGGATCACGGGGCCCTTGCCCTTTTCCACCGTTCTTCCCTGCTGCACGGCTTCCTTCACCTTTTCAAACGCCGCGGACGCGGTCTCTGCGCTCATCAGCAGCTGGGGCAGATAGACCTTCTGCTTTTCAAAGCCTTCGCCGACAGTATTCAGAGCCGGAATGATCTCCTCCCGGATAATATCCATGGGTTCCCGGGTCTTCAGCGCCTGTACCGTCAGTTCGGCCGCCTTGGTCTTCATTCCCTTGATGACCGCCTGCTTGAGATCCGTTTCATCCGCTTTGGGCGCCGCGGCAGTCACAGTCCCGGCGGAACTGTCGGCAAACCGGATCCAGTTTTCAAAATTGGTATCCATGCGGTGCAGTGCCTTCCAACCGTACCAGACGCGCATCATATCTTCCGACAGAGGGTTCATGATCGCGGCGGACAGTCCGTTTTCCATGGCCATGGTGAAGAACACGCTGTTGATTCCGGGGCGCGCCGGCAGACCGAAGGACACATTGGACACACCCAGAGAAGTATGGCAGCCGAGCTCCGTGCGGATCCTGCGCAGCGCTTCCAGCGTGACTTCTGCCGCGTCCGGAGCCGCGCTCACCGTCATGGTCAGCGTGTCAAAAACGATGTCCTTTTTGTCAATTCCCCATTTTTCAGCTTCCCGCAGGATCTTTCCGGCAATACGGACACGTCCGTCCGCGTCTTCCGGGATCCCGTTCTCGTCCAGTGTCAGGGCGATCACGGTCCCGCCGTATTTCCGGATCAGCGGGAACACGGCATCCATGCTCTCCTGTTTCCCGTTGACGGAGTTGACCAGCGGTTTTCCGTTATAGATCCGCATCGCCCTGCCCATCGCTTCCGGAGAGGAGGTATCGATCTGCAAAGGCAGCGAAGTCACTGCCTGCAGTTCCGCCACAGTCTCCGGCAGAAGCACGGTCTCGTCGATCTCAGGCATACCGGTGTTCACGTCCAGGATCTGAGCGCCTTTTTCTTCCTGTTCCGCGCCCTGCTGCAGGATATAGGCCATATCGTGCTCAAGCAATGCCTGTTTCAGACGTTTTTTCCCGGTGGGGTTGATCCGTTCGCCGATCAGCAGCGGACCTTCATCGAAGTCCGCGACACCGGCATAACTGGACACAAGGGTATATGTTTTCTTTGTCAGCGGAACAGGGACCGCGTCAGCTGTTTCACGGTTCAGCGCGGCTATGTATTCCGGCGTCGTCCCGCAGCATCCGCCCACGATCCGGACGCCCATGCCCACAGCCTTTTTCATCACCGCGGCAAATTCATCCGCGGACACATTGAAGACGGTCTTCCCTTCGACGACCTTCGGCAGTCCGGCGTTCGGCTTCATAATGACCGGGACAGAGGCATATTTTAGGTATTCATCCAGTACCGGCAGCAGTTCCGCCGGTCCCATGGAACAATTCATTCCGACAGCATCGGCGCCCATGCCTTCCAGCATGGTGACCATGGCCGCCGGCCGGGCACCGGTCATGAGCCGTCCGTTATCCGAATAGGCATTGGAAACGAACACCGGCAGATCACTGTTTTCTTTGGCCGCGAGCAAAGCAGCCTTGGTCTCGTAGCTGTCATTCATGGTCTCGATGAAGATCAGATCGGCTCCGTGGCGTACGCCGGCTTTGACGACCGCCGCGAACGCGCTGACAGCGTCTTCGAATTCGAGATCCCCGAAAGGTTTCAGCATCCGTCCGCAGGAACCGATATCCAATGCCGCCCAGGTGGGATGATCTTCTCCAACCAGCTGCTGCGCTTCCCTGACGATCTTCAGGGCAGCGCCAACCAGTGTGTCCAGTTCGGCCTCGCTGTAGATCAGGCCGTTGACGCCGAAGGTATTCGCGCTGACCACATTGCTTCCGGCACGGTAATAAGCCGCGTGGATATCCCGGATCACGTCCGCGTGGGTCAGATTCCACTGCTCGGTCCGTTCTCCCGGCTGAAGGCCGGCAGCCTGCAGAAGCGTCCCCAGTCCGCCGTCCAGGCGGATCAGATGATCCCGCATATAGGTCCTGATATCCATGGCATATCCTCCGTTTATTCTGTCGGGATCCCAATAATGGCCGTCACTGATTTGGACGGCATCATGAGCATGCTTTCATTCAGAGTGATCCCGATATGTTCATACGGTCTGAGGACCGCGAAAAAGTCTTTCTGCAATTCGAGGGGCAGATCTCCATATCCCGGACTGAAGCGTGGCCGGAGTTTCCCATACTGTGCTTCCATTTCCCGGTTGAACGCGTCGCAGACGGTTTCGGCACGTTCCGCGCCGTATGCCTGCAGCAGCAGTGCGGACGCGGGAGAGATCATTTCGTATTTACGGATCACCCGGTCGATCCCGAAGCCGGCAGTTGCCGCAAACAGGATGACCCGGTCACAATCCCGGAGACAGTTTTTCAGATTGACAGACGCCGTCCGGATGCCCGCGAAGGACAGCTGACCGTTTTCTTCCGTCAGCGGATATACTCCCCAGCAGACTTTCCCGTTCACGGGACCGGCTTCCCGGATCAGCGCTTCCGTCCATTCCGGAAGAGTATCCTCCGTGCAGCCGGCATAGCGAGCCACTTCCCGGTAGTTCACCGGCAGTTCCGGATAGGTCTTTGTCCATACGTTCTCCGTCACGGACGGATCACTTCCGACAGATTGCTCATGATCTTTTCAGCCACATCGGGCTGATTCATGGTATAAACGTGGACCGCGTTGATCCCGTTGGCATACAGATCGATGATCTGGTCCGTCGCATAAATGATCCCGGCCTGTTTCATCGCGGCAGGGTCAGTTCCGAAGCGATCCAGCAGCCGCATGAAACGGGCGGGCATATAGGAACCGGACAGCTTGATGCAGCGTTCGATCTGCTTGGCATTGGTGATCGGCATGACTCCGGGGATCACGGGTACGGTGATCCCGGCTTCACGGATCCTGTACAGGAAGCTGTACAGCAGGCTGTTGTCAAAGAACATCTGCGTGGTCAGGAAATCACAGCCGGCATCCACTTTTTCCTTCAGATAACGGATATCCTCACGGCTGTCCGCGCTTTCGGGATGGACCTCCGGATAGCAGGCGCCACCGATGCAGAAATCAGTCCCGCATGCTTTCAGTTCGCGGATCAGATCGACCGCGTGATGGTAATCCCTGTTCTCGCTGCCGGCCGCGATCATTTCGGGGGTCATATCGCCGCGAAGCGCCATGATGTTTTCGATCCCTGCTGCCTTGATCTCCTCGATCCGCTGATGGATCGTCTCCCGGTCGGAAGAAACACATGTCAGGTGCGCCATCGTGGGCACGCCGTAAGTCTTCAGAATGTTCTCGGCAATCTTCAGGGTATATTTGCTGGTTCCGCCGCCGGCACCGTAGGTCACGCTGACAAACGCCGGCTTCAGCGCCGCAATCTTCTCCGTGGCTTCACGCACTTTATCGAAAGCTGTATCCTGCTTCGGAGGAAAAACTTCAAAAGACAGGTTCAGTTTCGTTCCCGCCAGTACTTCCTTCAGCTTCATACAACATCGCCTCACAATCCTGTAATGATTTATTATGGCACGTTCATCCCCTGCAAATCAAGGCATGCCTTGTTTTTATTATGGTCTGTTATCCGCTGTTTTTGTTTTGTTTTATCTGGGAAATATTTTCATCAAAAATCACATTTTTCATGAAGGAATATCAGAATAACCGTCGAAATAATAAAGTGTAAAGAGACAACGGAAGGATGTGGTGCCCATGGCACACATGATCCCGCGGAGTATCCGGAACCTGTGACCGGTACTCTGCTGTTTCGGTCTATCCATCTTAATTTGAAAGGAGTCCCCTGATTTATGAAACTGAGCATCAACGCACGCAATATGGAAGTCACGCCCGGCATGACCAAAAGAATAGAGAAAAAAACTGAGACCATGAGCCGTTATCTGCGTCCGGACACCGAGATGCAGGTCCGCATGAGAAAAGAAAAGAATGACCGCCGTGTGGTGGAGATCACGGTGCCGATGGGCAATAACGTGATCCTGCGGAGCGAATCCTCCGCCGATGACAACCTCTTCCTCGCCATCGACCAGGCGCTGGCCAAGATCGAACGCCAGATCCTCCGTCATCGCACCAAGTTGGGCAAGAAGCTGAGAGAAGACGCCTTTACCAATGTCGTTCCGGAATATGTGGAAGAAGAACAGGTCAGCGAAGAGCCGGAAAGAAAAGTTGTCCGGCAGAAGACCTTCCCTGTCCGTCCGATGTCTGTGGAAGACGCCGTGATTCAGATGGAAATGCTTGGACACAGCTTCTTCGTTTTCATCAATGCGGATACCGACCGCACCAATGTCCTCTATCTGAGAAAAGACGGCGACCTCGGTCTGCTGGAGCCTGAAGCATAAAACGCGCGTTGATTTTCCGACCCGGGCTTTACGGAAAGCCCGGGTTTTGTTATAATTTAAAGATGTTTCGGTCTTCCGAAAGTGTTTTCAGGGAGGGATTCATGTGCGGTGCAGCTGTAAAAAATGCGGTACGTGGATGATTCAGTCGGAAAGTGACTTCAAAGGGTGTGTGTGTCCCACTCCGGGCTGTGATTACCGCTGTAACGACTGTCAGGGGACCGATACGGTCGTCCAACGCGATCAGCTGGCTTCGCTGGCTTTCGATCCGCGCTTCTTCCCGGAAAATCTTGCCGCCAATTTTGAGCAGGAGGAAGAGGACGACCGTGATTACTGGACAAACGGAGGATTTTGACAAATGAAATGGTTCCTGGATATTCTCAGAGGTATGGTCATCGGTCTGGCCAACGTGATCCCCGGTGTTTCCGGCGGCACCATGATGGTCTCCATGGGGATCTATGATACGCTGATCTGGTGCATCAATAATCTCTTCAAAAAGTTTAAGAAATGCATCCTGACGCTGCTCCCCTACGGCATCGGTATGATCCTGGCCATCGCTTTGGGTGCCATCGGTCTGAAAGCCGCTTTCGCAAATTTCCCTCTGCCCACCAACGCGTTGTTCATCGGTCTGATTCTGGGTTCCCTTCCCTTCATTCTGAAGGAAATGAAGGGTCAGAAGATTGGTTGGCAGGGTGTGTTGATCTTCATTCTGCTCTTCGCACTGGTCGTGTGGTTGAAGATCGTGGAAAAGGAAAACACCGCCACGATCACTCTGGATATTCTGATGATCATCAAATTGTTCTTCATGGGCGCCATTTGTTCCGCCACCATGGTCATTCCCGGTGTTTCCGGCAGCATGATCCTGAAGACCCTCGGTTATTATGAGCCCATCGTCACCGGTGCCATTCCCGACCTGCTGAAGGGTATCACCTCCGGTCAGTGGGATATGGTCGGACACAATATCGGTATCCTGCTTCCCTTCGCGCTCGGTATCGTATTCGGCATCTTTGCCATCGCAAAACTGATTGATTTCCTGTTGAAGAGATGGAAAGGCTGGACCTATTGCGGTATTCTGGGAATGGTCGTTGCCTCTCCTGTTGTCATTCTGATGGATCCTTCTATCTATGAAGGATTCAATGTCTGGATCCTCATTGCCTCCGTTGTCTGCCTGGCGCTCGGCGTCTTCGTCGCCCTGAAGCTCGGCGGCGACCCTGAAACCCCCGAAACCGCGAACTGACTCATGTCACCCTGTACCCGACAAAAAAACCGGATCCTTACGGATCCGGATTTTTTCAACCTAAAACGACTTCCACCGCGTGGTTCCTGCCGTCTCCGAAGACCGGCAGGACATTTCCTTCGATTTCCTTACCGTCCACGGTGACTTTCTTTACGCCGCGGCAGACATGGGAGGGATTTTTGATCTCCACATCATACACAGCGCCGCGGAATCTTCTGCTGACCTTGTATCCGTCCCAGGTATGCGGTACGCAGGGATCGATCTTCAGGCCGTCCCAGTCAGGCTTGATGCCCAGGATGTAGTTGCTGATAACGTAGAAGTTCCAGGACGCGGTTCCGGTCAGCCAGCTGTTCTTGGCCTGACCGAAGTTGGCGGCATCCTTACCGGCGATCATCTGGCTGTAGACATAGGGCTCTGTCTTGTGCAGATCGGAGATCTCCTCTCTCCAGGCAGGAGCGATACGGCTGTACAGATCAAAGGCGCGGTCACCGTGGCCCACCACGGTTTCAGCCGCGATGATCCAGGGATTGTTATGGCAGAAGATACCGGCGTTCTCTTTGTATCCGCCCGGATAGGAACTGACTTCGCCCAGTTCCAGATGATATTCCTTGTAGGCCGGCTGCAGCAATACGATACCGTGTTCGGTCTCCAGATGCTTATGGACGGATTCCAGAGCCTGTTCCGCCTTGCCATTATCCAGACCGATGCCGGCCATGACGCAATAGCCCTGACTTTCGATAAAGATCTTACCGTCGTCGCATTCCTTGCTGCCGATCTTGTTGCCCATGGCGTCGTAGGCACGGATGAACCATTCTCCGTCCCAGCCGTCCTTTTCGATGGCGGCCGTCATAGCGTCGATCTCAGCCTGTGCTTTCGCGGCCTTTTCAGTATTCCCGAAGCGTTTTTCCAGAGCCACCAGTTCGGGACCGATGGAAACGAACATACCGGCGATCAGCACGGATTCGGCGACGCGGTCGTCCGGAGCATTCGGGTTGGAGAATGTCTGGAAGCTTTCGTCGGGAGTATCGGAATAGCAGTTCAGGTTCAGGCAGTCGTTCCAGTCGGCGCGGCCGATCAACGGCAGACCGTGAGGACCTTTGTTGTTCACCACATGATAGAAGCTGACTTCCAGGTGTTCCATCAGAGTGCCGTAATCATCAGGATTGCAGTCATAGGGAGTCTTTTCATCCAGGATGGAGAAATCTCCGGTCTCCTTGATGTACGCGGCGGTGCCGGCAATCAGCCACAGCGGGTCATCATTGAATCCGCCGCCGATGTCGTTGTTGCCCTTCTTGGTCAGGGGCTGATACTGATGATAGCAGCCGCCGTCCCGGAACTGGGTCGCCGCGATGTCCAGAATACGTTCCCGGGCGCGTTCGGGGATCTGATGCACGAAGCCCAGCAGGTCCTGTGAAGAATCACGGAAGCCCATGCCGCGACCAATGCCGCTTTCGAACATGGAGGTGGAGCGGCTCATATTGAAGGTGACCATGCACTGATAGGGATTCCAGATATTGACCATGCGGCCGAGTTTCTCATCGTCGGTGGTCAGCGTATAGGCGCTCAGCAGATTGTCCCAGTGAGCCTTCAGAGCAGCGAAAGCTTCGTCGATCTGTTCGTCGGTGGTCAGGTGGGACAGAAGTTCCTTCGCGGGAGTCTTGTTGATGATCCCGGGAGCCGCCCACTTTTCTTCCTGCGGCAGTTCCACATAGCCGAGGACGAAGTTGAACTTCTTTTCCTCGCCTTTTTCCAGATGCACTTTGATCTGGTGGGCCGCCATGGGCTGCCAGCCGGAAGCCTTGGAGTTGCCCATCTTTCCGGTCAGTACAGCCTGCGGATTCTCAAAGCCGTTATACAGACCCAGGAAGGTCTCCATGTCGGTATCGTAACCGTCAATGGGCGTGTTCACGGCGTAGAAGCTGTAGTGATTGCGGCGTTCACGGTATTCGGTCTTATGGTAGATCACGCCGTCCTCGATCTCGACTTCACCGGTGGAGAAGTTACGCTGGAAGTTCAGCATATCATCCTGCGCGTTCCACAGGCAGAATTCCACGAAGCTGGTCAGGATGACATCCTTCGCGGCATCGCTTTCATTGGTCAGCGTCACCTGATGAACTTCGGCATCGTATCCCATGGGAACAAAGCTCTTCTGGGAAGCTTTCAGTCCGTTCTTTTTACCGGTGATGACCGTATAACCCATGCCGTGACGGCAGGAGTATTCATCCAGTTCCGTCTTGACGGGCTTCCAGCCGGGATTCCATACGGTGCCCTGATCATTGATATAGAAATAGCGGCCGCCGTTGTCCACGGGCATGTTGTTGTAGCGGTAACGCGTGATCCGGCGCAGACGCGCGTCACGGTAGAAGCAATATCCGCCAGCGGTATTGCTGATAATTCCGAAGAACTTCTCGCATCCGAGATAGTTGATCCACGGATAGGGCGTACGGGGCGTATCGATGACATACTCCCGGGCTTTATCGTCAAAATGACCGAACTTCATGGATAATATCCTCCTGCAGTTCTTTTTTTCTTCCGCACAGGGCTTCAGTTGTATTCAGTATAACACACAAGTCAGTCCTGTGCAAACGTTTTCTGATGCCTGAAACTACGAAAATATCGAAAACTACATCGGTTTCGTAAATTCACGAAAAAAGGGGATCTGAAAACCGTTTTCAGATCCCCTGCTTCATTATTTCGTTTTTTCCAGATATTCTTCATAGTTGCACAAATAATCCGTGATCGTACCGTCATTATGGATCTCAATGATCCGGTCCGCGACCGTGGAAATGAACTGGTGGTCCTGGCTGGTGAAGATCACGTTTCCCGGGAAATTGATCAGCGCGTTGTTCACGGCGGTGATGGATTCCAGATCCAGATGGTTGGTGGGCTGATCCAGCATGAGGAAATTGGCTCCGGAGAGCATCATCCGGCTCAGCATGCAGCGGACTTTCTCGCCGCCGGAGAGGACACTGACAGGCTTGTAGACATCGTCTCCGGAGAAGAGCATCCGGCCCAGGAAACCGCGCATGTAGGTCTCCAGCTGTTCCGGGGAATACTGGGCGAACCACTGCATCATGTTCAGATCGCAGCCGTCGAAGAACTTGCTGTTATCCTTGGGGAAATAGCTGGTGGAAATGGTCACGCCCCATTTGACATTGCCCTGGTTGGGTTCCAGTTCCTCCGCGAGGATCCGGAACAGAGCGGTCTGCGCCTGTTCGTTGCCGACCAGCGCGATCTTCTGTCCCTTGGTCACCAGGAAGTTCACGTTCTTCAGCAGGGTCACGCCGTCCTGTTCGTAGGTCACATCGCTGACCTGCAGGATATCCTTGCCGGCTTCGCGGTCGGGAGTGAAGCAGACCCAGGGATAACGGCGGGAGGATGCGGGCATCTGTTCAATGGTCAGCTGGTCCAGCAGCTTTCTGCGGCTGGTGGCCTGCTTGGCCTTGCTTTTGTTGCTGGAGAACCGCTGGATGAAAGCCTGCAGTTCTTTGATCTTGTCTTCCCTGCGTTTCTTCTGGTCGTTCATCAGGCTCTGCATCATCTTGCTGGATTCATACCAGAAGTCATAGTTACCGACGTACAGTTTGACCTGGTTGAAGTCGATATCCACGATATGGGTGCAGATATTGTTCAGGAACCAGCGGTCATGGCTGACCACGATCAGGGTCCCCTGGAATTCCATCAGGAAGTCTTCCAGCCAGGCAACACTCCGGTTGTCCAGATTGTTGGTCGGTTCGTCCAGGAGCAGGATGTCCGGATTTCCGAACAGCGCCTGCGCCAGCAGGACCTTGAACTTGTCGCCGGCCTTCAGGTCGCCCATCAGGTTATAGTGCAGATCCGTTCCCAAACCCAGGCCGGTCAGCAGTGTGGACGCGTCGCTTTCCGCGTTCCAGCCGTCCATCTCGGCGAACTCGCCTTCCAGCTCGGCCGCCTTTTCTCCGTCAGCGTCGCTGAAGTCGGGTTTGGCGTACAGTTCGTCCTTTTCCTTCATGATGTCATACAGGCGCTGATTGCCCATGATGACGGTATCCATGACGGGATAAGCGTCATACTTGAACTGGTCCTGTTTCAGGGTGGACATACGCAGGGTGGACGGATAGGAGACCGATCCGGTCGTGGGTTCCAGCTCTCCGGAGAGGATCTTCAGGAAAGTGGACTTCCCCGCGCCGTTGGCACCGATGATGCCATAGCAGTTGCCGGGCAGGAATTTCAGATCCGCGCCGGAAAAAAGTTTCTGTCCGCCGAAAGTGAGGGATACGTTGCTTACTGTAACCATTTGTTTCTCCTTTTCTTTTCGTTCCTGCTTATTCCGCCGTGAGCCGGATCAGCGCGTTGGCATAGATCTTCGCGGTCAGGATCAGTTTATCAATGTCGATATATTCGTTGGCCTGATGTGCCAGATCCTCATCTTCGGGGAATCCCGCCCCGAAGGCGACTCCCTGTTTCATGATCTTGGCATAGGTCCCGCCGCCGGTATACTGGCCGGCCGCTTCTCGCCCGGTCTCTTCACGGTAGGCCGCCAGCAGACTGCTCACCAGTTCGGAGTTCTCCGGCACATGATGGATCTCTTTGTTCTCGGTGATCTCGAGTCTGAAGTCCGGCACCGCCTCACCGACGGTCCGGATCAGTTCATCCGGCTTCACGCACAACGGGCACCGGAAATCCAGAGTGGCCGTCAGCTCATCGCCCTCCAGCCGGAGGATACCCATATTGCAGGTCAGCGCGCCGGAAACGTCGTCCGAAGCCTTCACGCCGAGACTGCCGCCGTCATATTCGGTTCCGATCCGGTCCGCGAGGAGCGCCAGCGCGCCTTCCGCGCCGAGTTCCCGGAGCAGACGCAGCATCATTCCGATGGCGTTGCGGCAGCCTTCCGGATACGCGGAATGTCCCGGAATACCCGTTGCGGTGACCCACACGCCTTCCGGTACGGCTTCCGCGGTGATATCCAGACCGAGCCGCATCGCGACCGCGCGGACCGTATCCGCCAGAGCATTTCCACCTTCCAGCAGGGCTTTGCAGATCCCTGGGATCACATTGAAGCGTTCGCCGGTCTGAAGCTGAAGGATCTTCGGTCCGCCGGGTGTATGTTTCCCGTGCAGGATCATCTGCACGATCGCCTTTTCCGTATTGATTACCGGGAAGGAGGCGTCCGGGCTGAAACCGGTTTCGGGCATATCGGTCACTTCGCAGTAATGTTCCATGTCCTCCCAGCCGCTTTCCTCATCGCAGCCAAGTACCATACGGATCCCTTTTTTCATCGGGATCCCGGCTTCCTTCATGGCACGCATGGCAAACAGCGCCGCCAGCACCGGGCCCTTATCATCGCCGGTTCCTCTGCCGTATACGCGGTTCCCGACCTGTTCGGCACCGAAGGGCGGATAATTCCAGCCATCCCCTGCCGGTACGACATCCAGATGACCCAGGACAGCGATCTGTTCCGGGGCATCGCCCAGCAGGATATCACAGGCGTATCCGTCATAGGCTTCCGTCATGAAGCCCATGGTTTCCGCGTCCACCATCGCCATATCCAGCATCCGGCGGATCTCTTTTCCGAAAGGCGCGCCATCCGTTCCTTCAGACTTGACGGAAGGAACACGCACCCACTTTTTCAGCATGGCCGTCAGTTCGTCACGGTAGCTGTCGATCAGGTCATATATCTTCTGTTCCATAAGCGATTCTCCTAAAAGGCGTTTCTTGGATCCTGACTCTTTTTCTTCGGGGCCTCAGGATCGATGTATTCGATTTCCAGGCGTTCAAACTCAACGTTTTCAAAAAAAGCATCCGGCAGAAAGCGTGTCTGACCGAATTCCTCCCATTCACGCTGGTTTTTGTCCAGCCACAGCGGCTGCGGAAGATCCAGCTGATGGCAGGCTTCATACAGCGCGTCAGATGGATCCGAACGTGTGCACGGGATCGTGATCTGCCTGTCCGTCCTGTGATGACGGATCGTTTTGACCCATAACGCGGTTGCCACCGCTTCACCTCCCTGTGAATATCCTAACAAGTCATTATCGCACGAAAAGCCGGTCGTGACAAGGGCTTTTTCCCCGTCCGGAGCTCCCGGTCCTTGACACTTTCAAAAAGGATTACTATCATTAATATTGCCCGAAAAGACGGGGACGCGTCCGCAGCTTTGAAAAGCTGAGACCCAACGGACTTCGCGTATGTGAATCGTATGAATCAAGAACTGAATCTGCCTGTTCAGCTGCCGGATGATTACTCTCCCACTCCGGAGACCGGTCTGACAGGCGTCAGGGCCGCTGATCTGACGGCAGCCGGTCAGGCGAACAGACTTTCGGAGGACGGCGGGAAGACCACCGGTGAGATCCTCCGGGATAATCTGTTCACCTGGTTCAATCTGCTGAATGTGATCCTGGCGCTGTGCCTGCTGGCGGTAGGCAGCTATAAAAATATGCTCTTCATCCTGATCATTTTTTCCAACGCGTTTATCGGAACATTTCAGGAAATCAGGGCGCGCAATACCATTCGCCGTCTGCAGCTGCTGAATGCTCCGTCGGTACATGTCCTGCGTGACGGTCAGGAAGTCGTGATGAAGCCGGATGAGCTGGTCCGCGGGGATCTCGTGGTCCTCCGCGCAGGCGATCAGGTGGTCGCGGACGCCATGGTCCGTTCCGGCAGCGGTCACGCGATGGAATCCCTGCTCACCGGCGAAAGCGACGCGATCCCGAAGGCCGAAAACGACTGGCTGTATTCCGGCAGCTATATCACCGAAGGCCGTCTGACCGCCCAGCTGGTCTGGGTAGCCGATGAAAGCTACGCGGGGCGTCTGATGAAGGAAGCCCGGAAGACGGAACGCCCGCAATCCGTACTGATGACCGAACTGAACCGGCTGATCCGGTTTGACAGTATCCTGCTGATCCCCATGGGTATCCTGCTGTTCCTGAAGCAGTACCTGCTGAACCGTAATCCGCTTCCCGCCTCCGTCACTTCTTCCGTGGCCGCCATGATCGGGATGATCCCCGAAGGTCTGATCCTGCTCACCAGCGTCGCCATGGCTGTCGGTGTTGTCAAGCTGGGCCGCCGGAATACCCTGGTTCAGGAACTGTACGGGATCGAAACGCTGGCCCGCGTCGATGTGCTGTGTCTCGACAAGACCGGCACCATCACCACCGGCGAAATGGCTCTGGAGTCACTGGAGCCGGCCGATGCCTCCATGGAGGAAATGAAGGAGGCCCTCTCCCGCTTTCTGGGCGCCTTCGATGATGATTCCGCGACGCTGAACGCGCTGAGAAAAGCAATCGCGGCCGTGAATGCCCCTGCGGTCAGCACGCTGCCCTTCTCCTCCGCGCGCAAGAAGTCCGCGGTCTCGTTCGCGGACGGGTCTACACTGATTATGGGCGCCCCGGAGTTCGTCCTGGGTACTGCCTTCCCCGCGGAGCTTCGTGAGAAGGTGGAATCCTTCGCCGCGGAAGGCAAGCGGGTCACCGTTCTGGCATACGCGGAAGGCGTCATTTCCGGAGAGACCGTTCCGGCCGTTACCCGGATCCTGGGTCTCTGTGTCCTCACGGATACGCTCCGTCCCAACGCGAACGAAACCGTCCGGTATTTCCGCGAGCAGGGCGTTGATCTGAAAGTGATCTCCGGTGACCATCCTCTGACTGTTTCACAGGTCGCGAAGCAGGCCGGCATCGACGGATGGGACCGTTGGGTGGATGTGTCCTCCCTGACCACCGGTGACGAGCTGCGTGAAGCGTGCCGTTCCTGCACCATTTTCGGTCGTGTCACCCCTGCCCGGAAAAAGGAACTGGTTCAGATCCTGAAGGAACAGGGACATACGGTCGCCATGACCGGTGACGGCGTCAATGACATTCCGGCGCTGAAAGCCGCCGATTGTTCCGTCGCCATGGCCGGCGGCGCGGATGCCGCCCGCCATGCCGCGCAGCTGACACTGATGGATTCCGATTTTTCCCATATGCCCGCCGTGGTGCTTGAAGGTCGCCGGGTCATCAACAATATCACCCGGGCGGCTTCCCTGTTCCTGACTAAGACCCTGTTTTCCTTCGGGCTCGGTCTGCTGACACTGATCTTTACGGACGCCTATCCGTATGACCCGATCCAGCTGACGCTGATCTCCACACTGACTGTCGGAGTCCCGTCCTTCTTTCTGGCGCTCGAGCCCAACAATGAGCGGATCAGCGGCGGATTCCTCCGGACCGTCCTTCAGCGCGCGCTTCCCGGTGGAGCGGCGGTCGCGCTCTGTGCCGCGGTCTCCATGCTCTTTACGCGTTCAGGATGGCCTGTTGAACTCTGCAAGACGGTAGCCACCTATATTGCCGGCGCCGTGGGTCTGCTGGTCCTTCTGCGTGCCTGCCTGCCGCTGAACCGGAACCGGGCGCTCATCGTTTCCGTCATGACCTGCGCGTTTGTTCTGGCCGCCCTCATTCTGGGGCCTCTTTTCTCGCTCGTCCCGCTGACCGGTCCCGCTTGGCTCCTGTTGGCAGGAGCGATCTGTGTGAGTTCACTGATCGTGATCTTCGGAGCGAAACTGCTGAAAAAGAAAAAAATATAAATTAAGGGGAACTTTTTTCCACTGCACGCGTCTGACAGAGAGAAAGGAGCAGTCACGCCCCATTCCCTGCAGCCCTGTATTGCGGGAGACAGCACATTTTTTGTTCTGTTTATTGTAAAGTACGGACTTTTCCCGGAATCAGGTGTATGATTGTTCCGATAACCGTGCCTTCCGTCAAAGCGGAAAGCAATGATTATATTTTTAAGGAGGAACCCTACCCATGAAGAAACTTTCCATCGTTGCCCTGATTCTCGTGCTCTGTCTGCTCGCGACCGGTGCCATGGCCGCCGGCAAGATCAGCGTCGATCAGGAAAACTTCCACGTCGTTCCCAGCTATTCCACCTATGCCTATGCCTACGCCAAGGTCAGCAATACCGGCAACAAGCCCACCAAGCTGAACGCCGGTCTGCTTGAGATCCTGGATGAAGACGGTGAAGCCATCACTTCCGAAGACTATGTGAGAGCCTATGCCGAATACCTCCAGCCCGGCGAATACACCTACTGCTACCTGTATTCCAGACTCGAAGAAGATCAGGTGGAACATGTGGATGACTATCAGCTGACCCTGACCGGCAAGAGCGACTCCGACCAGATCTCCATGAGACTGCCCGTGTCCGATGTACACTTCGAAGCCAATGTTCAGGAAGGCTGGTCCACCTACGACTATATGTACATGACCGTCACCAACAACACCAACGAGCCGATTTTCGACATCGAACTCGTGTACGCCCTTCTGGATGACGAAGGCAATATCCTGTTCATGGACGGCGACAGCCTTGGCTACACCAAGGCCCTCATGCCCGGCAGCAGCATCATGGTCCGTCGTTATCTTGACACCGCGACCAAGGATTATTTCGAATCCAAGGGTTACGTTCCCACTACCCTGGACGTCATCGCCTTTGTGAACATCGATACTCCCGAAGGCTACTTTGATAACGCCCCCGCTGATGAAGCTCCCGCCGAACCCGCATCCGAACCCGCATCCGAAAACGCTGACGAATAATTTATCAGCGCCGCGTATATGAAACTACCGGCCGCTTCTCCATCCGGAGAAAGCGGTCGGTATTTTTTATGCGTTGTACAGTTTTTCAGGCACAGCCGTATCCGGGGTATTCCTGCGCGTCATATCGTTTTATTGGTCCGGAGGGTTAAGTTCTGTTTTTCTTCAGGTCGTAGGCAACCACAGTGATCACGACGACCGCCGCGCCCAGCAGCGAAAGCGGCGTCAGTATCTCTCCGGCAAAAATGGCGACCAGTACCGGGTTCAGGATCGGCTCCAGACCGGAGATCAGTCCGGCCGCCACGGCGCCCGTACCGCGGATCCCCCTGGCAAAGCACAATTGCGCGGCGCCCTGCTGGATCAGTCCCAGCGCCATCACCGCCGCGATCTCCCCCGCCGGTGATGCCGCGATATCGGTCCGGAGCAGCGACGGTAATCCGATCAGCGCGGTGATGGCGTAGGACAGCAGGATCGCGGTGAACGGTTCCGAATCATCCATGCTGTTGAAGATGAAAAAACAGGCATAAGTGATCCCGGAAACCAGCGCCAGCAGATTACCGGTCATGTTGCCCGCGGTCAGGGAATCGATAAAGAAACACAGGATCCCCGCCAGCACCAGCAGACAGACGATACATTCCGTTCTTCCGGGACGTTTATGGAAGAACACCGCCGTGATCATGATCACGAACACCGGCATGGTGAACTGAAGAACGATCGTGTTACCCGCGGTCGTCAGCTTGTTGGCCATGGCATACAGGATATTGGTCGCGGAAATGGACAAAGCCGCCAGGATCACATGCCGGTTGATGACAAAATGATGCTTCCTGCAGAGCAGAAAGATCAAGATCGCCGTACCGGCCAGGATCGACCGGGCGCTGCTGATGGCCATCGCGTCCCATGAAATGATCTTGAACAGCAAACCGCCAAGTGCGAACAGGACCGATGAAAAAAAGACCCACAAGCCATCCGGGATCCCTTTGGGTGATTTCAGTTCCTCTGTCATGGTTTGTTACCTCTCCGTAAAAGACCGCGGCCGGGCAGGCCGCGGTCATGATCTTCCGGGATCAGAGCAGTTCCCCGCACTCTTTCGCGAAAGTGACGGGATCCATAAATTTGAAATTGATCCGGCGAAGCTTTTCCCGGTCATAAGTAACGCGGATCACGGGCTTTCCGTTCCGGCGGCCTTCCACATGCACGGTTTCGACCGGCAGGATCGCGAAAAGATCACGGGCGATCCGGAGCGCCAGTCCGCAAAGATACTTGTCCGGCTCACTCTTCAGGTATTCCGGACAGCATTCGAAGGAAGCCTCCAGTGTATCCGGATCCGGAGTGCGGATCTTCATATCCGCGGCGAAAGGTGTCAGATCTCCCAGTGGATTGCCAACTGTCAGCACATCGACATACGTCTGCAGATCGCCCTTCAGTACCTTTTCGGCATGCGCGCGGTAGAACTGCCACAGCCGGTCGCTGGTCAGACCGTCCGCGGGATATTCATGTCCGAGCGCCTCTGTCCAGTCCACGGTCTCATCCGCTGTTTTCCAGATGCTGGCCAGAGAAGGGATCTGCGGTTTTTTAGCCTCGGGTGCCTTTTTCTTTTCCGTTGCCGGTGTATTGTTAACCGCCGCCGGCTGCGGGGTGCCGCCCCAGAGGTCGGCCGCTGTATTCTGCAGGATCCGACGCAGTTTTTCCTGATTGCTTTCCGCTTGATTCGCGTTCTGTTCACTCATGCTCCGCGCCTCCTTCCGTCAGCGTACAGCGCAGCGCGGGAGGATTGGACGCAGTTTCAAAGCAGTCGATGGTCAGAGCGGCATTCCCGGTGATCCCGTTGTCAAACAGCCAGCGGCTGAGCGGATTGATCAGCAGGCTTTCCACCTGATTGCCGATGCCGCGTCCGCCGTTGGACAGATCAAACAGCGCCGCTTCCTTCAGGCTCTCATACGCGTGGTCCGCAACGGTCACGCGGATATTCTTGTTTTCCCTCAGGTTACCGATGATCTTGTCCACCTGACTCTTCAGGATCAGTTCACCGGCATCCCTGCGGATATAGTCAAACACAACGATATTCTCGCCGATACGGTTCAGGATCTCCGGACGTCCGAGTTCAAGCTTGAAGTAGTCTTCGATAGCGCTCCGCACCTTGGTCCGGATCTCACTGTAATCCATATCCATGGTGACATTCGGCTGACGGTTCCCGAAAGCATCCTTCACATAGATTCCCAGGTTACTGGTAAAGATGATGATCGTTTCGGAGAAATAGACCGTATTGCCCTGACCGTCCGTCATCCGTCCGTCTTCCAGGATTTGGAGGAACTTATCCAGAATGGTCGAGTGCGCCTTTTCGATCTCGTCAAACAGCAGAATGGCAAAGGGATTCTTCTTCACCGCGTTGGTCAGCTGACCGCCCGCCTCGTATCCCACATATCCGGGAGGCGCTCCCATGAGTTTCTGGTCGGAATGACTCTGACCGTATTCGCTCATGTCAAACCGTATACAGGCGCTTTCATCGCCGAAAAGCTTTTCCGCCAGTGCCTTCGCGGTCTCGGTCTTTCCGGTTCCTGTCGGGCCGGCAAAGAAGAGGACACCCTTGGGCTTGGATGTGGAAGATGAATTCAGACCGTTCAGGCCGGTCACGGCGCGTTTGACCACGTCCAGCGTACGTTCCAGCGCGGCATCCTGACCTTTGATTCGTTTCTCGAAATCCTGCTTGGCGTGCTGCAGGCTGGACACGCTGAGCGTGCTCCACGGGTTTTCCTTGATTCCGTATTTATACAGATCCACAGCGGAACACAGATCCTTGATATGCATTCCTTCCAGTTTGCACAGGCGGCGGAGTTCCTCCATCTCCGTGAAGGTCAGTCCCTCCGTCAGTCCCACGAAGCGTTCCCGGATCCGTTCGAGTTCATCCGGATGTTCCTCATAGTACGGCATATCCTTGCGGTATACGGTACTGTCAAAAAAGCCCGCGAAGTTTTCGCCGGAAACAGCTTTCTTCCGTTCTTCCCGGTCCGGTGCTTCCAGCTTGATGATCTTGCATACCGGATTGTTCAGATAGAACCAGACCGGCAGATCGTTGATCTTGTTTACGAGCAGGACCAGCAGATTCTGCTTCTTGCCCTGTGCCGTCCTGACCCATGCCGAGCTCAGCGCGCTCTGCATCAGAATGTTGAAGCTGTTCACATCCTGCTGGTCCATACGGTCGGGATTTGTGATGTAGTGGCTGGCCACTTCCAGCACGGTCACCGTAGCCGCCTTTTGCTGGCTCATGGCACGGCGGATCACATTAGGAGCTGTCGTTGCCTCGTTGCCCTTGAATTCCGCCTGGATCGCCCCGTTCTTGATCTCCGAGGTCGTCAGAGCGGCATAACGGGTCAGCATTTCCGGGGCATACGGATTGATAAAGCCTACCAGATTAGAATAGAACACGACCTGATCATAGCCGTGGTCCAGGAACCATGTATGCAGATAACGGCTCAGCGGAACGATCGTATTCTCCTTCAGCGAACCGTTTTCAGGATATCTGTATTGATCCAGCACATTACCCTCAAAGATCAGCAGGGGCTTGATGGAGCTGAACAGTTCCAATTCCCTGTGCCATTTGGATATCAAAGTGTCCATTGAATCATCACCTTTCGTGAAGCATGAAATCAGTATATCATGTCCTTCCTGCCCTGTCATTAAAAACGAATGAAAAATCCGCGGCAAAGCCGCGGAATGATTAATGATCATTGATAATTCATAATTTATAATTCATAATTCATAATTAATAATTTGTAATTTATGCCTTATACCTCCGCAGCGCTCTCCATCCCTTGCTCTCTGGCCTGTGCTGTATACAGTTCCCAGTAGGCACCCTTCTTCGCCATGAGCTCGTCATGGTTTCCACTTTCCAGGATCCCGTGATCGGAGATGTACAGGATCCGGTCACAGTGCTTGATGGTGGACAGGCGGTGCGCGATGATGAAGGAAGTGCGTCCCTTCAGCAGGGCCAGCAGACCTTCCTGAAGCAGTTTTTCCGTCTTGGTATCGATGGAAGAGGTCGCTTCATCCAGGATCAGGATCCGCGGATCGCTCAGCAGCGTCCGGGCAAAGGAGATCAGCTGCCGCTGTCCCTGGCTCAGGCTGCTGCCGCGCTCATTGATCTGTGTTTCGTATCCGTCCGGCATTTCACGGATGAAATCATCCGCGCGGACCACTTTTGCCGCTTTTTCGATCTGTTCATCCGTGGCATCCAGATTGCCGTAGCGGATATTCTCAGCAATCGTTCCCGCGAAGATGAAACTGTCCTGCAGCATGATGCCCAGCTGTGTCCGCAGGGAGTGCAGCGTCACATCGGAAATATCATGGCTGGATCCATCCTTGCAGTGCAGGATGATCTTGCCGCCGTTCAGGTTATAGAAACGGCAGAGCAGATTCACCACCGTACTCTTTCCGGCGCCGGTGGGACCCACCAGGGCGATGCTCTCGCCCGCGTTCACATGCAGATCCAGATCCTTCAGCACGATCTGACCTTCCTCGTAACCGAAGGTCACCTTTTCATAATCGACCCTGCCGTCGATCTCGGGCAGTACTTCCGCGTTTTCTTTGTCATCCACGACCACCGGCTCATCCATCGTTTCAAAGATACGCTCCAGATAAGCGAGGTTGTTGACAAAGTTGTTGTAAATATTGGCGAGGTTGGTAATGGGCTGCCAGAATCTTCCCACGTACTGACCCATGGCCACAATGACACCGAAGGACACGATGTCGCCGCCCATCCAGTAAACGCCCGCGATATACATGACCGTAAACACGATCTGGGTAATGATCTCACTGCTCAGCCACACGCTGTTGCTGATATAGATTGCCTTCATCCAGGCCTTGCGGCAGGCTACCGCCAGGCGGCGCATAATGGAGATATTCTCGTCCTGACGCGCAAAGGACTGACTGACGCGTACACCGTCAATGGATTCCGCCAGGTACGCATTGTAGTTGGAGTTCTTGTTGCTCTGGTTCCGCCATGCTTTTCTCTGTCTCGGTTTGAGGAACCAGATCACACTCGCGAAGACCGGAAGTCCCGCGATGATGACGGTGGCCAGCGTGGCATCCGTGGAGTACATGAACACAATGATGAAGATGATATTGATGATCTCCAGGATCGCGTTGATGATCCCGTTGGACAGGATATCCGACACTGAGTTGACATAGTTGATGACCCGGACCAGGATCTTGCCCGCCGGACGGCTGTCATAGTAGCTGAACGGCAGTTTCTGCAGATGCTCGAACAGGTCTTTCCGGATATCATAAATGATCTCCTGGCTCACGAACGCCATGACACGGGAACGGATCACGGTGAATATGATACTGATGGCAGTGATTCCCATGAACATGAACGCCATTTTAACCAGCTGGGCCAGCGCCTCATTCTCATTGGTTTTTGCCATGGGAACGATGACATCCAGGACTGTCTGGGTGATCTTGGGTACAAACAGTCCGGCCACGCTCGCCAGAGCGCTGAGGAAGAATGCCAGCAGCATCTTGAAGCGGTGCTTCTTGATGTACTTCATGGCGCGTTTCAGATGTTTCGCACTGAACGGGGATTCCAGAGTCTCGTCAACGTCAAACTTATTCCGTGCCATTACGCATTCACCTCCTTTTCAGGGTCAATGCCGTTCTGCAGGCAATAAGTCTCATAATAATACCCGTGATTCCGGAGCAGTTCCTCATGCGTGCCCTGTTCCGTGATCCGGCCGTCCCGCAGGATCAGGATCTGATCGGCGTCCTTCACGGAGGAGATGCGCTGCGCGATAATGATCCTGGTGCAGTCATACGGGAGCTGCTTCAGCTGCTTCTGAATATAGGTCTCGGTTTCCATATCCACGGCGGAAGTCGTATCATCCATGATCAGGATCCCGGGCTTCACCGCGAGGGCTCTGGCAAGGGACAGACGCTGGCGCTGTCCGCCGGACAGCCCGACGCCGCGCTCACCCACAATGGTATCGTATTTTTCCGGGAGGGTCGCGACAAACTCGTCCGCGTCCGCGCGCACGGCATAGTCAACGACTTCTTCCTCCGTCAGCTCCTGGTTTCCGAAGGCAATATTGCCTTCCACTGTATCCGAGAACAGGAACACATCCTGAATGGCAGTCCCGATCCCGCCGCGCAGCTGTTCCAGTTTCCATTTCTTCACATTGCAGCCGTCCACCAGCACTTCACCGTCCGTAACATCATAGAAGCGGTAAAGCAGCTGCACAAGGGTGGTCTTTCCGGACCCTGTCGGGCCCATGATCGCGATGGTCTTTCCGGGTTCCACCGTAAAGCTGACATCATCCAGCACCTGCTGACGGTCATAGGTGAAAGACACATTTTTGAATTCGATCTTTCCCTGAACGCTTTCATGATCTTCAGCATTCTTGTCGTCGGTAATGACAGGCTGTCCCAGATCGATCTCCATCACTTTGCTGGCGCAGGTGGTAAACCGCTGCCAGTCGTTCAGGAGGTTGCCCAGGTTCCGCATGGGAACGCTCATCGCCCAGCTCAGGCTGGTGAAGATCGTCAGCTGACCGGCTGTCAGCTTGCCTTTGATCATGAAGAACGCACCCAGGAACACGGTGATCAGGCTCATGACATTGGCCAGTATCTCAATAAACGGAAAGAATTTCAGCCAGCGCTTGTTGATGTTCAGGTTGGCATCGCGGAAAGCCTGGGATCTTTCGTCAAACCGTTCTTCTTCGTATCTTTCCCGGGCAAACGCTTTTACGACACGGTTGCCCGCGATGTTTTCCTGCGCCCGCGCGTTCATTTCACTCAGCTTGTCGCGCATCTCCATGAACATGGGGCGGGCTTTCTTGGAATAGAACTTGGTCAGCACCATCAGTGCGGGTGTCACCAGGACCATCGCCAGCGCCATCTGCCAGTTCACGAAGAACAGATAGATGGATGTGGAGAGAAACATCACGATACTGTCCACGGCCTGATAATCGATATAGCTCAGGAAGTGGCGGCACCAGTCCGTATCCGCGGACAGGCGGGTCATCAGGTCTCCCGTCCGGTTCCTGTCGAAGAACTTCATATCACGGTACTGCAGCCGGGTAAACAGGCGGGTACGCAGATTATAGATCACGTTCTGGGATGTGGTTTCCAACGTGATGACCATCAGATACCGCATGCCTTCCCGGAACAGTTTCACTGCCAGCATGGTCAGCAGAATGCCGAGCAGCGGATCCGGATTCCCGGCCATGATCACGTCGTCCATCAATTTTGCGGTCAATGTGGGATTGATCAGCAGCATAACGGACGTCACGGCACTGATCACGAGTGCCATAATATGACGGGCATGATACTTCTTGTCCATCACAGACCAGAGCCACTTGATCTGATTCATACAAGGTTCCTCCTATGAAAAACAAAAAAAACACAGGCAAATCGCACGGTGAGTATAGCACTGTTGGCAAAGCTTTGCAATCGATTTCAAGGGTTTTGCAGGAAATAGATGTTTTGTTGATTTTTACAATCCGGATACAAAAAAGATCCGGAAGTTCAGGCTTCCAGATCTTCAAATCGTCTGCACCAGGTATATTTGCTGATGGCACTCTGGGTGGCTCCCGGACAGTAAGTTGTCAGGATATCGCGGATGTACGGAGGCAGGACCCGGTTGTATTTCACTTCCAGGATGATCTCCCCGTTGTCGAACGGCGGGATCGTCGGAATATTCGGATTGAACAGATCCTTGCTGTTCAGCCCGCTCCTCAGCTGCTTGTCGAAAGTGATCCGAACTTCCTCCGCCGGATGGAGATATGCCTCTCTGACATAGTCCACAATAACGGCCGGGCGAAGCAGATTCACAGTCATTTCCCGGTATACGTCGTTCAGCAGTCCGGACCGGGTCGTCTCCAGGCCGGAAGGATCGCCGGCGATCAGCTGCTCGGCGAGCAGCTTCGGGATCAGCATGGACCGTTTGGAAATCAGCGTCCCGATCTTTGTCTTGCATTCCAGCTTGATATCCTTATCGCTCAGGTTATAGATCCTGATCCGGTATTTATCTCGGTTCTGGTCGCCGTCCAGCTTGTCATACAGGGCGGTATTCCAGATCGTATCAAAGTACAGGGACCGGATATGATACTCGTTGAATTCATCTCCGCTCGGATCGCGTTCGAGGACCTGATCCAGGACCCCGGAAAGCACCAGGTACTGCATTTCATTGATGAAGAACTTCAGTTCATGCCGCAGGGGCAGTGTGTTTGCCAACGGGTTTCCTCCTTTCCGGCAGATTCAGATCGTTGATTACGCTCCGGCTTCAGTCTGGCAGGCTACCAGCGTGGCATCATGCACGCCCTCGATGTTCAGCACGGCGGCAACCAGATCCTGTTTGTTGTCCAGACGAACTTCCACGGTCATTTCGGCACCGGAACGGGTCACGGTCTTGCTGCGGAGTCTTCTCTGCTTCACAGTCCTTCTCAGCAGCTGAGTGATATCCTGTTCGGCATAGTCGTCATAATGGACCACCAGCAGATAAGCGTTCGGATTGCGGAGCTTGATGAATGTCATGCAGAACATGACCGCGCTGATGCCCAGGACCACGACCAGCGCGTGCGGGTACAGTTCCGCGCCGAGCAGGATGCCCATGGTCAGGGACCAGAACATATAGGCTGTATCCATGGGATCCTTGACCGCGGTCCGGAAACGCACGATGGAGAGCGCGCCGACCATACCCATGGACAGGGCAATATCGCTCTTGATGCACATCACGACCGGAGTGGTGATCAGGGTCAGCATCATCAGCGTCATGGCAAAAGTGGGGCTGTACAGCACACCGCGGTAGCAGCGCTTATAGACAAAGGCAATGATCAGACCGACGATCACGGCCGCCACCAGACCGATGATCAGTTTCCAGGGTGTCAGGCTGGCGAACTGCGTGGCAAAGTAATCGCTGAGGCTGGTGTCGTTCTTCAGTACAGAACTGATTCCCAGAAGTGCAAACGTGTTGGTCATAATAATTCCTCCTGTATTGATTCATTGCCTTATCGGCCGGTTCTCTTTCTTATACCGCGTCCGCGGGCATCTCCGGCTGCGGTCCGAAGTATTCGATCATTTGGTCATTGGTCAGGCCGAAGCTGTCCTGCAGCATCTTCCATAGCAGATTGGGCCGTTTCCGGCAAACATTCCGGAGACGTTCCACGCGTTTTTCCCAGTAGCGGTATGCGCCATCGACCGTGGTCGGGACCTCCGAAAGTACGAACGGATCGTTTTCATCGCCCCAGCGCGCCCAGTGCAGTTCCATTTCCGGAGTGATCTGCTCCACCAGCGGTTCCAGCGTATTCAGCATATATTCTGTCGTGAATGTCTGGTAAACGCTTCCCATCTTTCTCAGGAATTTGTCCTTGTATTCCGGTACGGACAGCAGTTTCATGAAGATCGTATTGTCGATATTCATCTGACCCATACCTTTGGCCTTGGTATAGCTCTTCGGGCTGTCAAACGATGAGTTGAACAGACCGTAATCCGCGTCGTACCAGATCCACCGCCACTTGCTGCCGCTGCCTTTCAGACGGTAGAAGCGGGTATTACCGATGTCACTGTTTCCGACAAACATCTCCAGTGCCATGTATTCGAAGAGATTGTCCACATCCACGTTATCCAGGATATACTGCAGGTCATCCGGATTCTTCGCGGGATCGGAAGCCTTGATCTTCTTGAGCATGGCTTTGAATTCCTTGTTGGAGCCGTATTTCAGCGTTCCTCCGCCCTGCAGGATGTCCATATTGTCCGCGTCGTCCAGGGTCAGACCTTCATGCTGCGCGACAAAATACTTGTCCACACGTTCACGCAGATTCATGTGACCCCAGTACACGCCGTTGACATAGACCGCGACGGGATTCCATGCCTGGTGCATGATCCGGGTTCCGTATCCGTCCAGCAGCCGGCTCTGGAAGCCGTCCTGCAGCCGGGTCCACATGCAGTCGTTTCCGCTGTTTCTCAGTACAAACCCTTTATATTCGGTATAGGGCCGGTCCTCAAACAGCTTCGCGCTGAATGTCTTTTTTCCGTACAGGGATTTGGCACGGAACTTCATGGATTTCTGCGGCATGTCCAGACTGTAGTCACCCATCAGCTGGAACTGCGCGCCTTGATTCAGCATGGTCGTTCCGTCCTGCAGATAATATTCCACGTTGCATTCCCGGTGAAGTGACTTGTACTGGCGGTAAACGGTTCCCTTGAACGGCAGTTTGCCGGGTTCCTTGACCACATTGTCACCGGTGACCAGCATCCCGTTTTCCTTGTTCCAGAGCACATCCGGATCACAGACCACGGAAAATACCGGCAGAGAGTGATAGGCATTCACAAAATAGGTACCGGTCACGATGTCACTGGCCCGGTAGCCTTCCGGCCCGTACGCTCTGGCCCGCAGCACCGTGGTGAAGTTCAGTTCCAGGCGCTCGCCGTTATAGGGTGTGGAAGTCTGCAGCGGGATGGAACCGTCCGTGGTATAGTAGACCTGCGTTCCTTCCGGTACTTTGAATTCCACCGTGATTGTGGAATAATACATCCCCGGTTCCATACTGAACGCGGGCTTTTCCGTATACCCGTAGAAACCGGTATTGTTTGCCTGGAACGGGGTCGGAGCTTCATAATAAAAAAAACCCGACATGCCCGGTGTACGTCCGTAGGACACGTTGGTCTTCTGTTCCGGAAGAATGACCTTATCCAGGATCTTGCCCGCCGGATCCGCCAGACAGATGATCTCGCCCTCGGTCCGGTTGATCTTATAGTTCGCGTGCAGTTCCGTCAGAGTTGACTTTTCCGGATGCCCGTCGCAGAGGATCACTTTGTATTCGCCCGGATTAATGACCGTACCGTACGGGAATTGCCATTTCCGGCCGCGGGTGAGGCTGTCGCTCAACCCGTAGCCGGTCAGATCAAAAGCCTGATTTGAGGAATTGTAGATCTCGATCCAATCTGTATAGACCCCGTCTGAAAAAGTCCTGACAGACTCATTGGAGGCCATGACTTCCGTGATGTAAACGCCGCTCGCGTTCAGCGCCCGCAGGTTTACATCCATCTGGTTGAACCCGATCTGATTATTCGGAAGTCCGGGGGTCGCGGTCTGGAAGATCTGCATCGCACCGCTTTCATTCCGTCCGTAGCTGCAGTCCTCCGGAATGTTGTCCAGCATGACGCGGTCGACTACATGTCCCTGACTGTCCGCCAGGATCAGGGTCTCGCTTTCGGCGCTGATCCGGAAGTTGGTATGCGGCACTCCGGTCGGAGTGACCGTCCGGTCTTTTCCGGAGCAGAACACTACATAATAACCGTGAGGCTCGATCACCGCGTTTTCCGGGAAACGCCATTTGAGCGGCCGGTTTTCATTGTCGCTCAGGGTGTATTTATTCAACGCGACAGCCTGTTCGGTGGTATTGTACAGTTCGATCCAGTCGGAAAGCTCGTCATCCTCGTCGCGCAGTCCGGTCATGGGATCCGGCATGATCTCATTGATGACGATCGCGCCGTCCTGGCTCATGATGGACTCACGGTACGCGCGATGTCCTTCCTCCGTATTCTCGTAACCGGGGCTGAACCAGCTGACAGCCCGGAATTCCCCATCCACCAGAGCCCAGCTCTCATTGCTGGCCAGAATGGGATATGTGACGGAATCGATCATGTAGGCGTTCGGATCATAAAGATAAACCGTTTCGCCCACCGAGGTGAGCTTGAACTTGACGTGGAACGGTTTCTCGGGACTCGCCTGATTGGTGTTCGAAGCGAATACGATGACCCGCTGCCCGGCAGGCAGGGTCACGTCCGGGAAAAGGAACCGCACGGAATCGTTCCGATCGCTCAGACCCACATCCTTGAGTCCGATATCGTGATCGGTGCTGTTCCAAAGTTCGATCCAGTCCGGATAATCGCCGTTTTCGTCCGTCACGGCTGTCGCGTTGGAAGGCATGATCTCACTGATGACCAGTCCGGCATACTGACTGACAAGCGGTGTTCCGTCTTCGGCTGTATGTCCGTCTTCCGACCCCACGGTATAGGTCGCCCGTCCCGTCGGATCCTTGGGGCAAAGCAGGATCAGCAGGATCAGTACCGCCAGAAAGATTGCCAGCAGGATCACGTTCAGCCTGCGTTTTCTCTTCGCGAGCTTACCGGATCTGGACATGTTTCTTCTCGGTCTTTCCTGTTGCATGGCAATCCCTCCTTTCGGACTGAAATCCATTATATTGTACCACATCTTGTGGATACAGACAAGAATAAAGAATAGATGTTACAAAAGGAAGCGCCGTATTCACAGCTTCCTTTCAGACGTCAGTGGTTATTCAAACAGCATCCGGATATCCTGTTCACTCATTCCCTCAAAGGAAGCTTCTCCCGGTGTGATGAGGCGGTCAAACAGGGCTTTTTTCCGCATGCCCAGTTCCACGACCTGTTCTTCGATACTGCGGCCGGTGACCAGCCGGATGACATGGACATCCTTTGTCTGGCCGATCCGGTAGGCTCGGTCCGTCGCCTGCTCTTCCGTAGCAGGATTCCACCAGGGATCATAATGGATCACGAGATCCGCGCCGGTCAGGTTGAGTCCGTAACCTCCGGCACGCAGAGAGATCAGGAAAACATCCGCGCCGCCGGCGTTGAATTCTTCGGTCAGCTTCAGCCGTTCATCCGCAGGCGTTTCCCCATCCAGATACATGGTGGTATATCCGGCGTTTGTCAGCTGTTTCCGCAGGAGTTTCAGCATTCCCGTGAACTGGCTGAACAGCAGGATCCGGTGACCGTTTTCCACGGCGGTGGGCAGGAGTTCGGCCAGCAGTTCGTTTTTGCCGGAAGAACCGGCATATCCGTCCAGGACAAGCGCCGGGTGACAGCAGATCTGTCTCAGTTCGGTGATTGCCGCCAGCACTTCCATGCGGTTCCGGTTCAGCCCGCCGTTTCCCAGCAGATTCTCGATTTTCGGACGGATCCGCATCATGGAGGCCTGATAGATCTTCTCCTGTTCCGGCGTCATGGCCGCCGTAAGAACAGTCTCCATCTTCTCCGGCAATTCGGTCAGGACATCCTGCTTCAGCCGTCTGAGCAGGAATGGCTTGATCCTGCGGTTCAGATCCTCGCCATTGTCTCCGTCCTGATATTTTTTCAGGAAGGTATTGTATCCCGGAAGATAGCCCGGAAGCACAAAATCAAAGATGCTCCAGAGCTCTCCGATCCCGTTTTCCATGGGCGTCCCGGTCAGAGCGAACCGGGTATCGGCCTGAAGGTGCTTCACCGCGGCGGCGGCTACGCTTCCCGCGTTCTTGATGTGCTGGGCCTCGTCCAGGATCACGAAGCGGAACACATAGTCGTTCAGGATCTCAACGTCCCGGCGGATCAGCGGATAGGATGTGATCAGCACATCCACATCCCCGTTTTCCGTGATATGGCGGATCAGTTTTTCCCGCTGCTCGGCGGTACCGCTCAGGACGACCGCGCTCAGGTCGGGCGCGAAGCGTGTGATCTCACTGTACCAGTTGTAGGTCAGAGAGGTAGGTGCCACGATCAGCGAAGTCCGCCCGGTTTTCCGGGTTGCCTGCAGCAGCGCGATGATCTGCACGGTTTTGCCCAGTCCCATATCATCCGCGAGGATCCCGCCCATATGCATCTGATCCATGCTGTAAAGCCAGCGGTATCCGTTGTACTGATACGGTTTCAGTTCGGTATTGAGGGTCACATCCGGGATCTCGATCTTTCCGCCGGTCATTTTTTCTGTCACTTCATGGAGTCCGTCGGTACCTTCAATATTGATTCCCGGAGCCTGCAGGATGTTTTCCAGATAGCAGGCCCTGTATCCCCTGATCGTGATCATGTCCCGGTTCAGATCGTTCCCGTCCTGGATCCCGGCTTCATAGATCGCCTCCGCGGTCTCCTGCCATACGCCCAGTTCGGTGAGATCCAGGAACCGTCCGTCACGCAGTCTGAAATAATCCTTCTTTTTCCCCAGCGCTTCCATCAGAGCGAGGATCTCAGGCACAGGCTCCCCGTCCGCGCTGAAGATCAGTTCCAGATGGTTCCCGTTCATACGGACGCTGCCGGTCAGTACCGGTCTTCTGGGTACGATGCGTTTGAACTCTGTACTGAAATATACTTCGCAGCATTGCTGCAGCTGCTTCACGCCTTCGCTGACAAAGGTATACATTGCCTGCTGACCTGAAAGGAATACTTTTCCCTTCCCCACACGGAAACCCGAATCCTCCAGGATATCGAGCACGTGACGTTCAGCTTCCGCATCCCGCAGAAGAAGCTTTTCTCCTTTGTCGAGCACGATTTTTTCCTTGACCGGTTCAAACGGATTGATCTCCGTCGCGCCATAGCGGAACAGGATCTCAGCACGGATCCCGTTTCCTTCGCGATCCAGATAAGCCGCGGCAGTCAGCGGCACCTTCACAAGCCGTTTTTCCAGTTCGCGGCTCATTCCCAACGGTCCGCGTGTCTTCAGATACGGCAGGATCTCCCCGATGACCGTTTCAGTGTCTTTCAGCGGAAAATCCAGTACGCAGCGGCCGTCATTCGCGTGTTCTCTCAGCATCCACACAAGTTCACGCTGATCGGCATCCACCTGACAGACCTTTTCACCCTGCACGATATATCCCCCGCGATGGTTCATCACGGTAAACGCCTCCGGCATTTCGGCAATGATCTGCAGTCCTCGCGGCGTGATCTCGGTATCAAAACGCAGCGGGAGACGGATATTGTCTATCCTGTCGCATGTGAAAAAGCTGCCATCCTCCCGCATCACCCTGAACGGGATCTCTTTCAGATCGTTCAGGATCCGTTCCGTAAATACGGCGGGCAGATAGATGAGCCGCAGTTCGGATCCTCTCAGAACAGTATCACCGTACGCGTAGGAAGCGGTCAAAGTCCGCAGGTGATCCAGGATCGTCAGGTCCGTTTCCCCGAAATGCATCCAATCCGGATGAAGTTCAAAGCCTTTTCCGAAAGTCAGAACGGTCCCGGTATCCATGGCGTTGATCATTTCCGGAATATTTTTGACGACATACAGCCGTTCTTCCCCGATCCTCAGCCCCAGACGCACATCCTGATTTTCCCGCGAAGGAAGGACCAGTGTGATTTCCATCTTCACATTGGATTCCGCCGGATAGCTGTCCGAAACGATCTTTTTGAGTCTGTCAGCCGCGACGATCGCCATTTTTTCCTCTGCCGCTTCCATTCTCAACTGGCCCCGTCTCCCTTCAGAAAAAGTACACCCGCGATACGGAGTGAAATGAATCAATCTTTATTAATTCTGCATCCAAGCGGGTTTTTCCTGCCCTGAAACAAAAACGTCCGGCACGAAAAGCTGTCCTGCCGGAAAGGGAGGTTGACATCATCGCGGCAACAAAAAAGACCGGAGATTTTTCTCCGGTCGCGTCATTCATCAGAACTTCAGAGGATTGACTCTGACGCTGGGGCCCATGGTGCTGGACAGGAATACGCTCTTCACGTAGGTTCCCTTGGCAGCGGCGGGCTTGGCCTTGATAATGGCATCCATCAGGGTGGTCAGGTTTTCCTGCAGCTTTTCGGGGCCGAAGGAGACCTTTCCGATGGGGCAGTGGATGATAGCGGTCTTGTCCAGACGGTATTCCACTTTACCGGCTTTGATATCCTTGATAGCCTTGGTGATATCCATGGTCACGGTACCGCTCTTTGGGTTAGGCATGAGTCCTTTCGGGCCCAGGATCTTACCGATACGGCCGATCATACCCATCATATCAGGGGTGGCTACGCAGACATCGAAGTCAAACCAGTTTTCCTGCTGGATCTTGGCGATCATTTCTTCGGCTCCGACATAATCGGCACCGGCGGCCTCGGCTTCCTTGGCCTTATCGCCCTTGGCAATGACCAGAACACGGATCACACGGCCGGTTCCATGGGGCAGAACGACTGCGCCACGGACCTGCTGATCAGCGTGACGGGGGTCAACGCCCAGACGGCAGGAGATCTCAACGGTCTCATCAAACTTGGCTTTACCGGTTTCAACAACCAGCTTCACAGCCTCGTCGGGATCATACTGTTTCAGATGGTCGATCAGCTTTACGCTGTCGGCATACTTCTTACCATGTTTCATATTTCAATTCCTCCCATGTGGTAATAGCGGCACTTTGTCCTCCCACATTCTCAAAGGGCCGGAGCCCCTGTTGGTTACTCTTCCACAGTGATACCCATGCTGCGGGCGGTACCGGCCACCATGCTCATGGCGGCTTCCAGACTGGCTGCATTCAGATCGGGCATCTTGATGGTAGCAATCTTCTTGACCTGTTCCTTGGTCAGCTGACCGACTTTGTCCTTGTTGGGACGGCCGCTGGCGCTCTGCAGGTTGAGTTCCTTCTTGATCAGCACGGGCGCCGGAGGCGTCTTGGTGATGAAGGAGAAGGTACGGTCGGAATACACGGTAATGACCACAGGAATGATCAGGCCGGCATCCTTGGCGGTGCGCTCGTTGAATTCCTTACAGAATCCGGGGATGTTCACGCCGTGCTGGCCCAGAGCGGGACCGATAGGCGGGGCGGGTGTTGCCTTGGCGGCAGGCACCTGCAGTTTGATGTACGCAGATACTTTCTTGGCCATTTGAATGGCACCTCCTACATAATGTGGTTACGCGGAAGCTCTGAACTTCCTCCCACGTCGCATCCGGAAGACCATCTTTCGGATGATATGCAGGGGACGGAGAAACTCCGTCCCCGATGCAGCTTTTGGTTTACCGGGAGCGGGATCAGGATTCTTTTTCCACCTGATCGATGTCGACTTCCACGGGAGTTTCGCGTCCAAGGAACATTTGCACCTTGACAGTCAGCTTTCCGCGGACAGTGTCCACATCTTCCACAACACCGCTGAAATTTTCCAGAGGACCGGACAGGATACGGACGCTTTCGCCAATGGCAAAACCGAAATCCACGCTCTTCTGTTCGGAGTTGAGCATCATCTCAACTTCTTCCTCAGTCAGGGCCACAGGTTTGGAGTCCGGACCCACAAAGCCCGTTACACCGCGGGTGTTACGCACGACGTACCAGCTTTCACTGGTTTCGATCATGTGTACCAGCACATAGCCGGGATACACCTTGCGCTGACTCTTGACACGTTTCCCGTTTCTGATTTCAACAACGTCTTCCATAGGAACCTTGATCTCAAAGATCAGGTTCTGCATGGCGGGGTTGTTTTCAACAGACTTTTCCAACGTATCCTTGACTTTGTTTTCATACCCTGAGTAGGTATGGATGACATACCAGCAGGGTTCCCTGTTCTCAGCCATGTTATTTACTCCTATGCGTTAAGTTTGAGCCAGTGCTTTGACCAGCTCGGATGCTCCGAGATCCAGCAGACCGATGACAACACCCATGAACAGCATGAACAAAAGCACGATGACGGAATAGGCGATCAGCTTTTTCTTGCTGGGCCAGGTAACCTTCTTCAGCTCATACCACATGTTCTTGAAGGGCTTTGCGATCGAACGGGCGGCCTTCGGGAACCAGTTGATGATCCGGGTGAAAATGCTTTCGCCGGATTTCTTGGTTTCAGACATTGTTGTCACCCCCGATTACTTAGTTTCACGATGAGTGGTGTGCTTCTTGCAGAAAGGGCAATACTTCATCAGTTCGATACGATCCGGGGTGTTCTTCTTGTTCTTCATGTTGTTATAGTTGCGCTGTTTGCACTCGGTGCAAGCCAGACAAACCTTAGTACGAGCGGCGTTTGCCACTTTGGACACCTCCTGACTGAATATTACTCGATGACGCTGGCGACAACGCCGGAACCAACGGTACGGCCGCCTTCACGGATAGCGAAGCGGAGTCCCTGTTCCATAGCGATAGGAGTGATCAGAGTGATTTCCATGTCGATGTTATCACCGGGCATAACCATTTCAACGCCATCGGGCAGCTTGATGTTGCCGGTAACGTCGGTGGTGCGGAAATAGAACTGAGGACGATAG
>JAZRXJ010000038.1:0-1716 GCA_045600165.1 Clostridia bacterium
GCAAAATAAGCGCTGCCGGTCACCAAAGATCAGCGGCGCTTTTTGATTGGAGGTGATTACAATGCCAAAGAAAGACAGCAAGACAAAAGACATTCAGACAGTCGAGCAGGTACAGGAAATACCTCTCAGTCAGATTCATCCGTTTGAAGGACACCCCTTCAAGGTGGTGGACGATGATGAACTGATGCAGCAGACAATAGACAGCATCACGCAGTTCGGTGTGCTCAATCCTGTGATTATCAGGCCGGATGAAAACGGCTATGAAATGGTCTCCGGACATAGGCGACTGCGAGCGTCGGAGCTTGCCGGCAAGGATACGATCCCCGCAATCTGCCGGAACATGTCAGACGATGAGGCCATTATCCTTATGGTGGACAGCAACCTTCAGCGTGAAACCATTCTCCCCAGTGAACGCGCCTGGGCGTACAAACTGAAGCGGGACGCCTTGAATCATCAGGGAAAAACAACTTCGTCCCAAATTGGGACGAAGTTGAGAGCAGACGAAATGATCGCAGAACAGGCGGGTTCAAGCCGCAATCAGGTTCAGCGTTTTATCCGTCTGACAGAACTCATTCCGGAGCTGATGGATAAGGTGGACAGCAAGGAGGTTGCCATGAATCCGGCGGTGGAGCTTTCGTTTCTGAAGAAAGAGGAACAGCGGATGTTTCTGGAGGCAATGGATTATGCACAGGCAACTCCGTCACTCTCACAGGCCCAGCGATTAAAGAAACTGAGCCAGGAAGGTGCATGTACACAGGACGCCATGTTCAGAATCATGTCCGAGGAGAAAAAGCATGAGCTGGACAGACTTACGATCCGCAGCGATGTGCTCCGTAAGTATTTTCCGAAGTCCTATACCCCTCAGCAGATGCAGAACACAATCATCAAGCTGCTGGAACAGTGGCAGAAAAAGCGGCAAAGGGATAAATCCCTGTAACGCCGCGGAAAGGAGGAAATCTTCATGCAGGAAGAGGTTGAAAACAAGACGGTAACGCTGATTATCAGTTCATCCAAACTGACAGGCCGTGTCCTGAAATCTGCCATGCAGCATTATCTTTCCTACCAGAAGGAAAAGAAGCGTGAAAAAGTGCAGGCAGGCCCCGTGAAGCCGGTCGGCAAGCAGTCGGTCAAAGAGCTCGTAGGACAGAATCAGGGCGTCTCAAATATCGAGATCAACGACAGGAACATCAAGGACTTTGAACGTGTAGCCCGGAAATACGGCGTGGATTATGCCGTAAAGAAAGACCGGACGACCGTTCCGCCCAAGTATCTGGTGTTTTTCAAGGCAAGAGACGCGGACGCTCTGACGGCTGCCTTTGATGAGTACAGCAGACAGGCACTCCAGAAGAAAGACCGCAGCTCCATTGTGCAGAAGCTCCGCAGCATGAACCCGCTGGCAAAGAGCATCGGCAAGGACAAGGTTCGTCACAAGGATAAGGGGCTGGAGCTATGAAGAAACCCGTAAACATGAAAAAGTTTCTGATCCTGAACGTGCCGTATGTGTTTCTTGCTCTGATCTTCACCAAGGTCGGACAGGCATGGCGGCTGGCACAGGGTACGGATTTATCCGGCAAGATGCTCCATATCCCGGACGGTTTCAGCGCAGCTTTTCAGTCAGCTCTTCCGAGCTTTCATCCGTCAGACCTTCTTGTGGGAATCGCCTTTGCGGTGATTATTCGGCTGATCGTTTATGTCAGAGGAAAAAACGCAAAGAAG
>JAZRXJ010000039.1:0-44623 GCA_045600165.1 Clostridia bacterium
ATTTTACCATATTCCGCGCCATATGAAAAGCTTTTTTTGCGCAAAAGAAAAGGAGAATGCGCTGCCGCACTCTCCCTGTAAATCAATTCTGTCAACCAAACGCGTCCAGTACCGCCTGATCCATTCCGTCCTTTTCGCAGCGGGCGGTATGCCGTACCGGAAGTTCCCGGAGCTGTTTCACCTGTGCCGGCATCGGAACACCGGTCACTTCTTCCAGCTTTTCGGAGCATTCGAAGGCATTCAGTCCCTGCGTGGCATCCCTGCCGATCACGCCTGAAAGGACATCCGCGGCAAACTTGTAGGGGCTGGCCGTGGAGACGATCACGCTCACCGTATGGTCACCCGTTGCTTCACGGTACTGTTTCAGGACTCTGGACGCCACAGCGGTATGGGTATCCATCAGATATCCGTCCTGGTTGTATCTCTCACCGATTTCATTCAGCGTATCCTTATCATCCGCGAATCCGGCATGGAACATGCTTCTCATCCATTCCATCCGCTGGTCGCCTACGGAATAGCTTCCGCATTCCTTCAGCTGTTTCATCCATACGCCGATCAGACTTCCGTCCCGGTCAGCCGCTTCAAACAGCAGTCTTTCCAGATTGGAAGAGATCAGGATGTCCATACTGGGCGACATCGTCTTGAAGAAGGTCCGGTGGGTCGAATAGATACCGGTCTCGAAGAAGTCTGTCAGTACATTGTTCCGGTTGCTGGCGCAAATCAGTTTATGGATCGGCAGACCCATGTTATGAGCATAATACGCGGCAAGGATATCCCCGAAATTGCCTGTGGGGACCACGAAATTCACACAGTCTCCCAGCACGATCTTCCCCATGTTGATCAGATCGGCATAGGCCGAGAAATAATAGACGATCTGAGGCACCAGGCGGCCGAAGTTGATGCTGTTCGCGGAGGACAGCACTTTTCCTTTTTCATTCACGGCCTGGTTGAATTCTTCGGAAGCGAACAGGTTCTTGACTCCGGTCTGCGCGTCGTCAAAATTCCCATTCACGGCGATGACATGTGTATTATTGCCGCCCGTGGTGACCATCTGCATCTTCTGAACATCGCTGACTCCGTCCATCGGATAGAAAACAGTGCAGCTCGTCCCGGGGACATCCCTGAAGCCTTCCAGCGCGGCCTTGCCGGTATCGCCGCTGGTAGCGACCAGAATGCTGACTTCCCGGTTTTCACCGTTCTTTTCGGCGGAAAGCTTGGTCAGATGGGGCAGCAGCTGAAGCGCCATATCCTTGAATGCCAGGGTCGGACCATGGAACAGTTCCAGAACGGCTGTATCCTCGTTCAGCATCTTCACCGGTGCCACAGCCGGATCGTCAAAACGTTCCGGGCTGTACGCCGCTTCGACGGCATGATCGATCTCCGGAATGGAGAAATCCTCCAGATAGTAACGAAGGATCTCAGAAGCACGCTGGGTATAGCTCATCTCACAGAGACTCGCCAGCTTCTGCATGGAGATCTCCGGGAACATGGCGGGAACATACAGTCCGCCGTCCGGCGCGATGCCTCTCAGAATGGCTTGGGAAGCTGTTACGCAGCTGCCGCCGCGTGTGGAGAAAAACGACATGGTCATCACACTCTTTCAGTCAGACTCATATATACCAGAAAGAGGCGGTGCCGCGGCAACCGCCTCATTGGTTCTACCCGGTCAGATCAGATAAGGCTTCATGAAATCCGGAACTTCCTCGGGATCCGCGCTCAGGCTGAGTACGAAATTCACATTATGCTTGGTTCCGAGTTCCGTCAGGTTATTCAGGAAAGCTTCGCATTCATTGATGTCTGTCTTGCAGAGCTTCAGGAAAGAATCGATGAAGATCGATCCGATATCGAAGTTGGAGGACAGCATCCCGCAAAGGAAGCCCATGAACATATCCGCGCTGTGGACATGATAGTCACTCGCGTTGATAAAGCGGACCTTGTGGTCCACATCGAACATATATCTGTTGTCGTCATCCAGGAAAATAACATCTCCGGCAATTTCTTTCGCGGTGGTGTTTGTCAGGTCGATCAGGCGCTTGGTTTTGCCGGAGCCTTTCTTCCCTGCAATAATCTGTATCATTGGAAAAACCTCCTTGTGGATTTTCTATCTGGTTTCATTATAACTGATTTTTTCAGCGGATGCAACCTCTTCAAAAGTGATCTTCTCTCCGGGTTCTCTTCTGCGTTGTGCGGCAGATCCGCATACAGCCCTGTATTCGCAATACCGGCATGGCAGCAGATTTTCTTTCCCAAGAGGCGCGATCCGGATATCTCCGGATCGCATATTCACGCATAATTCCTCCGCTTTTCTGACAGCTGCGTCCATCAGACCGTTCAGCGTCTCCTGTGAAACGACCCATTTTGTTCCTTTACTGACAGTTCCGTCGGCATTGATTGCTTTTCCGACCGAATGCATCTCCTTACCGCGGTCCATGGCTCTCAGTACGCCGGGATCATTGACAGCCACACCGCTGAACCGGCTGGTTTTCATGTGTTCGACAGCGGCGCGTTCCGGATCATCGAAAGGAATATCCACATTGGGATCAGTGATTGGAAAATACATGGCTCCCGCCGGCCTGGTCCCGGGCATACCGTCCATAACGGCTTTCAGATACAACATCAGCTGAAGCTGTTCGCCCTGTTCCATTCTGGCCGGTTCAAGAGTTTTTTTACTGCTCTTGTTATCAATGATCCGGATCCATCCGTTATACGCGTCGATCCTGTCGATCGTACCCCGAAGAGCGATCCGCCCTGTTCCTTCCGGCTGCAGGATCACCGGTGGAAGTCCTTCCTCATCGCCGAATTTCTGTTCTGTGGCTATCGTTCTGAAATCACTCATCCGTGAAAAAAGATTCAGTACTTTCACCGCGCCGCGGATCTCGCGCAGCGTGTCCTTTCCTTCCCATTCGCCGTAGGCATCCTCGCGGAGAGGTCCTTCCTTCCACTGTTCTGTCAGTTCGTCCAGGATGCCGTCCAGAAGACTGTCTGCTTCCTTTTCTTCCTTTTCGGGTCCGCCGGCCTTCAGATACCGGTCCAGTGCCTCATGCCAGAAGATACCGCGTTCATCATGCCCGAATTCAAATTTCCTTCTTTCAACCGGTTCAAGCCCGTATCGCATGAAATGCCGGTAGGGACACTGCGCGTAAGTCTCCAGTCTGGAAATGGAAACTGCCTTTGTCAGGAAAAGTCTGAGTGCTTTGGAGGCATCGATACTTTCCGGGATCTCGTCCGGCTGAATCGTCCGGAGGATACGGATCAGTTTTTCTCTGCTGTCCTCATCCGTCCATAAGCAGCGAAGCGCGTTTTTCCATTCACTGCTCAGATCCTCCGTTTCCCCGTTCCGCACTCCGAGCAGCCGTACCGGCAGGCCTTCCATTGCCGCCGCGGCGGAATAAGGGATCTCTTCCTGATCACTGCCGGTAACGCTGCCGGCGGTTTCACAGCCGGGAAACATTTTCTTCAGATCATCCACGATATGCGCAGGCAGCATCGGTTCACCGGTCTCGTTTCCCAAAGACCAGGTGATCTTCAGAAATCCCGACGGCAGCGCGAATGTCCGGTAATAGTCCGTGCGGCGCAGGCTGACTTTCAGATCCGCGGCCATCCCGACGCTTCGTCCGGTTTGTTCTTCCAGCATCTGTCTTTCGGTTTCGGTCAGCACACCGTTTTCCGAAACATTCATGATATTGTCCTGCATTCCCATACAAAGGAGCGCGTCTGTTTTTCCGGGCAGCATGTGGCCCGCTTCTCCGACAGTAACGCAGTCCTCTTCCGGCGGGAGTGCGGATACTTCCGTCTGTTCCAGCCCGCCGGAGATCATCGCGGTCATATCCTTTATTGCCGTCCGGCGGTCTCCGAGCAATGTCCAGAGCTGGTCCAGGAGCTCCATGATCTGCTTCCAGACCTGTCTGTTCGCCGCCGCCTCAGCAGTCATATCCCGTTTCAGCAGTTCATTCTCCCGTTCCTGCAGGTGCCTGTAGGCCTGCTCTGTTTCCAGGAAACGGACTACCGCTTCGATGGATTCCGCGGATGTTTTCGCGTCTTTCAGTCCTGTCTTCAGTTCTTCCAGAGGCCCGATGATCCTGAGGCGTATCTTTTCCGCTTCCGGTGCCGCGTCGCCCCGGCTGAACGGAACTGTCCATTTCTTCCGGGTGATTCCGTATGATATGGCATAATCTTCGATCAGCAGTGCTTCTTCTTCCCGCAGGACGGTAAATCCGCTCCTCACGAAAGTCAGTACATCCTCCTGCTGATAGTGATCCGTTACGGCACGCAAAGCACCCGTCAGCATCCGGCAGAGCCCGTGACCGGCGGCCGGTTGTTTCCGTTCGATATAGCATGGGATATCGGAGATACTGAGTGCAGCGCGCAGCGCGTCCGCCGTCTCCTCCATGGCAGGCAGGGTGATTGCCATACGCCCCCACGGGATCCCTTTCTCATGCCATTCCAGCAGAGTCCTGACCGCTTCCCCGGCTTCGGCGGATGGATTCGCCGCGCTGTACAGGCTGATTGCGTTTGTCTTTTCGGTCCAGACTATTCCCGGCATATCCGCGAACAAATGCTTTTCAAGGAAGGCCAGTTCCGGAACACGCAGGTCGGTCCGTTCACCGGTCCGTTTGCATCGGCAGTCGATTCCGGCTTCGGACATCTGCTTCATCAACTGTCCGATACTTTTTCTCTGAGCCGCAAACATCCGCCCGTCCGGAGCCGTGTCCGCGTCGCTGACCAGCGCCACGGACAGTTTTTCCGCGATACCGGCGGCGCGAACCAGAAGATCACACATGGTATTCCGGATCGTATCGAACCCATAGACCCATACTGTCTTTTTCCGGAAGACTCCGCTGACTTCCAGGCGTTTCAGCAGCTCCGTCTGTCGTGCGTTTTCATCTTCGAATGCCGGGGCAACGATCGCGTTATATGTATTCCATAGTCTTTCAATATCCGCCAGCTTGGCCTTTTCCCCGGATTTATCGCTTTTTTCACGGATTTCCGTCAGTTTCTCCGGCGTAAGTCCTGCCTCCTGCATTTCCGACAGGGTGACACAAAGCTGGCGGGCTGTTCCCTGCAGCCGCGCCGTTGATCCGTAATATTCCAGTTTTTCTTCCTGTTCCAGTAAAGCCCGGCTCATTGCCAGACCGCGTCCGCGTTCGTTCAGTGGACGTTTTCCGGTACTTCCGGCATATTCCCGGACTCGTGTCTGCAGTCTCTGTGGACTCAGGACATCAATGTCGATCAGCCCCTTCAGCTTCAGATCCGTGATCAGATCCTTCTCCGCCTGAAGGGTATACTGTTCCGGAACCAGAAGAATGCATTCCCTGCCGGCGGCACGGCTCTCCATGATGCCCTGAAGCAGTGCTGTCCACAGGCAACCGGCCCGACCACAGATGAGTTCCGCGGTTCCCATTCAGTGTCCTCCCATTTGGTTTATTCTTACTTCCCGGTATCCAGCCATTCACCGGGGCCGATCTTCCAGAGTTTCGAATCCTTTTCAAACCAGAAAGTCATGTCTGTCGGATTATGAACAGTCCGTCCGTCCACGGAAGTCTCGATCTGTTTCCACTTCAGCGAATAATTGCATACTTCGGAGTTGGTGCAGTACCAGATGTCATCCTTGCCCCCGATCCTGGCGGCGAAATCCTCGATCACATTCCAGTTGTTGTTGGCTTCAAACTCGTAGCTGTGTCCCCACAGATAAAACAGCTTGCTGTCAAACGGGGGCTTCATGGCAATAAATTCATCCGCCAGCCTCATCAGTCTGGGATCGTCGTGATGACAGGTTGCCGGCAGTCTCAGCCAGTCCTGCGGCACAAAGAACGAACCGGTGGAATTGACGGTGCGCGCGAACCGGAACCCGCAGAGTCTCAGGATCTCCACGACCTCATCGTTATATGTTCCGAATGGATATGCCATTCCGGTGATGATCCCGCCAAAGGTCTTTTCCAGATTTTCACGGTCCTTCATCAGTTCCGCCACGACCTGCTCCCGCGGAAGCTCCACCAGGGACGCATGGGTCAGGCAATGTACAGCCACTTCATGATTCGGATTTTTATACAGTTCACTGACGCGGCTTTCCGGCATACGGCGATGGATCGTTCCTTCCGGCCAGGTCTGCCCTTCGGGAGGATAGCACCCGGAGTTCAGGTTGAAAGTGCATTTCAGACCGTACCGGTCCAGGATCTCCATGAGTCTGATGTCCTGTTCCACACCGTCGTCGTAACTGAGCGTCAGGGCCTTCCTCAGGCCGTTGGGATATCTTAACTGCATCATATTGGTTCCTCCCTGATATTTACGCAGGCGGATCTGTCACCCGCGTTTTTCCCTGTCATTAGTATAACAGTTCATACACCGGATGCAAGGTATTTCTCCGGGCAATTCTGTCGAACATGAAATAAACTTTTCATTTTCAGCCGTTCGTGATATGATTAACCGGTTCAAACAAAGGAGGTCTTTATATGAACCTCATTATTCCGAAAAACTACAATCCCGTACTCAATCTCCGGGATACGGAGATCGCGATCAAGCTGGTCAAGGACTTTTTCGAAACGGAACTCAGTAAAGCGTTGAATCTGACCCGTGTTTCCGCGCCCATCATGGTCACGCCGGAAAGCGGTCTGAACGATAATCTGAACGGTGTTGAACGTCCGGTTTCCTTTGACGTGCTGGAAACCGGTCAGCAGGTCGAAATCGTCCACTCTCTGGCCAAGTGGAAGCGTCAGGCGCTGAAGACCTACGGTTTCATGCCCGGCGAAGGATTGTATACCGATATGAACGCCATCCGCCGTGATGAAATGACGGACAATATTCATTCCATTTTTGTCGATCAGTGGGACTGGGAACGGATCATGGCCCCCGGTGAGCGGAATATTGATTTTCTGATCGATATCGTGGAAAAGATCTATCTCACCTTCCGGAAAACAGAAGGATATGTATGCGCGCATTATCCCCATATCCGTCCCGAGCTTCCCGAAAAGATCACCTTCATCACCACGCAGCAGCTGGAAGACCGGTATCCGGATCTGACTCCCAAGGAACGGGAATACCGTGCCGCGAAGGAATACGGTGCCGTTTTCCTCATGCAGGTCGGTGGGATCCTGCACAGCGGTTCCATTCATGACGGACGTGCTCCGGACTATGACGACTGGTCTCTGAACGGGGATATCCTGCTGTATGATCCGTTGCTGGATATCTCGCTGGAAGTCAGCTCCATGGGAATTCGGGTGGATCCCGAAACACTTCGGAATCAGCTGAAGATCCGCGGTTGTGAAGAGCGTGCCGAACTGCCCTTCCAGAAAGCGCTTCTGAACGGCGAACTGCCCCAGACCATCGGCGGCGGTATCGGTCAGAGCCGGATGTGCGTCTATTTCCTGCGCAAGGCGCATGTCGGCGAAGTTCAGGCCAGTCTGTGGCCCGATGATGTTCAGAAAGCCTGCCGTGAAGCCAATATACGGCTGCTGTAAAGCAGATCACGCGCCGCCTGTGAGGCGGCGCTTTTTTATGTTTGAATAAGAAAAAGCCACCGGCTTTGCCGGTGGTTTGATTGACCTGGAAGGACAGATCACATCATTCTGAAAACGGAATATACCGATTTTCATGGAAGATCTGGAAGATCGTGTCATACCTCGGATGTGTTCTCCACGTTCCTTCGGTCGGATTATTGATCCAGTCAAATTCACAGTCGGGATGCGCGGCTTCCATTTCAGCCCGCTGTTCGTCGGAGCAGCGGATATTGTATGCCCAGAAGCGTTCAAGGGAAGGAAGGTCATACAGCGGTGAGATATCTCTCAATTGCCAGTTCCCGGCGATATTGAGGTCTTTCAGCTTCGTCATGCCCGCCAGCGGTGAAACATCGTTACACTGTGTGCTGAAGATTTCCAGATACTCAAGCTCGGTCAGCGCGGCCAGCGGTGCAAGACTTCCGCAGCTGTAATTCGCGCCGAGGATCAGCACCTTCAGCTGCGGCATATCTGTAAGAAAATCCAGATCCGTGACAAAATTATGACCGATATCCAGCGCCTGCATATTTTTACAGTACCGCATCATGCTGAACTGGTTGCTGGTATGGAAGGGGTCGTGTTCCTTCGGCTCGTGCCCGTGAAGCGTGGAAAAAGCTGTCTGGTCCGTACGGATCACATGCGGCCAGATCGTAAACGTCCAACCGAAAAAGATATCGGGATAACCGTCAAAAAGCGCGTCCATCTGGCTTTTTTTCAATTTTGAATTGTACATGTCGATCTCTTTGAGATTCGGCATCTGCGCGATCAGTTCCTCAACAGGTTCAATTTCCGTCACACGGACACCGAGCGCGTCCAGATCCACCACTTCCGCCGAAGGATCGAATTCAAAGCCGAAGGCTGTCACTGTCTCACCCAGCGCGATCGTCGGAATAAGCAGAACACAGATCAGCAATACTGTCAGTTTCTTTCGCATGAAACATCCTCCCGTAATTCCGGCCATATCAGCCGGTCCGCCATCATGCCGAGGGCTGTCAGTATGACCGCCATCAGAGCGTAGTCGATCCATACAGGCCATGGGCACTTATCGACCGCGAATTCCAGGAATGCGGTCACACCGATTCCCAGGAGATACAGGATGACCGGAGCAGCCGGAAACCGTCCGGTGTTTTTCCTGGTCTGTATTCCTCTGCGGATCAGGATCACAAGGCCGAAGACAGCGCATATCAATTGCTGAACAGGCAGGAATCCCCAGTTGATCACCTCTGTGCGGATCGTTTCACAGAAGATCTGCCCCAGAGACCACCAAAGCAAAGCACTCTCAAACAGAGCGCCGTCCCGGTGCTGCTTTCTGCCGCGGATCAGCAGGATCGTCAGAAATACCAGAGCAAGAAATGCTTCCAGGTTGAAAACTGCCAGATGCCACTCATGCCAGAAGCTGTCCTGAACTGCCAGAGGGAAGAACTGCAGACCTGCGTCGTTTACAATTGAACCCCATCCGAAGTCAGACTGGTATTCCGAGAGACGGCAAAGCACGATCAGAAGCATGCCCGGAATGGCCGCGGCATCCGCGAGAACCGCGAAACGGTTCTTTGTCAGACAGGCTGTCAGTGCGAGAGCCGCCATCACGCCGATGATTGCCCCGCAGAAAGCATGCGCGTATGGTTGTGCGGTAAAGAATCCCTGATAGAAGGCGCCGGTCAGCACATCATGGGTCAGCACATAGAAACCGCGGGCTCCAAAGTACCCCAGTACCGCCGCGAGCAGAAAAAAAATGACGAGCGACCATGCTGAAAGCTGCTTTCTGACCCAGAGCAGGATCAGAACCACAAGGCAAACCGCCAGACTGATCAGGATCAGTTTACCGTATCCGGACATAAAGAGATCGATCAGCTGCATAATTACTCCTTGCCTTTGGAGGCGGCACTGCCGATATAGATAATATCACTGATCTGACGATGGTGAGGATTTCCGGGCTCATTGAGTTTCTCACCGCGGAAAATAAGCGCGGTGGTATTACCGCCGTCCAGATTATAGGCCTGCTGAAAACCGAGGTCATAAAGGAAATGAGCCCAGTCTTTCATGGTCAGTCCTTTGCTTTCACCGGTCCAGGTTCCTTCGCAGACAGCAAAGGCATATTCATTTTCACCCATCTGACAGATGGCTGCCCGCTGATGATTCTCATAACTCTGGTTGAATTCCGCTCCGTATTCGTCATCCAGGCAGACACCGTCAACCACCAGACCGGGACCGAAGTTCAGACTGTTGACAATGTTGTATGCTCCGGTCACTTCCTGAATTTTCCAGTCTCTGGTATCTGTTACGATATGAAAATTTCCCTGATCATCGATCAGTAATGTGTCGCGTCCTTTAATGGGCTTGTCCAGATACAGGGTGCCCTGGCGGACCATATACCCGCCCTGCTGGTGACTCCAGTAGGAGCAGAAGTCACCGCTGATAGTCACCACTGCCTGCATGCGGTTAGCCATGTTCAGCGTTGTATCCACTTTGTCCCGGGTAAAATCGTAGGCGGGAGCGGTGCGCAGCTGGGACGGATCGGCTACCCTGATCCACGCGACAAGACAGTGTGTTTTCTTATACTCGTATTCCTCGATCCTCACCGTTGCGGAAGGATCGGCATAGCTTGTACCGGACAGATAGCAGGATTCATCGGGAGTATACCCGCTGGAAAGATCGATCGGCAGGATATCGGTTTCGCCCTCCGGAAGGTCAATGAAAAGAGCCGGTTCTTCACCGGATACAGGCAAAAAAACAAACAGGCTCAGTATCATCAGGACACACAGGATACTGCAGAGTCTGCAACGAGACATAACATGACCTCCGTTCGGGTATATGTGAATAACTCAAAAATACCGGTAACAGAATCATACCACGTATGCGGAATGAAAACAACAAATTCGAAGGATTATCCGGCAGCCGGCAGGACAGTCGATACGCGTTTTTTGAATTCAGCACCCTGTTCCGCCCGGAACAGGGTGCTGAATGATCGGATGTCTTCCTCATTCCGGAACGATTCCGGAAACATTTGGCCCGGCATGTTCAGTATTAATTCTCAGAAGTTTCTTCCGTTTTCGGCATTCCGTTCTGTACCAGTTGCAGGATCGCTTTGTTCAGATTCCGGTCAGGGAGAGCCGCTACCAGGATCATTCCGGCAATCGGCAGGAAGAAAACAAGCCAGAAATACTGTTTGCCTTCATAGCCCTTGTCGGCGGCTGTTTTTCTGAACTGATTGCTGATATAGATATCCAGCAATACCAGAGCCAGAGCGGTAATCGTCGCCGCGTAGGTACAACAGACTTGCGCAAGCGCCAGAGCCTTCAGCTGGGCCCAGATGACGGTAAGAACGATCAGGACAGCTCCGGCAATCAGCACATGCAGTGTCTTCCAGCTTTTTTTCGCAAGAAGCAGCGTAACAAATTCAGCGGCGCCAAAGATCCCGAACGCAAGGCTCAATGTCTGCCATACGGTATAAGCGCCGTGAGCCGCGCCTTTCATGATCAGCACACACAGGAACTGCAGCAGCGGGAAGATCAGCCAGGCATACCGGGCGATCCGCGCGTCCTCATCCGAAATATTGAGTATGGTTGCCACGATCATTGCCGCGGCCGCAAGCGCGGGAATCAGGGTCACCACAATATTGACATGACAAACAATCAGCAGCACGGTCAGCAGCATCAGGCCTCCGGCGATCAGCGCAGCCAGTGTCCATTTCTTTTCTGTCTCAAATTGCATGAAAAAGCCTCCCTCAGTATTGATGCCCTAACAATATACCATCCATAAAATATTCTTTCAAGAAGCCCCGCCGAAACACGGTCATGGTTCCCGGATATTCTTTTCGTTCACGGTGTCGATCTCCTGCATCCTCAACTGCGGGGCGCAGCCCGGGCAGCGGGTCAGTTTACAGTAAGGTTCTTCTTCAAGTTCCCCGTAGGTGAATTCGGTCAGCGGCCAGTACTTTTCCTTGACCATCCGGCAATAGGGCGAGGAATGATACTGTTTTCCGCCGTTGGGATTGTAATACAGGGGATAATCATCCGCGGGATAGTCCAGGTAACGGTCGATTTCATCCCAGATCATGATCTTTGTATAAGGTTTCTTGGAAAGGTTGTCCCAGAGCCATTTCATATTCACACCTTCAGGAGTCAGTTCCCGTTGGACACGGATACACCCATGGCTCGCTTTTTCTCCGAGATACCGTTCACAGCGTCCGTAATCCCTGGTTTCGACTCCGGTGTTCTCATCCGTCCGGATGATACAGGGAACTTCATGCAGCAGGATACCGCTGTTTACCCGGAGTCCCATATCGCAGAACAGTCCGCCGTCGCTCCAGAATCCGCCGGTCCAGCTGACGAGCAGATATTCACCGGCGGGAGTCTCATTCCAGGGAGCGCCGGCTTTCGGATATCCGGTGGAGCAAAGCAAAGTGCTGAACAGTTCTCCGTCTTTGAAAACATACAGGCGCTGCTGCAGCTTATCCACAACCAGTCCGTATTCCTGGCTCACCTCCTGCTCCTGCAGGAGAGATGTTTTGACCCACCCTTGAAAAGGTAATGCCCATACTCTCACACTGGATCCTTCTTCACAGGAAGAATACGCTTCGATCAGGGTCCATTCATCGCCGCGTTCCAGCACATGAACCGCCTGGCTGGCACAGGTCACCACGCCCGTATACTCTTTACAGCCGTCTCTGGGTTCAAGGCGTACTTTGATCTGTTCTCTCTGCTTACCCTTCAGGACAGTCACGGGCTGAGTCAGTACCTGCCAGATGGCGGTCTCGTTCATTTCTCCCATGTTCAGTTTCCAGAAACACGTTTCATGATCGCAAATATTCCCGGTCCGTTCATTGGGCGTATGATACATTCGGTCCGTTGCCGGCATGGGTTCATCCAGGTCGATTTCTTCCACCTCGACATCCCAGATCTCTTCGATGGTCAGATCGGTATCGTCGTCCTCCCCCGCTGCAATACCAAGCAGCAGGATCAAAGCCAGGATCATCGTCATAGTCCGTATTACCGATCTTTTCATGGATACACACCTTCCGGTCATCTTTAGTGGAACCTGATATACTAATCACTATTCACTAATCCTATTCACTGACAAAAAGGGCCGTAAGGCCCTTTTTGTCACTTCATCGTCTGTGTTTTAGCCCATCCCGTATCGATACATTGCTGGTGTTCCGTGGCATACGGTCCGATGCTGGTGACCTGGGCCTGGGTTCTCGGGAAATGAATGCACTTGTGTCCCGCGAAGTTATTGTCGGAAATATGCTGCACTTCATGCGGCATGGAATGGGTGGAAGCCATATAGATGCTTCCGTCTCCGAAAATGACCCATACAGCTCTCGGATTCCATGTCTGTCCTCCGAAAACAGTTTCCATCTTCTTCGTATCCGCCGCGGTCAGCGGTTCTGAGTCAGCGTGAGCGCCAAGACTGAAGATATGCTCCTGCCAGCTGATGCCGGTGGCAATATCATAAACGGTCACATAGGGGTATTTTTTCGCGATTGCCTTTACATCGGTATACCAGTTGGCATAAATGACCTTAGAGGCGGAGATGCCGACAGTAGCAGGCTTCGGAGTGACTGCGGGAGCCGGTTTCGGAGTCGCTGTCGCCTTGGCTCCGGCCGGGTTTCCGTTCAATGCGGTCAGTGTCTTGCTGCCGGCAATACCGTCCGGATCCAGATTGTTGGCTTTCTGGAAAGCCAACAGTGCCTGATATGTCTTGATTCCGAACTGTCCATCCGCTTTCCCGGAGAGGAAGCCCAGGCTGATCAGCTTTTCCTGCATTGTCCGGACCGCTTCGCTTGAGTCTCCTTTTTTCAGTGTTTTCGGGATCTCAACCGTTTTTTCCTCTTTCTTCTGTTCCGGCTCCTCCGCGGCTTTCTTTGCGGCAGGATCATACAGTTTGGTCTGGGTCGCTGTGCCGGCAATACCGTCTGCCTTCAGTCCGTTCTTCTTCTGGAAGGCAATCACAGCTTTTTCAGTCTGTTTCCCGAAGCTCCCGTCCGCTTTTCCGGTCAGGTATCCCAGTGTGATCAGGCGGGACTGTAATGCCGCGACGGCATCACTTTTACTTCCCCGCTTCAGGGATTTATAAGTTGCGGGAGAGGCGCCCGGGTTTTCAATTTTCATAGGTGCGGGAGTCAGTTCCGCGGTCGGGACAGGTGTCGGAGTCGTGCCTGCTTCCAGTGCGTTATAGCTGAACAGGATTTCAAATGTCTTCGTACCGGCAATGCCGTCAGGTGTCAGGCTATGAGCTTCCTGAAATTTTTGCAGTGCCTTGACACTGGCCGTGCCGAATTTTCCGTCCACGGCCCCTTTGTAATAACCCAGTTCCTTCAGTCGTTTCTGGACCAGTTTGGCGTCATTGCCTGTGGTATTGTCCGTCACTTTTCCGCCGGGGATGGCAAAAGTCGGCGCGGGAGTTGCTGTGGGTTCGGGAGTCGGCGTCGGGGTCTGGTTTGCTCCCAGCACGTTTTCAGAATCAAGCAGCTTCTGTGTCGTCTGACCGCAAACTCCGTCCGCGGTCAGCCCGTTCTTTTTCTGGAATGCCATGACTGCTGATTTGGTCTTGCTGTCATACTTATGATTGACGAGCCCGTCATAATAACCCAGCAATGTCAGTTTCTTCTGCAGTTCCGCGACGGCGTCACCTGTATTGTTGAGCTTCATGGTCACTCCGTCAATCGGAGCAAGTGTATTGATCTTTGTTGCCGTTCCGCGGCTGTTTTTCGGTTTTCCGTTGTACAGGAAAGCCTGAATATTCGCGTCCATGATTCCGGTTGCCGGATAGTCGTTTTTCTGCTGGAAGGCAATCACAGCGTTTTCCGTTCCGTTTCCGAATACTCCGTCAGCGCTGCCACTCAGAAAGCCAAGCTCGATCAATGCTTCTTGAAGGGCCTTGACTTCCCTGCCGCTCATGCCTTTCTGCAGGATGCTGTATCCGTTTGTATCCTCTCCGGGAGCAAGGGTCGGGACCGGAGTGGGAGTAGGCGTAGGTTTGACGATCTTTTTGACAACAATAAAGTCTGTTTTGACCCAGCCTGCTTTGCCGCCGTATTCAACCTCCGCATAGGTCCCGCTGATGCTTTTCACGGTAATGTCCGCGTTTTTCGGGATCACTTTCAGGATTTCGGCGGTTTTCGATTTCTCCGCGCGCAGGTTGACCTTATCGGTAGTAACGGTAGTATAGGGATATCCCTCCGCCGTCTGTACGGGAGCCGGTGTCGGCGTCACGATACTGTCCGCGTCCGTGTTCAGGTATTTCTTCATGATATACCCGGTCCGTCCGTCGTACTTCACGGAATAGAAATTCCCGGTCGCGCCCGTCACTTCGACCTGGGTCCCGGCTTTCAGGCGTTCCAGCACCACAGAAGAGAGGCTCGCCGTTTTGCGCATATTCACGCTGTCGTTTGTCACGGTAAAGAAAGGATAGGACAATGCCGCGGAAGCAACCGCGCACACCAGCAGCAGAAGCAGCACCAGCACGCAGACTCCCGCCGGACGGATCCTGAATCTCGATTTCTTTGAACGCATGGCTCACAACCTCCGAATTGTATAGTAAAAATCCTGTTGACACAGATATACACAATGAGTTTACTTCGGTATACACTGTTTGTCAACAGGATATTCATATATTTGTAACAATTTGTCGCGTTTTTGCAATCATTGAACAGAGATATCAGTCCGCATACTTCATGGTATTTTCCGTGCAGTGTTTCAGCACTTCCAGATACGCCTTTGCTTCCGTCCGGGCATTGTCAGCGTCATGTTCCAGCCAGTTGCCGCATTCTTTCCGGCTGGCTCCGGGGATCCCGCCTTCAAAAGCAGCGGCATACTCAAAAGCCTCCCGGACCAGTTTCACCGCGTCCGCCGGAGTGATGCTGTCCCGGAGGACGAGATAGAATCCTGTCCGGCATCCCATAGGACCGAAGTAGATGACTTCGTTTCCCCTCTTGCTGAAACGCACCGCGGTGGCAATCAGATGCTCCAGGGTATGCATTCCCTTGGGATCCAGATAGTCTCCCCGGTTGGGGTACTTGAGCCGCAGATCGTAGGTAATGCAGTCTCCGTCAATACGGGAAATATACATTCCCGGCGTCAGCGTGTCGTGATTGATCGTAAAGGAAGCAATCTTTCTTTCCATAAGTCATTTCTCCTTGTACGGATATTGTCCGAAGCGGATCCGGAGCCGTTTCATCGTGGCAAAATAGCATGGGAACAGGAACAGGTCCGCGGCCACCCACGCCGCGGGATTGGCAAAGCAGGCGGCATCGTAGCCGAAGACCGGGACCAGGACCAGACCCACAAAGGACCGGGCCACCATTTCAAACAGTCCCGCGATCATCGCCACCCGGGTGAAGCCCATTCCCTGAACAGTCAGCCGGACGATATTGACAAACAGCAGTGGGATATACAAAATGCTGTTCGCCTGCAGATACTGATACGCCTTGTCGATCACAGCCGCGTCCTTCGCGTCCACAAACAAACCGGTCAGCTGCTTCCCGAATAACCATAACACAATTGTCGCCAGTATGGAATACACCGATCCGATAATGGCGGCCGCTTTCAGTCCTTCATTGATCCTGTCCAGTTTTTTCGCGCCGACATTCTGTCCGGCAAAGGTTGCCATGGTGGATGAGAGGGCGTCGTAGATACAGGTAAAGAACATGCTCAGCTTTCCGCCGGCAGTCACTGCCGCGACCGCGACAGTTCCAAGCCCGTTCACGGAGGTCTGAAGGATCACGGCGCCAATGGCGGTTATGGAAAACTGAAGTCCCATAGGAACACCGATCCCCAGCAGCCGACCGGCAAAACGCCCGTTCCATTTTTTCTCTTCCGGTTCTGTCTTCAGGATCGTGAATCGTTTCATCAGGAACAGCAGACAACCGATCCCCGAACAAAGCTGGCTGATCGCCGTTGCCCAGGCTGCTCCGGCCACGCCCATCCCGAACCACAAGATGAAGGCCAGATCCAGTGCCACATTCAGCAGTGCGGCAATGATCAGAAAAATGACCGGTGTTTTGCTGTCCCCGAGAGAACGCAGGATACCCGCCGTCATATTATACAGCATCGTGACCGGTATCGCGGCAAAAATGATACGGATATAGGCAGTCGCGTCCTCAATGATTTCCGGAGGTGTATTCATCCATCTCAGGATCATCGGACACAGCAGCGCTGTAGTGACTCCCAGCAGGACACCGATCACCGCGCACAGTTTTGCAGCGTGTACCACATACCGGCGCATTTCCGAATAATCTTTCGCGCCGAAGCTCTGAGCCACCGGGATGGCAAACCCGGAGCAGATCCCCATGCAGAAACCGAGGATCAGAAAATTGATGGAACCGGTGGAGCCGACCGCGCCCAGTTTTTCGGCGCCAAGTGTCCGTCCTACAATAGCGGTGTCCACAAAACTGTACAGCTGTTGGAAAAGGACACCGAACAACAGAGGCATCGCGAAGGCGACCACCAGCCGGAACGGCCTGCCCTCCGTCAGATCCCTGACTGTGCTGCGCGCCATTTCCATCACTTCCTTTCCGGAATAACAGCAGATTTATATCACATCCCGTACCGGGTGGCAAGAGGCAAATCTGTTCCGTTTTTTCGTCATATTGTACATTGAACGATTCCAGTGTATAATGACAGAAAAAGCAACTGCATACAGGAGGCATTTCACATGTCAACAATTATTCTTAACCCCCGCCGGAGTGCGGGCACGATCTCAAAATATATCTATGGTCATTTTTCCGAGCATCTCGGCCGCTGTATCTATGGCGGGATCTTTGTGGGCAAGGACAGCCCGATCCCCAATGAGAACGGGATCCGCAAGGACGTCGTTTCCGCCATGCGTGCCATTCATCTGCCGGTCCTGCGCTGGCCCGGCGGTTGTTTCGCGGATGAATACCACTGGCAGGACGGCATCGGTCCCCAGGAACAACGCAAGCGCATGGTCAATACCAACTGGGGAGGAGTCGTTGAAGACAATTCCTTCGGTACTCATGAATTCATGGAGCTCTGCCGCCAGGTCGGCTGCGAGCCCTATGTCAACGGAAATGTCGGCAGCGGGACTATCCGGGAAATGTCCGAATGGATCGAATACATGAATTCCGACGGGGATTCCTCCGTGGTCCGCGAGCGTTGGAAAAACGGCCGAAAAGATCCGTGGAATCTGAAGTTCTTCGCGGTCGGTAATGAGAACTGGGGTTGTGGCGGAAATATGCGTCCGGAGTTCTATGCCGATCAGTACCGCCGTTATCAGTGTTTTTGCCGTCAGTACGGTCAGAATAAGCTGTATAAGATCGCCTGCGGTCCGTCTGACACAGACACCGTATGGACAGAAACCATGATGAAGAATGCCGCTTTCTGTATGGACGGTCTTTCCATGCACAGCTATACGGTTCTCGGTACTGACTGGAATCATAAAGGCTCCGCCACCGAATTCACAAAGGAAGAGTACTTTGATTCCATGTCAAAGGCCGCCGATATGGACCGGAAAGTCACCCTGAACATCGACATCATGAACCGCTACGACCCGGAAAAACGGATCGGTCTGATCGTGGACGAATGGGGCAACTGGTTTGATGTCGAGCCCGGCACCAATCCCGGTTTCCTGTATCAGCAGAACACCATGCGGGACGCCATGACCGCCGCCACGATCCTGAATATCTTCAACCGTCACTGTGACCGCATCTATATGGCCAACATCGCCCAGACCGTCAATGTCCTTCAGTCCATCATCCTGACCGAGGGTGAAAAGATGGTCCTGACCCCCACCTATTACGTGTTCGACCTTTTCCAGAAGCATATGGACGCGAAGGAAGTCGACTGTTTTGTGGATACCGATACCGTCGGAAACGGTGAAATGACAGTCCCGTCCCTGACCGCTTCCGCCTCCGAAAAGGATGGAAAGCTGACCGTGACCGTTGCCAACGTGGACCCGGACGCGCCCCGGACAGTCACCTTTGAAGTCACCGGACGGAAGATCATTTCCGCCGAAGGCCGTATCCTCACCGGTTCCATGAGTCAGTACAATGACTTTGACAACGCGCCTCTGCATGTGGAACCTCTCACCGGCATCTCCGTCGGCGAACAGATCACGGTCACTCTGCCCGCCTGCTCCGTAGCGGAGATCACCCTGTCATGAGTACCGTCCCGACAGAGTCCCCGCGCAAACCCTGTCTGAAATGTCTCCTGCAGGATCTTCCGGACGAAAAAGCACTGGCGGAGATCCTGCGGGAACGCATTGCACAGATCCCGGATGAAGATCGCGCGGATCCGGATATATACAAAAAAAGGCTGGATCTTTGCCGGTCCTGTCCTTCCCTGAATCGCGGCACCTGCGGTGAGTGCGGCTGCTATGTGGAGCTCCGCGCCGCCAGAAAGAAAATGGCCTGCCCGCATGTTCCGCCGCTCTGGTAAAAAAGAGTGTCTCACATTTGTGAGACACTCTTCTTTATTCACATGCTTCCATGATCTGATCCATTTGCTCAGAGAACTGCATATTACTGTAGGGACCGGTAATCACCAGACAGAAGCAGCTCGTGCCCCGGTTCCAGAAATACAGGTTCCTGCCATCGGAAGTCACACGCCAGTTCAGCCCGGCGGAAAGTTCCGTCGGATAGGACATCTCGCTTTCCGGGATCCCGCTGAGAATTCCCGCCGAAGCATAGCCCTGATTACGGGTGAAACGGATCGTCCAGCGTGAATTCCCTCCGTTTACGTTCTGCAGATCATAACTGACCTCGCCGATATTTCCGTCGGCAATACTCATGATGACATTTCCGTTGTTCAGATCCGCGGCATCAAACGGGATCCCCAGGATCTGTCCGAACATATCATCATCCCGGATCTGTTCCGCGCCCGCAGTCATGACCGTGCCAAGCAAAAGCAGGGCAACCAGTATACTCAGGATCGTTCTGACACGCATATGATTACCTCCGTTCAGAGAATCGGCTGATACCGTCACTTATCAAACGGATCAGGCAGTTGAATGCTTCCCTGCGCGGTTCAGATATTCAGCAGATCGCTGTAGGCTTTCAGAGCACCGTCAGTTTCATGTGCCAGAACACGCTTGGCCAGAACTTTGCCCAGCTGGACGCCTTCCTGATCGAAACTGTTCACATTCCAGACGAAGCCCTGGAACATCACTTTGTTTTCAAAGTGAGCCAGAAGCGCGCCCAGAGCTTCAGGGGTCAGTTGCTGACCGATAATGATGCTGGAAGGACGTTCTCCTTCGAAATTCTTGTTCATGTTTTCATCCGCCTTGCCGCAGGCAAAAGCCATGATCTGGGCAGCCACGTTCGCGCAGAGCTTCTGCTGGCTGGTGCTTCCCTGGATCATGACATCCGTCCCGATCTGGCTGGCACGGAAGCCGACGAACTGCAGCGGGATCACATCGGTTCCCTGATGCAGGAGCTGATAGAAGGAATGCTGTCCGTTGGTTCCGGGTTCACCGAAGATCACCGGCCCGGTCACATAATCCAGAGGTTCGCCGAAGCGATTGACGGATTTACCGTTGGATTCCATATCCAGCTGCTGGAGATGGGCCGGGAAGCGGTTCAAGGCCTGGGAATAAGGCAGGACAGCGGTAGCCTGATAGCCCAGGATATTTCTTTCATAGACACCGATCAGGGCATCCAGCATATCGGGATTCTTCAGGGGATCCTTTTCTGTCGCCAGCTGATCTTCCTCTGCGGCGCCCTCCAGGAAGCGGTCAAAGATCTCCGGTCCGAAGGCCAGGCTCAGCACGGCTCCGCCGACACCGGAGGTGGAGGAATAACGGCCGCCGATGTAGTCATCCATAAAGAAGGCTTCAAGATAGTCTGAACTCTTGGCCAGCGGAGAAGTCTCGCTGGTCACGGCGATCATATGCCTGGAAGCATCCAGACCCGCGTTCTTCAGTGCGTCCTTCACAAAGGATTCATTGGTCAGAGTCTCCAGCGTGGTTCCGGATTTGGAAACAAGGATAAAGATGCATCTGGAAACATCCACGCCGTTCAGCACTGCCGCGGCATCGTCCGGATCGACATTGCTGATGAAGCGGGCATCCATTTTGAATGTTCCGTTCTTTTTGGTCCAGTTTTCCAGTGCCAGATACATCGCGCGGGGGCCGAGGTCGCTTCCGCCGATACCGATCTGGACTGCCGTGGTGAACTTTTCTCCCTTTTCATTGGTCAGTTCGCCATTATGGACTTTACGGGCGAATTCGGCAATGCGCTGCTGTTCCTTCAGGTAAAACTCACGCTTGTCGGTACCGTCTGCTGTCACAGCATTTCCCAGCTGTCCGCGGGTCATGTGATGCAGGACCATCCGTTTTTCACCGGTATTGATCACTTCACCGTTATACAGTGCTTCAAACTTTTCAGCCAGCTGTGCTTCTTCCGCCAGAGCCTTCAGCTGCTGCAGGATCTCATCATCCACCTGTTTGGCGGCATAGTTGTAATTCAGACCGGCTGCCATGGGGATGCTGTACTTCTGTACGCGTTCCGCTCCGGCTTCGCCGCCCATAACTTCCTTCAGGGAAACGACACGGTCTTCCGACATGTCTTTGAATGCTTTCAGGGTGTCCAGATTTTTCCAGGCAATCATTTTTATATTCCTCCAGATCAGTTTCAATTGGTATGGGTTCCAGCAGACAAGTATACATGAATCACTTTGTTTTTTCAACCATTTACGTTCTGTTCACCGTTACTTTCCCACGGGGAAATACCGGCCTTCTCCCGGATCGTACGCGGAGTCTGTCCGTATCAGTTCCAGGATCCGCTCCCGGTCTTCTCCCTCCGCGGGCACCGGGCAATAATCGTTGATCTTCTCTGATGCCTGACTGCTGGTCAGGATCGGGATCAGGCTGAGGTTGACTCCCTGATAACCGTTTTCATCAAAGATCAGTCCCAGCTGTGCCAGGGTCGCGTCATAGGTCGTCAGTTCCTTGGTGCCGCCGAAGCACAGATTGCCCATGCTCCACAGGACCACAGTATCCCCGATCCGGTCCACTCCCTGGACCACGTGCGGATGAGTTCCGATCACGATATCCACTCCGGCATAGGCGCAGGCGGAAGCCATTTCGATCTGTTTTTCGTTATGTTCCGGGCTGTATTCGGTTCCCCAGTGGCAGCTGTAGATCACGACCTCACAGCCCTGATCGCGAAGCTTTCTGGTTTCTTCGGCGATGATCTCCGGACGCTGATTGTAGATCTGCTCCCGGACACCGGCGAACCCGATCCTGTGACCTTTCACGTCCCAGACATAAAGCTGTGAATATCCGCTGAACGGGATGCCGGCTTCCCGCAGGGCATTCTTCGTGGACACCTTTCCTTTCTCCTGATAATCCACGAAATGATTGTTGGCGATATTGACCTGCTCAATACTGCAGGCTTTCAGGATCTCCGTATATTCTGTCGGTCCCCTGAAGCGGTACAGTTTCCCGCTTTTTTCGCCTTCATCGTTGTTCTTGAGTGTACACTCCAGATTGATGAAGGTCATATCATCGTTTTCAAAGATCTCCTTCAGCCCGCTGAAAGGATAATCATAACCGTATTTCAGAATGTATGCCGGAAACGCGTCATCGTCCTTCCGCCATTCCTTCCGGGTCCCCAGGACCGCGTCGCCGCCGACCGTGATCGTGATCTCTGTTTCTCCGGATCCCGGCGTATGATATTCCTGTGGTTCCCCGGAAAGCGTCGCCATCAGGCGAAGCGCCAGTCTGTCAGAAACATGCTCGCCGGCGTAAAGTTCGGCTTCGGCGATCCTTTCTTTCGGATCATCCAGAATGATCACCCGGGTCCGGAAAGGAAGGTGAGTCCAGAACCAATAGGCGTTCAGTCCGTTCTCCGGATCCGGCTCCATCGGGAGACGGACGCAGCCATGAGATGCTTTTTCTCCCAGATGGACAATCTGATCGGTAAAGACCTTCCGCTGATTCTTCATCCTGTAACCGATCTGGTGCAGCAGATTACCGCCGTCATACCGGAGCGGATAGTCATACTGATAACCTTCAGAACTGAAACCGGCTTCATGCTCGTCTGTCAGGAAGGTCCCGGCCGCGGTTTCCCGGATCAGTTTGTCTTTGGTCACCAGACCGGTGGACACCGGGATCACGGCAACCGCTTTTCCGGCTTCATACAGGGTCAGTGTCTGTTCCCGCTTATCCACCAGCAGTCCGTACCGTCGGTTCGGATGAACGACCGTCAGTTTGTCCGCGGGAACGTAGCCCGTAATCCGGGCACCGTCCTCATGTGTCCAGGCCCGGATCAGTGCCCAGCCGTCCTCCCGGATCTCCAGGACTTCCATTCCCTGTGACTGGCCGTGCAATGTGCCCAGCACCTTCCCGTCCTTCGAAGGCCGGTCATACACTCCCTGATGTCCCAGGATCCCTTCGGTCGACACCACTGACGGCATCATCATGTACTGCCAGATCTCTTCATCGGTCATGGTCCTGTCAGGCATCACGTTTCCCGTCACCGTTACGGGAACCGTTTCAGCATGCTCCTGTACAGTCAGTTCTGAAAGGATAACATCCTCCGGAAACGCTTCGGACCGGCATATGACCGTATATGTTCCGGGCTTCAGCGGCTGTCCGTTCATGTCTGTTCCGTCCCAGGTCCGTGCATAGCATTTGTTGTCCGGCACCCGGACGGCAGTGCTGTATACCGTTTCATTCCCGTCCTGCACTTCCATCACAAAAGTCCCGGAACCCGCGAGACAGTATTCCATGAACCATTTTTCGCCGCCGTCCGTATACAGGGTATCACAGGACGGCAGGGCATATCTCAGCCCGGACGCGGTCCCCTTTACCGTCACTTCGCAGCTTGCCGTATATTCCGGGCCGTCAGTCACGGCCAGTGTGACATTCACAGTGTACTGCCCGTTCCGCAGAAGCTCCCGGTTCTCACCGAGTCCGTCCCACGGAATCATATTTTCTCCGGTACCGACTTCGGTTCTGATCCTCCGCCAGATGTTTTCTCCCTCTCCGATCATGATCTCCATCATCCCGTCCGCGGGAGCAGTCACCGTGAACTGTGTCCCGATGAATCCCTTGACGGTCCCTTTGGGAGCGTTCACGGTCAGCATATCCTCTTCCGCCTGTCCGGGCATGATCAGAGCCAACCAGAGTATCAGCAGTAAAAACAGCCGTATCCTCTTCAAGTGTCCCGGCCTCCTTATCCCCTGATGTGCGATTTTCCGCGTTCTCTGTATTTTGCCGGGGTGATGCCCCTGCTTCGTTTGAAGCTGTTGATCAGATGCGAGCAGTCGGAATATCCGCATTCCTGCGCAATGTAGGTCAGGTCGAAATCCGTGTAGTTCAGAAGTTCCTCCACCTTCCCGATCTGTGCTTCCTCGATGTATTCCTTACAGGTCATACCGTAGATTTCCTTGAATTTTCTGGCAAACCCGGAATAACTCATATTGCACTTCGCGGCAACATTCTCCACCCTGATCCCGTTTCCGATCTCCTCCAGGATGTATTCGGTGATACAGAAGATATCATAGCGGCTGTCCAGGGCAAATGTCTCCGAATCGACAGAGAATCCTTTCTTCATATAATAGCGGAGGATCCCCGTCATGAGCAGGGAGATCATTGAACGGATCACCTGGTCATACCCGTATTTCCTCTCCTGTACTTCACGGATACAAATATCAAAGATGACCCCGCATTTCAGGTCGGGAACTTCCGATGTCGGGATCACGATATCCGTCCGTTCCTGCTCCAGTTTTCTACAGATGCTCCGCACTTTGGGCGAATATTCGGAGCTCATGTCGATCCGGCTGATATCCAGCTTGAATACAGCATAATTGAGCGGTTTCCCGTCCGCGCTGTAAATGGAATGAACGGCATTGGGATGGAAAATGATCATTTCACCCTCGCCCACGGTATAGGCTCGTCCGTTGCTGTGCATGCTGGCTTTGCCTTCCAGCATCAGGATGATCTCCATATAGTAATGAAAATGAGGTCGGATCGGAAACGGTTTGGTCCTGGTATCAAAATAGAAACATTCAAACGGTCTGTTGATCAGGTCTCCCTGCTCATAGAAACTGTTCATGATCATTCACCTCGTTCTTCTGTTGCCTGAAAGCTCTCATGCCGCGCCGTTCTCATGAAGCCGGGATCCTGTCTGCCACTGCCCGGTCATGCAGATTTTTGCAACTTTCATCCAGTTCTTTTATACCATAAAGCTCAAAAAAAAGCTATGATAATTGTGGATTTTTACCGGAAAAAACCCGTTTCCGGTGCGGCAGCACTGTTCTGCCTTGCAGAAATCAATCATTCTTAATACAGGAGGAACATTATGGATTCTTTTGTTTTTCACTCTCCAACCGAGTTCGTTTTCGGTAACGAAACTGAAAAGAAAGCCGGAGAACTGGCTGTCAAATACGGTGCCTCCAAAGTACTGATCCATTACGGATCCGGCTCCGCCGTGCGCAGCGGTCTGCTGGACCGTGTCATCCGTTCCGTGGAAGCTGCCGGTCTTGAATACATCACTCTGGGCGGTGTTCAGCCCAATCCGCGGGATACCCTGATCTACCGTGGGATTGAACTCTGCCGGGCTGAGAAAGTAGACTTCATTCTCGCGGTAGGCGGCGGCTCGGTCATCGACTCGTCCAAAGGCATTGCGGCCGGCGTCTGCTATGACGGCGATTTTTGGGATCTGTACACCCATAGTCAGCCGGTCCGCGCCGCCCTGCCCATCGGCGTGATCCTGACCATCGCGGCCGCCGGCTCGGAAGGTTCCGGTGCCAGTGTGGTCACCAAGGAAGACGGCATGCTGAAGCGAGATATCGGGAGCGATCTGGTCCGTCCCCGTTTTTCCATTCTGAATCCGGCTCTGACCTGCACGCTTCCGCCATATCAGACAGCCTGCGGGATCACCGATATCATGGCTCATATTTTTGAGCGTTATTTCACGAATACCCGTGAAGTGGAATGCACCGACCGTCTGTGTGAAGGTCTGCTGCTGACCATGATTCAGGAAGCTCCCGTTGTCATGGCTGACCCGAATGATTATGATGCCCGCGCCAACATCATGTGGGCAGGTACCGTCGCCCATAATGATCTGGTCGGCTGCGGCAGAAGCCAGGACTGGAATTCCCACGCGCTTGAGCATGAACTTTCCGGCCTCTACGATTGCGCGCACGGCGCCGGTCTGGCGGTCGTCATGCCCGCCTGGATGGAGTATGTCCATCAGCATGATGTCATGCGGTTCTGTCAGATGGCCACCCGGGTCTGGGGTGTCGAAATGAATTTTGAAGACCCGGAAGAAACCGCCATGAAAGGGATCCGGGCCTTCCGGGCGTTCCTGAAGAGTATCGGCATGCCCACCACTTTTGCGGAGCTGGGCGCTGATCCGGCGGACATCCCGGTTCTGGTGGACAAGTTGGGAATCGGAGATTCCATCCGTGGTGGCTTCATGCCCCTGAACGCGGAAGATGTTGCCAACATATACAAAATTGCTGCCCGGATCTGACAGACAGCATTTCATGGGAGGAAACCAATATGGTTGATGTTAAGGGAAAATGGGCACTGATTACTGGCGCGAGCCGCGGGATCGGCTATCTGTCCGCGAAATTCATGGCTTCGCGGGGCTGTAACCTGATCCTGCACGCCAGGACACAGGAACACCTCGAAAAAGTGCTGGGTGAAGTCCGGGCGGAAGGGGTCGAAGCTTTCGGTGTCGCGGCGGAGCTGAACGATCCGGAGGCTGTTCAGCAAATGCTTCGGGAAATCGACGCGCTGGGTGTCAACGTGGAGATCATTCTGAACAATGCCGGTCTGCAGATTGCCTACCGGACGGAATACTTCGACACACCGGTGCGGGACTATACGGAAAGCTTCCTGATCAACACCATTGCTCCCGCAATGATCTGCTATCATTTCATGCCTGAAATGATCCGTAACGGGTTTGGCCGGATCCTGAACACGACCAGCGGCATCGCGCTGGAGCCCCAGCAGGCCGGCTACTCCGCTTCCAAGGCTGCGTTGGACAAGATCACCATTGACCTTGGAAGTACTGTGGAAGGCACGAATGTGATGATTAATCTGACAGATCCCGGCTGGTGCCGTACAGACCTCGGCGGTCCCAACGCGCCGAACGCGCCCGAAACCGCCATTCCCGGCATTGTCGTGGGTGCTTTCATGGATGACAGAAAGTCGGGGCGTTTCCTTGGCGCGCAGAATTTCGCCGGAATGACGCTCGAGGACGCGGTCAGGAAAGCGGAAAAGCATTTCGATTCCCCATACAGAAAATAATAAAGAAGCCGGAGAATCTGTGTGAACAGGTTCTCCAGTCTTTTTTCAGGCAATGAATAATAATCTGAAAAGCGGGCCGTGCGCTCCGCAGGCAAGGCTTCAGTAGCAGGTATAACCGGTATACAGCGGCAGATCGAGTTCCGTAACCGGAACGATATGTAAAATCAGCGGCCCGGTAACATCGGTGCTCATGATCTGCTTATCTTCATGAACTCCTTCGCTATCCGCCCACCACATATGGATGTCTGATTCCATCCGTACAAGATCATTCACCCGGATCGTGGCTTCTTCCCTGAAGGACTCCTTATTTTCCAGCACATATTTATCAATCATGATGTCCCCTGACCCGGGATGAACATAAATTGTCATGGATAATCCCCATTCGGCACCATTCCGATCAACAAAAACCAGTTCACTGCCTTCTATAGGGAACGCGGAAATTTTCATTTCTGTATAGCCTTCAGGCGCGGATGTCCATCCGTTTGCGTTCGTTGTCGGAATGATCGGTGTGAAAAGTTGCCCGTTCATTTCCGGAACGACTGCGAGATCAACGGATTCAGCCGTAAACTGTCCGTTGTCTGTTCTTTCGCCATCAATGGCGACAAGCGGTGAAATGTGTTCTGTCCCTTCATATCCGGTCGCACTGGTCGACATGTTGAATGTCACACCGGACACTCCGTCCGGTTCATCTTTAGCAAAATGTGTTTCCCAGTGGCGGATCGGCCATTCATTTTCTTCACACAGGATCAGTTCCGGATTCAGCAGCTGTTCCCCGGTTTCCCGGGAGGTCCTGCCTTGAATATCCCTGATATTCAGGACACAGGAATCTGTCCGGAAACCTGCAGGTGAAGAAAGAGTCAGCCTGCTTTCGTTCTCCGCTTCGGCAGTGGAAAAACACATGGTGAAATTTTCAAGCGGTTCTGCATTCATGGGGCCGTTGAGTTTCAGCAGCACGATCTGTCTGCTTTTCGCCGGGATCGTGAAAACGGTATAGGTTTCATATGAATATTGACTGTCGCCGGTTTTAGCCGCGATGCCGTTGAGCTCGCCGGTAAACACGATCTGCCGGGAGGTGTCGGAAAGGTTGGTAAACCGGCATCGCAGCAGCAGGCAGTCGGATTCTGATGAGAGTACCGTTTCGGCCGCGCAAAGCTCACCCTTCAGCAGCGGGTCGTCAATCACTTTGATCGTGTCGGAGGTCGCAGGTTCATAGCGGCTGACATATGGTATGCTTTCCGGAAGCTCCCAGGTGATCGTCTGGTCCTGGTTGATTACAGAAAAGGACTGTATCCCGTTAACACCGTAGTCACTCAGTATGTCATTGACCGCGAGATAATAATCATCAAAATGATCCCGATCCAAAAGACTCTGAAAAATGCGGTTTTCGGATTCGGCAGAAATGACAGTGGAGCATCCTGGTGTCAGTTTCATGTCTGTCTCCGTATGTACGTCGAAAACAATGTCGTTGATCATAACGTTCCGAATCATGACCGGCAGTGTTTTCGTACCCTCATTGGTCACAAGAAATGTGAGTAAGTAGTTCCCGTTATTCTCTTCGTGATATTCCTTCAGTTCCCATAAGTTCCCATGATCATCCGTAACCGTAAGCGGGCTGCGCTCCGGCTCTTCTTCAAGACAGGTATGAATGTCAAAATGCAGATAACTCTCAACTGTTTCGGAATAATCATCGCCGTTTGTTTCTGTCAGCCGGCAATCGATGGTCCTGATTTCATCCAGTTCAAGAAGATCCGTGTTTGAAAAGGAAAAATAGTCGTTCACTGTTTCCCCTGGTTTGACGCCATATATCGTTTTCGAACAATTGGACAGATATCTGTTGCCATTCAGGACAAACTGGTCAAGAACATATGAAGTCCCGTGATCAGTCGTGTTGGTGACAGTCACCGCGTTTTTGACATACCTCGTCTTTTTCCATATCTCAAACTCCGCAGACAGATGTCCCATAGAGGTATCCATGGGTTCTTCCGTAACAGTGACCATTTCCGGTACCGTGATTTTTTGAGGCACCGAGCTGTATACATTATTCTGTACATCTGTCAGTTGAAATGCCGCCAGGATATCATTGGTACCGGTCTGTTCGCGGAACTCAAGGTGCCAGTCGGCAGGCAGATCCATCTGATAACCGGAAAACATCGTCCGGTCGTCATTCCATTCCCTGCACCCGATCAGTTCGGATCCGTTCCATGTTGGCTGAATATCGTTCTGAATGAAAATGATATCGGTGAAAGTCCTCGTTTCAAGGATCTCCTGTACCGGGACACGGCTTGTATATCCTCCGAGCACATCGTCGTAAACCGATGCCGAGATGATTGAGACCTGATTACTGTCGGGATCGCGTCTGCAGGTATAAAGGACCTGCATGAAATTACCGAGCAGACTTGCCTGATCCTCATACATCGTACCGATGATCATGTCTCCATTGTCAGTCACCCGGTAATCAATCGGCCCCAGCATAATTTCTCCGGCATCGTTGACAGCATACAGGGCCTCATGGTTATAGGCAGCAGTCAGCAGACCCGTTTCATCCAGAGATACCTCATTTGTTTCATAAACGATCATATAATATGAATGCCCATTGAAGGTATCACGCAGCAGAAGCAGAAGGGTAGCATCCGACAGTTGGGAAACCTGTTCGGGAGTCAGCTGAAGGGAGAACACATTGGTTCCGTTTTCACAGGAGACTTCCCGTGTTACAAGGTTTCGCCATGACGCCAGTTCTTCTCCGAGCAGGACCTTTGTAAAGTCCGTCAGATAAGCACTGTAACCCGCGGAATGAGTGTCTGTCCGGTATTCCTTCCGCCAGTCGGTATTGCTCTTTTTATTGTAGAACGGATGATAAACGGAAAGTCCCGTCGCCCCTTCAATATTGCTTCTGTGATATACCACCGCCAGATCCAGATCGTTCTGCAATGTATCTGCAAGCTCCGGCTCCATTTCCGCGAAAGAACCGGCCAGACTGCCCATATCCGCCAGATCATAATCCTCTGAGGGATCATAGAGTGCGCGTCCGTATGAAACCGTGGTACTTCTGGCTTTGGAATAAGCCGGGAACGCCTCGGGAGTAAGCTTCCTGCTCAAAGTCAGGAACAGATGATCCATATCGGTTGTCAGCCGGGATATGCTTCCAAGCCGGATGCATGACAGTGTAATCGGCTCCGTGGTATCGGCATTGACGTCAAAAAAGGCATCGATGATCCTTTTCCCGGTTTCCCCGCCGTTGGCGTCATTTTCCAGCCCGTTCAGAAAGCTGTAGTTCCAGCCGCTTTCCGGTTCTTTTTCCTGTGAAGCGATCATATAGTCGGCATAACGGGCCAGATCCTGCGCCACCTCGACAGACCCCATCAGGCAGGCGTCAAAGCCGATCCAGGAAAGCTTCCCATATCCGTCCAGCGCTTCGGCAATCTCCGCAATACTCAGCGTATCCGGTTTATACAGTTCGTCATAGCACACGCCGTTCATCGGGCCGCCGCCGTGATCCCAGAGGATCAGGGCTTTGGTGCAATAAGGATATTTTTCTTTGGTGATATCCAGCAGTTGCTTCAGGGAACTGCTGTCTCCCATATTGGAAGCCTCGTCTGTCCATATGGTTTTCAGTCCGCGCTTTCCGACTTCCAGCACAGACAGTTGTGACGGGTCAAAGCCCATATTCCACGAAGCTGAACCTCCGGCCATGATCAGGACATGCACCCGGTCTGTATCAAAGCCGGCAGACAGGATCTCCTCAAGATCGGAGGTCGCGGCACCGTATTCGCTTTCAAGATTGCTGCCGCACATATAGATCATTACACAGATCTCATTTTCCGATGAAGCCAGAGTGTTCATCGTCACGCAGAAGATCATGACTGCAGCCATGAGTAACGATAATATGGCAGACCGCAATCTCATCAAATCACTTTCCTTCCATATCTATGTTCAGGGTCAGGGTCACCGGAACCGTTCCGATATTGCTTTCATCGGCTGCTTCCAGAATGTTCAGGTCAAAAGTGATTTCCCTGATCGAATCCATTCCGGTCAGCTGATCAGCAGGGATCAGCAGGGAAACATTCTGTTCTTCTTCCGGCATTAATCCTTCATTTTCACCCGAACCGATTCCCCATGCTTCCAGGTCATCCAGTGCGGTACTCCCGTTCAGCACCACATTGCTCATATGAACCAAAGCTTCGCGGTCAGTCAGATTTCTGATCTTCAGATTGACCCGGATCCCGTTATCCCCGGGAACAATGGTCATTTCGTTGATCAGGATCAGATTGGCGTCATCATATTCGGTCCGGATCTCGGTCACTTCAGACGCGGACGCCTTTACGACCGCGGGAGTGCTGCTGTATACATTGTTCTGAACATCCGTCACCTGGAAGGTCGCGTACAGGTCGGTCTCGTCAATTGTATCGTTCAGGAGGCGCAATTGTACGTCATCGGCAGGAACGGTCCAGGTCAGGATCTCACCGTTTTGTTCCCAGTCCTCATAAGGCAGCAGCCGGTCTTCTGTCCGAGTCTCTGATTTACTGTCCCGGCTGAAGATCAGTTCATCAAAGTCAGCCAGTTCCCATCCTGTCCTCTGCGTAAACAGCGTTTCATCTTCCGCTTTGGTCAGAATACCTTCCGGAGTCAATACTTTCCCGTTTTCAGTACAAAGCAGGATCACATCCATGACGATATCGCCTTCCGGATCGTGTTTCACTGCTTTTGCCGGCACATGATAACTGCCATCCTCCATCAGCAGATAATAAAGAGACAGAGTCAGCGGTTCATCATGATCGTTCACGGCATACAATGCGGTCCCGCCGAAGGAAGCGGTAAGCATGCCGTTTTCATTCATCCCGGCCTTACGGGTGCTGAAAACGAAATGCCAGTGACCGTTATGATCTTTTTCAAGCACATACAGAGCAGCATTCTTGAACCAATTGACCTGCTTTTCTGACAGTTTCAGAGAAAACAGGGTGCGTTTGTCACGGTCGGCATTGCCGCGGTCTGTCGAAAGATCCGTATAGGACTCTGCGGGCTTCCCTGTCAGGAGGGAACTGAATTTCGCGATATAATCCTGATAGCCGCCCATGAATGAATATGTTGACATATTCCGGTCGATATCATTCTTGTTATAGTACGGATGATAGACGGACAATCCGCTGTCATCCCCTGCTTCACCGACATGATAGACAACGGCGGCATCGATGCTGTCCATCAGCCGTGCGGCTTTATCGGGAGAGTAATGCGCGTATGCTGTCACAAGTCCGCCAAGATCCGCCAGATCCGGATCATTGAAGGTTGTATCCTGACGGCCGAATCCCCGTACTTCATCACGGTTCCTGGAAAGATCCGGAAAATCGTCAATACTCATGACGTCACAGATATCCGTGAAGAAATCATTCATATTCGTCCTGACTTCACCGATCCTGCTCAGATCGATCACAGCCATGGTCAGATCCGGATTGGCCTTCGTGGATGAATCCTCGGTATCGGAAAACAAGGCGATCGTCGAATCTGCCAGACGGATTCCGGTAGCAGGCGTGTCAGGATCGTTTTCCATACCGAAGAGGAAATTATAGTCTGAGCCAAAGGTGATCTCTTCGGAAGCAAACATATAGGAAGCATACGGTGTCAGGCTGTCAGCCACTTCCACCGAGCACATCAGGCAGGCGTCAAAACCGATCCATTTCAGTTTTCTGTCGGCGAACGGGCTGTTTTGCAGGGCCGTTGTGATTTCATCCAGTTTCAGTGTGTCATCATAGATTTGATCAAGGCATACCCCGGTATTGGGTCCGCCGCCATGATCCCACATGATCAGCGCGTAGTCTCCGGCGGGATAATTCGTATAGCCCCATTCGAGAAATGCTGACAATGTATCCGGATCTCCCATATTGGCCACGGAGTCAGTTTTCAGGGTGACCGGCTTTTTCCCCGTGAGTTCCACTGTGGTCAATAAGTCCGGATCGTATCCGGTTCTCCATTTTTTGGATCCGCCCAGCAGAGCGATAATATTGTATTTCCCTGTATTGTACTGGGAACCGAGGATGGAACGCAGATCAACACTCGCGCGGCCCCCGTCGGATTCAAGATTGCTCCCGCAAAGGTAGATCATGATCGTCAGTTCTTTTTCCTCTTCGGCTGCAGACACATTAATTGTTGTCAGACACAGGGCAGCGATCAGTAACATACACCAGAAACGCTTCATAATATCTTCCTTTCACACCCGGTGACGCATGATGTTCAATATGGAAAGAAGAGACTCGTGTGCCACAAGTCTCTTCTTCAGCCATGACTCTCCGGATCAATTGATCGTCAGGCATTTCAAAACCGCGTCGCAGCAGTCGGCTGCTTCCTGTGAATAATGATCTGTCTCCACAATGATTACTTTACCGTTTTTGATAGTGACATTAAAAATGCCTTTACCGTCATTCCCGGACACCCATTTGGTATCGTTGTATGTCTGGGCCTGCATTCCATCCTTGCAATCCAGACCTTCTCCGAAGTATTTGCTCGCATACAGGATATCGCTGTCGGTCAGATTGTTCATATCTCCGGCGATAGTGGCAATGACATCGTCTGCAATGGTGACAAGCAATACGGTATCCGTCCAGTAATCATACATGATCATATGGATACCGCCCTCAACCATCTGAGCGGCGATATTCGGAGCATTTTCTCCATACATACTGAGAAAATCGCTCATCTGGGCTCCAAAGTCCTGTGTCAATACGATAAGCTGTTCCTCATTATTCAGGTTCAGAGTAATTCCGTCCGCGGTTTGAATCGAAAAAGTGCCATCGCTGATGGTCACAGTATCGGTGGAACCCGAATCAAACAATCCTTTCGCGGCTTCCGGTACGCTGATGGCCTTGAAAAGATCGGTTTCCAGTGCCGCGGGGCTGAATACAGCCTCTCCGGCTTCAGTCTGCAGATCGGCGAAAGCTGAAGAAGCCATGAAAGCCATCATTAAAGCCAGGAATACAACAAAACATTTCCGCATAAATATCCCTCCCGATCAATCGTGAAAACATGTTTTTATGTTACCATCGGGCACTTATGTTGTCAATTATACCTCCCCGGGATATCCGACAGAAACTGACTGCCGGTCGACCCTGTATACATTCCGGGATCTCCGCGGAGTCGCATAAGCAGCAAAATCATGCAAAGCCGATTCCGTTGAAAAAGCCGGAGAGTTTTTACACTCTCCGGCTGTCGCATCATTCTTCAGTTACTGACCCGTCACCGATTCTGGCTTTCACCAGTCCGACAGTCTTGATCAGGAAGATCGCGCTGAGCGTCAGCGAAACCAGCTCCGCGATGGGGAAAGAGAACCACACAGCGTCCAGTCCACCAAGCTGTCCCAACAGATAAGCCGCAGGAAGGATCACAACAAGCTGACGGCATACCGATGTAATAACGGAGTGAGTGGGATTGCCGACCGCCTGGAACACAGAACCGGCAATAATGCAGAATCCGGCAAGCGGGAAATGGATCGCGATGATCCGGAGTGCTTTGGAACCGATTGTAAGCATATCGTCCGGCGCGTTGAACATGGACAGCAGAGGACCGGGAATGACTTCAAAGGCAATCAGTCCCAGTGTCATGATAGCTATGGAAACCGCCATGGACAGCTTGACTGTCTTCCAGACACGGTCCGGTTTCCTGGCACCATAGTTATATGAAATGATCGGCACCATACCGTTATTCAGGCCGAAAACCGGCATGAAAATGAAGCTCTGCAGTTTGTAATACACCCCGAACACCGCGGTCGCGATCTCGGTAAAGGAGATCAGGATGAGGTTCATGCCGAAGTTCATCACGGAACTGATACACTGCATCACGATGGATGGGAAACCGATCTTGTAGATTTCCCTGATAATGGGAGTATCCCATTTCATTTTTTTGATTTCAGGCTTGACATCCGGGACTTTTTTCAATACCAGCACTGTTGCCAGAATTCCGGCGACAAACTGGCCGATGACCGTCGCCACAGCGGCGCCGGCCACTTCCATCTTCAGGTTGAAAATGAAAATCGGATCCAGCACGATATTCGTTACCGCGCCGACCGTCTGGCAGATCATCGCCAGATAGCTCTTCCCCGTCGCGGTCAGCATCCGTTCGAAGGTGGACTGAATAAAGAAACCCAGGGACAGGCTCAGGCAGATCGTGGAATAGGATGCTCCGTAGTCGACGATCTTCTGATTGTCAGTCTGCACCGCGTAAAAAGTCCGCGAGAAGGCAAGCCCGATCAGAGCGAACAGCAGATAGGTCAGAACCGAAAGGAAGATGCCGGTATTGGCGCTCCGGTTTGCGTCCTCATAGCGCTTTGCACCCAGATAACGGCTCAGAATGGCGTTGGTTCCCACAGCGGTTCCGATACCGAAACCGATCATCAGGGTCTGGAGCGGGAAAGCCAGGGACACAGCATTCAGAGCTTCCACATTCAATTGGGATACATACAGGCTGTCAACAATGTTGTACAGCGCCTGCACCAGCATGGAAACCATCATGGGAACTGCTGTCGATGCCAGCAGTTTGCCTACCGGCATACTGCCCATCGGATTACGGTCGATCTTCTGATTATCCATTTTATCTCCTGTATTTCTTTCTTATTCCTTCAGCAACCTGGAGCGGCTGGGCTGCTGCAGCTTCCGTAGCGCCTTGGCTTCGATCTGGCGGATCCGTTCACGGGTCACGCCAAACTTGATGCCCACTTCCTCCAGTGTATGTGCCTCACCGTCTGCGAGACCGTAACGGCTGACCAGCACATCACGCTCTCTGGGAGACAGTGTATCCAGCACTTCCATGATCTTGTCATGCATCATGGAAGCTTCTGTCGCGGTGGCCGGATCCACGGCTTTCTCGTCGCGGATAAAATCACCCAGATGAGAGTCGTTTTCATCCCCCACAGGGGCGTCCATGGAAGTGGGTTCCAGCAGCAGCGTGATCAGATCTCTCGCTTTTGCAACCGGGATCTCCATCATTTCCGCGATCTCCTCTGCGGAGGGATCCCGACCGTATTTCTGCAGGTATTCCCTGCTGAGACGGATCATCTTGTTGGCGCTTTCCACCATATGGACCGGAATACGGATCGTTCTGGCCCTGTCCGCGATGGAACGGGTAATGGACTGACGGATCCACCAGGTCGCGTATGTCGAAAATTTGAATCCTTTTTCGTATTCAAACTTTTCGATGGCCTTCAGCAGTCCGAGATTTCCTTCCTGAATCAGATCCAGCAGATGCAATCCCCTGCCCTGATACTTTTTCGCGATGTGGACCACCAGTCTCAGATTGGCATTGCACAGCTGCTGACGGGCTCTTTCATCCCCGTTGGCGGCTCTCTTGGCTACTTCCAGCTCTTCTTCGGGAGTCAGCAGCGGGATCTTGCCGATCTCCTTCAGGTACATACGGGTGGAATCGTTGGTATCGATCACTTCGTCAAAAGTATCATTGAGCAACTCAGATGCCGCGTCATCCATGTCGAATTCGGCATTTCTGATGGCATCCTCTTCGTTCTCTTCAGCTTTATCCTGATCTTTCATGACAGTGATCCCAACTTCATCCAGTTCCTCCAGAACTGATTCGATTCTGTCCGAATCCAGTTCCAGATCTCCCAGCTGTTCCATGATCTCGTCGTATGTCAAAAAGCCTTTGCTCTTCCCGTTTTCAAGCAATGCCCGGACCTTTTCCTCAAACATTTCCGGATTAGAAGACAAGCAGTATCCTCTCCTTACACACATCACACACACGTCAAAAAACCGCAAAAAAAAACAGTCGCTGAAATTCAGCTCTGTCTTTTTCGATACAGGCACATCATTTTCCTCTAATTTTTCTTGCAATTTTCGGGAAAATTTTCAACAATTCGCCGAAAACGATGCCATCACTCCCGGTCCCGGTCAAAAGCAGGGCATTCCACCCTCTTCACGCGATCCATCGGGATCCTTTCCCCCGCTTCCGTGATGATCACGCGGTCTGCTTCCTCGATCCGCCGGATCCGGCAGTGGATCGTTTCATAACTTCCGCCCGTTTTGCGGGCATCCGGCACAAAGCGGGTGATTCCGGCCTCTTCTCCGGATCTCAGAAGGATCTTCAGCCTCCGGTCCAGTTCCTGTGCTTCTTCTTCCGTCAGTTCTGTCCACGTCTCCGTCATCCGCACGCTTTCATCAATGGCTTCACCGTATCCGGTCAGGGCCGCGAAAGGTGCGAACTGCGCCGCCCGGTCGCCCTCTGGCATCGGCGGATGCTTTTGCGAGCGGTGGTGTTCGAGATCAATGATATCATCGTACTTACCCATGCTGCCTCCTCAGGCTTTGTGACCGCCGACCTGTCCGTTCCGTTCGCGGGTGGTCGCGCCTTCCTCGAAATTCATTCCTTTCAGGATCGCGTTTTTCCCGAATCTGTTCCGGATGTCGATGACCGCCTGCTGGCGGCGTCTTTCCCGGAGCAGGGCTGCCCGCTCCGCCTCCCGTTGTCTTTCAAGCGCCTCATAATCTGTAAACAGATCCAACTGTTCCGGCTGTTCGACCGGTCCCGCGGTACCGGATTCACCGCCGGCCGTAACATTGGCAGCCACCACATACATCCTTCTCACAAGCATGCCCGGCTCCACGATCCGGTCATACAGTTCCGTGACTGCTTCCATAATGATCCGCGTGGAGGAGGTCCGGAATTTCAGTCTGACGGAGCCATGGGCATCCTTCGGAGCTTTCCGTCCGTACCGGTCGGTCGTCACCGGTCCTTTGAAGTTTTTCATCCGGACGGGATCTTTCAGATTCTCCGTGTCATAGCATACCGTCAGCACCATCTGGTCCGTGGTCAGTCCCTTTTCCACCAGATCCAGGACCAGCAGGTCAGTCATTTCCCGTACGATCAGCCGTCCCTTGTCTCTCTCATAGGGGCAGCTGAGCACCTGCCCGGCACTGATACTGTTTGTTTCCGGCTTGTATGCCTTGATCTGTGCAATGGTGCACGGTTCCCAACCCCAGGCGTGATCGATCAGCAGTTCCGCATTCACGCCGAAAAGATGATAAAGCAGATCTTCATTGTAAACAGACATCCGGGCCACTTCACCCATCGTCCGCATACCGGAGGCTTCCAGACGCGTGGCGATCCCCTTCCCGACCCTCCAGAAATCGGTCAGCGGCCGGTGATCCCACAGTTTTTCCCGGTAGGAACGTTCATCCAGTTCAGCGATCCGGACCCCGTTTTCATCCGCCTGCATGTGCTTTGCTTCAATATCCATGGCAATCTTGCTCAGATACAGGTTGCTCCCGATCCCGGCGGTCGCCGTGATTCCCGTTTCCTTCAGCACGGCGCGGATCAGCATCATGGCAAACTCACGGGCGTTCTTTTCCGCGGTCTTCAGATATCCCGTCACATCGATGAACACTTCGTCGACGGAATACACATGAATGTCTTCCGGTGCCACATACCGTGTATAGATCCCGAAGATCCGGGTGCTGATCTCCATATATTTCGCCATCTGCGGCGGGGCGATCACAAAATCCAGTTCCAGACCGGGATCCGCTTTCAGTTCGTCCGCGAACACGGATTTTCCGGTGAAGATCTGTCCCGGTGCCTTGCTCTTTCTGGCCGCGTTGACCGTGCGTACTTTCTCCGTGACTTCAAAGAGCCTTGCCCGTCCGGGGATCCCGTAGCTTTTCAGGGACGGCGTCACCGCCAGGCAGATCGTCTTTTCGGTCCGGGAGGCATCCGCCACCACCAGGTTGGTGTTCAGCGGATCAAGGCCGCGTTCCTGACATTCCACGGAGGCATAAAAGGACTTCAGGTCAATGGCAATATATGTCCTGTTTTCCATACCTTTCCCCTCCGTTTCGTTTCTGATCCTTTCCCGCCGTCAGAGATATCCCCTGTTATTCAGCCATTCAACAGACTGTTCCAGTGCCCGGATCGTTTTGGTCTCCAGCACACATCGGCATCCGTGACGCGCTGCGAGAGCAAGCCTCTGTTCAATATCGATCGTTCCGTCGCCCAGAGCCAGATGGTTCTTCGGCGGCACAGCAGTCCCGTCGTGGATGTGGAAATGTGCCAGAGCCGCTTCATGCTCCATCAGGAAAGGTTCATCCTGTTCATTGACTGCTTTCGAATGGCCGATATCCCATGTCAGGGCAAACACCGGACTTTCCAGAAGCATTTCAATGGCTTTCTGCTCGTAAGCGCGGAAACCGTCTGTATTTTCCACGGTGATCCGGATGCCGCCGGTACCGATGTTTTCTTCGCAGATTTCCCGGAATTTCCGGAAAGCGTTGATGTATTCATCAAAATTTCTGTCATAGAGCTGGACCTTCCTGTCCGGCAGGGTGATATGGATGCCGTGGTTCATGTGCATGTTGATGATCGGAGCCTTCAGTTTTTTGGCTGTGCGGATGGTCTTGCGCACCGTTTCAAGGTAAGCTTCCCTCACCAGCGGATTGAAATCGGCGATATTCAGGTTTTCATCCAGATGGATCGTATAGAAGATCCCATACCTGTCCGCGATCGACAGCAGTTCATCCGTTTGATTCAGTCCGTTCAGCTGAAATTCGGGAAGGTTCATGTTCAGTTCGACGAACCGCAGCCCCAGTCTGCTGCACAGTTTTGCGTTTTCCTCAACATTCCTGTTTTCGATCATGGCCGGCATTCCGAAAACGATACCCGATTTCTGCACAACAAGCACCCCCGTTATTTGGATACCAGATACAGTCCGAGACCGCAGACCGCGATGCCGATCAGCTGCTTCGGCGTAATGGTTTCTTTATAGAGGAGCCATCCCACAAAGATCAGGACGACCGCCAGGGCGATATTGCAGACCACGGACCCGACACTGACCTTCCATCCGGCCCGGTACAGGAAAAGATAACCCGCTTCCAGTCCGATGATCACGATCCCGAGGACGATGGATGTCCAGTTCAGTTTCCGCAGCTGACCGATGGCATTTCCCGGTCCTTCCGTCAGCAGGAACAACGCCGCAGATGCCAGAGCCGCCACCAGATAGGTCACTGTCAGCGCGCCGAAAGGACTGGCATCCTCCGGCGTCGATTTCTGACAGATATTATAGAAAGCATTGGATAATACCACCAGCAAAACAGGCCAGACCATATTCCACATGAGGTTTCCCTTCTTTTCTGTATTCATTGTGCATCACTCCGGACAGGTGATCTTCATCATTTCTTCGATCATTTCATGCAGAGCCCGGCACTGTTCCGTATCCGAAGCCCGGTAATAAACTTCCTTTCCCTGACGCCGGCTCACGATCAGACCGCAATCCTTCAGGGATCTCAGATGATGGGAAACCGCGGGGCTTGTCATGTCCACCATGGCGGACAGATTGATGACGCACTCCTCACAATGGCAGAGGATCCAGAAGATCCTCACGCGGCTGGGATCTCCCAGTTGACGGAAAAAGCTGCCCACAGTCTGAAAACGTTCAGCCTCCGCAGCCTGTTCTCTCAACGATCCCGGCATATCCTTTTCCCCGTGATCATGCGGTAATGAAGTGCGTTCCATTCTTTTTCCCCCGTTTCTTTCCGGATCGGTGCTTGACATTGTTACCGCCCCGTATTATACTCTCTTCCGAACGATTAAACAAGTGTTTAATCATTTAACGATAACACGGATCGATTCGGGTCCGTGATAATCAATCCAATAGTATTTAATATTTAAGCAATTGTTTAATTGTGTTGTTTGGAGGATCAGTCAAATGGAATGGATCATTCGCGCCATCCTGATGATTTCGCTGCTGTTTTCCATGATATTGCTTGTCCGTTCGCGAGCCGGCCGCCTCGTCCTCACTCCGGAGCAGAAGAAGGACCTTGTTCCGATTGCTGTCACTTCCCTGCTGCTTCTCATCCTTGAGTTCGCGTATCCGGTCATCGAATCAGTCGGAAAGCGTCCCCTGCTGCTCGTCTGCTATCTGATTCCGTGGCTTCTCATCGGACATGAGATCCTGAAAGAAGCCGCTGAAGGGATTTGTCACGGCGAAGTCACCGATGAGAATTTTCTCATGTCCGTGGCTTCGGTTGGCGCGCTGGCCCTGGCGTTTCTGGATAACGGTGAATTCAGGGAAGCCGTGGCGGTGCTGCTCTTCTATCGTATCGGTGAATGGTTTGAAGACTACGCGACCGAAAAAAGCAGGGATCATATCCGCAGCCTGATGGAACTCCGTCCCGACCGCACTTCCGTCCTGCGAAACGGTCAGTGGATCGAAACGGATCCGGCGGATGTTCCGGTCGGAGAGACCATCCGGGTGCTTCCCGGAGAAAGGATCCCCATGGACGGCATTGTCACCGACGGTGCTTCCGCGCTGAACACTTCGGCGCTGACCGGAGAAAGTCTTCCCCGGGATGTCGTTCCGGGAGACGAAGTCCTCAGCGGCTGTCTCTGCCTCACAGGTGCGCTGGAGATCCGGACACAGAAGTCATTCGGTGAATCCACCGCGTCCCGGATCATGGATCTGATGGAAAATGCCTCCGCTTCCAAATCCCGTTCAGAAAGCTTCATGACCCGTTTTTCATCCGTATATACTCCGGTCATCTGCATTGCCGCGCTTCTGCTCGGACTGCTCGTTCCCCTGTTCCGCACTTTGGTCCTTTCTTCCGATCCCGAGTGGTTTGTATGGGTACGCCGGGCTCTCGTCTTTCTCGTGACATCCTGTCCCTGCGCGCTGGTCATCAGTATCCCGCTGGGATTCTTCGCCAGTCTGGGCGGTGCCGGCCGCGCCGGGATCCTCATTCGCGGTTCCGGCGTTCTGGAAGCTCTCTCGGACGTGGGTACTGCCGTATTTGACAAGACCGGCACCCTGACTGCGGGTACCTTCAGCGTGACCGAAGTCCGTCCGGCAGACGGGAATGCGGAAAAGCTGCTGGAACTGGTTGCCCACGCCGAATCCGGCTCCAATCATCCCATCGCGTTCAGTGTTCTCCGCGCGTACGGTCGTAAACCCGATCCTGGTCGTATCAGTGAGATCCGTGAGATCAGCGGCAAGGGGATCCTGGCTGCCGTAGACGGGATCAGCGTGGCTGTCGGCAATGAAAAACTCATGGCTGATCTGAGTCTGAGCGATATTCCCCATGCAGGATCCGGTGCTGTGATCCACGCCGCTTTTGACGGTCATTACGCCGGAACGATCCTGATCTCAGACATTCCCAGAGAGCATTCCGCATCTGCCATATCCGAATTGCGGAAGCTTGGGGTTTCCAGAACTGTCATGCTCACCGGGGATACGGCTGCCCCGGCAAAAGAAACCGCGGACCGTCTCGGGATCCGCGAATTCTACAGTGATCTTCTTCCTCAGGACAAAGTCCGGATCACAGAAAACCTGCTGCGGGAAAAAGCAGCAGGGACCACTCTCATTTTTACCGGAGACGGGATCAATGACGCGCCTGTACTGGCGCGTGCGGATATCGGCGCCGCCATGGGCGGGATCGGTTCGGATGCCGCCATGGAAGCCGCCGATGTGATCCTCATGCATGACGACCCGCTGGATCTGGCTGTGGCTGTCCGGCATGCCCGGCGCTGCATGCGGGTCATCCGTCAGGGCATCATCTTCGCGCTCGCTGTCAAGCTTCTTTGCCTGATTCTCGGCGCTTTCGGAATCACCGGCATGTTTATGGCCGTATTTGCGGATGTCGGCGTCATGCTTCTCTGCGTCCTGAACGCGGTCCGCTGCCTGCGAGTCCGCTCTCTCAACGGTTAACCCTCCGTTTTGCCCGGATCATCTGTATCGCGGTACGGGACCAGTGCCGAAGCCACAACCTCGCTGGCCGGATCGGCGTGTACCCGCTGATCGTCAAAGAAGATATCCGCCCCGAAGGCATCCAGTACATCCTTCTTGGCGTTTCCTCCCAGGAAGAAGGTCTCATCCACCCGCACATTCCACTCCCGCAGCGTCAGGATGGCCCGTTTATGGGCCGGCGCGCTGCGGGCAGTCACCAGTGCCGTTCTGATCGGGCATTCCTCCCGGTCGGTAAACATTGCCTGTACAGTCGTCAGTGTCCGCAGGAACGGTGCGAAGGGACCTTCCGGCATGGGGATCCCGGCGTTTTCCTTTTCATGCCGTGAGAAAGCCTCCAGTCCTTCCTGTTTGTAGATCCGTTCTGACTTAGCTCCGAACAGGACCGCGTCTCCGTCGAAAGCGATCCGGATCTGTCCCGGATTCCTGCTGCGGTATCCCACATGTCCCGGCAGCAGCATTCCGGCAGCTCTGCCGTTATTGACCGCTTCATAAACATCCTGCTCATAAACGGAAAGGAACAGATCCGTCCGGTACGCGTCCAGATAAGGGGTCACCGGCATCCCCGACACAAATGCGGAGCGCTGGATATCCAGTCCGTATTCCTCCACGGAATTCAGCACGCGGAGTCCGGTATCGGCACTGTTTCTGGAGATGATGATCACATCCACCAGCCGGTCTTCCGTCAGTTCATTCAGTTTCAGAAACGCACGGACCAGTTCAAACCCGGCACCGGGCTTGAGAAGCTCGTTTTCATGCGCACGGGTGTATTCCGAATAAGCCTTCAGACCCTGATTTTCATAGATGGCATTCTCGGCTTCCAGATCAAACAACGCTCTGGATGAGATCCCGATTACAAGCGGCGACCGTACTGTACCCATAAATGATCTCCTTGTTCCATGCATATGGCAGCCGGAATCTTCCGGCGGCATGTTCTGCCATATATATTATATTCCCTTCCGGATCAAAGAAAAGGGGAACATAAAAGAAACCGCCTGTTTCTTGACAAGGACACATCCGGAGCATATCCTTTTTCTTGCGGACCTGTTCCGCGAGTTTTCCTGACAGGAGGAGCCCCTATGAAAAAGATCCTGCTTTTACTTCTCGCGTTGTGTCTGACTTGTACTGCCGCGATAGCCGAAACCGCGACCGGCGTTCTGTTTGTCGATCTTTCACTGTCTGTTTCAGTAATGCTTCCCGAAGGATATACCATCATGGATCAGGAAATATTGGCTCAGCTCCTGAATCCGGAAAACGCTGAAGAGCTGTCTGAAGCCGGGTTGAATGCGGATATGTTCGATCAGCTGGATCTTTCAGGCATCTCCCTCGCGATTGCCCCTGACGGGCTTGGTACCGTCGATCTGATGTGCATCCCGACCCCTGGCGCTGCCAACCGCACTTTTGCTTTGAACAAGTCCGCTCTGGACGAATCTGTGATTGCCGCTTATGAAAGCTTTGGCGTCGAGGTGATCAGTACGGATCTGAGCGAGATCGGTGATCTGTATTGGTATGCCTGCACCCTGTCGATCGGTGGTGAGCAATGCACCATTTACATAACCTGTACAGACGGATACCAGGTCAATATTTCCATGACCGGCATCCCGCGGGAAGATATCGAACCCATTCTGACATCCCTGCAGGTCCTTTGATCTCTTTGTATCTGATATCCGCATTCCGATCCGGTCAGCCGGACGGCAGAAAGGAGTCCCGCTTATGATTCGCAGAAAGAATGAAATGGTTTCCGACAGCAAATGTATCCGGGGCGGTATCGGAGAAACCGCCATGTTGCAGCTTCTGAACGGTGCCGATGAAATGTACGGTAAGGGCAGAATGTTCAATCTCATGACGCTCGCTCCCGGCAATACCATCGGCGAGCACCGCCACAGCGGTGATAACGAGATCTTCTGGTTCATTTCGGGAACCGGCGAATACAATGACAATGGAACCGTCACCACTGTGAGCCCCGGCGATGTCGCGGTCTGCAATGACGGTGAGCTGCACGGGCTGGTCAACAACGGTTCGGAACCGCTTGTCTTTGTAGCCCTGATCTTATATAGCTGATAATCGAGTAGGAGGGGGTGACTAACCCCCGTCCTCTCACCGCACCGTGCGTACCGTTCGGTACACGGCGCGTCCAAGACAAGCAGACTGAATAGACTCGTATGCCGGGGAGAGTTCAAAGAACCCTGCGCGTACGAGC
>JAZRXJ010000040.1:0-47858 GCA_045600165.1 Clostridia bacterium
GGTGGACAGGGGATACATGCCTCTGCCGCTATTGGCCAGATTGTACACATACAGGTCGAGCACTTCGATGTAGTCACGGTTGAACTCGTTCATAAAGACGTAGAACTGCTCCATACCGTTGCTCAGGAAGTTGGCCAGATTCAGCATCAGCAGGACGAAATAGGTGGGCAGCAGACTGGGGATGGTGATGTGCCAGATGATCTGCATCCGGGTGGCGCCATCGACTTTAGCCGCCTCATACATCTGCTCGTCAATGCCGGTGATCGCCGCCAGATACATGATGGAGGCCCAGCCGGCGTTCTTCCAGGTCAGCCACAGCCATTGACGGAAGTAGATGTTATCTGTCGATTTCAGGAAGGCAATCGGCTTATCGATCCATCCCAGCTCCTGCAGTACGGTATTGACCGCACCGGTAGCGGAGAACAGATTGAACGCGCAGGAGAAGACCAGAACCCAGCTGATAAAGTTCGGCAGTGTCGTCACCGTCTGAACAACCTTCTTGAACGGTCTGCACTGGATCTCATTGAGGAAAACCGCAAAGATCATGGGAACCCATGAAAACAGAAGGGAAATACCGCTCATCGCAAAGGTATTCCTGAGCACCCGGAGGATCGCCTTGACGCGCATGGGGTTGTTCACAATGGTAGTGAACCACTTGAATCCGACCCACGTATCAGGACCAATCGGCTTCGGTGGCATATAGTCATGGAACGCGTAGATCCATCCGTAAAGAGGGAAATAAGAGAACAATCCTACCAGAATAAGAAACGGTACAATGTACATGAACTCTTTATATGACCGGATTTTTCTTGGGGTCAGTCTTTGCATCCCGCGTTCCTCCGTTTCCAAAACGATGATTTGTAGTATCGAACACAAACATATCAGCTTTATTTTTGTCCTTAAGTATAGATAAATTTACCATTTTTTGCAGAATTACACAAGGTCTATTCATTGATAGAAAAAGGATAAAAATAGCCATGGTTAATTCAAATTGAGCTTCTGGTCTGCAGCAATGCTTAAGCAGCAGAGGTGTCCGTTATTATGTCAGCAGGCACCGTTTCAGTATATCCTGCTGCACAGATATTGTGCGCAAGTCGTGCGAAAAACATAAAGGACGCATGACGGTTATTTCCGTATGCGTCCCTGTGTTTGCGTATTCACTTACCACGGTCTCTCGGTGCCGTTGTAGTTCCAGTACATCCAGCTGTCAGGTTTATGCATGTAGTTGGTGACGACCTCCGCGATTCCCCTGGCGGAATCTTCCGGCAGCACCGGAGCTTCCGGTCCGCCCATGCTCGTCCGGACCCAACCGGGATGCATGACCAGTACCTTGATCCCGTCCGGTTTCAGATAGCGTTGCAGGATCACGGACTGGATGTTCACGGCAGCCTTGGACATGCAGTAGTCATAACGTTTGATATAGTCGGCGTGAGTCGTAATGCTCCCGGCTTCGGAGGAGATATTCACAAGCGTTCTGTCCTCTCCTTTCCGGAGCAGATCCACACAGGCTTTGGTCACCCGCAGCATTCCCAGGGAATTGATATTGAACAGCTGTATGGATCCGTCAATATCAAAATCTTCCAGCGTCAGTTCACTTTCCGGGCGAAAGATGGCCGCGCCGTTGATGATGATATCCAGAGAATCTGTCTTTTCTTTCAGCCAGTCAGCGAGGCGTTCCACGGAAGCAGTGTCCGCGATATCCGTACGGAGGAATTCGTAAGCTCCGCAGGCTTCTTTCACCATTCCCGCCACATAGTCGTTCTCTACGATATCCGCGCCGTATACATGATAGCCGCGTTTCAGATATTCGCGGACAAGAGCGGAACAAACCCCGCCCGCCGCGCCGGTGATCAGGATCTTTTTCATCTTCTCATCCTCCGTCCGGCTCATTCATCCACTTCCGGCGCCCGTACGATCCGGGGATCTGTAAAGATGTCTGTTTCATCATGGCTGGCAGTGGAAAACTCGGAAACCACACAACCCTCTTCCCCGCCCTGGAACCAGTGACGGGTGTCCGGATACATCGTATACTGTTCTCCGGCTTCCAGGATGATCTCATGCCGGACAGTATACCATTGTTCATCGCCCTTGGGCGGCTTTGCCACGGGATTGGGAGTCGCTTCCCCGTCCACATACAGATAGCAGCGGCCTTTCCGGCAGCGGAAGGTCTCCTGTTTGCCGGGAACTCCGTCAATCGTTGGATGCCGGTGTTCCGGACAGGTTTGTCCGGGGAACAGGGTCATTTCCTTGGCGCAGCAGCGGGGCGTGTTGATATAGACGATCAGCTCCAGACCGGTCCGTTCCAGATCGTTCAATCCAAAATCAGCCACCTCCACGCGGCTCTTTTCTTCTTCCGTCAGCGCGATGCCGGCTTCCTCCATCATGGAGAGAAAACGGCCTCTGGCATTTTCATAGGTACTGCGGTTCATGCGGGTTCCTCCTTTATCAATCGTTTTCGATTGCCACAACAGTATATACAGGTACGGATTTCAGGGTAACGGTAACGGTATCCCCTTCCCTGGATTCTGTGAACTCACTGTTCTCTCCGTCCAGCGTGAATACCCGTACTTTCCCTTTTGCTTCCTTCAGCGTAAGAACAACATTCTCCGCGGGCTTCACCCGGTCTGTTTCGGCGTCATAATCATAGTTCAGCAGATGGACGCTCGTTTTTCCGTCACCGTCAAAGCGGTGCAGCCCCAGAGCGGGATCGGAGCAGGTCACCGAGCAGATATCCTTATACTGATGTTCGAATTCCTTCATGAATCCGTTCAGACTTTCCTGCAGTTGTTTCTCATCCAGCCCGGCGAAGAAAACATGATCCATTCCCTGCAGTTTCTGTGTCAGACCGGTATTTTCACCCGCGCGGCCGAAGATCAGCACTTTCCCGCCATTACGCACGTATTTTTCCAGAATTCGTGTCTGGTTCTCCGTCAGGATATCACAGTCCGGGATGACCAGCATGGCATAGCCATCCACATCCGCCTGTGTGAAATCGTCCGGTCTGAAATTACCATCGGGCATCATCTTCACATCATAGACGACATTGCGCGCGCTCAGCTGTTTGATCACTTCCCAGAACGGGAGTTTTTTCACGGAGGGATCTTCCCAGACAGAGTTAGCCGCCTGCAGCAGATCATCCGGACTGTCCTGCAATCCGTTTCCGCCGCTTCCGCCTCCCTTGGTCGCTTCCCGCCAGTAATAGCTGCCAAAGGAATAGAGAACGCATACCCCGTGTCCCGGAGTTTTCGGATACAGATCCTCGTGATCATGCAGGAATTCCTGCACCTGGGCTGTCAGCGCCCGCGGCGGATGGAAGGAATCCTTGATGGTATTTCCCATCCAGCCTCCGTACGGGACTGCCATATTGCATCCGTACGCGGATGCCTCCAGCAGGAACAGCCTGTACAGATCATATCCTTTTCCTCTGTCCAGCATCTTCACCAGCGCCGGTATGATCCCGCCATAGGGATTTTCCGCCACGATCATGGTCTTTCCGTGGGCATAGCCGGAACAGTAACGGTAGAAATGCGGCTGCCGGAACAGGGTATGCTCCATTTCTGTGATCAGGATATCCGCTTTGGGTTCAATTGGATAGTATGCCGGCTGCAGATTGTAGAAATTCCCGGATACCGGCAGGTCCCTGCCATACTTTTCTTTGGCGTATCCTTTGGCAAAATCCACCAGTTCGCTGAAGTACCGTCTGACCTGCGTCACCTGATACTCCCAGTAATCCCGGAAGAAAGGGGCTCCCTTCGGGAACTCATAGCCGCCCTGCAGCAGATATTCCCTATAATTGAAATGATCAACATCGATCCCGTCCCATTCCGGACCGAGTGTCCCGTTTTTCTTTTTGTTCACGATATAGTCCTTGAACTGACGGTTGCATTCCCTGCAGAAGCACCCGCCGGATTCGAGGGAGATCATCGGCAGCTCGCATTCGTCCAGCTGGATTCCCTGGACTCCGGCATCGATCTGGATCGTCATGATCTTTTTCAGATATTCACGCCAGACCGGATTATTGCGGCACATCTGATAGCATTGCTGTTCATGATCCCGGACCTCCACCCATTTCGCGTGGACCGGTTTTCCTTGCAGGGTACGGCAGCAGCATTCTTCCCACAGATCCGTCACGAGATTCCCTTCACTGTCCCGGATACCGTCCGGATAATAGTCCTTCAAACTGGTGCGGAAGGCTTCTGGATACTGATCACTGCTGAATTCCCGAAGACCATACCACCCGTGAGCTGGATCCTGCTCGGCGTACAGATTGAGCCGTGTCAGTTTCCCCGTTTCCGGATCGATTACGGCGGGATATTCCCAGCCCTGGACTTCAAACACGACCCCGAACAGTTTGATCCCGCGTTTTTCGCATTCCTTCACAAACTGGCTGTCATTCATATAGCCGTAGATCTGCATTCTGGGATCCACCGTTCCGAAGGCTTCATTCTCCAGATACGGCAGACTGATGCTTCCTCCGCCCATCCCGGCCCATACCAGCACATTCGCATGGTATTTTTCCAGATCTTCCAGCATCTGCGCGCTGCGAAGAGGTAGAGAAGGATGATAGCAATGATTATGCTTCATCCATCCGTCAAAATATACACCGCGGTCCATCATTCCGAACCTCCTGTCGATATATGATTGCTCTGATGATACATGTTTGTTTCTGAGCAGAACGATATACCTCAGATAGTTGAATGTCAAGCACTTTCTTGTACATACAACTTTTTTCCTGGTCCCGGGTGTTTGGTGTTTTTCTCCGAAAATAGGCTGTTTTTGACTCTGTGCATGTAAGAAAAGGCAAAATTTTACCTGCATTATTACAACTATTCTATTGACTTGTACGTACAGGGAAGACTATAATTATGTTAAATCCGGTGACAAAAAACCGAATATCAAAATTTGAAAGGAGTACCCGCATGAAGAAAATCCTTGCTCTGGTTCTGGCCGTAGCGATGCTGCTGAGCCTGACCACCGTGTTCGCCGAAGAACACGAAGAAGTGACCCTGAACCTGTCCTCCATCTGGTCCGCGGAAACCGAAGCCAACCGCGCTCCTATGCTTCAGACCCTGGCCGAATTCGAAGAAGCTTATCCCTGGATTAAAGTTGAAACCGAATGGTACGAAGCCAACGCCTGGAAAGATACCGGCGAAACCCTGGCTCTGTCCGACAGCCTGCCCGATGTGTTCTACTGGAACGCCGGCGGCATCCTGTACAATCTGGTCAGCACCGGAGACATCCTGCCTCTGAATGACTATCTGACCGATGACATCATGGACCGTATGGAACCCGGTATGCTGATCGACATGACCTTCGATGACAAGATCTATCAGTTGCCCTACACCAAGGCGGCTTCCGCCCTGTACTGCAACACTGAACTGTTCGACCAGTACGGCGTGAAGATCCCCGAGACCTGGGATGAACTCCTCGAAGCCGTGAAGACCTTCAAGGCTGCCGGTGTCACCCCCATGGCTGTCGGCGGTGGCGACCAGTGGCCCACCAACATGTACACCGACATCATCGCCCTGCGCTTTGTCGGCGATGAAGCCTGCCGTGCCTGCTACTACAAGACCGAAGGCGCTACCTTCCTGTCTGACGACTGGAAAGAAGCCATGGAAGCTTTCCAGACCCTGATTGATCTGGGCGCATTCCCGGACAACGCTGCTGAACTGACCCGTGACGAATCCGAAGTTCCCTACTTCAACGGCGAGATCCCGATGTATGTCCATGGCCAGTGGTTCTCCGGCTCCCTGTCTCCCGAAATGCAGCAGAAAGTCAAGGCTGTGAAATTCCCTGCTGTGGGCAAGGGCTATGACAACCAGTGGATGGGCGGCGCTGCCGAAGGTTTCTGCTGCTCTTCCTACACCGAGCATGCCGATGAAGCTTTCATCCTGTGCCAGTTCCTGGCCGAAAATCTGTCCAAGAACGGCTTCATCGCCGGTGCCGGACTGCCCGCCTGGAAGTATGACTTCTCCGCTTACACCGATCTGAACCCCGTGATGCAGCAGATCGTGGACGCCAGCGCGACCGCTGACTCCTTCCTGCTCTGGGGCAACACCGCCCTGACCGGCGAAGATGCCACTCTGATCGGCCAGACCGTTTACGAAGTTCTGGCTGGTGAAAGCACTCCCGAAGACTGGTGCGCCGATATGGAGACCATTTTCGAGTAATGTTCTGACCCACCGGGGGTGGCGGTCCTGCCGTCACCCCCTTTTTCCTCTAATCATTCCCGACAGGAGGAATTTCCATGAAAAGGTCCCAGCTGAAAAAATGGGGCAGTATCCTGGTGTTTGTTCTCCCTACTGTCCTGTTTTTTACCTATATCGTAATTATCCCGATCTTCCGGACCCTGATCTACAGCTTGCTGAACGAGATCCCTGCCAAAGTAGGAGATGACTCCCACTTCGTGGGTCTGGAACACTATATCAAAATGCTGACGCCGGCCAGACGGAATGATTTTCCGGATGCGGTCGCCAACTCTTTCCTCTACGCCGCGCTGTCCATTTTTGTACAGCTTCCTTTTTCATTGCTGATCGCTCTGGTTCTGGCAAGCGGCGTCAAAGGCGAAAGTTCTTACCGGAACATATTTTTCATTCCGGTCATTATGTCTTCCGTTGTGGTCAGTCTGCTCTGGGGACGTATCTACAAAGACCTGCTTCCACTGGCTTATAACGCTCTTGGCATTCCGTTGCCCAAGAACGGAATTTTAGGTAACAAGAATACCAAAATGCTGGCGGTTTTTCTGCCCAGCCTTTGGCAGTATGTCGGATATCACATGCTGCTGATGTACGGTGCTCTCCGCTCGATCTCCACGGATGTCCTGGAGGCCGCGAAAGTGGACGGTGCCACCGGAGCGAAGCTTGCGTTCCGGATCCAGATTCCGATGATCAAACCGATGCTGAAGGTCTGTCTGTCCTTCTCCCTCATCGGTTCATTCAAATTGTTCGACACCCCGTGGGTATTGCTGGAAAGAGCCAACAAATCCCTTCCGGCGCTGTCCATGTACGTGGAGATGTTCAACAATCATAATTACAGCTACGCAAGCGCCCAGGCCATGTTCATCGTGCTCGAGTGTCTGGTGTTTACCGTGCTGTTGAATATCCTCTTCCGCGAAAGAAAAGAGAAATATGAACTCAAGGGAAAGGGGGCAGCCTGATATGAAAAAGCGTACGGCAGGCAAGGTCATCTCCCAGATCTTTCTGATCTTCTGGCTGATCCTTTGTCTCTTCCCCCTGTACTGGCTGTTCACCTTCTCCCTGAAAGATACTCAGGAGATCATGAACACCAACCCCATCGGTCTTCCGACCCAGTGGCTGTTCTCCAATTATGCCAATGCCTGGGGCAGCAGTGGTAAGATCAGCATGTATCTGATGAACAGTATCATCGATACTCTGTCATCCCTGATCATCACCAGCCTGCTGGGCTTCATGTCCGCCTACGGTCTGCTCCGTATGAAATGGAAAGGGAGCTCCGTTGTCTATACCTACATCCTGATGGGCATGATGATCCCCATGCACGCCGCGTTGTATCCCCTGACCGAGACCCTGCTTTCACTGGCCAAAACAAACTGGGCCCTGATCATCCCCTACGCGGCATTCAATATTCCGATCACCGTTCTGATCCTGAGCGGATTCATTACAGGCATTCCTTATGAAATGGAAGAAGCGGCCTCCATTGACGGTAGCGGCATCTTCCGTACGGCGTTCACGATCATCCTTCCGATGATGGTTCCCGCTTTGGTCACCGCTGCGATCTTTGTCTTCCTGCAGGTTTGGAACGAATTGCTTCTGGCAACCGTTCTCTCCTCCGACAAAGTCCGCACCCTGACCACCGGTATCCAGCAGATGAGCGGCCAGTATCAGACAGATTACGGCCCCATCGGCGCGGCACTCGTGATTGCGACCCTGCCGACTCTGATCCTGTACATGTGCATGAGCAGTCAGGTGCAGAAGAGTCTGGTTGCCGGTGCTGTCAAAGGTTAATATGAACTGCAAGGGAGCGGTTGTTGCAAAACAGCCGCTTTTTTGTTATCATCCGCTTCGGAAATACAGTCATATTTCCGATATGACAGGTTCAGAGATCGGTTATGGAACTTCAGTTTTCAACCTTTTTGATCGTCTGTCCGCTGGTATTTCTGGCGGGTTTCGTAGACGCTGTCGGAGGCGGCGGCGGTCTGATTTCGCTGCCCGCCTGTCTTCTGGCAGGAGTCCCGACTCACATTGCCATTGCCACCAATAAGTTTTCTTCCGCGTCCGGTACACTGATCTCCACTGTACGTTACTGCAAAAACAAATGTGTGGACTGGGCTCTGGCCATTCCGGGGATCCTGGTCGCTCTCGCGGGAGCATGATCGGTACGCGTCTCCGTGAATCTGAGGGAATCCTTTCTACAGATCATCATTCTCTGCGTGATCGCGATCCTTTCGGGTGGTTCCTCACTGAACAATGAGCCCGTTCGCAGGTCAGCCGCTTCCCGGTTGTTTGCTTTTTTCGTGGTTTATGGTATAATTGTTGATGATTCAACCAATATGAAAGGTTCTGAATAGCATGATCAAATTTCAATCTTTGGATATACTGCTCCGTTTTGGCAAAGAATTCGGTCATAAACAGATCCGTACTCACGGTTTCAACGATACGGAATTCCTGATCTGCTCATTCGTTCTGAAAAACCCCGGGTGCACTCAACTGGATGTGTCCAAAGGGCTGAAACTCGATAAAACGACCCTGACCAAATCCCTGACAATGCTCGAGGGAAAAGGCTGTATCTCCCGAGTTCAGGATACACACGACCGCCGGAAGAACCGTCTGACGATGACTCCGGATGGTGAGGAGCGTCTGCAGGAGATCCTGGGGCTGCATGATCAATGGATGGAAAAAGTCCTGGATGTGCTTACGGAAGAAGAGCAGCAGCAGATGGACAATTATGTCAAACGGCTGCTGGATGCGGCTGAAGCCCTGAAAAAAGACTGATATTTTCCGCAACCGGGAAGTCATTCCGACTTCCCGGTTTTCTTCTGTTTTCAACCGTACGGGCTCTTGCAAAATAACTCCGGCAGCGATATCGTATAGACGGAAATCATTTCCGTTTTTTCGTCAGAATGTAATGTCAAAGAAGGGTGTACAGAATGATTCAGGATATAGCGCCTCTTCATCTTGATAACCGTTATCTGCCTGCGGTTTCTGCCGTGGCGGATGATTTTGTGCTGCTGATCCGCGGGGCTGAGATCTGTGTGGCAGATCACGATTCCTCTGTTTTTCCGACAAAGAAGGATTTTGTGGGAACAAGCCTGACCTATCTCTTTTCTCTGGACAGCAGACGGTATTTCCTTTGCCGTGATACGGATGTTTCCTGCCCGGCCGGATTTACGATGCGGAATCTGAAAGTCATCCGGGACAGCTACAATGGTCCGATGGCCGGAATGTTTGCCGCCTATACGGCAAAGCATCTTGCCGACTGGTACCGGGATAACCGTTTTTGCGGCCGGTGCGGGAAACCTACCCGGCATTCGGATACGGAACGTGCGCTCACCTGCGATTGCGGATATACCGTCTATCCCCGGATCATGCCCGCGGTCATCGTAGGAGTCACCGACGGAGACCGGCTCCTGCTGACACGCTATAAAACGGGGTACGGGCATAACGCCCTGGTCGCTGGTTTCGTTGAGATCGGTGAGACCGCGGAAGAGACCGTTGCCCGGGAAGTGATGGAAGAGGCCGGTATCAAAGTAAAAAATATCCGGTACTACAAATCCCAGCCCTGGGGCATCGCGAACGATCTTCTTCTGGGTTACTACTGTGATCTCGACGGGGACGGGACGATCCGGATGGATCCAAACGAACTCAGTTATGCCGAATGGGTCGATCGGAAAGACATCGTACTGCAGCCGGGGCACTGGTCACTGACCAATGAAATGATGGAGCTGTTCAGGAACGGTTGAAAAAAGGTCCGGATACGGACCTTTTTTCAATTACAGGCATATTGTACTGTCACTGCTGTGTTTTCAGCCACTTGCCGCGTTTATAGTAAATGATCATCACGGTGGCGGTAATGACCCAGCTGATACCGTAAACGATGCTCACCGTATCAATGCTGTGCTTCAGCGGCACAATGAAGATCATCCACAGGATCCTGAAAAGGCAGGTTCCCAGCATGACGATCAGCATCGGTTTCAGCGTGTCCCCCACCCCGCGGAAAGTCGAGGACAAGGCTTCCACAAAGCTCCAGATAAAGTAGAACGGAACGAACATCCACATGATCCGGATTGCGTCATCTATGACCTGCGGTTCATTCAGGAAGAGGCTGTATGCCGGCCGCGCGATGGCCAGCAGTCCGGCAGACATCACGATCGTCGCGATCGTAAAGAGGCGGATGCAGGTCCGGATCGCTTCCCGCATCCGGTCCAGCTTCCCGGCTCCGTAGCACTGGCCGACAAACGCGCACAGCGAAGTGCCGACCGCGCTGCTGGTGGACCAGTAGAATCCGTCCAGCTTTCCGGTCGCCGTCCAGGAAGTCACCAGACCGGTTCCGAATGTATTCACCGTGCTCTGGATGATCATATTGCTGATGGAATACATGGAGCCCTGAATGCCGGCCGGCAGACCGATCCGCATGATGTTTTTCAGGTCAGTCGTGTTGATTTTCAGTTCTTTCAGAACCAGTCTGCAATGTTCATCGGTCCGGATCAGATGGACCGCGGCAAGCACTGTGCAGACCCCCATGGAGATCACGGAAGCCCAACCGGCGCCGGCAATCCCCCACTTGAAAACAGCCACGAAAAGAAGGTCCAGAACAATATTGATCCCGCAGCTGCATACCAGATACATCAGTGGTCTTCTGGAGTCTCCCGTAGCCTGCATGGTCCCCTGGAAAAGATTGTACAAAAGCAGCAGGACCGCCCCGGTCAGATAGATCCGCAGATACATGACGGAGTCGTCCATGATATCCGCCGGGTTCTGCAGGAAGCGAAGGAAAGCCGGTGCAGCCAAGTCACCGGCAACGGTAATTGCCAGTCCGACTCCGATGCTGAATACCACCGCGGTATTCAGTACTCTCCGGAGCGCCGGATAATCCCTCGCTCCGTATTTCTGGGAGATCAGGACAGTCGCCCCGCTGTTCAGTCCGGTAAAGAAACCGATCACGAGATTGATGATGGAAGACGCGCTGCCGCCGACGGCTGCCAGCGCGGAGTCACCGACAAACTTACCGACAATAAACGCGTCCGCTGTATTATACAACTGCTGAAAAAGCAGACCGATCCAGATTGGGAAAAAGAATCCCAGCAGTTTCCGGGTGACCGGTCCCTGAGTCAGATCGTTACGCTGATGATCAGCCATTTGTCTCATCTTCTTCCTTTTCAGCATATTGCCTGAGGTTACTCCATCATACTCACATTCAGCCGGTGCTTCAAGGGGGTGCATTGGATACATTCATATAAATCCGCCGACGCAGCAAAAAACCGACAGAATGATTTCTGTCGGTATGATTTTTACAGGATATGTTTCAGATGCTTCATGACCTGTGTGGCACAGATCCCGGTCAGCACGCCGCAGGCAGCGCCCACAACGATCAGGACCGCCATATAGTAGAACAGCTGGCTGGTGTTCAGGATCAGGATCGCCAGCGCGACCTGCCCGATATTGTGGGCAACGCCTCCGGTCATGGAAACGATAACGGGGCTCAGTCCCTTGTTCCGGCTCAGGAGGCACATCAGGATCATGCTCAGCAGTCCGCCCGCGAATCCGTACATCATCGCGGTCACCCCGCTGAAAAGGATCCCGCTGAGAACGACCTTCAGAGCCGTCAGGCAAAACGCGGTCGGGATATCCAGCATATATACCGCGAAGAGCAGCACGCTGTTGCTGAGTCCGATCTTGATTCCCGGGACAGAGAACGCCGGAAGCAGGCTCTCCACATATCCCAGGATCAGCATGACCGCGAGCAGCATGGCTGACAGGGCGATCCGCTTCGTTTTCCGGTTCAAATCATTTCACCTTCTGAAAGCTGTTAATCAAAACCCTCCGGAATCTGCCGAAAAGGATCTTCGGGGTTTTCCGGAGGGTTCTGTTCTTATTCGGTCTGAATAATGATCATCCTGTTATTCCGCGTCCTGTTCGGGAGCGAAGAAGGAGATCGGAGTCGCGCCGGTCATCGCGTCGGGAGCCAGCAGCGTGATTGGAGCGGTTTCGATATGCAGTCTGTCAAAAGCCGCTTCACGTCCGCTTTCGGTTTTGAATCCAAGCGTGATCACAGTACCTTCGGGAGCTGTATAGGTTACCGGCACCGGTTCGGCATCCGCGGCCATGTCGGTGGCCACTACAGTCACTTCGCCGGTGGTATTGTTGGTCATGGTAATTTCTGTAACGGTTTCACCGGTTTTGTTATAGACCGTATAATTACCGGTTTCTTCCGTGGCAGGAGCCGCTTCGACTTCAAAGCCGGCCACTTCGCCGATCCGGGCATACGCTTCGTTCACGCCGTTCACAACGGCTTTGCTGGTAATGGTCGCTCCGGTCAGAGCATCGATCTGTCCGCCATTCTGGGTGAGTGCCACAGGGGCAGTCTTCCCGACAAACTGCGCGGCAAATTCCGGTTCTTTGGCTCTGGCACCCAGGCCGGCTGTTTCGGCAAAGTTCGCGCCGCCGACACTGATGCCGGCAATGGTCCCATCCGAATTGATGACCAGGGTGGATTCAACCTCACCGCCGAATCCGTTGGCCGTGCCGGTAGCCGCATATCCAATAATGTTTCCGTCCTTATCCTTACCGGCGGAAACACCGTTTTCCAAATCTTCAAAGGTTTCCGATCCCGGAAGCAGAGCCAGTCTGGTCTGCATGGATTCTTTGGCCGCGTTGTCGGCGATCACATCCCTGGTCAGCAGGTTGGTCACCGCCAGGGCTGCGGCTGCCACAAGGCAGAAAATCATCAGAATGATCCATGCGGGGAATTTTTTCTTCATAAGTAAAAACCTCTTTTCGGTATATTATTGCAAATAGGTTTCGTAACCGGATGAATAAACAACTTGTCCGTCCGTTCCGATCCACACCGCGACGGCATCATATTTCTGAAGCAGTTTCTCCCCTGCCTGAATATCATTCAGGAACAGAGTGGTGCTCAGCGCGTCCGCGAGACCGGAATCGGGGCAAATCACGGTGACAGCGCGCCATTTATCTCCCGGCATACAGGTTTCCGGATCAATGATATGATGGTATTTTTTACCGCCAACGGAATAATACCGCTGATAATCACCGCTGGTAACCACAGCCCCGGAAGATATTCCGACAATATGCAGATATTCGCTTCCGTTTCCGTCCGGATCCTGTACCCCGACCATCCAGAGGGATCCGTCCGGCTTTGGTCCGGTCGCGTATACATTGCCGCCCACCGATATCATATATCCTGATGGCATTTTACCACAAACTTTCTGAACTGCATAGCCTTTTGCCAGCGCGCCGACATCAAGTTTTGCATCCGGATCGGTCAGCCTGACAGTTCCGGCTTCTTCATTGATTTCCAGCAGCCCGATCCCTGTATGCTTCATGGTTTCATCGAGGGTACTCTTTTCGGGAAGCCTGGCATGTTCCGGGTCATTCATCCCGGCATTCCGTTCGACATGCCAGATATTCAGCATGCTTCCCAGTGTCACATCTGTCTTCCCGTCAGAGAATGCGGCGGCCTCTTTGGCCAGGGACAGCAAGCCAACGATCTCCGGTCCGACGCTGACTGTTTCTCCAGCACGGTCATTGACTGTTTTCAGGTTAGTGATCCCGGCATAGTCATGATAGATATCGTATAACTGATGATATCTCAGCATTTCACTGTAAAAAGTGCCGGCGGCATTCTGAAACTCCTGTTCATTTTCAGCGTATCCGGATACCACGGTCACGGTGTCAAACAGGTCCAGATAAGTCGCCTGATACCGGTTCAGCGTGATCTTCGCATCGCCCGTCATGGCTTTGATCTCTTCGGCAGTATACAGTTCCGCGGTCACATGATTCGGCAGGCAGATTACACTGTTTCTCAGGATCCGGCTGTCCCGGTTTTCCAGAGTTACGATCCCCTGCTTCACGCAATTCTGATTCTTGCAGGTGGAAGACTCCATGGCAAACCCGTCAGGCCGCAGATGCAGTACATTCACCGTTTCATTTCCGTCATCCGTCGGCAGATGGATGGAATAGGTATATTCCCCTTCCGCCGGCAGCGGGAGGGCACCATATTCCCCGTTTTCACCCAATCGACAGAGCACAAATGCCGCTGCCTCATTTCCGGAGATATTTTCCCCGTTTTCCGAAAGCAGATTGCGGATATCGCGTCCCGGAACGATCCCGGAAAAGTTGCTCCGCGACAGCAGCATGGCAATTGCTGCCAGGATCAGCACCGCCGCGATCAGGATCACCGTCAGGATCCTATTCTTTTTCTGTATCCGTTCGTCCATCTTTTCTGTCTTTCATATTCATCCTTGAATGCTTCCGCTGTCCGTGCGAACAGCAAGCCGCGATCTGAAACATTCGTTCTGAAAACAGCTGCCGGTCAGGGCAGCTGCTTTCTGACTGAATATTTCATTTTACTTTTTCTTCTTATTTTTCTTCTTTCCTTCCTTATCTCCGGATTTGTCCTTGTCTTTTTTTCTTTTGCTTTCGTCACGACCCGGAATGGGTGTCATTTTTTCAAACGGTCCGACTTCTGTCTGTCCGGTCGGCTTAACCGTTTTCACATCGTCACGATATACCGGCATGACAATATTCAGTTCTTTGTCCATGGTCCCGGTCAGTTCTGTTCGTTCTCCGGTACCGGCGCTGTTCTGCCCTGCCAGCGGCGCGTCATCCGCTGTATCATCCGGCAGGATATATCCTTTCAGTACATCCTGACCCGGCATCGGTACTTTCTCTTCCGTCTCCGGGATCTCCGGGACTTCCCTGCCGATCCCGTAGCGTTTTCTGTGCGCGGCAGACCGGATTACCGGTCCGTCACCGGATGGTTTGAACCGGATCATTTCTCCGGGTACGGCGTTGACCACACAACCAAGGATCGACATGCCGGATTTTTTCATGTGTTCCAGCGTTTTCCGGATCTCATTGACAGGTGCGGTATCATAGCGGATCAGCCACAGAATGGTCCCGCCCAGCTGGTTCATATCCATGATCTTCCCTGCCTGCCGGGTCGCCGGTGAATCGATCAGCACATAATCATAGGATACGGCGATCTTTTTCAGCAGACTGATCATGGATCCGTCTGTCGGCAGTTTCTGTTCGTCCAGAATAGCCGGAAGGACATCAAAGCCGGGGCGCACATGCATGATCACATCCTCTTCGATCGCGTCGCCGCGATACAGCGCATTCAGTGAATGATCATAATCCGTACGGTATCCGAACAGCGCTCCCAGTTCCGGCTGTTCCACATCCAGATCCACCAGGAGCACTTTCTTCTCCAGTGCGTTCAATCCATCCCCCAGTCCGGCAGTAACGGAGGACCGGCCTTCATCCGCACAGACAGAGGATATGAACAGGAACTTCTTGTTCTCCGCGGACAGACGCACATCAATGATATGCGCGAGGAAGGAGAACTGGATCCGTGTCTGACGTTCCTCCGTGCTTTCGGTATCATCGGTAATATAGCACCGGTGGTCAAACCAGCGCTGACTGTCCGGGATTTCCGTCAGCAAGTCAAGGCCAAAATAGCCATTCACATCTTCTGCATTGATCACCGTCGGTCGCAGGAACATTTCCAGCAAAGCGATACCGATGCCGAGTGCGACGCCGAGGATCGTCATGTAGATCCAGAGAGACGCGTTCACACTTCCGCCGACAATATACCTTGCCGTCGGTTTATTGACGACCGATACGCCGCCGATCTTGAGCGTATCGATCAGGATCGCCGGAGAGACGCTGTTGATGGCTTCCAGGATCTTGACGCCCTCATCGGCGCTCCTCCAGTACAGCGTCAGCTCAACGATCTGTGTTTCATTGTATTGCTTCGCGGTCAGGTTTTTATTGATATCCTTTGTCGAGATTCCGACCAGATCCAGTTTCCCGATAGCCACATCCAGAGTCCGGTCGCTCTTGATCACATAGATCACCGAGTCCACCATATTTTCCGCCAGATAGATATCTGTCGAGTTCGGATTGTTGGTCTGGGAAGTAAAGAGACCGTCCTGCGTCGTGGACGTAACCGCAAAAGAGGATGTGATCGCGTATTCCTTGCTCATTTCTCCCCGCAGGTATGACACGACAGAAAGAAGGATACCGACAGCCAGTCCTGCGACTGCCAGCCACAGAATGAGTTTTCTTTTTTTCAGGATCGTCTTCAGAATATCCGAGATCCGGATCTCAACCGTTTCCTGACTCATATTCTCATCTCCGTACCGTTTGTTTCTTTCCGCGTTTTCTTGTTACGTGGATCACCGTGAACACACCCGCACCGATCAGGACTGCGCCCGCGATACTCAGTCCGATCAGGCATTCGTTCGTGATGATATTGAATTCAAATGTCTGTATCTCCGCGTGGTCCGTGACCGTGATCATCATTTCCTTCGCGGCTCCGGCCATCGTGATCCGGTAATCGCCGGGCTCCAGTCCGTTCAATTCATGAGGATTGCCCGAAGAAGTCCACTGCGCGATGCAGTCTCCGTTCATGTTGAAAAGAGAAACACCTTTGTCAGAGATCGGTTTCCGGAGGACCGCGTCACGGATCAGCACCGATGTCCGGAGCATGCGGTTCGTGATTTGGATACTGTGCTCCGCATCCCCGCCGATCAGGCCCTGCTCGTCAACCGTAAAGGAGATTTCCGTGCCCGGGTTGGAATAGTATCCGGCTGTTGATTCCTGCCGGAGGGTATAGGTCGTCTCCGATGTCAGTTCCGTCAAACAGATCATTCCGTTCCGGTCGGTGGTGAGTGTCTGTTTCAACGGTTCTCCGTCTTTTCTGAAGCTGAACTGCGCGCCGGCGATCCTCTCGCTTTCATAGAGTTCATCCGCGACCACCAGAGAGAACATGGTCCGGCTGCACTCAAACAGACACGGTTCGGGAAGTTTACCTTCCTGTTTCTTTCCCACCACCGCAGTGACAGGCTCCGAAGATGCCGCGTAGTACTCCGGCGGCAGGATTTGAGTGACCGTATATTCGCCGAGATACAGTTCCTGCGATACTGCCAGTCCGTTCTCATCGCATGTGATCCTGCTCAGTTCATCCCCCGCGTGATATCTGAGTGTCCCATCCGCGGTGATGATATCCTCCGCCGCGGTGATCCTGTACAGACCGCCGACCAGCGGATCTCCGGTACCGGTATCCGTCTGCAGGACCCGGATCACATTCCTGGACGGGTACAACGGAACGTCCAGGATATAAGGTTCATCCCACTCATGCGATTCTTCGATCAGGAAGGTGACATCGTCCGCGGCATCGTAACCGTACGGTTCTGTCAGTTCCTTCAGCCGGTGTTCTCCCAGCCGGACCTTGTCCGGGAGATAAAAGGTGCCCTGTTCCGTGGTGGCATAGTCCCTATAGGTGATCTTCTGCGGATAATAGACTGTCAGGAGCTCCTGTTTCCCGTCCGGATAAAACAGGGTAAAGTCAATATCCTTTTCCCGGATGACCTTTCCGGTTTCTGCATCCAGGACCCGTACATAGACGGCGGCCTTTTCCGTTCCGTCATAATCACCCCATCCGGGTTCCTCATAACGGTAATCGCCTTCACCGTCATGGCCGTTTCCGCCTCCGCCGCCGCCGCCGTTGCCGCTGCCGGACCATTCGATCCCACGTTCGTAGCGGTAACCGTAACCGCCCGCACTGTAATGATCCCCGGCACTGTCATACTCATGATCTCCGGGCAGGCTGTCCGTTTCATAACGGTAATTGCCCGGATCCGGGTCCGGTTCGGTCGTTTCGGGAATACGAAGGATATAGAGGATCAACAAAAGACTGATCAGCAAAATCAGCAGAAAAAGAGCCGACAATATGTCCGCAATCGTCTGCCAGTAGGAGACCTCATCTTTTTCCTTCTTTTTGCTCAGCCACTTCATACCGCTTACTCCTGATCAACGGCTTCTTCAAAGTCATTTACTGTCATAGGTCTGTACAGGAAATAGCCCTGTCCCTCATTGCAGGCGCAGCGTCTCAGAATGGACAGGTGCTCGGCATTTTCGATACCCACGGCAATGATCGGTTTCCCGATTCCCTTTGCCTGTTCAAATGCGTCGCGCATCTGATCCGGATCCTTTCCGCTGAAGAAACGGAGATCCATTTTGACCGCATCGATATCACAGCGGCGCAAGGTATTGATGGAGACAAAATCGCCGCTGAATCCGTCAGCCATGACACGGAATCCTGCCTGGCGAAGCTTGTATTCCAGGTCTCTGGCTTCTGTTTCGCATTGCACATAGGCGGTCTCAGAGATCTCGATCTCCAGGTAACGTGGCGGGATCTCATACTGTTTCACCAGAGAAATCATATATTCGGCCACATCCATGACCAGAATGTCCGTCTTGGATACATTCACGGAAATCGGGATCAGCATCTTATTCTCGCGGATCCGCCTCTGCAGAGCCTGACAGACACTTTCCCACAGATAGCGGTCGATCCGGACAATAAAGCCGTTCTTTTCAACCACCGCCAGGAACGCTGACGGAGAAACGATTCCCAGATCCCCGTGATGCCAGCGGACCAGCGCTTCTCCGCCTGTGATCCTGCGGGTATTCAGATCGCAGCGCGGCTGGATATGGAAAACAAACTCGCCCTTCTTGAGCCCTGCCCGGATTTCCGGCATGATCCGTGCTTCCGTATCATCATCGCCGGCCCGCACCTTCGTACCATCCGAAGATGTTCCGCCGTTCAGCAGTGCGAGTCTGTCCATCCTTTCCAGAATCTTCGATATATCGCTCTCATGTTTCGCGTTCACCAGTTCACTGTTGCTGGGAAGGATGTCCAGATGAAACTGTTCCATGAACATACCCATTTCCCGTAACATCATATTCCAGATCAGTTTGGACAGGAGATTAAAGAGAAGAGAAAAAATGACACCGACAATGGATGTAAAGAATGCTGTACGAATACCGGAAAGCAAAACTTCGATACTGCTGAGCGCGGCATCGACGGAACTGAAACCGATCTGACTGATTCCGGTAACGAGACCAATGAAGGTACCCAGCAATCCGAGTGCCGTCAGAGAACCGGGAATCTGATGGATCACCGGCTGCCATGAACGCAGAGCCAGGCTGTCTTCATTGATCACATCCTCGATATCGTGCGGGATCAGGCCTTCTTCTTCCTGTTGTTTCACATGAGTCACATAATCTCTGTACAGTTGATCAAGCGCCTTCTGCCCAAAGACGATTTCGGCATTCTGTGCAACCATCCATGTGGAGTTGGTCTGGACCGATGCAATATCTTTAAGGTTTTTTCTGCCTTTACGGAATCCCGCTGTAAACAGTGCGGAAGGGATCATACCCAGTAAATAGCCGGCAAGCACCACAAGCAGCATGACAGCTGTCACGACAAGCGAAAAAGGATCCGGCGACATGGCAATCGAAACTGCTCCGACAAACACATAAAGGATCCCTGTCAGTATCAGTAACTGATTCATATAATTCTGTTATCCCCTTCCGGATTGTTTGGTTACTTTGTTTCTGTTTGTTATGCTATTGTGTGTATCTGTCATGCGTAAAATCGTTCGAATTTGCGTGCATGAAATGCAGTTTTGTGTTCGGTCAAGTTATTGTAACATAGTCATTTATGCTGTGCAATATATATTTGCGTCGTACCGTATTCTCATCCTCTGCGTTACTGCCATTTTCTTTCTTCTCTTTGTTGTGTAACTTTCATCATGTCGTGATCTTTGACATCTTTGACACAATTGATATATATGTGCTTTACGGATATAATATTGGCGGGCATCATCTGCACACAGCAAAACAAGATCATTAACCTTATCATAACCAATGAACATACCGGAGGAAAACAGATGGAAAATTTTGTTTATGAGACACCGACAAAAGTGTATTTTGGCAAGGATGAAGAGCTGAAGGTCGGAAAACTGACCGCCGCGTTCCATCCCCGTAAAGTACTCCTGCACTATGGCGGTCATTCTGCCGAGGCCAGCGGTCTTCTTGATAAGGTCCGGTCCTCGCTGCAGGCGGAAGCAGTCCCCTTCGTGGAACTGGGCGGGGTCGTTCCCAATCCGGAGCTGAAGCTTGTCCGCAAAGGAATCGAACTTTGCCGTGCGGAAGGCGTGGATTTCATTCTGGCCGTCGGCGGCGGTTCTGTCATGGATTCAGCCAAGGATATCGCCAACGGCGTTGCGAATCCCGATGTGGATGTCTGGGATTTTTCTCTGGGAAAAGCGGTCCCGGAAAAGACGCTGAAAAAAGGTGCGATCCTGACGCTCAGCGCGGCTGGTTCCGAAATGTCCAATTCCTGTGTCATCACAAATTCCGAAACAGGGGAAAAGCGTGGATACGGCTGCAGCTGCAACCGTATGGATTTCGCCATTGAAAATCCCGTACTGACCTATTCTGTCAACGCGTACCAGACAGCCTGCGGCGCGGTGGATATCGCCATGCATACTATCGAACGGTATTTCTGTCCCGGCGAAGATACCTATCTGACGGACGCGGTCGCCGAAGCAGTGATCAAAAGTGTGATGAAAGCCGGTACCGACTGTCTGGCCCGCCCGGATGATTACGTGGCCCGCGCCAACATGATGTGGGCTTCGTCGCTCGCACATAACGGTCTGACCCAGTGCGGCAGGACTTTTCAGCTGACTGTGCACCAGTTCGAACACGAAGTATCCGGTCTCTACCCGAAAGTGGCGCACGGTGCCGGACTGGCCGCGCTGTGGTGCAGCTGGGCACGGTATGTATATTCCGCCAACATTCCGAGATGGCTGCAGTTCGCGAAAAACATCTGGAATCTGGATATTGATTTTGAGCATCCGGAAGCAACAGTCCTCCGGGCCATCGACCTGCAGGAGCAGTATTACCGTCAGATCGGGATGCCCACTTCCCTGCGGGAACTGGATGTTTCCGAATCGGATCTGGAAAAACTGGCCCTCATGTGTTCCCGGAACAAAACGCGTGTCCTGAACGGATATATGAAGCTGGGATATGATGAGATCCTGGAGATCTATAAAATGGCTTACTGACAGGAAGAGGAGCTGCGAACCCGCAGCTCCTCTTTTCACCCTGTACCCTTTCACCCTGTATCCTTTCACCCTGTATCCTTGATTTGACTGACCAGGCTCATAGCCCGGTCAGTCAAATCTTACAGCCCGGTTATCCAGATCTCTATTCCGATAGCGATCAGAATGACTCCGCCAAGGATGGAAGCCTTCCCCGCCAGTTTTGTTCCCGCCTTTTTGCCGATCAGGATACCGGCCACACAGATCGCGAATGTCACGACACCGATGATCAGGCTTTCCGTGACCGCGTGAGCCGCGTCATAGGAAGCAATGGTAAAGCCGACAGACAGTGCGTCAATGGAGGTGGCGATTCCCTGAATGATCAGCGCTCCGGTGCCGACCGCGGTCTTCTCGTTCTCTTCTTCCTTGTTCCGGATCCCTTCGATCAGCATTTTCCCGCCGATATACAGAAGCAGGATCAGCGCGATCCACGGAATGAATTTCTGAAACGCGCCGAACAGTTCCGCGATGGTGTGGACACAGAACCAGCCAAGCAGCGGCATGGCGATCTGAAACGCGGCAAACGTCCCGGCAATCAGCATGACTCTGGATTTCTTCATTTGCGGTTCATTCAGTCCGTTCGCCAGGGAAACCGAAAAGGCGTCCATCGCCAGACCGATCCCGAACAGTACGCTGTTAACAAAAAACATCAGATCCCAGTTCACAGTCTCACACTACTTTCAAAAAAGTGATAACCTATATTACATTCGGTAGGAAGCGGCAATTCCCTTTAAAAGAAGCGGAACTCCCGTCAAAGGGAGTTCCGTTGTCCGTTTCAGTTGTTCCTATTTATTCAGTCGTTACAGATCCTTCTTCAGCACCCGTGGTGTTCAGATTCAGGATCGGCAGCGTGGTGGAATCGCTTCCGGCCATATACATCGGCAGATTGCCGTTCCAGTTCTGCACTTCGGTATACTGGATCAGATCCGGCGTCAGGGATTCGGCAACCATCCGGTTCGCGTCCGCCTCCGCTTCCGCGCGGGTCTTCAGGGCATAAGCTTCCGCGTCCGCGTTGATCCGGGCGACATCGGCCTCGGCCTGAGCGGCGATCTTTTCACGGTTGGCCTGCTGTTCGGTCTCCATTGTCTTCTGACCCTGTTCGATTTCGGCCTGAAGCTTTTTCTGCGCGGCAACCTGTTTTGCTTCAACTGCATCCGTAAACGCGTCGGTAAAGTCAATGTTCTCGATGCTGATGCTGATAACATTGATACCGTACCGTTCCAGTTCATTCGACAATTCGGTACAGATCTGATCACTCAGGGTCTGCCGGTAGGCAACCAGGTTTTCCGCGGTGTATTTGCTGAATACGCCCTTGGTGATCTCCAGCATGCGGGGAGAGACCAGTTTGTTGAAATAGTCCGTGCCGACTTCCTTGAACAGGTTCATCGCGGTGGACTTGTTGATGGAATAGTTGATGCTGCCCGTGATGTCCACCTGCTGAATATCGCTGGAGAACGCCTGTGTGGAGAAGCTGGTCTTCTGTTCACGGTTATCCATCAGTACGATCTCCTGCACTGGGCTTTTCAGATGGAAACCGGCTTCCAGGGTCGTATCCTCAACCCGGCCGAAAGTCGTAACAATGGCTGTATATCCGGTAGGGATCGTGGTAGTGCATGTTGTCATGATCAGGATGACGGCCAGCAGAATAACACCGATACCGATCAAAATCTTTTTTCCGTTCAGGGATTTCATCGTTTTCTCTCCGTTTCTTTTTGGTTCATATATTGATCAGCAATATCATCTGCTCTTGCTGATGTCTGCATTATATCACAGATATTTTTAGAAAAAATGTTCATTTTCGCGGAATATCCTCCCTTATTCCGGAAAAAAGCGCAAAATAACAGGCTCCGCTTATGCGGAGCCTGACCATATATCCCTGATCAATCAAAATCTTCCTTGTTCAGTTCACCGACCGCGATCTGTCCGTCCACCCAGAGCTGCAGCGCGCCGACGGAAACCGAAATACGGTCCAGTGTCCCCTTGATCGATTTGAAATCTTCCAGTTCATCCGTCAGGATCCTGCCGTCTTCCACGATTTCCAGCAGCCGGTCCTTCTTCTGCGTCAGCCGGTTCAGCGAGTTCAGGGTCTCAATGGCGATCTGGGCGATGGATTTTGTTTCGATTTCCGGTACCGTTTCCCGCCCGATGGCGCATTCGTGAGAACAGTAATAGTTCTTCAGTTCCGGAGCCTTATAGCATTCCGCCATCATGAGAACGTCTTCCGGCTGAATATGGATTGCCCCGCCTTCGATCCGTGAGATCCGTTCCGCGGTCATCCCGTTCATACGGTTTTCCGCTTCTTCCAGGGTCAGTTCCGCTCTCTCGCGGGCCAGTTGGTAAACAGTCTTGTTCTCACGCGTTGACTTCCGTCCCATATTACATCCGCTCCGTTTCCCTCTTCGCATATTTTTATCATACCATATTTTGCATCTCTTGGATACAAGCAATTTGCTTCCGGGGGCCTGCCGCGCCTGATCATATTCCTGCTTTTCCGAATGGCGGATCAGTTGTATAATTAAGCAGATTGATATCCATTACCGTTTCGGCCTTCAGAAAGACCACAGTTTTGACTGCGGATGGTGAATCGATGAAGATAATAGAAATGTCCACAGAAGGGCTTGAATGCATCGCCAGAGGCGGTACCGGCGAATGTTTCAGGCTGGATAACGAGACGATCCTGAAACTGTACTATGAAGGGATCCCGTTCGAGCGCGCGTACAGGGAAAAAGACTGTTCGCGCACAGCGCTCACCATCGGGGTATCCACAGCGATCTCCTATGAGCTGGTTCGTTCCGGCAACCGTATGGGAGTGATCTATGAGATGCTGAACGGGAAGACGCTTTCCGAGATCATGCGCGAGGATCCACGGTCGATCCCGGTTGTTGCGGGGAAATATGCCAGTCTTGCGAAATCTCTTCATTCGGTCAGCGGAGACTGCGTACGCTTTGGCAGAGCCACCGATGTGATCCGCAGAGAGGTCCCCGGTCTTGATTATATCAGTGAGAACGGGAAGCGGAATATTTCTTCCTTCCTGGACTGTCTGGATTCATACGACCGGTATGTCCACGGCGATTTTCATCCGAATAATGTCATGGTCTGTAACGGTGAACTGATGCTGATCGATCTTGGCGGGTTTTCTGTCGGCTGCCCCATGTTCGATATTGCCACGACCCGTTTCTGCCTGCTGGATTCGCCGGAAGCCCGTTCAGGCGGGATCAGTTCATTTACCGGTCTTTCCGCGGAGCAGCACGCGGAATTCTGGGAAGCGTTCTCTGCCTCCTATTTCAATGCCAAAAGCTTTGAAGAAGCAGAAAGCAGCCGTGAGGATGTCGCTCTGGTCCGGGATATAGAATTATTGAAGCGCATGCGGTTCGAGAAGATCTACAGCGCGCGTTACGAAAAAGGCAATCCGTATTTTGACGAAATCAGAAGTGAGGCGATCAGAAGATGGGACACATAATGACCTGTGAGTGCTCAGATACCTCCGCTGTCCTGTATATCCACGAAAACATCACGTCCGCCAACGCGCAGCAGCTTCAGGAGGAAGCTGAAGCCTGCCTGGCGTCAGGTACTTATACCCATATCCGGTTCGATCTGTCGGATGTCGGCTATATTTCCAGTGCCGGTCTCCGTGTATTTCTGTCTGTCTTCAATGCCGGAAAGCGGACCGGGCTGTCTGCCGGTTCGTTTGAAATCACCGGTGTTCAGCCGACAGTATACGAAACATTGGAGATCACGGGATTCACATCCATGTTTACGGTAACCCGGGCAGCGAAAAAAGTATCTCTGAAAAACGCTGTTCTGATCGGTGACGGTTTCTTTTCCAAAGTGTATCGGATCGACAACGAGAATATTGTGAAAGTATACAATGAAAACGCCGATAACGAGAGCATGAACCGCGAGCTTCAGATCGCGAAATATGCCCTGTTTCTGGGGCTCCCGACAGCTATTTCATACGACATTGTTGACGCGGACGGTCAGCGCGGGATCATCTTTGAAATGATGAACTGCGGCTCGCTCCGGGACGCGATCCGGGACAACCCTGACGATATTGATTTCTATATCGGACAATATGCCTCGCTGCTCATGAAGCTGCACGCCACTGAAGATATGAATCTCATACTTCCGGATGCCCGCGCGCAGCAGTTCACCGCGCTTGACGCAGTCAGTCCGCTGCTTGCTCCGGAGGAGAATGTGAAGATCCGGGGGCTGCTGGAATCCATCCCGGAGACCGACAGGATCATTCACGGAGACTGTCATGTCAAGAATATCATGATCCATAACCGGGAACCGTTCCTGATCGATCTGGATACGCTCAGCCGCGGTTATCCGGTGATCGAACTCGGACATCTTTATTATACTTATACCGCCTTTGAAGAAATGTGGCCCGGGAACACGGAAGAGTTTATGGGGATCTCTGTCGCTCAGGCAGAGCATATCCGGGACGGTCTCCTTGCGGTCTATTTTGCCGGAGTTTCTCCGGCGGACTTTGCTGCCAATCTCGACCGGATCCGGTTCGTGTGCTGGTTCCGGATGCTTGAGTTTCTGCTTATGTTCAAACCGGATGAGCAGGAGATCATTCAGAAAACGCTCACCAATCTCCGGACATATCTGAACCGGATCGATTCCCTGACTCTGATCATGGAGAATAGCAAAAATGACTGAATCCAGCAAACAGAAGCCCGGTCGCGACGTTATTTCCGGTATCTTTTTCTCCGCGGCTGTAGCCATGATCCTGACCGCGCTTGTCGGTGTGATCGCCAATATGATCGACGGCATCATCACCAGCAACTTTTATGGTCCGGAAGCATATTCCGCGATTTCGCTGTCCGGTCCCATCATCAGCACGATCACGCTTTTCGCGGCCTTTATTTCCACCGGAAGTCAGATGCTCTGTTCACAGTTTCTGGGCCGCGGTGACAGGGAATCCGCAAACAGAGTCTTTTCACTGGCAATATTCTGCGGTCTTTTCATCAGCGCGTTCTTTGTGTTTGTCGGCTTCTTTTTTCCGGATCTTCTGGCTTCTGTCTGCGGGGTCGATCAGACTAAGCATCCGGAGATCTATGCCAACATGCAGCAGTATTTCCGGGGGTATCTTCCCGGGATCCCTGCTCTCGTTTTTGTCGATATCCTCGGTCCACTGGTCGTTCTGGGAAACGGCAAAAAGCTCGTTGCCGCATCCGCTGTTGCTCTGTGTGTGACCGATGTAATCGGCGATCTTCTGAACGCGCTGGTTTTCGACGGTCACAATCTGGGAATGGGGCTGGCCACTTCCGTGGCGCTCTGGGTCGAGCTTGGTATCATTTCCACGCATTTCATCCGGAAGCATTCCTGTTTCCGTTTCACGCCCCATGGGCTCACGGGACAGAATATACTGGAAATCTGTAAATACGGCTCCCCCACCTTCGTCCGTAAACTGGCCACGATCCTCCGCGATCTGTTTATCAATCGTTTCAACATTATCGTCTCGCTTTCAGCCGCCGCGATCGCGGCCAGAAGCATTCAGAACGACATCAACGCCTTCATGTTTACGCTCGGTCCCGGGATCGGAAAGGTCCTGCTGACCATGGTCAGTCTGTATTACAGCGCCGGCGACCGGCGCGGGCTGACCCGGCTGTTCAAGTATTCCATGCACTTCGGACTGGCCGCGTCGACCATGATCGGAACGATTCTGTTTATTTTCGCTCCGGGCGTTGTCAGTATCTTCACCCGGGATCCCGACATCATGGGACTGGCGGTGCTGAGTATCCGCTGTATGGCAGTCGGTTTGGTCTTTGATACCGTATCTTCCATGCTCCAGTTCTATCTGCAGGGGATTCGCAACCTGAAGATGGTCAATATCATGAACTTCGGTGAACGTTTCTTTATCCCGGTCATCACTGCTATGGTTCTCGGACTTCTGTACGGTTCGACCGGTGTACTGATTTCTGTCGCTGTGGGCAAAGCACTCCTGGTTCTGATGATGCTGATCATCATCTGGACCAGAAACCGCCATTTCCCGCGGGAGATCAATGACCTGATGTTCCTTGCGGATGACTTTGGCGGCGATGAAAACGACAGTCTCTACCGGCGCATCAACACTGTTGAGGATGTGATGGAGGCAGCACGAAGCGTTGCCGATTTCTGCTCCGGTCACGGTTTCAGTCAGGCCTTTGCCAATCGTTTTTCCCTGTACGTGGAAGAAATGGGTACCAATATCGTCCGTCACGGGAAGCCAAAGAGCAGGTACGGTTCATTGGCTGAAATCACTGTGCAGATCACCGGCGATCAGTTTACTCTGACATTGCGCGACTATTGTCACGCCTTTGATCCCGTCACCTATTATCAAGAACATCAGGATAATATTGACAGCTATGGGATCCCGATCGTCATGAACTCCGCGAAAAAAGTGAGTTATCTGAATGCCTTTGACAGTAACAATACCATCATTCTTGACAGTGAAAAAAGCGACCCGCAGGTCACCGTGTAAAAGAAACCGCGGTTCAGACAGGCCGCGGCATTCTTTATTCACATATCCTCCGTCCGGTTTCACAAATTAATAAGTTGTTAAAATTCTATTAAATCAGTGGTTTTCTTCAACTTATTTCCGAAGCGGCATATCCCAGATATCGTTTACAACAAGATTTTGATAGTTTTTTCAATTCCATGTTTTTTGCCATGGTTCATCATGAGATACTGTATCTTGAAAGCAGAACCAAATCTCCCGGACACTCGTCATTGTAAAGATAGGATTCAGACAGATCATGAAAAAAGACTGTGAAGTCTCGGGGGCTTCTGTCCCCTTTTCCTCACAGCCGCTTTGCATATCTTACCGGAACCATTTACTTTTCATACATGAAATATTCTGTCTGTTTATACCTCAACCGCGGCGATCACCGCGTCATAGGCGGGTTTGGTCCGGAGATCTCCCGTAAACAGCAGCGGATAGCTTTCGCTCTTGCGGAAACCCGGCAGCCAGCTGTCCTTGTCCGAAAGGCCCCAGAAGGTAGCGCAATTGATATCGATTCCGTCTTTTTTCAGCCGGATCAGCATATCGAAGTACGCTCTGTATTTGTCCGCCAGAGCCTTCTGGCCGGCTTCACTGCCATCCGGACAGTGGATATCCAGTTCGGTGACCTGCAGGGAAAGCCCCAGTGCGCCGTACGCGCGGGCAGCCTTTTCGCACTGTTCCACAGAGGGATGGTCCATCTGGAGATGAGCCTGCATGCCCATTCCGTCCACCAGATCTTCCGCCTTCAGCAGTTTCAGCAGTTCAAGAATGTGTGGGAGTTTGTTCTCTTCATAGCAGTTGTAGTCGTTGTAATAAAGCTGTTGCCCCGGTGCGCGGTATTTCGCGGCGGCACGGAACGCGGCCAGAATGAAATCGGGCGCGCCGACATTTTTGAACCACGGGCTTTTTTCACGATAACCCTTCTCGTTTCCCTGATCCGGTTCAATGGCTTCATTCACCACGTCCCAGGCATAGACCACGCCGGGGAATTCGGTGTTGACATGAGTCATTACGTCCTGAATGTAGTATTCCAGCCGTTTGAGGATCAGTTCACGGGAGGCGAAAGGAACAGTGGTATTCGGTTCCATCAGCTGCTTCCACGGAATATCCTCCCAGCCTTCGGTGAAGAACCAGATCGGGGTCTGGCCATGCCAGCAAAGGACATGGAAGCGGACTTTGATCCCGTTATCCCGGGCAAAAGCCAGCATCTTGTCCACATGTTCATAGTTCTGGGCGGTATGGTAGCCGTCACCGATCTTCAGGGTGCCATCCCGGTCAAGTACGGACATGGGTTTCATTTCGTTTTCCGCCGTGATGGAATTGAAATGACGGCAGATCAGTTCTTTATACGCCGGATCGTCAGTCTTCCAGGAGTTGATCGCGGCACCGATCCTGAAATACGATTCGTAGGCTTTATAAAGAGAGCGGGCTTTGCAGGCATCTGACATGGAAATTTCCTCATTTCTCACTGTAAAGCGGTTATATCAGTGTTTAGTTTATTGCATGGAATGCGGTCATGTCAAGCAAAGAAAAGACGATTCGCCTGTCGTAGATGGATTCCAAAAAAGATGAGCGGTTTGCTCATCTTTTTTGCCGGTTCAATATTTCTTCCGGAATTATCATAACTCAGGCATGCGTCTGCTTCTTTTTCCTGGCCAGCAAAGCAGTACCGCCGATTCCAAATATCGTCAGTATGGTCCACAGGATCGGAAGACCAGGATCGCCGGTCTTCGGAACACCGCTGTTGGTGATGGTTCCCCCGTTATACGCCCGGTCAGTGATATCGCTCTGCATTCCCGTGTTGGTATAGGTGATCGTGAAACCTTCCAGAGGTTCTTCCATGACATAATAGACCGCGTCTCTTCCCGCGTATACAGTAGGCAGATTATTCCAGGTATACCAGCCGTCCTTGTTCGGACCGGAAGGCTTTTTATTGTATACCGTTCCGTTGCAATACAGGGTCAGCGTGATCTCGGGACGTTTGCCTTCATCATCTATGCCTTCCCAGATTTTCTTCACCTTAATGGAGGTCACCGCGCGGTTGATCACGGTACCGCCGTCATAGATATAATCATTTTTGTTCCTGTATTCACCAACGTTCTGGTAGATCCGCATGTATCCGCTGATGCCCTTTTCCTTTACACCGTAAGTGATCAGGGAACCATCGTCGTTTCTGGGGATCAGTTGACTGAAGGTATACCGGTATCCTTCGCGATTCAATACATAATTTCTCTTTTCCGTCGGCTTCCCGGTTTCCGGATCCGTTGCTGTTTCAGTTTCTGCCACCTTCTGACCGTCGGCATACAGAATCAGCTCGATTTCGTCCTCTTCACCGCCCTGCCATTCCTTAGTAATACTGATGGAGATCCTGTAATCATTCACAAAGATGATCTTTTCATCATCCTTCAGTTCAGTCACGGTTCCATCTGCGTCGGTGCGTTTCACGGCTTTCGTGACCTTCATGGTACCGTCGCCGTTGTCTTTGACTTCCACCGTCACTTCATAAGTTGTCGGATCCGTGACATAATCACCGTTCAGCAGCTGTTTTTCACGGATCTTGTACACATAGGTCCCGGGATCATCCTGTGTATATTCGAATGTTCCGAAATCAACAACACCGTCCGGACCATTCTGAACTGTGTAGCTTGTTCCGTCTTCCTTTTCCAGAATGAAATCAAATGTATCATTTACTCCGGGTATGTTGCCTGCGATCGTCATATACTTGACTGCCTGCAAGTCAGCAGAACCTCTGGCACTGTACTCATTGACAAATTCGATATCATCGCTGCCGCTGACAATTTCAGTCTTCAGCGTTCCGTCACCGTTGTCCGTCACTCTGACTGTCACGGTCAGCTTGCTGTCGTCCTTGGTGATACCTTTCAGAGCCGTATCATCTTCCGTCACTGTGTAGATATGGTCACCGATATCCGACTTTGCTGCATTATGGATATAGTTGATTCCTGTGAAAATGATCTTTCCGTTGACATCATTTCTGCCGGTGGCGACTGTCTCGTCACCCTCCTTCACGGTGAAGGTAAAGACGTCATCCGTCGTCAGTTCCCGTCCGTTCAGGACCTTTGTCCCTTCGAAAACGATACTGCCTTCAGCGCCGTAGGTATTGGTGATCACCACAGGATCCGACAGGGTGCCGGTATCCGTGCTGACCGTCAACACGCCGTTCACATATGCCAGTGTCACTTTGACGGTATGCTCATTTCCGTCATAGTCCACACCGGGAGCATTGCCTTTTGTTTCCGTAACCACATAGGTGAATATCACGCTCTGTTCGCCGCCCAGATCCGCGTGCGTATAGGTGATTTCACCGAATGTGCCGGTCATGTCGTCCCTGATGACCGCGATATTCCCGCCTGCTGCGGGTACAGGAGCTTTTCCGTCTCCACTCAATGTGACCGTAAACTCTGTCGCTGTGTCTGTTTTTCCTTCCAGGACTTTCTTAACAACCAGCTGAATATTCGTCTTGGGTTCTTCGTAGATATTGGTGATTGTGACCGGATCAGTCGCTGTTCCGGTATCACTGTGAACCGTCAGTTCTCCGCCTGCGTATTCCAGCGTCACCTTCACAGTATGTTCCGTGCCGTCGTATGTCATGCCGGGGATCTTGTCAGTCGGTTCGGTTTCCACGATGACATAGGTAAAGGTCCGGCTCTGTTCTCCGCCCAGGTCCGCGTAGGTATACGTGATCCCGCCGAAGGTGCCCGTCTCGTCCTGCTTCACAACAGCGATCTCGCCGCCGGTCGCCGGCATCGGCGCGCCATCCTTACCGGTCAGTGTGAATTCAAAGCCCGTTGTGACTTTGGTATCACCGTCCACGGTTTTCTTCACGACCAGCTGAATATTCGTCTTGGGTTCTTCGTAGGTATTGGTGATTGTGACCGGATCAGTCGCTGTTCCGGTATCACTGTGAACTGTCAGTTCTCCGCCTGCGTATTCCAGCGTCACCTTCACAGTATGTTCCGTGCCGTCGTATGTCATGCCGGGGATCTTGTCGTCATCATCAGGGATGATTTCCATGATCACATAGGTGAAGGTCATACTGGTCTCTGTTCCGAGATTGTCCGCGGTGTAGGTTATTTTCCCAAACGCATTCGTTTTATCTTCCTGCACACTGACCACTTCACCGCCTGCCTCGGGCATCGGAGCGCCGTTAACAGGTGTCAGGGAAGCTTCAAAACTGACAGTCGTATCTGTATCGCCTTCCACAGTCTTTTTGACAATCAGCTGAACACTGGTCGATTCTGTTTTCTTATTTGCGACAGAATAAGCGCCTTTATCCATAATTGAGATACCAGGAACAGTATCCTGCGGATGGAAGGTAAAGACAATCGGATCTTTGAGTTTCTCGTATCCGTCCGGCGCGTCGGTTTCAACCAGAACATATGTATCTGATTTGTCTGTTGTCAGTACAACATGCTCTACAGTTGTGTACCCCTCGGAAATGGTTGTGAAGCTGTCGGCGAGATAATACGTCCTGCTGTCATATGTGAGCGTCTTACCCAGATTCACGCTGTTCGTCTTTGTTGTATACAGCTCAAACGTGGCGCCACCCAGTGGTTCACCGCTTTCTTCATCATATTTGAACAGAGTGAATTTCCCATGGTCACCCGATGCTCCGTAATTTGATTCGGCGATCCTGAATCTTTCTTTATCTACAATCGTGGAATCAGGAACTCCCGCCAGTTCAACACCATTCTCCACTTCGACGTTTTCACCGTATTTGGTGACTTTTGCCACATAAGTGATGATGATATGGGTTTCATCCGGTATCTTAAAGATGATTTCCTTGCCGCCATTCCTGATCTGCCAGCAATTTCCAAGATCTGTACCGGTTTTGGCGTTTTTCACAGATAGTGTTTCAGGCTCCAGCGACAAATACATACTCTTGATTGTATCCGTCAATGTCAGTTCATTCCCGGCAGCAAGATCCTTCTCATACGGGTTGACCTCAATCGTATAGGTCAGTTCGGTACCGGGATCTGAAACCAGCTGCGCGTCCTTCGTCAGCAGACCTGTGGGATAATGGGCTGTATAGCTGTCTGTGACAATAACAGTGTCCGGAGTATCCTTCATGACAACCTTAGCCGTGTTGTCAAAATCGATAGATGCCTCCGTCGTATTCCAGTCGATCGTCTGATACACCGGATCCTTGATTTTCAATGTATATCTGGCTGTTAGTACATCATTTTTATTCAAGTTTTCAAAAAGCTTTGTATTCTTGTCACCATTAAGGCACAACCCTTCCGATGGTACAGTCAGTATATTTCCTTTGCACCATCCTGAGTCACTGGTATTGTCTTCAACTTTATATATTTCAACAGCAGTTCCGGTATCTCTTGACATTGCGAAACTGCCCGATACATACTCAAGAGACTGGTCAAATTCATCAATAAACCTAAAATAACATCCATCATGCCATTTGCCAACCATGTCAAGTGCAAAGGTTACTTCATAATCGATCGTATGGCTCTTGGTATCAATAGCCACACTGACTTTATCCATGAATTTGTTGCTGTTTTCCGTATAATCTTTCTTGGCTTCCTTGCTCGGTGTTTCCGGAGCGAAATACAAGTCCGCGGCATTCCACAAAGTTGCCCCGTTCTGTAATGCAGAGTCAATTGTCGTATCTGTTGTCCCTTTCAGGAGCCCGTTTCGCGGAATCGTATAGGTAATAACGACTGTCGCGTCACCGGTCTCTTCCCATTTGGATTGATCCGGTTGAGTCAGCGTCGTTCCGCCGAAGAGCAGATACCATGAATAATTGTCTTTTTGTTTGACTGTATAATCAGTATACGCAGTACCGTTCACTGTAATGGATGTGATCGTCGGTGTATTGGCTGTTTCGATCGTGCTCCCGGAACCCGTATCGGTTTTTAATGAATCCAGCAGATAAAATTCACCGGTCTGGTCTGTTCCCGCCGGAACGGTCAGCTTGACCTGATAGGTAATCGTACCGGAAGCTCCCTCGGTAGCTCCTGTCACTGATTTTTCAATGCCGGGTTCCACGGTCCCTTTCAGGGTTGCCGTGCTTCCTGTACTCCAGGTATTTCCATTGACAATGATGGATACATCATTTGTGTATTCCGTATTTCCGACCGGCTTTTTCCCTGTATAGGTCACGTAGTAGTCAATATTCGCCTCGGTTGTTCCCGCCGGAAGATTGATTGCTGAAATAGAGCTGACATATTCAGTCACAGTCGGATTGCCATACCTGACCCTGATATAATCTGCCCAGCTGTCAGGCTTGATGTCCATTGTCTGGTTCGGACCCAACGTATCACTGATCGGCTTCCCGCTGATATCCACTCCAAGTCCTGCATCACCAATCTTTATCGACCAGTGGATGACCGGAGTGCCGCCTATCGTTTCTTCATTGTTGTCTTTTGTCAGATTTTTCTGTGTCACACGGAAAGTTGTTGTTGTATCATCCGAAACAATGTCTTTTGTACCGTTCTTACCCTTTGCACTTGCGGTGTTATCAAAATCTGTCTGTTGATAAGCCTTGTCATCCAGTGCATCCTGGTCAACGATCATCTCATAGGTCACAGTTGCCGTTTCTCCGGTTTCCAGATCTCCAACCGGAATAATCAATGGATTCCCACTGCTCGTCGGTGTCACGGAAGTACCATTCACTTTTGCGCTACCGGACACATAGCTCATTCCGTCGGCCGGAACGTCCGACAATTCGATACCGCTTACGGGACCATTTGCTTTTACGGTGACTGTATAGGTCATTTTACGTGTTTTGGTATCATAACTTGCATGACTTTTCTTGGCGTCAAGACTCGCTCCCACTCTGAGATCAGCTGTAAACTTTTTGTTATTTCCCAGATCATATTTCTTTTGATCTTTATCTTCATTACCGGTAAATTTCCCCCTGAATTCAGCCCAGACAGTGCTTGTCAGCGAATTCTTCTGCCAGTCATTCAAAAATGTAATGATTAGTTTACCGTTCGTTTGGTCCAGTACGCAATCAGCGACTTTTGTCGTGCCATCCTCCAGATATATGGACCGGGTCCCGCTTTCAGCAAGTGCGATACCGTCAGGAAGCGTATAGGTTACGGAATTTCCAAACTGGTTTCCATCCGATACTTCGGCAAATTTGAACATAAAGGTATATGTGTCAGATGTATTGACAACTGACCCGTCTGTCACCGGATCCCCTGACGCATCTTTAATGATAAAATCAGTCATGCAATCATTTAGGTTATCGGTGTCCGCCGCGTATGCCACCGGCATCAGCGCAACCGATAAAATCATCATGACAGCCAGAGCTAACAAAATCAGATGTCTTTTCATACCCGTACCTCCCGAAGATAACATTATCGTTCGATATGGTTCATTCCCTGGATCTTCTTTCTGTCGGACTATTCCAATCCGGTATCTGAGTTTACAAATTGAATGTTTCTCTAATTTTGTAATAAACGTTATCCGTTTATCGCATAATCTTCAGTCATGGAGTGTAATATAGCTGTCAACTCTTGCAAGATAACGTGTCCGTGCATCACGGCAGTGTCATCTTTTCCAAATTAGATGGCTTCTTCAACCAATATATTGTATATGATTCCACATGATTTGACAAGATATATGCGTCTTTTTTGTATACAATGTTTATTTTACGTTTTTTCTCTGTCAATTATGTAAAATTCTGCAATTTGCTCCTGTCAGCACAGTTTATTGCGAAACCGGAAACAACATCCGGACCGAATTCTATGGCTTTGCATCCAGAACCTGCCTATGCTATATTATCTCCGGATGCGACAAACAAGCATCGACGCTAAAGCACCTGACTGAAGCCAATGATCGTCTGATTCCCGTTCAGCGGTTCTCCGGAATACCTGTTATCGCATATCATTTTGAAAGGCAGAAAATATGAACACGAATTATTGTCTTGAAGCCCTGGAGATCCTTCTTGATGAAAAATGCCTGCCAGAAAGGTATTATCCTTTGATTCCGTTCAGGGACAAACTGGTTGCCGGTTTCCATGCCCTGCACTGCAAAACCAGGGATGACGCCGCCGCCTTGTCGGATGAGGCGATTGCGGAAACAGGTCTGAAGGATGAGGAGATCATCCGCCTGCTGCGTAAATTCTTTACGCTCTACGATCCAAACCCGCAAAAATTCCGTGAACTCAAAAAAGCAGCCCTCGATCCGGAAGAGCAGCATGCATACAATGAGCTTTATTATCTGCCCGGTGTGAAGCAGATCCGCGCCTCGATATATTTCAGGGCAGGTTACAGATCCCTTGCGGATTTCGTAAGCACCACAGTCGATGAAGTGCTTGAAAGGACCGGTCGAGTCATTTCAGAATACGGTTTATCCTGCACGGTTCCGTTACCCAAAGAGGTACGGACACACATCGCTGTCGCGAAAGCTTTTCTGTGGAACAGTGATGCACAAAGGGACAGGATCATAAAAAGCCCGGTAATAAACGGTATCCATCATTTTTCGATGAAATGCTCCTCGCCGGAAGAAGCGGCGGAAGTGGTCCGGTTTTACTGTGACATTCTGGGGATGACGATAGCAAAGAAATGGGAACAAGGATTTATGCTTGATTCCGGGAACGGCTGCATTGAGGTGTTTACAAATGCGAACGGGATCAAATCGCTTGGCGCGATCCGGCATATCGCGTTTGAAACAGAAAGTGCGGACGACTGTGTGCGCGCCGTCCGCGAAGCCGGATATACAGTTTTTCTGGAACCCAAAGATATCAGTGTTCCGTTCAGAGCACGCATTGCCTTTTGTTTCGGACCGTTGGGTGAACAGATCGAGTTCTTTCAGCTGCTGCAGTAAACCATTCATAATATCAGCAGAATTAAGACCTTGCCGGGCTTGTATATAAGTCCGGCAAGGTCTTTTTCATTCTTTACTCTATCTGCTGACAAGCTCTCCGGATCAGAATCACAGCGGATGGGTATCCCTGTCCTTCCGATTAATGAAAGTGCCCCGTATCACTACGGAGTATTTTCTGTATGTGTTTTTGATCAATGCTCATATCCGATCGTGGGCACATTTCTTCATCTGTTCAGAAGAGACATGTGAAGATTCATGCTTTTCCGACACAGCAAGCAGATGCCCGGACAGACCTATGATTTCCTCATGTCCGTCCAGCATACGAACAGTCTTCAGAAGCAGTTCTCTTGTCTCCTCGTTTTCCAGCAGTTCATCCAGGTTCGGTGCCAGCCACGCGCCGCCCATCACACCATGGATCTCATTTCCGGAAAAACCGCCGGCGGTCAGTTCTTCCCGCAATGCCTTTGCCGTGTGCAGATGTGAGGTGCCGATCCCTCCCGCGATCCGCCGTTCCGGATTGATATAGCATCCATCCTCCAGGGCGCGTCCGATCATGGACAGGACCTCCGGTCGGTCCAGTTCCCGGCGTTTCGGAGTTTCATCCGCATGGTATACAGCCAGACGGGATACAAGCACGCTGAACGGTGTCAGCGCCGACGCGAAAAGAATTCCTCCTCTTTTCAGAAGTCTGCGGCTTTCGTTGATCGCCAGGATCCGCTCCTCATACTCCGGAACAGAATACAAAGGGCCCATCAGCAGAACCGCGTCAGCGCTCCCGTCCGGTCGCGGAACCGAACGGGCATCACAGACTTCGGCGGCTTCCAGACAGGTACCGGGATATTCCGTGGCCAGCTCACTGCTCATTCGGATATTAGTCTCGCTCAGATCAAAAAGGTGCACCTCATATCCGAGGGATGCAAGCCACCAGGAGTATTCGCCGTACGCGCCTCCGATATCGTAGATCACGGCAGGCGGCGCGGGCAGTTTCTCCAGCAGGATCTCCTTTGTGCGCAGAAACTCGATGAGCGCGTGTCCGGAGCGCAGACGATTCCTTTCGATCCCGGCATCATAACCTGCCAGGACAGCAGGGTCGATCGTTTTCATAATGTTTTCCCCCTAAAAAACTGATAAAAAACGGTGCAAATCGATCAACACGACTTGCACCGTCATCAACCAGGTTCGGTTAGTCCCGAAGGACTATTCCGAAATAAAGTCACGGCAATACAAGCCCCACAAATCCTGTACGGACTGGAGCTGCTGCATGAACATTTCGGTTTTCCGGTCAAAGCGCAGGTTCATTGCCGTTCCTCCTTTCGGATAATGCGTGGATGATATCATACCATCACGCGGACGTCAAGCAAAATTGTGGGCACAAAAACAAATAACAATTACAGCCCGCATTTTCAGGCAATATGTCTGTATCCGTGCGCTGTCATTTAACAGCAATCAGAGTAAACTCACCCGGTACGGTATCATTTTCCCAGGCCGGATGTTCATCAAACTGTTTGAGTGTAAAGCCGCAGCGGATAACCGAATTGATAATTTCGCTGATCGTATATTTCCTCAGGCTGCATTTCGGCATCTGCTTTCTGATCTCATCCTCATAAAATCTGGCATGAGCCATTTCACCCTCGAATATTTCCGTGGAAAAATAGCTCATCCGCGGCGTTTCCAGTTTCAGAAAATCCGCGACCTTATTGAACGGATGGAAATCACTGCAGATCATTTTTCCTTCAGGTTTCAGTAAAGCATACATCACCCGCATAAACTCATCGATATCATGGAAGTAATGCAGAATACCGCCTTCCATGAACACAACGTCAAAGGTCCCGCCGTATTTTTTCAAATCGATATCCAGTACATCGCAAACTTCATAATTCAGGTGTATGTGAGCAGCCTCCGCGACTTCCATTGCGTAACGTCTATTGTCTTCAGAGATATCGAATACCGTAACATCTGCGCCCAGGAGCGCCAGAGAGACCGCCTTTTTCCCGCAGGAACCGCAGATATTCGCGATCCGGGTATTCTCATAGCAGTCAAAATAACCGGCATACCGTCTCAGCATCCCGACCGGATCCGCCATATCAAGTTTTGCCCGTTCTTCCGGCGTGCCGGCTGTCATGACCCAGAACTCATAGGCGCTGTATTCCCAGGCGTTCTTGTTTTGTCGGCTGTAATCACGCATCTCTCTTCACCTTCCTTCTGTCCTCTACTTTACATAGCTGTGTCAGTATATCATAGGAACAGATCAACTGAAAGCCGTTGAAATTTCTTCAGTTTGATAAAGAGATGTTCAATAAAGCAATCAAAAACTGATCCCGACAGTTGTTCCGATCCCTTCCTGGCTCTCAAGCTCGATCCTGGCTTTGTGGATTTCCGCGATGTGCTTGACAATAGCCAGACCGAGACCGGTCCCGCCGGTTTCACGTGAACGGCTTTTATCCACACGGTAGAAACGTTCAAAAACCCGTTTCTGATGTTCGATCGGGATCCCGATTCCGTTATCCGATACAAGCAGGCAAGCTTGACCGTCTTTTTCGGAAACACTGACGCGGACCCAACCGCCTTCGCGATTATAACGGATCGCATTCTGGATCAGGTTTTCCAGCAGTTCCTTCAGCAGCTCGCGGTCTCCGTTGATCACGGTATCTGTTCCGGTGCAAGTCAGGGATATGTTCCTTCGCTCCGCGCTGATCCGTAAAGTATGACAGGTGATATCAGCAAGCTGCAACAGGTTTACAGGTTCGAATTTATGCTGCAGTTCATTATGATCCAGTTCAGACAGACGAATGATATCGTTGATCAGGGAAAGCAGCCGGTTGGAATTATGCCGTATCTCTTCCGCGACATGCTTTTCCTGTGAACTGTCGATCATTCCGTTTTCGAGAAGCTCGGCATATCCGCTGATGGCGGTCAACGGTGTCTTCAACTCATGAGATACAGCAGCTGTGAAATCCTGACGGCTGTTCGCAGCTTCCAGGATCTTTTCGTGCTGACTGCGTATCTTTTCGGCAAATGGTTCCAGTTCGTGGTATTCCAGTTTTTCTATGTGATCGATCTGTTCCGCCATTTTATTGATCGGACGGATCAACTGTACTGTCAACAGATGACCAATCAGAATGCAGAGTCCGAGAATCACCGCCAGAATCACAAGAATAATAGGCATGGAGGAAAGGATCACACTGGTAATCGAGCGTGCCTGGGTGGAGATCCGTAATACCGTATGATCATCCAGAAGGAGCGCGTAATAAAATATATTCATGTTCTGGGTGTCAGAGTTACGGATGCTCTGTCCGGTCCCTGCCACGAGTGCCTGCTTGATTTCCGGACGATCCAGATGATTTCCCATGTTTGAAACATCAGTGTCGTTATCGTATAAAACGGTACCGTTATCATCGATCCAGGTGATACGAAGATTTTCCGCATTTAAGGCAATCAACGCGTCACGGTCGATCCGTGACGGTTCATAACCGCTCTCAAGGTACAGATTCTGAAATAATCCGGTATCGGAAAGCAGATGGGCATTTGTTTGCAGATCAGAAATGACACGGTTCTGAAATATCCGGTAGTAGATGGCTGTAAGACCAAAGGTGGTTGCCAGAATCGCGATCATGGCAATCACACCAAGCCGGAGGTTAATCTTGCTTTTCATAGGAGCGGCTCACTTCTCTTCAGAAATCACATAGCCAACGTTGCGTACAGTGCCGATATAACTGCCATAATCACCCAGCTTTTGCCGCAAGGTTTTGATATGCATATCCACGGTCCGGGTCTCGCCTTCGTAGTCAGTTTCCCAGACAGCCTGCATAATGTTTTCACGGGAAAGAACAGTATTCCTGTTGAGCATCATGTAGCGAAGCAGTTCGTACTCTTTGAAGGTCAGCTCAATCAGCTTTCCTGCAACGGTCACTGTATGTTTATCATGATCCAGAAAGATTTCTCCGACAACCAGCTGATTTGGGACATTCTGCCCCGCGCGGCGCAGTAACGCTTTGACTCTGGACAGCAATTCCATCACGGAAAACGGCTTCCGGATATAGTCATCGGCGCCGTCATCCAGGCCTTTGACCAGATCGATCTCCGCGGTCTTCGCGGTGATCATGATCACGGGAATATCGGCTGTCTTGCGGTCTGCGCGGAGTTTTCGCACGATCTCATTGCCGTTTTCATCCGGCAGCATGATATCCAGCAGGATCAGATCCGGCAGGATAGATTCCATGTGTTTGTATAATTCAGATGCCTGTGAAAAGCCGCAGACCTGATAGTTACTGTTCCGGAGGGCAATCATCTCGATTTCCCGGATGCTGATATCATCTTCCACAACAAAGATCAGGGCCATATACTCACCTCACCGGACAGTATATCAGTTTTCTGTCAAACAGGAACTGTTTTCTTTATTGTTATTCCGTAATGGCGGTTGCCACATTGATTGCGTGATCGCAGCAACGGTCCAGATCCGATGCCATCTTGGTAAAAATCACTCCACCGAGCGGTTCACAGGCCCCTTTCATCAGCCGATCGATATGCGCATTGACGGCAGAGGTCTGGAGTGCATCCACTTCCTGCTGCATTTGTATCGCTTCCGGCACTAACTGGTATTCTTCATACTCAAAGATCCGGAAACTGGTTTCGACTGCTTTCAGTGACGCGTCCGCAAGCTTTCTCAGATCTTTGATCCCTTTCTTGGAGATCGCGGCTTTCTTATTTTTACACTGCTCCGTATATTGCGCAATATTCCGTCCGTGGTCAGAGAGCCTTTCAATGTCAGACGCGACAAGGATCATTTGCGAAATCTGTTCGATCACCTTAGCGGAATAATCCATTGAACGCAGTGCAATCAGCCTTTCCTGAATCTTGTCGGTCAGGATGTCGATCGCGTCTTCGGTATCCATGGCATGGTTCGCCTGTTCAACATCACGCTCGAAAAAGCTGCTGATGGCTTCCTGCATGCAGGTTTGTGCCATCTGACCCATACGGGAAATTTCCATACGGGCCTGCTGCAGCGCCACAGAGGAAGGAAGGTCACCCGTCTGCACCATGTAGATCAGGCGGCGGTCTTCCTGCCGTTTACTTTCCTCCGGCAGGATGGGGATGACCTTCTCAGAAAGTTTGACGATCATTCCGGCAAAAGGCAGTTCCAGCAGTACCGCCAGAATAGCGAAAACTGTGTGAGTGTTAGCCACCTGGTGACCGATATCGCCCGGAGTCAGATCCCGGATCAGCTTCAGGAAGCCGGGGAATACATTGATCAGAATAATCATTGCCGCCGTACGGATCAGGTTGAATAACAGATTCAGCACGGCAGTGCGTTTACCGTTTCTGTTTGTAGTCAGAGAAGCAAGAATATTCGGGGTTACGGAACCGATGGCCGCACCAATGACCAGATAGACGGTCATGTCATACCCGATCAGTCCCTGAACGGCAAAAGTCTGAAAAATAACGACTGACGAAGACGAACTCTGCAGCAGAGCGGTAAACAGTACCCCAAAGATCACCGCGATCGCCGGATTCTCCAGAGTGGAGAGAAAAGCAATGAACGCGGTGCTTTCTGAAAGCGGGACAATAGCGGATTTGATGACAGAAATGCCAAAGAACAGCATACCGAATCCCATGATGATGGAACCGACATGTTTGACAGTGTTGTTTTTGATAAAAAGGAACATCAGTGCTCCGATGCAAAGGATGATCGGTGCATAGGCACCCAGATTGAATGCTGTGATCTGCGCGGTAACCGTTGTTCCGATGTTTGCGCCCATAATGACGCCAATAGCCTGAGCAAGCGTCATCAGGCCCGAGTTTACGAAACTGATAACCATCATATCAGTCGCTGAAGAGCTTTGGATCAACAGTGTGACCAGAACTCCGACAAGCACTGAAATGAAACGGTTGGCTGTTGCCTTTTCAAGGATCATCCGCATTTTGTCACCCGCGGCATTTTTCAGCCCGGAGGACATAATGCTCATGCCATACAGGAAAAGTCCGACCCCGCCCATGAGAGAAAAGAATTCATATACTGACATCGTAATGCTCCTGAATTACATATTTATTTACGATATCAGTGTATCAGTCGCCGGTAAAGTCCATATGTTTGCTATGTAAAGGATATGTAAAAAGTGTACAGATTCTCTTGATCTGACCATTTATGCATTATTACGCATAACGCGATCGTTTCCGGGTAAGGCATCAATATCGCACGATGGCAGTGGTAAGTATACCCATGAAGATTCAACCGTCTTTCATGGTTAGTCTGTCATCCCATGGAGATGCTGTCCTGTCATTATGAATCCAAACTTGTCGATCCGGGTTTTTTCCGTCCGGATGAAATCAATTCTTCCTCAAAAGCTTCCGGGTTCTTCCGGTAATAATCCTGATGATATTCCTCCGCGAGCCAGAAAGTGTCGAAGGGTTCTATCGCGACGCCTGTCTTTTTGCCGGAATCTTCTTCCAGACGTTTCAGTTTTTCTTCCGCGGTCTGTTTTTCTGCCGTGGTCTGCCAGTATACCGCGAGAGTATACGAATGTCCCCTGTCAACAAACTGACCGTCGGCGTCAAAAGGATCTGTATTCTGCAGAAACAGTTCCAGCAGTTCTCCAAAGGACACCGCTTCCGGATCATACTCCACACGAATCGTTTCCCGATGGCCGGTCTGTTGATGCTTTACTGCCTCATATGTCGGATTCTGTTCACGGCCGCCCGAGTATCCGCTTTTCACTCCCAGCACACCCGTATGCCGGGCAAACACCGGAGTAATACACCAAAAACAGCCTCCGGCCAAATATGCAAATGCCATCCTTCATCGCCTCCCGGGTCGATATTCGTTATCCCTCTGTCTGTTTTTTACTGTCCTCCGTTTGTCCGATTGCTTTCCGGTTAACGAGGAAAAGGCTGATCAGAATAATCAGACCCCCTGCCGCCTGAATCAACGTAAAGGATTCATGCAGGATGATCACGCTTCCGATCACACCCGCGATTGGGTTGAGATTCAGAAAAATCGCTGTCCGTCCGGTTGAGATGACCGCGATGCTGTTGTTATACAGGATATAACAGATACCGGAACAGATCAGTCCCAGAAAGACGCAGGCAGCGATCCATGCGTCCGCGGTGACAGACTGCCACGGCACATCTTCCGTAAAGCAAAGCGGGATCAATGAAAGGAGACTGAACAAGCTTTGCCAGCAGGTAACGGTCAGTGTCGACAGTCTTTTGATCATGTAATTGGTCAGTTCACCATATATGACCCAGCATATGCAGGCGCAAAGCATCAGCAGCAGACCGGAAAGCGTATTCCCTTCCGCGTTGTTGCCCACCACCAGCCAAACGCCGAGCAATGATACCGCAGTACCGGTCCATTGCAGAGCTGTTGGCTTCTGCCGATGAAAAATCAATTCAGAAAGCATGGTGAACACAGGGATCAGCGCGATAATCAATGAAGCGGTCGCGGCTGAAGTCCGTTTCAGTCCATTCAGTTCAAAGAAAAAATAAACGGTGGTCCCGGACAGCGCGATCAGAAACAGTCCGGGAATATCCCGCATACTGATCTTCAGACTGGTTTTGGTCAAAATTGCCAGTGGAAACAAAAAAATGGACGCGGACAGAAAGCGAAGCATTACCAGCGAAAAAGGCTGGAGTCCGGCGGTCATGGCAATCTTGCTTCCGACAAAAGACAAGCCCCACATAATGCTGACAAATACAACGCCAACGATCGCGTTTTTTTCACGTCTGCTCATTCAGGATCCTTTCCCATTGAATCCGGGTTCAATTGATTTCTATCACAACAAATTGGAATCTGTCGTTTACATCTCTTTATCTGACTAAAGTGTCATTAATAAGGAGATTGATGCATAAGGCCAAGACAAACTGCAATTACCGCTTTTGTACTCAAAAACGGTCTTCCGATTGACAATTCATATTTATCTGACTTTGCTTTTGATTCTGTCAGCAGCTTCTATATGCATGATCCAATGCCTTGAAAGAGGCATTTTCAGCAGTCCCTTTATATCTTTGCCACACCAGTAATCTATAAGCCATTCCGCGTTTTTGTCGGTGCTCACAACATTCAGACTGCTGAGTCTGCTTTTATCTTCATCGGTAAATGTCCTTTTCAAATCCTCGTAACGGATGCTCATAAGCCATGTATCCGTTGTTTCCTTAACTGATTGCGCGTAACGATACAATTCAGTAAGATCAAGCTGACGGGAAAAGGCGGCTATCTCGTTTTTTACAAGTTCATTACCGGTTGTGATGATGGCCGACTTTATACTTTTGTCAAAACCGCCTGAAAACAGCACCTCTGTCCTATCAAGTATAAGCGAATTTACGACGATATCCTCAATCCTCATAACATGCCATATGGAATAGGCTACAGTCTTGTTATGATACCCTTCCGCATTGATAAATGGCATCTGCCAATAGTCCTCGGGGACAAGAACAGATTTCCATGAGTTTATTTCATTCATCAGCATATTGCGGAGGTCAATCAACTCGGATATTCCATCCAGGAAGGTCTCCTTCTTAAGCAGAGACTGCATTTTCTTGTTTTTTTCTGACCATTCCTTATTCATAATCCTCACCGCCTTACAGATATTGTTGGTATTTCAGTCACAGACAAATGGGATTTGTCAGTATCGATCCCCATATTTCTTTCGTGCTTCTGTTCACAAAAATGTGCCTTCCTCTCATAATCGGCTTTGTACTTCTTCGCCAGTTTCTTCTCGCTTTCCGGAGTCTTTTGCGTTTTCTTGACAAATCCGTTTGTCAGAATAATTCTGTTGCCAATTCTGAAGAAGTAGAAGATTCGTGTAATGTCGCTTGCAAACTTGATCCGAAGTTCAAACAGTCCATCTTCAATTGGTTTTGAATGCGGTTACGAAGCTGATTACCAAATTCCTCAAGCAAAGCGATGCTGTTGACAGCCTTTACGCGCATCTTCGGCGCAAGACTGCGCAGAAATTCCTCGACGGGAGCAGACCCGTCCGGAAGTCGATAAAACTCAATATCAAACATGATTCCACAGCGCTCCAACATCAGCATATTCCTTTAAAGGAATATTGTCAAAATATTTCTAAAGCTGATTGCCATATGTCTTGCTGCAGTCATTGTGCCATCACATACCGGTCACTATGATCCGGGTGGAGATAGCGCATTTCTTTTGCTAATGGCGAAATTAGAATCTTTGATGCAAATCCGCTATTATCCAGAGAATGCTATTAAGCCTTAAAGAATGAAGCATTTTTTCACTGGCAACAATAGAAAACGGTTGTGTAACATGGCCGAACAATCTTGATATTGATCCGGAATGGCTATACGAAAACAGTGTTGCATGTCATCACTGTTGTTGGTAATAATGCGGTTATACTTAATATCTTTTGATATAACGTCAATGATATCGCCGGTAACTGTTCTGATCTGCCGGAAAGCTTCGTGGCAACAATGGCAGCTGCGATCATGATCGCGGTCACGCTGTTCAAGGACAATGCCGGATTGTTTTCAGCAGCTACGCTGTTCCCGATGATTCTTGCCGGAGGCGGATTGCTCGGCTGCCTGTTGGGACTGGGCTACGCTGCTGTCCGTAAAATGGGTGATGATCCTTCCAAAGAATTGAATCAGGCGACTTACCGAAAGATACTGCAATCGCGTTTTCTTTTGCCGCTGCGCAAACCTCCAGAATGATTCGATCATCTTTTTCAATAGCGATTTTCCCGTCGTGTTCTGGAGAGAAGTTTGCCCCATAAAGTCCTTGAAGAAAATAGTGATATTAGGTTGCATTTAACCTAATTCTAACTTATAATATGTTGGAGGTGGGCGAGTATATGACGATTGATACAAACACGATCATTTCAGTAAGTGAGGCAAATCAAAACTTCTCAAGAGCTACACGCATAGCTGATGCAAATGGTCAGGCGGTTATTTTTAAGAATAATCATCCTCAATATATGCTGATCAATATAGACAGCACTCCCTATTTTGAAATGACGGAAGATGAAAAAATCGATGTTGTGGCCAGACGCATCCTGAATCGTTATCATTACGCTTTTGAGGTGCTTGCACAATGACGATGTTTTCTACCGATAAGGTCCTGTATCTTCATCAGCTGCTGGTGGAGGAAACAGGCGGGAGTCCTGAATTAAGAGACATCAATCTGCTTGACAGTGCTTTGAAGGGAGCTTACGCTACATTTGACGGACAGGATCTTTATCCATCCAAACTGGAAAAAGCGGCCAGACTTGGATTTTCATTGATTTCCAACCACGCCTTTGTAGATGGCAATAAACGCATTGGCATGTATATCATGCTGATGTTTCTGGAATTAAATGGTGTCAAGGTGATTGCAAGTGATCAGGATGTCATTGATGCCGGATTATCTGTCGCGAACGGAAGTATGGGATATGAGGAATTGCTTGCCTGGGTAAGAAGATTTTCAGAGTTTTTTAAGCTGTGACATTCCTTATCGAAAAGATCACAACAGAATGAGGTAACAAATGAAAGACGCTTGCTGGCATAGTCATAAAAGATTGCTATAATGCAACTCTAAAAAAACAGTTGTACAAAAGTTGCTCACTAAAAATGGAAGCCTTTGATTTCCAAGGCTTCCATGGTTTTTTGATTATTCCCACTCTTTTTCTGGAGCTTTACTTAACACATTTTGTTTAGCAATTATTGCTCTTGATGCTTTGATTATCTAATGTCTCCGTATTATCCTGAGTTAAAAGCTCCTGTTATCATTTCGTTATCAGGGGTGATAACAGGAATCGTAGCAGGTGGATTCATACTGTATTACTACATTAATAGTATAGCGTCTTTCATCGGAAATTGCATTATGTTCTTCAAATTTTACACGCAATATTTTCAAAAAGCATGTAAACCTTTTGCTTTTTTTCACAAGAATCCATTATAATATAGACACGCATAATGCGAATACTGCGTGCAGAAAGTTGGTGGCAGTTTGAGTAAGCACGATATCGCAAATAAAGTTTTTAGTACCGTCGGAGAAATTGCAAAGAAGTCTGATTTCATTTCTGCCGGACTGAAAGAACAGGATGTTTATACGCTTTTTAAGCAGGGATATATTGAACGTGTCAGGCACGGCTATTACAAGCTGACTGCCTCCGACGAGCCAAAAGAAGAACTTATTCTTTCAAAGTTGATGACACAAGGCATCGTTTGTGTGGAACCAGCGCTGTTTTATTACGGGTACAGCGATTTTGCACCCCGTGAATGGACGATTTCCGTTCCCCGATCCTATTCCAGAACCGTAAAAGCCATACAGGAACTAGTACCCGTGGAGGCGTATTATGTTCAGAACGATATGTACCACCTCGGCGAAACGAAGGGAACATTCAACGGCGTGATGCTCCCCGTATATGACCGGGAACGCACGATATGCGACTGCTTCAA
>JAZRXJ010000041.1:0-1542 GCA_045600165.1 Clostridia bacterium
CATGAAAAACTGCCATTGTTTTGAGATGTCCAACCGGCAGGAACAACCGATACCGTTGGCTGAGTGGGCGCGTTCCGGTCTATACCGAAGGATACGCCACCGGGAGCACCGTAATTGCCTGCCGCATCCTTTCCGCGGATATATAGCGTGTACGTGCCATCGCTGAAACTGGATGTGGTCAGATCAAAAGATCCATTCGAGGAACCGGAACCGGTCGAAAGCCAATTCCATTTCGTTGGGTCGCTTCCGGTCGGATTCAATGCATACTGGATCACTTCAGAAGATGCTACACCCTGTATGACAGGCACATCCTGTACACCGGCCCAGGTGATCTTCACAGAGTTATTCTTGCTCCAACCTGCCGGGGATGCAGATACGGTTGTAGGCTGCATCGGCGGCAATCTGTCCGGAAGAACAGTATTGACTTTTCCGGCCGTTGAGCTATGAGCCACCTGCTTGTATTCATTGCATGGATAAACCGCAAAGTAGTAATTCAGATCACTAATACTGGCATTTGGGATTTCATTGAGTGTTCCACTCGTATACGTAGTTTTGTTGCCAACATATTGATAATCCCATTGATCGGTTCCATCTGTTTTTCTGGTGGCAACAAGATATCCTTCCGCACCTTCGACAGCGTTCCAATTCAGTGTTACATATCCGGTGCCACTGTTTACAGCGTTCCCATATGCCGTTCCCTTTACTGTTGGGGCTGTGATTCCGGTATAATATTCAGCGCTGAATTGCATACGTTCACTGCGCGGCAAAATATCCGACGCGCAGATTCTGGCCGACGAATCAGATGAGGTGATTGCGAAACCATAATTGGCCTTTTGGTCCAACGCGTTGAACCAAGCGGAGAATATCTTTTTCAAATCGATCGTATTCCATCCTTTGGTAAGGGTCACATCTACATAGATATCTGAAGAAATGGAGGGTTTTGTATTGTACGTAACGCTTGAAGTGTTCCAGCTTCCGGTAATCAGGGAAATCCTGAACTTGCCACTGCCGGTCAGTTCATGTACATTCATTTTCCAGGTGGCTTTGGTAACAAGGATGGGATCATCCGGGAAATTTTTGATCTGGGAATCGGTCATGCCATGCAGTGACGGCCATACATAAGCAATGCTGTTGCCATCATGTTGACCAACCCACAGATTGTTGCCTTCATCATTATGATTTCTTTGATTGCTCGGCTTTAAGGCAAAGTGTTTATCGGGACTGCCGCTGGTAACATAAATATCACCGATACCGGTGGCTATATCGTTAAAGTACTCGCCTGTAGGATCTATAGTAACAGGGTATGCAGCATTCTTCATCCATTCGTCATTCGGACGGTAAGTCAATAAATACCCATTTCCGCCTCCGGTAAGCGATACAGCTATATCTGTACTGTGTACGCCATTGGCATCCGTCATATCCGGCGCGTTGATCCGTGCAAGCGAATTCCCATATGAATCCGTAAGGATGACTGTTTGTCCGGACAGAGTGGCCGTCAGGCCCTCTGTATTCAATCGATATGCATATACGTGATTCCCGGTG
>JAZRXJ010000042.1:0-1417 GCA_045600165.1 Clostridia bacterium
CGCAGCGGCATGGCGGGATCGACGCCGTCCAGATTCGCGTTCTCGATCAAGGCGTCCAGATACGCCCGCGTGACGGGCTTTCCGTCCAGAAAGCACTCTTCGGGATTCAGATCCTCTATCTTCCCGAGGTTCTTGCAGAACTCCTCGGCATTGAGCGCGTCGGCACGTTCCAGCAGGCGGCTCAGATCGTTTTCGGGAAGCTCGGTGATCTCTTCGGACGTCATCAGCAGCTTGTCCGCGTTTTCGGGTTCCCAGTATTCCGCGTTCAGCATTTCCGGCGTAACGCCGTCCACAAGACGTATGTAATCCGTCGATGATTCCGCATTGCCAACGGCAAGGAATGACAAAATGAAAATCAGAAGCAACAGAGAAGCGATAATACGTTTCATGAGGATCACTACACCGGCGTGGCAACCGGATGGAACTACAATGAAAACGGACGCCGCAGGATTATCCGCTTTCAGAGGAAAGAAATATATCCGAACATATTTTACCATATACTTCTATTTCGGTCAACTTGGATTTGCAGCATCGGAAAATCGGATTCATGAACGCACAGAAAAAACGCTGATCCACGTTCAAAGCAGGCTAAAAGAAAACGCGTTTCGGGGATTTTGGAAACACAATCCAATCAGCCGATTATCAGCTGCATCAGAGTTACCTCCCCAACATGAGCCATAAGCTCAATGATATGTGCAGCTATTACGGAATAGAGCACAATCACCATAAAGCCGACAGTGACAGCCGCGCCTGTGCGGAAATTCTCATCCACAATATAAAGATGATGTGAAAATCACGGACTATATAAGAAACTGGTGGATGAAATGAGCAGGAAGCGTACCGCAAGTGTGGATCAGCTGTCTGTCAATGTTGAAATTGAACAGTACCTGACCCACACCTTGACCCGCATCTTGACCGGTTCAGACCCGCACCTTGATACTCATCTTGACTAGAGTGTGTTTCTAAAAGCATAAAACCGAGCGAAAGCAGAAGAAATATGCAGTTAGGCGGTTAAAACCAAAAGGGAAACAGGGAGTCAAAGTCGAATATAACCGATGAGGTGAGCCACATGAAACGGATAATTCGACGGTACGAACTGACACACGCCGAATGGAAGCGGCTGCAGCCCTATTTTCCAGAACGGCAGATGGGCGACAAGGGACGTCCGAGACGGGAAGCCAGGGAGATGTTGAACGGCATCTTCTGGATTGCCCGAAGCGGAGCAGCCTGGCGCGACCTGCCGGAGCGGTACGGCCCGTGGCAGACGGTGTACAAGCGGTTCAAGGAGTGGTCTGAAAGCGGCCTGATCGAAAAGATCTTCCATGAACTTGGCGAGGGCGCCGACCTGCAGGACATCAGCATAGACAGCACCTACATCAAGGCACACAAGGCAAGCGCCGGTGCCGAGAGAGGGGGC
>JAZRXJ010000043.1:0-1019 GCA_045600165.1 Clostridia bacterium
CGAAAACTCGATCCTGATGACCATGAAGGATGACGGTCTCGACGAATACCGGAAAGAGTACAATGACATGCTGCTGTCGAAGGCCAGCGGCGCGAACGGCATTATTCAGGAAAAATATATCACCGTCACCATTGCGAAGAAGGATATCGAAGACGCGAGAGCCTATTTCAGCCGGACGGAAACCGACCTCCGGACTTCTTTCGCAGCGCTCGGTGCGAGACTGGAAGCGTTGGACGCTGAGGAACGGCTCCGCATTTTCCATGACTTCTTCCGGCCCGGTGAGGAGAACAGCTACTGCCTGGATCTTGAAAGTAAAGCCCGGCTCGGTCACGACTTCCGTGACTATATCTGTCCGGACAGCATTGAGCGCGGAAAGGACTATATCAAGCTTGGCGAACGCTATGCCCGTGTGCTGTACCTTAAGGATTACGCAAGCTTTATCAAGGACAAGTTCATTTCGGACCTGACCGATCTCAACCGGAACATGATGCTTTCTATCGATATTCTTCCCGTACCGACTGACGAAGCAGTCCGCGAAGTGGAAAGCCGTCTTCTCGGCGTGGAAACGAACATTGCAAACTGGCAGAGAAAGCAGAACCAGAACAATAACTTCAGCGCTATGATTCCGTATGATATGGAGCTTATGCGGAAGGAAAGCAAGGAGTTTTTAGAAGACCTCACGACTCGTGACCAGCGCATGATGTTCGCTGTTATCACCATGATCATTACGGCAGATACGAAGAAGCAGCTGGATCAGGATACGGAGACGATCCGTTCTGCGGCGGCCAGCAATGTCTGTCAGATGGCGGTGCTGAAATTTCAGCAGACAGACGGCATGAACACAGTACTCCCTTACGGCACCCGGAAGATCAATACCTTCCGGACGCTGACTACAGAGAGCCTTGCGATCTTCATTCCGTTCAAGGTGCAGGAGATTCAGGACAAGGGCGGTATCTATTTCGGGGAGAACGCGATCTCCCATAACCTTATCATGTGCAACCGGGCGAACCTTCTCAATC
>JAZRXJ010000044.1:0-6829 GCA_045600165.1 Clostridia bacterium
CCGTGTCTCTCCGCCAAGCGCGTTCACTTGCCGTACAGGACGGTCCATGCAATCGTATTCGGTTTGGATCTTTCCACCGTCCGGCAGGATCCGTTCCAGAATATTTCCGTTTCCGTCATAGGCAAACGTCTGTGTAATACCTGCCGCGTCCTTTACAGTCAGCGGGAGACCAACCGGATCATACGCATATTCGGTAACGCCACCGGCAGGGTTTGTTTCACGCAGCAGTTGGCCTTCCGCGTCATATTCCATGCTTGTCGTATGACCTTCCGCGTCCGTTGCTGTCAGACAATTGCCAAGGGAATCATAGGTATAGCTAACGGTATTACCCAATGCGTCTGTCTGGCTGCTCACCTGTCCCGCCGGTGTATAGGCAATATCCTGTGTGGTGCCATCCGTCAGGATCACTCGGGTCAGCAGACCAAGTCCGTTATACTCATACTTTGTCCGGTTGCCTTCGGGATCCGTCATGGAAACACAGTTGCCCAGCGCGTCATAGGTATAGGAAACACTGGTGCCGTCTGCAAAGGTGACCTTTGCAAGATCGCCACGGGAAGTATATCGGTAGATCGTTTTTTCGCCCAGTGCGTTGGTTACTGTAGCTATGCGGTTATTGACATCATACCTGATCTGTGTCTTGTTGCCGTTCGGATCAGTTGTCTCAGACAATAACCCGTTCTTATCATACGCATAAGATGTAATATGACCAGCCGCGTCAGTCACGGACAGCACATGACCATCTTTGTCATATGCGTACGCCGTTACACCGCCGTCCGGTGCGGTTTCTGTCAGCAGATTTCCGTTCTTGTCGTAGGTATAGGAGGTAAGATTTCCGTTCTGATCCTTCCTGCTCAGCAGATGATGCTTTCCATCCCACTCAAAGAACACAGACTTTCCGCGTGCATCCGTTTCGCTGACCTTATCCCAGTATTCGTTATACGCGTAGACCGTGACTCTGCCCAAGGCATCCTGTTTGGAAATGATCTCGCCCTGAATGCCATAGGTAAAGGTGGTTTCGCCTTTGTCTTCCACAATCCGGGTCGTGCGTTGTTTTTCATCCCGGTAATACGTGACTTTGTTGCCTTCGGCATCGGTAGTAACGGTGTAGTCATCACCATACTCAAGCGCGTACCGTCCGCCTTCAGCGTCTGTTTGGGCAATCACCCGCCATTGATCATCATATTCATTCCGCACCTGGCAGGTACCGTTTCCGTCGTACCAGGCGGACATCAGGTCCAATCCTGTATATTCATACCGCACAATATATCCGTCCGGATCCGTTACGGAAACAAGATCATTCCCGTCATATGTGTAAATGACCTGTTTTCCGTCCGGCAGTGTGAGCCTTGTGATATGCCCAGCCTTGTCGGTGCGAACAGCGATCTTCTTGCCGGAGGCAAGTGTAATGCCCTTCAGGTTTCCGTTTTGATCCCGAACAAGCGTAATGGTCTGTTGTCCGTCGTTCTTTTCAATTTTAGAGAGGGTGCCATCAGCGGCAAAAACATATACCGTATCGTCCATCAGCGTGATCGAATAGCCAGCTCTGTTCTCCGTCAGCTGTTCATATTCGCTGCTGTTATTGCGCCAGAAACCGTTGGCGTCCCGGATCCACAAGACTTCACTGCCGTCTGTACGCCGCCAGCGTTTTGCTTTCCCATCTTCGATCGGCATCAGGGTCTGTGTGATTTCAGAGCTCCATTTAGCACCAAAGGGTGTATCACTTTCGAGAGACTGGCTGTTGTAGGTACGGATCAGGTCCAGCGCGCCGTCACCGGCATCCGGAATCTGAATGTCCCTTGCTTCCACAAAGAAGTTACCTGTATTGAAGTTGATGGGTTCAAAGCCGAGAGAGCAGAATCTTGTCGGTCCCAGCAGGCTTTGATCCAACTCAAAGTTCAACGGATGATCCACACCCTCAACGGTATAGACTTGTTCTCTGTATTGCTCAAACTCACTTTCAAAACTGATCGGAATATTCAAAGGCGCGGTCGGCGCAGGCGTCGTTTCAGAATACTGTCCGCCATTTGTCGGGGTCGCAGTCGCAAGCGCGGGCGTAGGCGTAGGCGTTGCCGCGGGCGTAGGCGTAGGCGTCGGCACCGGTGTCGATGTAGGGGCGGGCGTTGGCGTGATTACGACCGGTGTCGGGATCGACTCCACAGAGGCATGGGCTGCTTTTCCTGTACGGGACAGAATATTCTCTTTGCCGTCTTCTGGATCGTCGTATACGCTGACAGCGACGATCCTGTACTCGGCACCGGATACATAATCATAGTCCGTGTAGCGGTTGCCGGTGACAGTCGCGATCTTTTCACCGTCCCTGTAGATTTCAAACCATTGTGTATTAGTTGCGGTAGAATCCTTGCTGTTCGGAGCGGTCCACGACAGTTCAAAACGCCTGTCATTTTCAGGCCACAAACCGTAGTCCTTCGCCTTCACGCCGGACGGATCTTTGCTGAGCGCCGGAACAACAGACTGGGACTTCAGGCTGATTCCTTCCAGATGGATCCCCGCAAGAACTACATTGTCCGGTATCTTCGCGGTGATCCGGATATGTTCTGCTGCTTTGGGCAAATAAACATACTGATCCGTTGTCAGCTGTATGGGAGCCTCTTCGTCAGGTACCGCATAGAATTCCGCTTCGTTGTTTTCCTTGCCATCCTCATCCAGGCACAGTGCTTCCAGCCGCAGCGCATATATGGGCTGTCCGGCGGACAGGCTGCCGGAATCATAGGTTGCCCGGGCATAAGGAGCGTCCCGCAGCAGTATAGACACAGAAGCCGAGGTGCCATACAGGGTTCCGTTCGAGAGGCCTGTTTGCGCAATGGAGACAGCTGTACCGTCCGCATAGGGCAAAACGGACAAACTGCCATGATCATCTTCCCGAACACCGTTGATATATACATTGCGATAGGTCAGAATTTCCATGCAGTCATTATTCAGCTTCAGTACCGCTTCATTCGTTTTTGCAGGCAACGTCAGCTTGTAGGAGGTCACATCCTTCAGCAGATGTGCCTTAAACCGGGTCGCGGACGATTCATAGATACCGGTCAGATCGATCCCGCTCAATACACTGCCGTTCCCGGACATTGTACAACGGAGCCTGACTTTGCTTTGCGGGGTTTCAAAAACAACATCGTTGCCCGGTTGGATCTTTTTCCACGTATTGCCGCTGTCTGTGCTGATTTCATATACATAGCTGCCTGCAGCAGTTTCATGGGTATGAAGGCGCAACGCGATCACAGGACGCACAGGTACACAGTCTGTCGTCGTGAAAGCTGCGTTATCCCCCGTTGCTTCCGCACCGGTTGTGGTGAAAGAAAGGTTTTCATAGGAGAGCAGTCCATTGTCATTCTGCAGGAGACTGCTGTAAACCAGTAAGCTTTGGAAGCCCTGCGAATAGTGCTTATCTCCGGCTTCGTCCGTAGAAATGGCAGTCAGTGTGTGGTATGTATCCTCGCCATAGAGGATGGGCTGCAGAGAGAAAGTGCCTTCTGTCGCTTTTTGATCCTGCTTGCCATCCAGATAAACATCCGCGAAATCTTCCTCTTCAGGATACTGCAGTGTATAGCTGCCCTTTGTTTTTTCCGAAAGGACAGCACCGTTTTCCGGCGCGGTCAGCGTAAGTTCCTGCTGAACCTTCTGTGCTGTATGCACTGCTTTGATATAAACGCCTTCGGTCGTGGTCCGGTGACCGGCTTCGTCTTCCACGGTCAGAGAAACTGTTATCTCTTCACCGTCTTCGAAAATTCCGGTATCCACCAAGCCGAGGCTTCCTGCCGTTATGCTGTTTTGATCGCCAGTCAGCACAACCTTGTGGTCATCCTTGCCGGTCGCCGTAAAGGTCCATCCGGTCAGCGAGATATCCGATACAGAGCCCAGGATCTCAAGGATACCGCTGACCGTATCCCCGTCCGCGGGAGAAATGATTTCTGCAATGGGATCTGTTCTGTCAATATAGTAGTCCAAAGAGTATTCTTCGGCATTTCCTGCTTCATCCGTCATGCATACCGCGATCTGCTGCTGCCCATCCGGTATCAGGGATACATCCACTTTGGCAGAACCGTTTTCTGAATTGCCTTCGTCCAGCCATGTGATCCCACCATCCAGACTGTAGGAGATCTGCTTCAAACCGCTGTAATCATCTTTGGCTTCTTCCCAGAGGATATCCAGTGTTTCAGTATCCGACCAGCCTGTAGGCGTGACTGTAATCGATCCTGCTTCCGGTTTGCTCCGGTCGATCCATATGGTTTCCTGATACTTCTGCTCAATACCCGCGTTGTCTGTCAGACGGAATACCAAATAGTGCTCCCCGTCTGTCAGCGCAGAAACATCCAGTACGGCATTGCCGTTTTCTGCAACACTCAAACTTTGTGCGTCACCGGTATCGATCTGCCATTCAATATTCTTAAGCCCGCTTGTCGCGTCCGTGGCGCCGGTCCAGGTCAGGTCAATTTCATTTTCTTTCGTCCAGTCATCCGGTTCCAGTGTCAGTTCCTGCAAAACCGGCGGAGTACGGTCGATATAGAAAGGAATCTCCTTTTCAACAGTATAGCCCATGCAATCCGTAACCTTGACAGTCATAACGTGTTCACCGTCGACACAGGCGGAAACATCTATGTTTTTGACATCATTCTCGTAGGTGCTGAGCGATGCATAACTGCCATGGTCGATCGCGTAACTGACAGACGCGATACCGCTGCCATCATCCTTGGCCTCTGTCCAGGCTAATTCGACAGACTTCTGGCTTGTCCAGTCAGCAGGCTGGATTTTTGCTTCCTTCAGGGTAGGCTGGCTCCGGTCGATATATACATTGGCCTGTACCGTCACCGAAGTGCCTGCCTGGTCTGTCACTTTTAATTTGGCGGGATAGATTCCGGTCTTGAGGGTAGAAATATCCTGTGTCTTGGTTCCTGAAGCAGATACCGTCACAGATGAAAAATCGCCATTATTGAAAGAGATAGCGATGTCCTTCACTCCGCTGGTAGCATCTGAAACACCGGTCCACTTAAGATCAACTGCGTTTCCATTTGTCCATCCGGAAGGATCCGCGGTAAAGCTACCGATCACAGGAGCGGTCCGGTCAATATAGAACGAGGCGGTTCCGTCTTTGCCGACATTTCCAAGTGAGTCCTTGGCTCTTACTTTCAATGAATGCGTTCCTTCTGTCAAGCCAGCCAAAGATACAGAAAAATTATTTGCGCTTGTCGCGTGACTTCCGGTGCTGGTATACGCGCCGGTATCCACGGCATATTCCACTGTAAACTCATTCAGATCAGAAATGCCTTTCCATGAAAAACTGCCATTGTTTTGAGACGTCCAACTGGCAGGAACAACCGATACCGTTGGCTGAGTGGGCGCGGTCCGGTCTATACCGAAGGATACGCCACCTGGAGCACCATAATTGCCTGCCGCATCCTTTCCGCGGATATATAGCGTGTACGTGCCATCGCTGAAACTGGATGTGGTCAGATCAAAAGATCCATTCGAGGAACCGGAACCGGTCGAAAGCCAATTCCATTTCGTTGGGTCGTTTCCGGTCGGATTCAACGCATACTGGATCACTTCAGAAGATGTCACACCCTGTATGGTGGGCACATCCTGTACACCGGCCCAGGTGATCTTCACAGAAGGATCCTTGCTCCAGCCTGCCGGGGATGCAGATACGGTTGTAGGCTGCATCGGCGGTAATCTGTCCGGCAGAACAGTATTGACTTTTCCGGCCGTTGAGCCATGAGCCACCTGCTTGTATTCATTGCATGGATAAACCGCAAAGTAGTAATTCAGATCACTAATACTGGCATTTGGGATCTCATTGAGTGTTCCACTCGTATACATAGTTTTGTTGCCTACATATTGATAATCCCATTGGTCAGAGCCATCCACTTTTCGAGTGGCAACAAGGTAACCTTCCGCACCTTCGACCGTGTTCCAATTCAGTGTCACATAACCGGTTCCGCTATTGACAGCATTGCCATATGCCGTTGCCTTTACTGTTGGTGCCTTGACCCCGGTATAATATTCAGCGCTGAATTGCATACGCTCACTACGCGGTAAAATATCCGACGAGCAAATTCGGGCTGATGAATCAGACGAGGTGATCGCGAAACCGTAATTTGCCTTTTGATCCAGCGCGTTGAACCACGCGGAGAATATCTTTTTCAGATCGATCGTGTTCCATCCTTTTGTAAGTGTCACATCTACATAGATATCCGAAGACAAACCTGGTCTTGTATTATATTTAACGTCCGCCGGATTCCAACTACCGGTAATCAGGGAAATCCTGAACTTGCCACTGCCGGTCAGTTCATGTACATTCATTTTCCAGGTGGCTTTGGTAACAAGGATGGGATCATCCGGGAAATTCTTAGTCTGAGAATCGGTCATGCCATGCAGTGACGGCCATACATAAGCAATGCTGTTGCCATCATGTTGACCAACCCACAGATTGTTGCCTTCATCATTGTGTTTTGTTTGGTCCTTTGGTTTTAATGCGAAATGCTTATCGGGACTGCCGCTGGTAACATAAATATCACCGATGCCGGTGGCGATATTGTTAAAGTACTCACCCGTAGGATCTATAGTAACAGGGTATGCAGCATTCTTCATCCATTCGTCATTCGGACGGTAGGTCAACAGATAACCGTTGCCGCTGCCCGTCAGGGATACCGCTATATCCGTACTGCGCACACCATTGGCATCCGTCATATCCGGCGCGTTGATCCGTGCAAGCGAATTCCCATATGAATCCGTAAGGATGACTGTTTGTCCGGACAGAGTGGCCGTCAGGCCCTCTGTATTCAATCGATATGCATATACGTGATTCCCGGTG
>JAZRXJ010000045.1:0-7104 GCA_045600165.1 Clostridia bacterium
TCTTTTCTGAATTTGGTGTCATCATTCACCTTGTGGATCGCGATCATGATGACATAATCCAGTCCACCATATTCCGGTTCATCCGGCTTTCCGATCCCGAACCACAGGCTTCCGATGTGATGCTCCGTCAGATACAGGTCAAGCTGCTCACCGATGTATCCGGCATTCATCAGATAGTTGTCCTTTTTTTCGCTGTATATCAGGATGCAGTATTCGGCATCGCGCTTGAAATTGACTCTGGCGGCAGGCACGATCCGGATGGTTGTCCGGATATCCGGATAAAGCGTTTCAAACGTCGGATATGCGTTTTCGATATCCATCAGTTCGTCAGGACTGATCCTGTCCGATCCGACATTTCTGAACAGATGAAAGGATTTCCTTTTGAAAATAGCTTCATAATATTCTTCCATGAGCTTTCTCTCCGTTTCTCGCCGGTTAACATTCAGTCCATTGGATCTGTGTGATGTAAAGCCTGACATAATCATACCATAAAGTCAGCCCTTTGTAAGCATTCAGTCCGTCAGTCCATCCCATACAAGATCGGGAGAGCCCCACATCCAGGCATCCTGATCCGGATAGTGGATGACATAGCACTTCTGTCCGGCCTGGAAGTGCTCGTACTGCAGATCGCTCACTTCCAGATCCAGTTCCTGACCGTCCTCCGCCTTTACTACGATATTCATCGTGTGACTGTAGCGGCTGCGGTACTCTTTCCGTCCTGTCATAACGGCGGGGGTGATGCTGATCTGACCGGTCCGGATAAGCTCCAGCCGCTTCTCACCGTTCTTCCTGCAGCTATTCACGATCAGATACGCGATAACCAGATAAATGCCGATGATCAGTCCCATGATCAGTAATCTCTGACGGATGACAGGCTGTGCAAGGGCTTCACGTCTGTCCATTTCCGCTTCAAAAAGTGCTTTCGCCTCTTCAGCGGCTTTCTTGTACATATTCGTTTTCTTCAGATCGGGATCAATACGATACGAATGCGTATACATCCCCGTGCCCGAGAAATTCATAGCCGAATAGTCATAGTCGGCCGCTTCTTTGATTTGGGTGATCTCTTTATCAGGCATCATAGCAATGCTCATGGCAAGCGAGGCAATTTCGGGATCAACTCCATCGATAACAGTGAAGTAGTCGTTGGAATAATCGGAAGTACCATACTGCACCCTGAACAGGCTGTTCATGATTCTCGCTTCAACCGATTCAAATGTCGGTCTGCTTCCCCTGTACCCTCTGATCTCGTCAAGCTCGGGTATCATAGGTAAAAAAACGAGCATGGCACCGAAAATAACGACGACTATTCCCCAGAGCAAAAGATTAATGAACCATCTATCTTTTCTTGTCCTGCTGATAGCGGCTACACACCGCTCGATCATATTCTGTTCTTCCTGTTCCGGATACCGGCAATTGCTTTCCACGATTTTCTGTCCTTTCTGTGAACCCATATAGGATGGTTCCGGTATGTATGACGTATCCGTCCATTCAAAAGTTCCGCAAAGGATATATTTCTTTACTCTCCGGATATGCTTTCCCGGAGCGATTCATCTTTTTCTGACTTTCTCAGTATACGTGTTTTCACGCCGAGATTCGCCTCACGGTAGCAGATGGTTGCCCGTTGTCATCCAGCAGATAAATGGAATCATTCATTTTCTTGACTCTGATCCGTTCCGTCATGTTCGTATCCTCCTTATCGCGGTTATCCGGCATTACACAAACTGTACTGTCTCACCGGTTGCCTTCCGTTTGCTGTGCATTCCGGACGGCTCGCACTGTTCAGACGGATGACCCATGACCAGAATGGCTGTCGGTTCCCAGTTTTCGGGCAGGTCAAATTCTGTCTTCACCGCTTCCGGAATAAAGTACATCACCCAGGTGGTGCCGATCCCCAGATTGGCGGCTTCGAGCATCATATGAGTTGTGACGATGCTCGCGTCGATGTCTCCGCTGTCATGCCCGTCATAAGGCCGTTTCCAGCAGGCGGTCCTGTCATAGCAGACGATCAGTGCCGCCGGCGCGTTGAAGTGGCATTCCGTGCATTTTTTCAGCAGTGCGATTCCCTCCGTCGATCGGACGGCCAGGATCCGTTGCGGCTGATTGTTGCAGGCTGTCGGTGCGAGGCGGCCGGCCTCCAGGATCTTCCGAAGGTCTTCATCCGAGACCGGTTCGGATGTAAACGAACGCGCCGAGTAACGTTTCTGTGTCAGTTCCATAAAGTCCATCTGTCAGTCCTCCTTCATCATTATTCGTCATTCCGTTCCATATACCAGATATTCTTTACGATTTCACGGTCCTGCCCCTGATACGGTCCGACTCCGGTGAACAGATTCACGAAACCGCACTTGTCCATGACCTTCTCCGAGGCCGCGTTCTCCTTCAGGCAGATCCCATAGATCCCGTTGATCTTTTTCATGCGGGCGATCTCCGGCAGAAATGCTTTGACCGCCTCGGTGGCATATCCTTTCCCGGTATACTTCTTCGCGATATGATAGCCGATCTCCCAGCCTTCATCCACAGGCGCGAGCTGAACATACCCGATGTTCTCCCCGGCTTTGGTGAGGACGGCATAGACAAGCGGTCCGTCATCCGTTCCGTACTGCGTCATCAGGAACTCAATGGTTTCCCTGGCTTCCTCCGGCGTTTCAAAGACCTCGTCCGGCACAAATCTGCGGTTGTCCTCATCCAGTGAATTTTCATGCAGGTCCTGCGCCATATCCGGGCTCAGTTCCCGCAGGATCAGTCTTTCGGTTTCGATTCTCATACTTTCTCCTTTTTGATTTCCTTCAGCAGGAAGTCCTTCAGTCTGGTCAGGTCTTTCTCCGGGAATTCGTGTTTTTCTCCGTCAAACCAGACCTTCATAGCCTGCTCCGGAATATATTTCAGTTCCTGCGGGACATATTCCTTCATCCATGCTCCCGCTTCATACTTGGACAGGATCCGTCCGGTCACTTTGAAGGACAGGATCCGTCCGAGGATCAGAATATTGCTGGTGAAATACCGCGGATCATAGTTGTGGAAATCATAGTCATCCGCGTCCGCGCTGATGGCATTCCAGAAGTCTTCATCGGAAACTTCCGCGAATACTTCGTTGATATCCTTTCCGTACAGTACGATCCCGCTTTGTCTGATCAGCCGGATATAGGAGGTCACATCCGCGTCCGGGAAATCCTGATCCGCCACATACACTTCCTTTTCAGGATCCGCGAAGCGTTCCATATAGCGCTCTGTCCAGAAATCGCTGTAGTGGAAAACACAGTTCCCCGGGTTCTTCCAGTTTTTCGCGTCATTTTCAGTGATGGCTGACAGTTCCAGTGGTCTCGGTCTTTGGTCAATAGCGATGATGTCCCGGGCAATTTCCAGCCGCTTCACCGTTGGAATGGGTCCCTTTACCACGATCAGCAGATCGATGTCTCCGCTGTCCGGATTGAACGCGTTCAGCACGATGGAACCGTGAAGATAGATTCCCGTCAGTTCATCCTTCATGTGTTTCTGCCAGACAGATACCACTTTCCTGATCTGTTCCCGGATGCTGTCCGGTAACTGTTCGTAACCCAGCAGTTGTCCCATTTTACCCTCCTGCTTATCGGGTGAAAACCCATTTCTCATGCATCTTCTGAAAAAAAAGGTTCGATCAGGTCCTCAATGCGGCACCCCAGAACTTTCGCGAGCCGGTGAACAGTATCAACGCTCGCCTTGTTGATATCCTTATTTCGCTGTTCATACATTTGAATGGATCGCAGACTTACTCCGGAGATCCGTGCAAGTTCAGCCTGTGAACAGCCATAGGTGTTACGGATGCGCTTAAGATTGGTGTCAGGGAAGCATTCCTGCAGATACTTGTCTGCAACTGAGATAAACTTAGTAATATCCGCTTCGTGAAGGGTTGGATAGAGTTTTTGCATTTCTTCAAAAGAAATCGCCTTGAAAATATGAGTGAATTTCCTTGCGGAATACCACTGGTAATATGCCGTTGCCCACCCGATCCAGTATTCACACGAACGCTGTATATTTTCGCGAAGCTGTACCTTCAATTCCTTCCCGGTTGTCTCATGAACAATATCACGTGCGATTTCTATTCCGCTTTTCCCGGAGAGAAGTGCCGGTTCTCCGTTTTCCATTCTGGTGCTGATGCTACTGGTCAGAAATAACTTTACAAAGTCATCCCCGGCAATATCGCAGGTATTGATCGCGTAATCAAAGGCATCACCCAAAGCGGACTGCGCATTACTCAGATATATTTCTTGGTATGCGTGGATCATCGTTCCGGATGTCTCCTCTCATGATATCCTGGATATACAGACCATCTCGTCGACAAATGAAATTGGTTACTCTTCCATTACTTCCCCGTGAATATGGACCCGACATTCGTCCGGACACACCGCGTCAAAACACCTGGCACGCGTTGTACCGTAATCAAGAACAGCGCCGTTCTTTAACGCGTATACAGATGGATATATGGTATTCCATAACTCGTGGCACAGCGGAGGACATAAATCATCCACTACAAATATATCTCCCGTCTTGACATAGCCGCATCTGCAATTGCTTTCCGTTATTGTCAGTTTCACTTTTCCCATATACGTGCCCCCCCGATAATTCCTGTTTATCGTTTAGTTCACTTATCCTGACTTAAGTATCCTAAAAAAGAATAGCCATATCTGTCATACCAAGTTATAGTCGCCTCTTCAGTTATCATGTGAAATATCCAGCATATCCAACAATTTGATAAACGTATCTTGCCCGTCAAGGCAAGTATCCACCAACCAACCCCGCTCATTTCTCCATTCAGAAAGTCCTCTGTAGTAGAAGCTTTTCTTGTTGTCTTCAATGATAAAAGGAATGATATTACTTCTGAGACATTCCTTGAGTGCGATCAGCCTGCCGACTCTTCCATTTCCGTCCTGAAACGGATGGATGATCTCAAATTCTGCATGGAGTTCAACAATGTCCTCAATTGTTATAATGTTCTTTTCATGATATCTTTTCAGGAGTTTCTTCATATGTTCAGATACTTCTGACGGTTTTGATGTTTCCCTGCCGCCAACCACATTGGCCCGTTTCTTATAATCTCCTGCCGCAAACCATGAAAGCTTCGAATCTTGTGTGTCATGCTTGATGATGAAATGAAGTTTCTTGATGATTTCCTCTGTCAACGGTTCTTCAGCCATATCAATACAATAATCGATGGCTCTGAAATGATGAACAGTTTCCAGAATATCGTCAACAGGAACACCATCGCCAATATCGATCGTGTTTGTTTCAAAAATCAAACGGGTTTGGTCTTCGGAAAGTTTGCTCCCTTCAATATGATTTGAATTATAGGTCATTCTGACCTGCAATTCATGATACAGACCACCGGGAAGGTGGATCTCTTTCTCTTCTCTCAATCTCTGAAGGATCATGTTGTCCGATTCAACATGGCAAAGAAATTCCGGCGCCACATGAAGATAATCCGCGATTTTTGCCAAACTGCTCCTGGACAGTTTTTCTCCTTTAGCTATTTTTGCGACTGTGCGCGTTGACAAGCCCACATCTGTACTAAGCTGCGTTTTTCCGATTCCCTTTTCCTTAAGGATCTTTTCAAGCCCTGCGTAAGAAATCACTTGCTGATTCCTCCCTCTCTCATCTTTACATATTATACTTCATCGGAAGGCAAAAAGTAAAGATTTGTCAACTACCGATAAAAAAAGTAAAGATTTGCAACCCAAAGCCGGCAAATAAACTGATAGAAGGCCAAGGAACAACAGCCATCAAACAATTATTTCATTGGTCACCAAAAATGGAAGCCTTGATTTTTTAAGACTTCCATTTCCCCGGATAACTGATTTCACTGCCCCAGCTGATCAGCTCATCCATATAACCTTCCACATTCATCAGTCCGTCTGCCCACAGGAAAGCCCGGTCCTTTTCGCTGATCTCATCCAGTGACATCCATAGTACTTCCCTGAGCGGCTGGGTCTCCACGTCGCCGCCGAACTCGGGATCAGACCCCAGCGTGGCTTCCTGATCTTCGGGAATGGTCGCCTCAAAGGAGTATTCACGGCTTCCGTCCTTTCCGTAAACCACTGCCAGCGGTCTCAGGATCGTACCGTCCAGTCCACATTCTTCTTTCAGTTCACGGACTGCCGCCTCTTCCGGAGTTTCCCCTTCTTCGATTCCGCCGCCGGGCAGCGTATAGAAATCCCGACCGAAGAAATGGACCTTTTCCATCAGGATCTTTCCCTGTCGCGTGATAATAACCGCACTTCTGTTCCGCATGGCAGTTATTTCTCCTTTTCCCCGTCAGTGTTTCCCCAGTGCCCAGAATGCCACGGCTCCGGCCGCGGCCACGTTCAGTGAATCCACTCCGTGGCTCATGGGGATCATCACGGTATAGTCGCATTGCGCAATCGTACCGTGGGTCAATCCGTCTCCTTCGGTTCCCAGGATCAGCGCCAGTTTCCTGGCCTGCTTCAGTTCCGGGTAGTCCGGTGTGACCGAGTCCTCCTTCAGGGCAAGCGCCGCTGTGGTAAACCCGTATTCCTTCAGCATCGCCATTCCCTGATCAGGCCAGTCGGTATCCCGGTTTCCGATCCTCGCCCAGGGCAGCTGGAAGACCGTTCCCATACTCACCCGTACACTGCGCCGGTTCAGCGGGTCGCAGCAGGTAGGCGTCAGCAGGACCGCGTCCATACCCAGTGCGGCCGCGGACCGGATCACCGCTCCGACATTGGTGGTATCCGTGACAGCCTCCACCACGGCCACGCGTTCCGCCGTCTTCAGGATCTCCGTGACATCGAGGGGCTTCGGGCGCGGCATGATGCACTGGATGCACCGGTCCGGATAGTATCCCACCGTATCTCCCAGGATCTCCCGTTCTCCCGTATATACCGGCACTTGGTCCGGACAGCAGCCCAGGACTGCCGCGGCCTGCCCGGTGATATGCTTCCGTTCCATCAGAAAAGCGACCGGTACGATCCCGGCATCCATGGCCAGTTTGCCCACCTTCGCGCTTTCAGCCACAAACATGGCGTCATCCGGATGCTGCTTCATACGCAGCTGCGCGTCGCTCCGTCTGAAAAGGTCCAGAGCCGGATCATTCCGGTCCGTGATTTCGATAAT
>JAZRXJ010000046.1:0-1176 GCA_045600165.1 Clostridia bacterium
GCATCGTACTCCTCGGACAGCTCCGCCGAATAATAGTCCTTCTCCATGTCCATCATGAATGAATCGAAGGTTACATAGGCCGTATTGCCGACTTCTTCATAGCCGGGCATTACAGTAGGATACGCCGCCTTGCGGGCACTGTAAAAGTCGCCCATATTGACGAGCTTTTTGAATGTATCCGGTGTCAGAATGCTGAAATCCAGAAGCTGTGCGCCGTATTCTGTGTATGGCGACGCATCGCTCATTGCGCTGTGTCCGTCCGCAAAATGAGTGAGACACAGCTTGCTCAGTGCGGCGCAGCTGTTTTTTGCGTCAGGCTCCAGAAACTCGGTCAGGAGACCGCTGCGGCTGAAATAATCCCGGAAATTCTCGATGCCGTGCTCTTCCTTGAGACCATAATGAAAATCCAGTGCCAGACACAATTCATTCAGTGTGAACTGCGTCAGTGCATCACTGCGCAGCCGGTTCGGAACGGAATAATACAGTGTTCCGAGATCGGTCAGCTGCAGTGTATCGTCCGAAAAGATATTCGGCGATGCGACGACCACGATCTCACCGTTGAAGCACAGCGCTGTGCCCATAGCGGAAATGAACAGATCGCTGAATGTCTGAAGCGGCAGATAGCCTGTCCCGTCCACCATCGGAGTGGGGATCTCATATTCCTGCAGATTCAGATCCGTGTATCTGCCGGAACACTCAAAGGCAGATTCGTGCAGGATCAGATTGACGTTGGATTCTTCGCTCAGCGGGACTTGGATATCATCCAACGGTTCTTCCTCCGAAACATCAGTTGACGAGTCAGACATATCGACAGTCTTCTCTGTGCGCATTCCACCCATATACACCATATCCAACATGTTTGCGCCGCCGGATCTGGCGAAAAACCGGTCATACTGGCTGAAACCCAGCAGGCTGTTCTCATAGTCGATGTATGCGCTGGCTTGATTTTCCCGTGTAAGGATAGAATAGTTGCCATTGTTTTGCAGTGTGACTTCAAAATCCGGGTCCTCATTATAACCTTGCCAAAGCAGGTTCATCACCCTGCACATCTCCTCCGCAGTCACATACGGGATATCCTCCTGTCCGTTCAGGAAGCACAGGCGGATATCATCCGAATCCTCAACAGAACCGATGTACAGCGGAACCGTTTTTTCGGTCACGTTGTCTTCCGCATAT
>JAZRXJ010000047.1:0-1725 GCA_045600165.1 Clostridia bacterium
CTTCCGCAGTGACAAACTGTGCTCTCATTCTCCCATCTCCTTCCTGAACGAACCTGTATAATCTGTGCGTGAACCGAATGCTGCGACCAGAAAGACGTACTATTAATACATATCTATTATACGCATATTGTGTGCGCTGTCAATAGGAAAAGAACAAAAATATGTACTTGAAATTCGTGCATTGCCGTGATATGATAAGGACGAGGTGAACGAAGCATGAACAACTCGGACAACGTTGCAATCGGCCTGCGTATCCGTGCACTCCGAAAGCGAAAAGGGTACAATCAGCAGGAGCTGGCTGATATTCTCGGAAAAGCCCTGCGAACCGTACAGAAGTATGAATCCGGTGAGATCGAGGTTTCCATCGCCGTTGTCAACCAGCTCGCAGAAATACTGGATACGACGCCGACCTTCATTCTCGGCTATGAGATGGAGATCGCACCGATCCGCAGTCTTGCTGATGTCATGAACTTCCTGTTTCAGATCGAGCAGGTAAGCGGAATCGACTTCGGCATAGATATAAAAAAACCGCCTCGCAGCGGCGAATGGCAATGTGCCATCACGTTTAACGGCAAGGCGGAAGCAGATTTCAATACGGATCTGTGTCTTTTCCTGGAGAACTGGGAGGAGCAGCGGGACAACCTGCGAACCTATGGGATTTCACAGGAGCAGTACCGAAAGTGGAAAACAAAAACGCTGGCCTACTATGCCTCAACTGCGGTAGAGTGCAAGGAGCCGGAAGAACTGGATGCGGACGAACGGACGAAACGGCGGATTGCCTATCTGAACAGTTTGAAACCAAAAATCGGCGAAGCGTGAGAGAATCAAGGTCATCCAAGTCTGAAAGAAAGGAGATCGTATGTCAGTAACAAAGGACGGAAACACAGGGTGCTGGATGAGCCAGGTCCGCGTGACGGATTGGACCGGGAAAACCGTTCATAAGAAAAAGCGCGGCTTCCAGACAAAACGGGAAGCTCTGCAATGGGAGCATGATTTCATCAGCCAGATGACTGCCAGCATTGGAATGACCTTTGGTGACTTCATGGAACGCTATATGAAGGACATGGGGAGCCGATTGAAACCCTCCACGCTTGAAAACAAGCGATATCTGTTCGATCTGAAGATCATGCCTTACTTTGCCAAGATTCCGCTGAACGAAATCAAGCCCACTGATGTCCGTCAATGGCAAAATGAGCTGGCCGGATATCGAGACGAAAATGGGCAGCCTTACTCCGGGACTTACCTTAAGACCATCAACAACCAGCTCACTGCCGTTTTCAACTATGCCGTGAAGTATTACGGGCTGAAAGGAAATCCCTGCCATAAGGCAGGGAGCATGGGCAAAAAGAATGCAGACGAACAGCAGTTCTGGACAAAGGGCGAGTTCCTGCAATTCATTGATACGGTCAGAGAAAAGCCGGTCGCGTATGCCATTTTCATGACGCTGTACTACACCGGAATGCGGGAAGGGGAACTGCTGGCGCTGAGTCCGGCGGATATCGACTTGGAAAAACAGACCATCCGCATCAACAAGAGCTATCAGATGATCAAAGGGAAGGCTGTTATCACGACACCCAAGACCCCCAAAAGCAACCGGACGGTCACGATTCCCAATATCCTTTGTGATTGCCTGAAAGACTATATGGCGCAGTGTTATGGGCTTCAACCGGACGACCGGCTGTTTCCCTACGGCAAGAGCTACCTGTACCGACAGATGGAATGGGG
>JAZRXJ010000048.1:0-32111 GCA_045600165.1 Clostridia bacterium
AACGACAGAGAGCAATACGACTATGACGAAGCTGACCGAGTACAGCTTGCTGTACGAGACGCTGTCGCCGGAGGCGACTGAAGGAGTTCCCCACCAAGTCGGAGGCCAAGCGGTCTTAGGAAGACAACTGTGGTACCCAACTCCTTGGCTCACAGAACGACATGGCTACGATCCGACTTAACGACAGAGAGCAATACGACTATGACGAAGCTGACCGAGTACAGCTTGCTGTACGAGACGCTGGCGCCGGAGGCGACTGAAGGAGTTATAGGGGGGGGCTGGCGCGTAGCGCCTGAGGGGGTTGTTCTGCTCGCTTTACACCTTAAAAACCCCGGCGACCATAATGGCCACCGGGGTTTGTGTCACCTTCAGAGGTACAACTAACTCACTATTCACTATCCACTATTCACTCTACTGATGCCGAAGAATGAGGCATCAGTAAACTATTGCCTTAGCGTGACCGTCGCGCTTTACACCTTAAAAACCCCGGCGACCACAACGGCCACCGGGGTTTGTGTCACCTTCAGAGGTACAACTCACTATTCACTATCCACTATTCACTATTCACTCTACTGATGCCGAAGAATGAGGCATCAGTAAACTATTGCCTTAGCGTGACCGTCGCGCTTTACACCTTAAAAACCCCGGCGACCATAATGGTCACCGGGGTTTGTGTCACCTTCAGAGGTACAACTAACTCACTATTCACTATCCACTATTCACTATTCACTCTACTGATGCCGAAGAATGAGGCATCAGTAGAACGTTGCCACCGGGTCTTCCGGTTCGATAGCTTTGGCAGTCGATATCACATCGATCACCGGGATCTTGCCGGCGAACATCTTGTTGCGCTGGAGGCGGACCTTGCCGGTGATCCTGACCCATGCGCCGGATACCGGCTTCGCGACAGTGCCGCGGTAGCAGGGCAGACCGGCAAACTGGGTATCGGCGGCGCAGCAGTTCATGAGCATCCTGCCGGCGACAAACAGGTTATCCGGAAGCGGCTTGGGAGACGGCGGACAGACGCCCGTGAAGGCTACGGTTTTACCGGCATACTTGTCCGGATCTTCCATCAGATCCGCGTAGAAATAGGCATAGTCGCGGTCTTCGATCTCCACCACTTTGGCGTTCAGGTCAAAGGGCAGGGGATCTTCTTTGGTGTCATGGATGCTCCGGCCGTCCGGATATTCATAGAAGATATTGCAGCGGCGGTTGGCCTGACGCACGATCTTGTGCAGGGCATCGGTATCCGTACTGTCGGAGCAGCGGTTGAACACGATGACCTCACAGGTCTTCAGCTTATCGAAGACAAGATTGCGCATGTTGGCATTGAACACCGGATAGGTGGCTGCTTCGGCAAAGCAGATCTCCTGCGCGATGATCCATTCGTCCGGCAGGGTGTCGAACAGATTCTGCAGGGTCCACATTCCGTTGTATTCAATGATCACGCGGACGGCGTTTGTTTCTTTCAGCCAACCGGCGAAGACTTCTTCGTTCAGGTCTTCTTCCTCTTCGACACTGCGCAGGAAGACATTGGGGGAAGCGAAGGAATCGGCTTCATACTCTTCTTCGCCGTCTTCGCAGCGGATCACCAGGGTGTTTTCACCGCCGTTGAACCGTTTGTCTTCCAGGGAAGACTGGATAAAGGTGGTCTTTCCTGCTTCCAGGAAGCCTGTAAACAGATAGACCGGGATCTGTTTCTGTTCGTTTCTCATGTTCTGTACTCCATTACACGCCGAAGCATTCTTTGATGGCATCCTCGTTCAGCTTGGAACCGATGACGCACAGTCTTCCGGTGACTTCCGCGCCGCCGCGGCGGATATCGATCTCTCCGGGAGTATAGTCAAAGTGGATCCAGGTGCCGTCGGTGGCGGGAATGATGCCCTTGGCGCGGAGGATCATGCCGTAGCTGCCTTCATCCTGCAGCTTGTCCAGAATGCCGCGCAGCTCGCCTTCGGCAAACAGCTTGGGCGTTTCCAGTCCCCAGCTGGTGAAGACGTCATCGGCATGATGGTGATGGTGGTGATGATGTCCTTCCCCGTCGTGATGGTGATGGCACTCGCAATCGGGATCGTCGCATTCATCTTCGTCATCTTCGTGATCCTCGTGATGGGGATGATGGTGTTCATGCTCTTCTTCGTCATCGTCATCGTCATCATCGTCGTTATCTCCGTGGTGGTGGTGATGATGATGCTCATGCTCTTCATCCTCATCGTCATGATGGTGGTGATGATGGCATTCGCAGTCGGGATCGTCGCATTCGTCATCGTCATCCAGGTCTTCCTGCATGTGGGCAAGCTCTTCCGCGAGGGTGTCCTGCTTTTCCATGGCGGCCAGGATCTGCTTTCCGTCCAGCTGGTCCATGGGTGTGGTGATGACGGTCGCGGTCGTGTTGTGTTCACGGATCAGGGCAACGCAGTCATTGATCTTCTGCTGGGGGGCGATATCCGTCCGGCTCAGGATGATCGTGGCGGCGTGTTCGATCTGGTTCAGGAAGAACTCGCCGAAGTTCTTCACATACATCTTGCATTTTCCGGCGTCCACCACAGCGACCAGAGAGCCGATCTGGCATTCGTCACTGCAGACGGCGGAAGCGGCGCGGACGACATCACTGAGTTTGCCGACTCCGGAGGGTTCGATCAGGATACGGTCCGGCTGATAAGTATCCAGCACTTTTTGCAGGGCTTCGCCGAAGTCACCGACCAGGGAACAGCAGATGCAGCCGGAATTCATTTCGGTCACCTGGATGCCGGCTTCCTTCATGAAGCCGCCGTCGATCCCGATCTCGCCGAATTCATTTTCGATCAGGACCACTTTCTGTCCCGCGTATGCTTCCTTGAGAAGCTTTTTGATCAGGGTCGTCTTACCGGCCCCCAGAAAACCGGAAAATACATCGATTTTTGTCATGTCATTCAACCTCGAATCCACATTGTCTGAAAAGGTTGGCTTCGTCATTGAAGCCAACCCATAGTATAACATGAAACGACCAATAATGGTATCTTTTTATAGGATCAGACAGGAAGCGTCCAGACCGGACAGGGAATGGAATCCCGTCCGTGCCATGATGGCGGCCAGTTCGCCGTCCAGCTGGCGGATCCGTTCCGCGACACCGGCGGCGCCTTTTTCCTTCAGGGGACCCATCAGGTCGCGTCCGACACAGACCGCGTCGGCGCCCAGTGCCAGCGCCTTGTATACATCCGCGCCGGAGGAGATCCCGCAATCCACAAAGACCGGGATCTTTCCGGCTGTGACTTTCAGGACCTCCGGCAGCGCCATGACCGGCGGCACGGAATAGGGCATGATCCCGTGGTGATGAGACACGACGATTCCGGACGCGCCGATCTCCAGACATTTTTCCGCGTCCCACGCGCTGAGAACACCCTTGATCACAAATGGGATTCCCTCAGCCGCTTCGACATAGGAGCGCAGCTGCGCCGCGGATTTCGGCTTCATGGGCAGTCCTTCGACCACATCGTATCCGCCGCTGCCGTTATAGGCATGGTCGATATCCATCCCGATTGCGAATACCTTCAGGGCTTTGGCCTGCTCGATCCGCTTCAGGACATCCTCGTCCTTCGCGTGGGGTTTGATGAACCGCACGGTAGCCGCTCCGGCGGAAACGACATCCGCCAGTTCCCCGTCATAGCATTCCATGCCCATGAAGTTCAGAGCGTTGGCTTCCTTCGCGCCCAGGGCCAGTTCACGGGTCCCTTTGTCATGCAGTCCGTTCAGATGCGACAGGGCCGCTGTGGCGATCGGGGTGGAGAACTCACGTCCCCAGAGCCGGAAGGATGTATCCGGCAGTTCGGAATCGATGTACCGTGTTTTGATCAGGATCCGGTCAAATGCCTCCCGGGTGATTTCGTTGGAATCGGATGGGTTTGTCATGAAAAAACCTCCTTGGCCGCCGATGGCGGAAATATGAATTATATAAATAATGATGAATTATAGATTGCTTTTGGTTGGCCCTATTGTCACTTTGTGACAGCTCGTAGAGCAACCCCCTCAGGCGCTACGCGCCAGCCCGTCTCACTTCGTTCGGTCAGCTTCGCAATAGTCGTTCCGTGTAACGGAACTCTTTTGCTCAGCAGTCTTCCGTCTCATTTTCATCTTCGGTGAACAGTCCATTGGACTGACATTCGACTCCGACCCTGACCAGGGGCGGCCTTATTTTGTGGTTGCTTCGCTCCTTCTTCTGCTGCCTCTATTGCCTCTGCTTGGCTCGACCACAGTCGGGCTTTATGCTATAATACTCCCGTGTTCAGGTGGAAGCAATAGCTTCTTAAAGAACATACACATACTGAAAGGATGAATTCATATGAACTATAAAGAAGAAGCCGCTCGCTGGCGCGAACATGTGACGGGGGAATTGCTGGAAGAACTGCAGAACATGGACGAACAGCAGACGGAAGACGCGTTCTATCGTGACCTGGCCTTCGGGACCGGCGGACTCCGCGGAACGATCGGAGTCGGGACCAACCGGATGAATATCCATACCGTGGCCAAAGCAACTCAGGGACTGGCGGACTATCTGAACAAGACTTTCACCGCGCCTTCCGTGGTGATCGGCTATGACAGCCGCATCAAGTCGGATGTGTTTGCCAAGGTCGCGGCCGGAGTCTTCTCCGCCAACGGGATCCGCGTGAATATCTGGCCGGAGCTGCTTCCTGTACCTACTGTTTCCTTCGCGACCCGGTATCTGCACGCGTCTGCCGGGGTCATGATCACGGCATCGCATAATCCGTCCAAATACAACGGATATAAGGTATACGGCGCGGACGGCTGCCAGATCACTACCGAGGCGGCGGAGATCATTCTCGCGGAAATCGAGAAACTGGATGTTTTCGCCGATGTGAAGCAGGAAGAATTCGCGATCGTTCCGGGAAAGGTGGAATATATCGCGGAGGAGGTCCTGACCGCTTTCATTGAATCGGTCAAGAGTCAGTCCGTTCTCGGAGACTGCCGGGTCAATAAGGATGTTTCCATTGTCTATACTCCCCTGAACGGGTCCGGACTGAAACCGGTGACCCGTGCCCTGAAGGAAATGGGCTATACCCGTATCACTGTGGTCAAGGAGCAGGAAATGCCCGACGGTCATTTCCCCACTTGCCCGTATCCGAATCCGGAGATCCGGGAAGCCATGGCGCTTGGTATGGAATATGCCGCGAAAGAGCAGGCGGATCTGCTTCTGGCAACCGATCCGGACTGTGACCGGGTCGGGATCGCTGTCCGGAACAGCGATGGTGAATATGTGCTGCTGACCGGCAATGAGACCGGTCTGCTTCTGCTGGATTATGTCTGCTCCAGACGGACCGCGATGAGGACCATGCCGGAGGATCCGGTGATGATCAAGACCATTGTGACGATGGATCTGGCGGAACGCATCGCTGCGAGCTACGGAGTCAGGACAGTCAATGTCCTGACCGGGTTCAAGTTCATCGGTGAGCAGATCGGCCTGCTGGAGAAGCAGGGAAAGGCGGACTGTTATATATTTGGCTTTGAGGAATCCTATGGATATCTGACCGGTTCCTATGTCCGGGACAAGGACGGCGTGAACGGCGCGACCATGATCTGTGAGATGTTCGCCTATTATGCCTCTCAGGGGATCGGTCTGCTGGAAAAACTGGAGGAACTGTACGCGAAATTCGGCTATTGCATGAATACCCTGCACAGCTTCGAGTTTGAGGGCGCCGCCGGATTCACGAAAATGCAGGAGATCATGGCGGAATTCCATCAGGGACTGAATGTCATCGGTCCGAAGAAGGTCATGAAGACACTGGATTATTCAATTGGGCTGGATGGCCTGCCGAAGTCCGATGTCCTGAAATATCTGCTGGAAGACAATTGTTCCGTGGTTGTCCGTCCTTCCGGTACCGAACCGAAACTGAAAGTCTATATCTCCGTCAGCGCGAAAGACCGCGCGGAAGCGACAGTGACTGAAGGGAAGCTCCTGGAAGCGCTGGCTGCGTACTTTGGCGGAGCGCGCTGAGGATCAGGCTGCCGTGCGATTGCGCGGTCAGCCCTGGCTTCCTGTCCAATCTGGTGGTTACATACCCAATTCGATATGTTGACAAAATGTTACGAAAGTATTATATTTTCTTTTGGCACTTTTGTGCCTGTTTTGTGTTGACTGAATGAATTACCCTTGCGGCCGTAGGCACGCGAAAGGAGTAACTATGAAAAAGCTGTTTACTTGCCTGATGATCCTGGCTCTGCTGCTGTGCGCGGTGTCCTTTGCCTCCGCCGAGACCATTGTGAGCGAAGGAGACCGGAACATTCAACCGGCGGCTCTTCAGAAGGACGGCAATTTCGCGCTGAATCCCGTGATCGAGGGTGAAAGCCCCACGACCGGTCTTCCCTGGACCGGACGCTATCAGCCTGTGCTGGTGCAGTTTGATAACTCCTACGGCGGAGTGGACAAGGTCCGCCATTGGGGCATTGCTGACGCGGATGTCGTATACGAGACACTGCTGCACTCCAACGGACTGACCCGTATTTCCGCGCTGTTCAGCGACAAGATGCCGGAAGCCGCCGGCCCGATCCGGTCGACCCGTCTGGCGCATGCCTGGATCCGGCAGGAATGGCAGGCCGGTTTCTGCTTCTACGGTATGCAGACGGCCCAATACACCAACGTCAAGGAAGAATTCAACAGACTGGGTCTGGCGACGACTAAGCTGGGGATCCTGTTTGACGGAACGGTCGGAAACGCGAAACCCTGGAAGAAGTTCTATGCCCGGGTAGCCGGACTTGCTTCCCCGCATAACGCGGAAGTGAATGTAGCCGCGATCCAGGAACTGATCGATCCCGAAGCGTTTCCCGCGACTCCGAGACCCTTCCTGTTCTCGGATACCAAGCCCACCGAAGGGGACTTCGCGGAATTCATCTGGATCGAGAACAAGGAGAAGATGAGTATTTCTCCTTCTTACATCTACAACGTTGGCGAAAATGTATACTACCGCTATGTCGGCGGCGAGCCCTATTATGACAAGGAACTCGGCCTGGAAGAAGGACATCTGGCTTACGCCAATGTCATCGTGCAGCGCTGTGATACTTCCTTTGAACATGGTTCCGCCTGCCCCGTGACACCTCTGGCGCTAAAGAAGGGCGTAGCCAAGGGAAACGCGGATATCTTCATGGGCGGACGGTACATTGCCGGTTACTGGATGCGGACCGGGATGGATGAACGTACGGTCTTCCTGGACGCGAACGGAAACGAGATCGCTTTCCAGAGAGGCAAAACGTTTATTCAGGTCGTGAATAACAACGCCGAAGTGACCTATTCCTGCGATGAGGATGTTCTGGAGCAGCTGCTGGCGGAAGCTCAGGCTACGATCGACGCCGAACGCGCCGCGGAAGATACGGATAACGAAGATCTGCTGGACTCCACCGGAGAAGAGGCAAACGGAGCTCCGGACGAAACTGCCGGTGCCGTGGAAGCCGCTCCCGACACCGTGACCGAAGCTGCCGATGGTCCCGTGATCTTTGAAGAACATCTCTGGGGAAAGACCAACGCGGCCGTGAAGGTGCGCAAAGGTCCTTCCAAGAAGGATTCCGTTGTGGGGACCATGAAGAAACGTGAAAAAGTCACGGTCCTCGGTGAGGACGGAGACTGGTACGTGATCTACTACAAGGGCGACCAGCGGTACGTGATGAAAGAATTTGTGGATATAGACAAGTAATACAAGGATATGATAAAGGCTGTGATCAGGGGATCACAGCCTTTAATCGTACGGCTTCTTCTATCAGGATATCCAGTTTGCTGTAAATATCATCATACGCGAACCGGGTGGAGGAGAACGGGGGATCATAACAGGTCAGATAGGTACACAGGCGCTCCTTCGTCACCGTGCGGAGATAAAAGAACGGATTGGCGCCTTTCTGAGCGGAAAGGGAAGGATCCGGACGGAGATGGTGGGCATAGATGGCTGCGATTCCTTTTTTCATTTCATAGGCGCGCTGGATCTCGTAGTTCACCATGGGACACTGCGAAGTCTTTTCCGTGATGAGCAGCAGGAGGCAGTCACAGCGTGCCAGCTGCTCGTCGATCATGGCTTTGACAGTCTCTTCGGGCAGATGAGTGAGTACGGTCCAGTTGATGTCAAAAAAGACATAGTCACCGGAAGACCGTACCATGTCCCGGATCATGGACGCCCGGGGAAGGTCGGCGGCGTAATCGAAACTGAGAAATACCGGACGCGGCGCGCGGGACATGGACTCACCTCCTTTGGGAAGGATTATACGCTGTGGTGATTTTTACGTCAATGCAGAGCTTTTTCCGAGGCCTTAGTGGGAGCGACGGTTGCGACCGCCGCGGAGGCAATAGGCGATAGAAGAAAAAGGGCAACAGGAGTAGGAGCGAAGCGACCACTAAATAAGGCCGCCCCGTCATGGCTCCCTCTGTGGGGGCGGAGATGAGCGTCAGTACAGTGTACTGTCCGGCGTAGCCGGAAGCGATTCGGAAGCCGGCTGAGTCAACGAGTATTGCAAACGACAGAGAAGCAATACGACTATGACGAAGCTGACCGAGTACAGCTTGCTGTACGAGACGCTGGCGCCGGAGGCGACTGAAGGAGTTATAGGGGGGCTGGCGCGAAGCGACCACTTGCTAAGGCTCCTCCTCTGGGGGAGCTGTCGCCGGAGGCGACTGAAGGAGTTGCAAGGCGCTGTATCCCGTGTCAGCACAGTGTGCTGTTCGTCGAAGACGAAAACGGGAGAAAGCGTAATGAGCAAAGGCGAGCATGGCACGAGAGTGCCTTGCTCAACTATTGCGAATTTGACCGAGCTTCAGCGAGACAGCTGTCACAAAGTGACAAAAGGATCAGTCCAAAACAAACTAAAACCCATCACCCATCACTTATCACCTATCACTCCGCGCTATAGGCGCGGCAACTTGCTTGTTTTCAAGCTGAATATGAGCTATACTATCTCGTAAGCATCGCGGAGAGGAGGTAGATCCGATGAACGATCAGTTTTACCGCGGAAGGACAAGAAACGCGCAGGATCCGGCCAAAGCGGAAAAAGCCAGGGCAAAACAGATCCGCAGCTGGATCATCCTTGTTTCTGCCGTGGTATTGATCCTGCTGGGCATTCATTTTTTCCGTTCCGCTGGAACGACCCGGGAGATCGCGGCCGGCAAACTGCCGTGTTATGCCAGTCAGAATGTGACCCCTTTCGGGGATAATGTGATCTACTATGACGGTGCCACGATCCATTGCCTGACCAGTACCGGAACGATCCGCTGGTCATATCGGGTGGGAGAGGGCGTGACCTTCTCCGTAGGACCGAAGCACATTGTAGCCTGGGCGGGCAGACAGCTGTATATCGTGGATAAAGACGGTAACCCGTGCTATAACGAGGCGATGGACGGTCCTGTCCAGTTCGCCCGGATCGGTAACCGCTACTGCGCGGCTGTGATCGGGGAGGATATGAAGCCGACCCTGATGGTCAAGGACCTGAATGGCGCCCAGGTGGACGTCGAAGCGGATGCGTTCAATAATCTTCTGATCATGGACGTGGGTTTCTATGGCGACCAGGGACAGTATCTCTGGACACTGGCCATGGATGTTTATGGCACAGCGGCGAATACGATCCTGAATACCTTCCAGGTCGGCAAGATGAATACCGGCGAGGTATCCCTGGGTGAGTTCCTGACTTACAAGGTATTGTTCGAAGACAGTAAGCTGCGGGTATTCACGACCCAGCAGATGTATACATACGATTACAAGTGCGTGCAGGATACCAACTCTACCATGCTCGTCTACGGCTGGAAGGTCATTGATGATGAGATCCCGGAACGCGGAAGCGCGACGATCCTCATGGCGCCTACCAGTCAGACTTCCAGCGCGCAGACCATTACGGAACTCCGCGCGCTTCGCGGCGGAACGGATCTGAGATACACCCTGCCTTCCTCCTGTGTCGGAGCGGCATTGCAGAATGGAAATATCTACGCGTTTTCCAAAGATTATCTGTACCGGGCTGATGTGAACGGGCAGAAATTCTACGGCTATACCCTGCCGTTGCCGGAAAACACAAATGTGACCGCCTTCTACGGCATCACATCCGACGGACGGGCCCTGCTGGCTGCCGGTGAAACCGTGTATTCGGTCAGTTTGCCGGAGTGATCGCTTTGCGGAGCAAAGCGATCAGGGGATAGTGGATAGTGGAGCGGCGCCTGCGGGCACCGCAGGAAAGCGTGCCTGCGGGCACGCAGGGAATAGTGGATAGTGAATAGTGGATAGTGGAGCGGCGCCTGCGGGCACGCAGGGAATAGTGGATAGGGGATAGTGGATAGTGGATAGTGAATAGTGGATAGTGGCGCGAAGCGCCCACAAAATAAGGCTCCCTCTTGAGGGAGCTGTCGCCGTAGGCGACTGAAGGAGTTACAAGAGGAGCTCCGCGAAGCGGTGAGGGAGTTGCTCTGCGAGCTGTCATGCAGCATGCACGGTGATTGAGTGAACGGACAGCTTTACTAACCTCAATTCATCACTTATCACTTTTAACTTTTAACTCCGCGACCATGTCGCGGCCTTGGGGGTGAAGCAGAATGAAGAAGCTACTGTCTCTCATTCTGACTTCCCTCCTTTTTTTGTCTGGCGGTCCCGCACCGGGCACAATGCCGGCGGAGACGGCTCCGGTGACCCGGATGCTCCTGATCGGCTGTGACTATTTTGTGTCCCAACCCAATACGGCGCCTGTCTCGGAAAACAATGTCCGTACGGTGGAAGAAGTCTGGGCGGACGGAATCCCGGAAGCGCTTGAAACAGTCCGCCGGGTGAACGCGATCCGCACGGCTGAGGATCTGCAGGACGCGGTCAGGGAAGCTTTTTCCGGAAGCGGCGCCCGGGATGTGAATATCTGTTATATCAGCACCCACGGCGTCCTGCCGGAGGACGGCGATCCCGCGGGAATGACTTTGCTGTTTTCAGATGGCAGACAGGAAGTGAATATCACTCCCGCGGAACTGCGGGAGATGCTGGATACTGTTTCCGGCCGGAAGATCCTGATCCTGGATACCTGCTATTCCGGAGCGGTGATCGGGAAAGGCGCGCCCGGACTGGAGAATGCCTTTGACTCTCCGAATTATCTGGTCATTACCTCCTCCGGTGCCGCGGAGCGGAGCTGGTTCTGGTCCGCTGCCGGGAATACGGAGACCGGAGTCGGATATTTCACAGGCGCGCTGGCGCTGGCGCTGGACGCGGGAGACGGATACCCGGCGGATCTGAACCGGGACGGGATCATCTCGCTGACGGAACTGAAGAAGACACTCGGGAGTATACACGGAGTCTCTGCTGTCAGGACCTGGCCAGAGAAATCGGATGAGGCGGTCCTTGAATATGATCCGGATGCCGGAGCAACAAACAACGCGCGGAGCGCCGTGACCGGCCTGAAGTTTGACAACTGTGTCCCGGACCCGGCGAATCCGGTCTGCGGTTTTTCCTTTACGGTGAACCAGCCGGTCCGTATGATCTACCGGATGGCGGTTGAAAAAGACGGCGAGTGGGATTTCAGTGACACTTCCTTCCTGTTTGACGACGCGGAAGACGGAGGAATGGTGGGAACGCTGACTCCCGGATATAAGGAGCGGACGCTGACGCCGGGTGTTCCGGAAGACGGAAACGGCGGCTATGTGCTTCTGCAGGTGATCGGCCTTTCGGACGGTATCCCACGGCTGTACGGAACGCATGTGATCTGCATTCCCGCGGACGGGACTTCTTCGGAAGGCACGGCTGCGGAAATTCTTGTTCCGGAACAGGTGACCGCGGAGCAGGGGACAGATATCTTCCTGCATTGCGGCGCGCCGTGCGCTGTGACCGCGGCTGTACTGGACAGTGACGGCAGGGTGGTCTGTTATCCCACGGTGGATCAGGCGACACGTCCGGAAGGGATCCGCCCGGAGGGCATGACACTTTTCTGGGACGGCACTGACCGGCATGGGGATAAGGTGCCCGCGGGACAATATCGCGTCCGTATCCGGTTAAGGAACGGAAATCAGACGAGGGAGATCGTGTCGGAAGAGTTCGAGGTATGCCGCTTTGCAGAGCAAAGCGGAGTGATGGGTGATAAGTGACAGATGATGGGTTTATTGAGGTATGAGGTATAAGATATAAGGTATGAGGTGAAGTTTGCTTTTTGACTGTTGTGCATATGTCCGGAACAGCATGCAATAAAGCAGCAAAAGAAAAACTAACTATTCACTATCCACTAATCCCTAATCCCTAATCCCTAATCCCTAATCCCTAATCCCTAATCCCTAATCCCTAATCCCTAATCCCTAATCCCTAATCCCTAATCCCTAATCCCTAATCCCTAATCCCTAAAGCACGACTATGTCGTGGATGCTTGCGTACTCGCAAGCCTTGTTGTATAATCAATTGGTTGAGCACGGATACTACAATGGGAGGTTTTAGCCATGGCTAAGGAAAACAAACAGGAATTTGTAACGCATATTACGCCCCGGAGTGAGGATTTTTCCAAATGGTATACGGATGTGATCCTGCAGACGGAGCTTTGTGATTACGCGCCGGTGCGCGGCTGTATGATCTTCCGCCCCTATGGCTATGCCATCTGGGAACGGATCAAGGAAGTCATGGATGCCCGGTTCAAGGAGACCGGTCATGAGAATGTGTATTTCCCCATGCTGATCCCGGAAAGCCTGCTGCTGAAGGAAGCCGAGCATGTGGAAGGCTTTGCTCCCGAAGTCGCCTGGGTGACCCAGGGCGGTACGGAAAAACTGGAAGAACGCCTCGCGGTGCGTCCCACCAGCGAGACCATTTTCTGCACCATGTATTCCAAGTGGGTGCAGACCTGGCGTGACCTGCCCCTGAAGTATAATCAGTGGTGCTCCGTTATGCGCTGGGAAAAGGCGACTCGTCCCTTCCTCCGGACCAGTGAGTTCCTGTGGCAGGAAGGTCATACCATCCATGCCACCGCCGAAGAAGCTCAGGAAGAGACCCTGACCATGCTGGAAGTTTACCGCGATGTGGCGGAAAGCGTTCTGGCGCTGCCTGTCTATGTCGGTCAGAAGAGCGAAAAGGAAAAGTTCGCCGGTGCCCGCGCGACCTATTCCATGGAAGCTATGATGCAGGACGGTAAAGCCCTGCAGGCCGGTACCAGCCATAACTTCGGCACCAACTTCGCCGAAGCTTACAATATCCAGTATCAGAGCAAGGAAGGCAAACTGACCTACGTGCATGAGACCAGCTGGGGCGTCAGCACCCGTCTGATCGGTGCCATCATCATGACCCACGGCGATGAGCGCGGTCTGCGTCTGCCTCCCCGTATCGCTCCGATCCAGGCGGTCATCCTGCCCATCGCGGCTCACAAGCCCGGTGTCAATGAAGCCTGTGCGAAGCTGTATGACGATCTGAAGAAAGCCGGTTTCCGTGTGAAACTGGATGACCGTGACACGGTCTCCGCCGGATTCAAGTTCAATGATTGGGAACTGAAGGGTGTGCCTGTCCGTCTGGAAGTCGGTCCGCGGGATCTGGAAAACGGCGTTGTGACCGTATTCCGCCGCGATACCTGCGAGAAGACCACTCTGCCGCTGGATGGAATCACCGATGCCCTGCAGGGACTGCTGGATGATATTCAGCAGACACTGTATGAACAGGCAAAGGCTTTCCGCGATGCCAAGACCGTCTCTGTTCATAATATGGAAGAACTGGGCGAAGCGGTGCAGACCGGTTTCGCGAAGGCTATGTGGTGCGGCGAACGCGAATGTGAAGATAAGATCAAGGACGAATTCAACGCGTCCTCCAGAAACATGCCCTTCGATCAGGAAGGAGAGTCCTTCGGCGATACCTGCGTATGTTGCGGGAAGAAAGCGAAGAAGGTCATGTTCTTTGCCAAGGCCTATTGATGACTGTGGAGGGCTGAACGGATGAAGATCTTTGTGGATGCCATGGGCGGCGATTACGCGCCGGAAGCGCCATGCGCGGGTGTGATCGAAGCATTGCGGAAATATCCGGATCTGGAAGTGACTCTGGCGGGAGTCCTTTCCGAGATCGAACCTTATCTGAAGGACTGTGACGATGTCCGCTCCCGGATCACCTTGCTGGACGCGCCGGAGATCATCACGAATCACGAAAGCCCGGTCATGGGCGTGCGGTCCAAGACCAATTCCGCCACTGTCAAGGGAATGCTGGCGGTCCGGAACGGGGAAGCGGACGGCTTTGTATCCGCCGGATCCACCGGCGCGGTCCTCGCGGGCGGTATGTTCCGCCTCGGACGGATCCCCGGAATCGAGCGTCCGGCACTGGCACCACTCATGCCGAACGGGAAAGGTCATTTCCTGCTGATCGACTGCGGTGCCAATGTGGACTGCAAACCGGATTATCTGGTTCAGTTCGGTCTCATGGGTCATGCTTATATGAAGGGTGTCATGGGGATGGAGAATCCCCGTGTCGGTCTGATCAATATCGGCGCGGAAGCCGAGAAGGGCAATGAACTGGTCAAGGCCACCTATCCCCTGATGGAACAGGCAAGCTACAACTTTGTCGGAAATGTGGAAGCCCGGGATATCACCGCGGACGTCGCGGATGTCCTCGTCGCGGACGGCTTCAGCGGCAACCTGGTGCTGAAGTTCATGGAAGGCGTCGCCGGGACCCTGATGGGCATCATCAAGAACGAGATGATGGCCGACTTCCGCGGCAAGCTGGGCGGACTGATCGCCAAGCCGGCCTTCCGCCGGGTCAAGAAAGTCATGGACTATTCCGAAGTCGGCGGCGCGCCGCTCCTGGGTGTCCAGGGCGCTGTTGTCAAGGCGCACGGTTCCAGTAACGGACATGCTTTTGCCTGTGCCATCGGTCAGGTTATTAAGATGGTCAACGGCAAGGTCGTCGACACCATAAAAGATGGACTGGAAGTCGCTTCGCAGAGTGAAGCAGACCGCCTTCGGCGGAGTTAAAAGTTATAAATGATGAGTGATAAGTTTTAGTTTGTTTATACCAGGATTATGTCCTTACCACCCATCACCTACCACCCATCACCCATCACCTATCACTTATCACCTATCACTTATCACCCATCACTTATCACCCATCACTTATCACCTATCACCCATCACCTATCACCCATCACCTATCACCTATCACCTATCACCCATCACCTATCACCTATCACTTATCACCCATCACCCATCACTTATCACTCCGCCGCAGGCGGATATAAATGGAGGACAAACACATGGTATTTGAAACTGTCAAATCAATGATTGCCAATCAGCTGAAAGCGGACGAAAGCGGCATCACGATGGAGACCCGTCTTCTGGAAGACCTGAAGGCCGACTCCGCCAATATCCTCGTCATGATCATGGACCTGGAAGATCAGTTCGGCATCATGGTGGAAGATGACCAGATCATGAAAATGAAGACGGTCGGCGATGTCGTGAACTACATCGAAAGCCATAAGTAATCATGGAAGAGTTGATGAAAGCCCTCGGGTATGAGTTCCGGGATCCGGCACTTCTGCGCCGGGCGCTGACTCATCCGTCCATGGGGAAGGAGGACAACCAGCGCCTGGAATTTCTGGGCGATGCTGTCCTTCAGTATCTCATGAGCGATATCCTCTACGCGGAGTATACCGGGGAACGGGAAGGTGCGCTGACCCATTACCGTGCCCTGCTTGTCTGTGAAGCGGCGCTGAGCCAGGTGGCAAAGAAGCTTGGCATCGGGGAAGCTCTGATCATGGACAAGGGTGAGGAACTTACCGGTGGCCGGGAAAAGCCCAGCGTGCTTTGCGACGCCATGGAGGCCGTGCTGGCCTCGGTCTATCTGGATGGCGGACTGGAAGCCGCCCGCGGGATCATTACCCGCTGCTGGCCGTCTCCCGAGGACGTGCATCGCCCCATGCAGGACAGCAAGGGCGCGCTGCAGGAACTGCTTCAGAAGGATGGCGGTGAAACGCCGACCTATGAGATCATCGGCCGTTCCGGCCCGGATCACAGTCCTTCCTTTGAGGCTTCGGTCTCCCGCTACGGGAAAGAAATCGCCCGCGGAACCGGAAAGACCAAGAAACAGGCGGAACAGGATGCAGCGATCAATGCTTTGAAGAAACTTCAAAGCATTGATCGCTGAGTGAAGAGTTATAGGTGATAGGTGATAGGTTTAGTTTGTTGGTTAACTATTTCGTTTGTGAAAGCCGAACAACGTGGCAGGATGCTGGCAAACTATTCGGGTATTGGGTAATAAGTTTTCTATCCACTACCCATTGCACGACCGCAGTCGTGCATCACTCACCACCTATCACTTATCACCCATCACCTCTGCGGCGAAGCCGCATTACTTGCGAAGGTGCCATGGATTGCATCTTCGCCGAAAACTGTTTTTGGGAGAAGAGAAATGTTTAAGGCTTTATTCAACAACCGGAAGGCATCGAAGCCCACCAGAATCATTGCAGGACTGGGAAATCCCGGGGAACAGTATGCCCATACCCGCCATAACGTGGGGTTTGACACCATGGAACTGCTGGCGGAACATTATCAGGTCAGGAACTGGAAGAAGACCCTGAAGGGCATGGTGGCGGAAGTGAACCTCGGAGACATCCGCGTCGTTCTGGTGAAGCCCATGACCTATATGAACCTGTCTGGCGATTGCCTGCAGGAGGTCCTGAACTGGTACCACTGTACACCGGACCAGCTGGCGGTGATCTATGACGATATCGACCTGCCGTTGGGGAAACTTCGTGTCCGGAAAAACGGCGGTCCCGGAACGCATAACGGGATGCGCTCCATTGTCTCTTCCCTGAACAGTCAGGATTTTCCCCGGATCCGTGTCGGGACCGGCGGCAAACCGGAAGGCTGGGACCTGGCGGACTGGGTGCTGAGCCATTACACGGCGGAAGACCAGACGATCATGGACAAGGCGTTCAGCAACGCGGCGGAGGTCGCGGTTTGTTGGGCGGAAAAGGGAATTGACGAGGCAATGCGCTTGGCTGCGAGGTAAACTCCTACCGCCCTTCGGGCACCTCCCTCGGAGAGGGAGGCAGAACGGCTCCCTCTTGAGCGCTGTATCCCGAGTCAGTCCAGTGGACTGTTCTCCGAAGGCGTCGGATCCCGTGACAGCCCTGTGGGCTGTTTGCCGAAGGTAAAAACGGGAGGAGACGTAATGAGCAAACGAGCGCGAGTATCGCGCGACTATTGCGAATTTGTCCGAGCGGAGCGAGAAAGCGGGAGGAAGCGTAATGAGCAACGGAGTGCAAGGCACGGCAGTGCCATGCACGACTATTGCGAATTTGACCGAGCGGAGCGAGAAAGCTGGCAGCACCTTCAGGTGCTGACTGAAGGAGTTGAATGGCAAGACACATGGCAAACTCCTACCGCCCTTCGGGCACCTCCCTCGGAGAGGGAAGCAGACTCCTACCGCCCTTCGGGCACCTCCCTCAGAGAGGGAGGCAGAAAAGGCTCCCTCTTGAGGGAGCTGGCAGCACCGATAGGTGCTGACTGAAGGAGTTAAGCGCACCTTACACAAAATCGATTTTTTGAAAGGAACATCTATGCCATTACCTTATAAACAGGGATTGATTCCACTTGCAAAAAACCTAAGGACAAATGCAACGCGACATGAAAAACACTTATGGTATGACTTTCTGAATAACTATCCGATTCGCTTTCAGCGACAAAAGGCAATTGATCAATACATTGCTGATTTCTTCTGTGCCAAAGCAAAATTGGTTATAGAGCTGGACGGAAGTCAACACTTTACCGATGAAGGAAAGTCATATGATACTGGACGGTCATCTGAACTTGAAAAACTTGGAATAACTGTGATTCGTTTCACTAATGAAGATATTGATAAACGGTTTGATTCTGTTTGCCAGTATATAGATCATACTGTGAAATGTCTGCTTGAGAAGGAAAGAGTGACAGAACGGCTCCCTCTTTGAGCGCTGTATCCCGAGTCAGTCCAGTGGGCTGTTCTCCGAAGGCGTCGGATCCCGTGACAGCCCTGTGGGCTGTTTACCGAAGGTAAAAACGGGAGGAGACGTAATGAGCAAACGAGCGCGAGTATCGCGCGACTATTGCGAATTTGTCCGAGCGGAGCGAGAAAGCTGGCAGCACCGACAGGTGCTGACTAAGGGAGTTGACAGCAAGCCGCGAGGTAGACTCCTTCCGCCCTTCGGGCACCTCCCTCGAGGAGGGAGGCAGAAAAGGCTCCCTCTTGAGCGCTGTATCCCGAGTCAGTCCAGTGGACTGTTCTCCGAAGGAGAAAGCGGGAGGAAGCGTAATGAGCAACGGAGTGCAAGGCACGGCAGTGCCATGCACGACTATTGCGAATTTGACCGAGCGGAGCGAGAAAGCTGGCAGCACCGACAGGTGCTGACTGAAGGAGTGCTTGCTCCTTCAAGAATCAGACAGATAAATTTTCTTACAGGGGAATAACATGCAAACATTTGATACTCTGAAGATCCCTCAACTGAATAACAAGCTTCCAGCGTCAGGCAAGACTCTCGCGATCTCCGGCGTGCCCGAAAGCCTGACGGTTCTTCCTGTTTACCATTGGGCAAAACAGGGTCTTCGCGTTCTTGTCATTGAAGGTAATGACCTGAAAGCCGGACGTATGGCGGATGACCTTCGTCAGCTCATGGGCGATGAAGCAGCCTGTCTGCCCGGCGGAGAGATCGACCTGACCCGCGCGGCCGGCAGTATGGAAAGCAGCTGGCGCAGACTGGAAACACTGACGGATGTGGCGGAGAGCCGGATCCGTGTTTTGTGTACTTCCGTAGAGGCACTCCTGCAGCGGATGGGTTCTCCGAAGCTGTTCGCGGAAAGTCTGATCCGGCTTTCTTCCGGGTCGGTCTTTGCTCCCGGGAAACTGGCGGCGGAACTGACTGCCATGGGATATGAACGTGTCAATATGGTCGAAGGCAAAGGGCAGTTCGCGCTGCGCGGTTCGATCGTGGATATCTTTACTCCGGCGGAAGTGAGTGCGACCCGTATTGAGTTTTTCGATGACGAAGTGGACTCCATCCGCTCCTTTGACTGCATTTCCCAGCGGAGCCAGGATCGTCTGGAGACACTGGTGATCCCTCCGGCCATGGAGGTCGTTCTTGACCGCGGCAGCTATGCCGCCGCCGCGGACAGAGTCCGGAAGGCTCTGGACGGGACCGGCGTCCAGCAGAGGGAGGAACTGCTGTTTGATTCCCTGCCGCCACTCCCGGATGACGACGATGATCTGTCGGACCTGTTTGACGAGGCGATCGCTCCGAAGGTCCGGGAAGCAAGCTATAACGCCAATGTGACCGCGGAGGCGGAACACCGGGTGAGTCGCCTGCTGGCGGAGGCTGACGCGCTGGAACAGGGGACGCCTTTCCGCCGCAGCCGGGCATGGCTGACGGTACTGACAGAGGAAACATATACCCTGACCGACTGGTTCCTTCCGGATGTGATCGTATTCCGGGAACCGGACCGGCTCCGCGGCCGCGCGGATGAAAGACTGCAGGGATTCGCGGCGGACCTGGAAAGCGCCATCGGGCGTTCGGAAGCGGTCCGGGAGCAGGAGACCCTGCTCATGACCTGGCAGGAAGTGCTGGATCAGACCGCGCGCTATGCCCGGGCGATCTCCTGTGATATGCTGCTGAGCATGGGCGGACTGCATGTGGATGACGCCGTGACCCTGACAGCGACCGGGATCACCGGATATGGCGGAAAGATCAAGGACCTGAAAACAGACTGCGACAACTGGACCGGGAAAAACTATAAAGTCCTGCTGCTGTGCGGCGGTGCGTCCCGCGGGAAGCGCCTGCAGGACAGCCTGGCGGAACTGGGGACCAAAGCGGAATATTCGGAGACGCCCGACGCGGCACCGGAGAATGGCAGGATATTGATCCTGCCCATGACGCTGTCCCACGGCTTTGTGCTTCCGGAAGCGGAAACGGTCGTGGTCTCGGACGCGGATATCTGGGGCGAGGGCTATCGCAAATCCAAGGCCCGGAAGCACGCGGGCGAAAGGATCTCCACCTTTACCGACCTGAAGGTCGGCGACTATGTGGTCCACGAGGATCATGGCGTGGGTCTGTATCGCGGGATCACCCGGATCCAGAGCGAAGGCACCTGGAGAGACTACCTGCTGATCCAGTATAACGGAAATGATAAGCTCTATGTGCCGGTGGAACAGCTGGAAAGAGTGCAGCGGTTCATCGGAAATCCGAATCAGACCCCGCGTCTGAGCAGGTTGGGTTCCGGAGAATGGGCACGCCAGAAGGGCAAGGTGAAGGAAGGTCTCCGGACGCTCGCCTTTGACCTCAAAAAACTGTATGCCCAGCGGACCCTGAACCAGGGCTACGCGTTCTCTCCGGAAACGGCCTGGCAGCGGGAATTCGAGGATGAATTCCCGTACGAGCTGACGCCTGACCAGGCGCAGTCGGTGCGGGAGATCATGAAGGATATGGAGTCCGACCGGAACATGGACCGCCTGCTGTGCGGCGATGTCGGCTACGGCAAAACGGAAGTCAGTCTCCGGGCGGCTTTCAAGGCGCTGGTGGATAACAAGCAGGTGGCGCTGCTCGCCCCCACCACGATCCTGGTGCAGCAGCATTACAATACGGTCCTGAAACGCTTCCGGAATGTCGGCGCCCGTATCGAATATCTGAGCCGCTTCCGCACCCCGAAGGAACAGAAGGAAGTGCTGGCACGGCTGGCAGCCGGGGATGTGGATATCATCATCGGGACACATCGCCTGCTGGCGAAGGATGTCAGGTTCAAAAACCTCGGCCTGCTGATCGTGGACGAGGAACAGCGTTTCGGTGTGGCACATAAAGAGATCATCAAGAACATGAAGACGCAGGTCGATGTTCTGACGCTCTCCGCGACGCCGATCCCGCGGACTCTGCATATGTCCATGGTCGGTATCCGGGACATGTCCGTGCTGGAAACTCCGCCGGAGGAGCGGATCCCGGTGCAGACACAGGTGCTGGAATACTCGGACGGCGTGATCCGGGACGCGATCCTGCGGGAACTGAGCCGGAACGGACAGGTGTATTTCCTGTATAACCGTGTGCACAGTATCGAGCGTTTCTATGAGCGCCTGAAGGCGCTGGTGCCGGAAGCCCGGATCGGGGTTGCCCACGGGCAGATGAAGGAGCACGCGCTCGAAGATGTCATGATGGACTTCTATGCCGGGAGCTATGATGTCCTTCTGTGCACCACCATTATTGAAAGCGGACTGGATGTGCCTTCCGCCAATACTCTGATCGTCTATGACGCGGACCGCTTCGGACTGAGTCAGCTGTATCAGCTGCGGGGACGTGTGGGACGCAGTAACCGTCAGGCTTATGCCTATTTCACCGTGCGCGCGGATCATATCCTGTCGGAGACTGCCCAGCAGCGCCTGCAGGCGATCCGGGAATTCACCGAGTTCGGCGCCGGCTTCCGGATCGCCATGCGCGATCTGGAAATCCGCGGCGCCGGTAACATTCTGGGACCGGAACAGCACGGACATTTGGCGACGGTCGGCTATGACATGTACTGCAAGCTCATTGAGGAGACCCTGGAGGAAGTGCAGGGACATATCACCGTCCGGGATCTGGAGACTCGTGTGGACCTGAGGGTCGATGCCTATCTTCCGTCCGAATATGTGCCGGATGAAAAGCAGCGTATGGAAATGTACAAGCGCATCGCCGCCATCAGCAACGAGGATGACCGCGCTGATCTGACGGACGAGCTGATCGACCGCTTCGGGGATCTGCCGGATGTCGTGGAGACATTGCTGGATGTCTCCCAGCTCCGCGCCTTATGCAACCGGCTGGGTGTCAGTCAGGTCGTGAAAGGGAAGGGCGGGCTGATGATGAAGCTGGACGAGCATCATGTGCCGGACGCCATGCTGCTCCTGCAGGCCATGCAGGATACGGATCACCGCCTGATGCTGACTGCGACAAAGCCGTACGCCATCCTGCTGAAGGACGCGGCGCTCGAGGAACGCAATCTCCTGCCGGAAGGACTGAAGGTCATCCGGAAGCTGGTGAAGCGGCTGGACGACCTGCGGGAAGCAGCCGCGGCTGACGCCGCGGAGGAAGAAAACAGGACTTAGGCCTTAGTAGGAGTTGTGCCGAAGGCATCAGTAGATAAGGCTCCTCCTCTGGAGGAGCTGGCACCGGAGGCGCCTGAAGGAGTTATTCTAGCTGGCGCGAAGCGCCTACAAACTAAGGCTCCCCGTCTTGGCTCCCTCTTGAGGGAGCTGTCGCCGTAGGCGACTGAAGGAGTTACAAGGCGCCGTATCCCGTGCCAGCACAGTGTGCTGTTCTCCAAAGGAGAAAACGGGAGAAGGCGTAATGAGCAAAGGAGTGCGATTCCGCACGACTATTGCGAATTTGACCGAGCGGAGCGAGACAGCTCCGCGAAGCGGTGAGGGGATTGCTTAACAAACTTCAACTCATCACCTATCACTTATCACTTTTCCAAAGGATGAGACATATGACACATCGCCGCACCCTGTTCCGTCCTGCCTGGTGGCAGCTCGTTCTTTTCGCTGCGATCCTGATCACGGACCGGATCACGAAGGATCTTGCTCCTAATCTGCCCCGCGAAGGCATCGTATTGATCCCCGGCCTTCTCGGTCTCCGGTACGCGGAGAATCTCGGGGCTGCCTTTTCCATGCTTTCCGGCAAACCGTTCCTGTTGGGGATCCTGTCCCTGGTGGTGATCGTTGCCGTCGTCCTGTTTACTCGGAAAAAGGAACTGGCGCCGCTGCCCCTGACGGCTCTTCTGATGATGCTTTCCGGGGCGGCTGGGAATATGATCGACCGTTTCTTTACCGGTTATGTCCCGGATATGATCGAGTTCCTGTTCTTTGATTTTCCCATTTTCAATATCGCCGATACAGCGCTGACGATCGGCTGTGCCCTGCTGATCTTCTCCCTTCTCTTCCGGAAAAAGGACTGGTAGTTCTTCTTCTTTGGCTCCCCTTGAGGCAAGGGGAGCTGTCACGAAGTGACTGAGGGGATTGAACATGCGCCACAACTTCATTTATCACTCAAATTTTGGTGACAATTTGGGACGCATGAAAAAAACATAATAAACGCCGGCGCTTCATTGACATGAGCGGCGGGACAGGTTAAAATCATCCACGTTTACGGAAGTATGAGAACGGAGGGATCGACCGTGCTTGATAAGATCGTTACCAAATTCGGAGGCAGCTCCCTGGCGGATGCCCATCAGTTCAAAAAGGTAAGAAGCATCCTGGAACTGGAACCTGCCAGACGTTATCTGGTCCCCAGCGCGCCGGGAAAGCGCTTCAAGGAAGATGAAAAGGTCACTGACCTGCTTTACCGCTGCCAGGCGCTGGCGGCACAGGGCAAGGATTTCACCGGCGAGTTCGCGAAGATCGCCGAAAGATATATCAGTATTGCCCGGGATCTGAAACTGGAAACAGAGATCACCGGCCGTCTGGAAGAAGTCAAGGCTGGGATCGCCGCCGGCAAGAACAAGGACTGGGTCGCCAGCCGCGGCGAATATCTGAACGGTATCCTGATGGCGGACTATCTGGGCTGGCGTTTTGTGGACGCGGCCAAAGGCATCCGCTTTGATGAAAACGGTGTCCTGGATGCCGAAAAGACGCAGGAACTGCTTTCCGCCCTGCTGGCGGACGGTGTGCCCGCGGTCGTGCCCGGCTTCTATGGTGCCAATGAAAAAGGAGAGGTTGTGACCTTCTCCCGCGGCGGCAGCGATATCACCGGCGCTCTGGTTGCCCGTGCCGTCTCCGCGGATGTGTATGAAAACTGGACGGATGTTTCCGGTTTCCTGATGGCGGATCCCCGGATCGTGGACGATCCCGCCGAAATCGGCTCCATCACCTATAAGGAACTGCGCGAACTGAGCTACATGGGCGCTTCCGTCCTGCATGAGGAAGCCATGTTCCCGGTCCATCGCGCCGGCATCCCCACCAATATCCGCAATACCAACAAGCCCTATCATCCCGGCACCCTGATCTGCCTGAATGCTCCCAATGAACTGATCTCCGTGCCCACCATCACCGGTATTGCCGGTCATAAGGGATATACCGTCATCGCGGTCGAAAAGCCCATGATGAACAACGAGCTGGGCTTCGGCAGGAAGGTCCTGCAGCTGTTTGAAGAAAACGGCGTGAGCTTCGAACATATGCCCACCGGCATCGATAACCTCTGTGTGGTCGTCGAGACCGCCAGCATCAAAAACTGCCGGGAAAAGATCCTGGATACCCTGAAGGAAATGGCCGGCGCGGACGGCAGCGTGACCGTGCATGACAATATGTCCATCATCGCGACCGTCGGCCGCGGCATGGTGCATAACTGCGGTACCGCCGCGAGACTGTTCTCCGCCATGTCCAAGGCCCGCATCAATGTCCGTATGATCGACCAGGGGTCCAGCGAACTCTCCATCATCGTCGGTGTCGATGACAACGACTTTGAAGCCACTATCAAGGCCATCTATCACGAATTCGTTGAATAAGTCAAATAAAGATCAACTTTTTGAAAATCGGGGCATTTGCTCCGATTTTTTGCTAGAGACGAAATCACCGGGATCAGCTTTGTGTTATACTATTTACTGTACAGACCGGTTCCATCCAGAAACAATGCCCAACATTGAACCCGGAGGGGATCAAATGAAGCAGACGATCAACCAGAAAGTACGCGTCCAAATCGGAAAAGCGCGGGAAGTCCTGCTGGATACAGTTTTTCCGGAGCAGGCGGTGTGTTTATGCTGTAAAAAAGCACTGCGCGGATTTGACTTCGCGGTCCAGCCGGATCTGCCGGACGGTTCCTTGTGCCTGGATTGCCGGGAAGCTGTCGAAAAGGAATTACTGCATAAGGAAAAGCGGATCACTCACTTGCTCTTTACGGACGCGTGGTCTGTCTTCGGATACGCCGGTCCGGTCCGGGATCTGATCCTGGGATTGAAACACCGTACGATCGCTTCCGCGGCAAAACCGCTGGTATTTTACACCGCGGAAACAGTCCTGAGGGAAATGAAACTGCCGCCGGATACCGTCGTCACGTGGGTGACGATGCCCGCGGACCGGAAACGGGAACGATGCATCGACCACGGAAAGATCCTGGCGGAAAGCATCGCGAAAGAACTGGGGCTGCCCTGCCGGCAGCTGCTGATCCGGAAAAAGGGCGGGCATACCCAGCAGGGACTGAATGCTGAGGATCGAAAAAGAAATGTTTCCGGCCGGTTTTCTGTGCTCAACGAAAAAACGCCCGGATCCGTATTGCTCGTGGATGACGTGCTGACAACCGGTTCCACGATCGATGAATGCTGTCGTGCGCTTCGTATGGCAGGTGTCGAAGATTTATATGCCATGACCATTGCCGCCGCGCAACGTAAGTGATCGGTCAATGACCATCCGGTTTTGTTTTCAGTAATCACTGTTCATTTTTACAAAGACCGCCATGTGTTGCGATATATACAAAAAAGCAAAAATAGTATGAAATAATTTATAGTATACTTACAATAATGTTTGACAATAATTGATTATAGAGATACAATTCTACAAAAAAAGGGGGAGCAGCAATGGCATTAACGACAAAAGAGAGCGTTCTCAAAGTACTTACTGCATATAATCCTTGGTGGAAAACGGGCGTTATAAATCCCCAAATGACAAAAAGATATAAACGATTCGCTTATTATGAAGCAATGAAGCGTTTGAACGAAAAAGATATTCGCCGCTCTGTTGTTTTAACAGGCACTCGCCGTGTGGGAAAGACAACAATACAGTACCAAATGATAGAAGCATTGTTGAATGCCGGAGTAGCGCCACAGAAGATAGTATTCATCTCATTGGACCATCCTATGCTCAAGCTCAGCCAGTTTCAGGATGTTTTGGAATGTTATCACGAAAACATTTACGCGGAGCAGGATGTTTATTACTTTTTTGATGAGGTACAATATGCACAGGATTGGGATCGTTGGTTGAAAACGATATATGATACGCAGCCAGATACGCATGTAGTAGCTACCGGTTCGGCAAGTCCTGCCCTGATGAAGGGCAGCAGGGAAAGCGGAGCTGGGCGTTGGACTGTGATTCAGGTCCCAACAATGTCCTTTTATGAATATTGTGAACTGTTGGGCATAGAGCGCCCGGATATTCCCGAAGACCTGAAAATTACCGCTCTTTTGTACAAATCACAAATTGAACGGACACAGATTATGCTACAACTGTCAAAGGTGCAAAATCATTTCATGCGCTATCTGCAAGTAGGGGGATTTCCAGAATTGGCACTGGCAGATAACGATATCATGGCTCAGCAAATCATGCGAGAGGATGTAGTAGATAAAGTCCTGAAACGGGATCTTCCGTCTTTATATAATATCCGTAATGCTACCGAGCTAGAAAGAATTTTCCTGTATCTGTGTAATGTCTCCTCGGAAATCGTATCCATAGATACTATCACTAAGGAATTGAATGGAGTCTCACGAATCACGGTAGAAAACTATATTCAATATTTGGAAAGTGCAAATTTGATTTATCAAAGCTGGCCGGTTGATATGGCGGGGAAAAAAGTACTTAAGGCACGCCCTAAGATTTACATTGCAGATGCAGCTATACGCAATGCAGTACTGATGGATGATTCAGTGCTTTCCGACCAGACGGAAATGGGGAAAATTGTTGAGACAGCGGTATATAAGCATATCGCTGCTTTCTACTATCAAATTGCGACTTCAGTCGGGTACTTCCGCGGAGGGAAGAAAAACAAAGAAATCGATGTTGTTGTAGATTATCCGAATATTAAGAACATTTTGATTGAAGTCAAATACAGGGACAAAGCACCGATAGCTGATGATGATGCAATCATTGAGCTGTGTGAAGAGGCTTCTGCTGCAATCATTGTGACAAAAAGCGCTGATGATTATGGTATTCATAATATCAAGAATGGCAAGAATCTGCTGCGCATTCCGGCTTATGCATTTCTATACTTGCTTGGTAATGCCGAGAAACATGGCTATCATGCAATTGAACAATAACGTTAGTAACCTTCCGACTTCGTTTCCTATTCCAACTAAAGCCTCAAATCTCACATGACAAGTTGCGTTCGGTCACTTATCACCTGTCACTCCGAGAGCTTTCGCAAGGAGAGCGCCCGGCATATCCACTGCGGCGGTCGCAACCGCCACTCCACCCATCACTTATCACCTATCACTCATAAGAGATGGACTTCGTGTATCCGCGAAGTCAATGCAGTATATCTCTTCGCGACCTGCCCGTTTTCCGTCATCCTGCGGATGATCTCTTCCTGACCCACCAGCACGACCAGCTTTCTGGCTCTTGTCAGAGCTGTGTAGAACAGATTCCGTGTCAGCAGCATCGGCGGTCCGCCAACGACCGGCATGACGACCACCGGGAACTCGCTTCCCTGACTTTTGTGTACGGACAGACAGTAGGCCAGGTCCAGATTCTCCAGCGCGGAGGATTCATAGATGACCTCTCTGTCATCGTCAAAACAGACGGTCAGCGTGTGCTCTTCAATATCGACTTCCGTAATATATCCGACATCCCCGTTGAAGATCCCGGTCCCGTCCTCATATCCCGCTCTGGTCTTCCTGCGCCATTCGATCTGGTAGTCATTCTTCGTTTGCATGACTTTATCGCCCAGCCGGAAGATCGTTTCTCCCCAGCTCAGCTGGGGCTTTTGAACGGACGGCGGGTTCAGGACGGACTGCAGCAGGGTGTTCAGCGCGATGACTCCGCATTCGCCTTTCCTGGCGGGAGCCAGGACCTGAATGGACCGGATCGCCGAAGAAAGACGCGCTTCTTCCGGAAAATTCAGGAAAGCGGGCAGACGCTTTGTTACCAGTGCCTGGATCGTTTCCGCCGTTTCCGTGAAGCCGGTCTTACGTTCAAAAAAGAAATCAGTGCCTTTTTCGTTCAGCAGCGGCATTTCTCCATGATTGATCCGGTGCGCGTTGACCACGATGCGGCTGGACTCGCTCTGCCGGTAGATGTCCGTCAGTCGGATTGCGGGGATCTCGCCGCTGGCGAGGATGTCTCCCAGTACATTGCCGGGACCGACGCTCGGCAGCTGATCCGCGTCCCCGACGAGGATCAGGCGTGTTCCGGGCTCAATGGCCCGTAGCAGGGAACGCATGAGCATCAGATCGACCATGGAGGTCTCATCCGCGATAATGACATCCGCTTCCAGCGGGTTTTCCGCGTTGCGCGCGAAGACACCTTCCTCGCCGCCATATTCCAGCAGGCGGTGGATCGTTTTGCTTTCCGTGCCTGTGGCTTCCGTCATCCGCTTGGCGGCGCGCCCCGTGGGCGCGCACAGTAATACTTCATTGTCCTGCATGAGCAGGGACAGGATACAGTTGATGATCGTCGTTTTTCCGGTCCCGGGACCGCCGGTGATGACAAACACACCGGTCTCCAGCGCTCCCTGGATCGCTTCCCGCTGTGTTTTGCTGAAGGACATCCCGTTCTTTTTCTCAAAGGTTTTGATCGCCTGCAGCGCACCGGTATACTTGCCGGGATGGACCGCGCACATGAGCTCCCGGAGCCGGAGCGCCACTTCCTTTTCTGCCCGCCAGAAGGTCGGCAGCCAGATCCGCTGCTCCTGCTCCTCTTCCTCCAGGACCAGTTCATGGGCAAGGATCAGGCGGGAAACAGAATGCTCGCACTGCGCACGCCCGACCCGGAGCAGGGAAGTCGTATCGTTCAGCAGTGTTTCCACCGGCAGATAGCAGTGTCCGGAGGAAGCGGCCGCTTCTCTCAGGACATATTTCAGCGCGCACTGGATCCGGTCCTCGCTGTCCGGGGCGACCCCGAGCGCGATCCCGATCCGGTCGGCTGTCTGAAAACCGACGCCTTCCAGTTCTTCACAAAGACGGTATGGATTCTCCCGGATCAGTTCCGGGGTCCGTTCGCCGTACAGTTTACTGATCTTTACGGACAAGGTCGGCGGGATCCCGTAGGATTGGAGAAAGACCATTGCCTGACGGGCACCCTGCTGTTCGCGGAAGCTTTCCGCGATCTGGACCCAGCGCTTTTTCCCGATCCCGGGCACATCCTGCAGCCGCTCCGGATTCTCGGACAGGATCTTCAGCGTGTCCTCGCCGAATTCCTCGACAATGGCTCTTGCCTTGCTCGGACCGATGCCCTTGATGAGCCCGCTGCCCAGATACCGCTCGATACCCAGCAGCGTAGTCGGTGCCTGCAGCGTACATCCTGAACACTTGAACTGTTTTCCGTATTGTTTATGTTCGATCCACTCTCCGGTGAACACCGCCTGTTCCCCCGGAGAAAGACGGGGCAGTGTACCCACCACGGTATATTCATTCCGTCCGATCCGTACGCTCACAACGGAATACCCGTTTTCGTCATTCCTGTATACCGTCCCCAGAATCCCGGCTTCCACGGTCTCCATGGCGTCGCTGCCCCCTCTCTGTATCGCCGCCGAAGGCGGCGAAGTTATGAATTATGAGTTAATAATGATGAATGATAGGATGTTATTTCCTCTGCGCTTATTCTGCCAAACAGCATTTCATTTCCAAGTACATTTCTACCAGACAAATGTGGCTTGCTTAACCACTCTTCATAGTTTACCACGCTCCGTGCCGACCGTCTACACCCGCACGAAGCACTCACCACCCAAAAGGCTCCCCTTGAGGCAAGGCGCTGTATCCCGTGTCAGCACAGTGTGACCGAGCGTTTCTCGCTTACCTGAGCACTTGTGCGAAGCAAAGTGCGGGGGCGAAAACGCGGGGGCCTGGAGCGACTTCTCGCTTGCGAAAGTCGTGGAAGGCTGTTCGTCGAAGACGAAAACGGGAGAAGGGGCGGAGATGAGCGCCGCCTGTGGCGGAAACAGCGAATCGGAAGCCTGCTGAGTAAACGAGTATTGCAAACGCTAGTGCAGCAATACGACTATTACGAAGCTGTCCGAGCGAAGCGAGTAATGAGCAAAGGAGTGCGATTCCGCACGACTATTGCGAATTTGACCGAACGCAGTGAGCGCTGTATCCCGTGTCAGCACAGTGTGACCGAGCGTTTCTCGCTCGCGAAAACGCGGGGGCCTGGAGCGACTTCTCGCTTGCGAAAGTCGTGGAAGGCTGTTCGTCGAAGACGAAAACGGGAGAAAGCGTAATGAGCAAAGGCGAGCATGGCACGAGAGTGCCTTGCTCAACTATTGCGAATTTGACCGAGCGGAGCGAGACAGCTCCGCGAAGCGCCTGAGGGGATTGAAGGTAAGCTCTGCGCAGCGCTCACAAACTTAGGCTTCCTCTTGAGGGGGCGGAGATGAGCGTCAGTACAGTGTACTGTCCGGCGTAGCCGGAAGTGAATCGGAAGCCGGCTGAGTCAACGAGTATTGCAAACGTCAGTGCAGCAATACGACTATGACGAAGCTGACCGAGTACAGCTTGCTGTACGAGACGCTGTCGCCGGAGGCGACTGAAGGAGTTTCCCACCGTCGCGTAGCGCCTGAGGGGATCAGTTCACCACTAAATATACTTAACTCTGTTGAGGGCAATAGCTGTAACTTGAGTTTTGAATGATGTGATAGGTGGTATCAAAGATACAAATAGGGGAACAAATGCCACAAAAGCAAGAAAAGCGTCCTGCCAAGATAGCGGACGCCATAGAAAAAAACAAATGCCATTTATCGCAGCAAGTTCTCCCAGTCCTGGGGAAAACCTATACACTTGAGATTCACGTTGGGGCATTCATCAATTATTGCACGAAGATTCACGATGAATGTGTTCCAAATAGTCTCGCCATGCATGATGTATTTTAGCGCAAGGCAATCGGTAAAAAGCCGTGAATTTGCATATTGACTTTCCTTTGGAGAAAGTTTTGCTAGTGAGTCCAACGGCATATTATATAATCTGCCATAATGAGCGCATATGTTCCGAATTTCAACAAGTGCTGCAAACCAACTCTTGACATACGCATAACCAGTATTGAAAATCCGGGCAATAGCTTTTTGATCTTCACGCTTCATAAGCGAATATAGGGTTGATAGAGTACCGAGTGAAAGTAGTTCAACTACCACCCAAATTGGGAAGTGTCCTCCATATTTTTGCATATGGTGAACAACCATTGGTTTTTTGGACTGCTTTTTGATTTCTTCATCAACGTGTTCATTAAAATTGTCAAACATATCTTTGCCTGTGACCCCACTTACCCATGGGTTAAAGAAAGCTCGATTACGATAGCACTCCGCGCCATACTTATTTGCTAAATAATAAGCAATAGATGAGCGCAATTTTATCTCCACAAACTCGATTACAGGACTGATGATGTTGCGAAGTCTACTGTCGAACTGGTAAAGCGAATAAATCTGCTCAAGGCTTGTTCCATCTTGATACTTATCGGTTTTCTTATCAAGTAAATCAATACCATATGCACTTAGTCGATAGTAATTTACAGTTTTCAGAATTTCTTTAGCCTTTTCAGGATCTTCAATCAACAATCCATGGTTCTCTTGCAGATGTTGAATCTGTTCCGCATAGGTTTTCGGACTCTTCAATGGCATAATTGCTAGCATCGCAACATTCCTCGTAGTAAAAAAAGTCCCACCTTGGTTCGCAGTACATCTTGCGATGCCTTATGCGTGGTGGGCTCGCTCAATATTAGAATATGCCCAATAGGCTAGCTTTGTCAATCCCCTCGAGAAATTTGCTTTGAGACAAAAAAGAGGATTAGGGAAATTTCCAATTTCCTGTTAATTACACGATTAACAATGACCATTCGGCAGACTGTACTGCTAACGCTGACAAGTATAGGAAAATTAACGGTTATCAATTTATGCCACCGAAGTAACAGGGACATGAAAATTGTTTGACTATTGCTAAGCTGCCCATGCGACGCGAGATAACTGTCGCGAAGCGCCCACAAAATAAGGGGCGGAGACGAACGTCAGCACAGTGTGCTGTTCGACGTAGTCGAAAGTGAATCGGAAGCCTGCTGAGTCAACGAGTATTGCAAACGTTAGTGCAGCAATACGACTATGACGAAGCTGACCGAGTACAGCTTGCTGTACGAGACCCCTTGAGGCAAGGCGCTGTATCCCGTGTCAGCACAGTGTGCTGTTCGTCGAAGACGAAAACGGGAGAAAGGGCGGAGATGAGCGCCGCCTGTGGCGGAAACAGCGAATCGGAAGCCGGCTGAGTCAACGAGTATTGCGAACGACAGAGAGCAATACGA
>JAZRXJ010000049.1:0-1788 GCA_045600165.1 Clostridia bacterium
GAAAGGAGACGTGGAAGATGAGTCTCGGTGAAAACATGAAGGCCGCCCGCAAGGCGGCCGGGCTGTCACAGTATGCGCTCGCAGAGCTGATCGGCTGCAGACAGGGGGATATTGTGCGGTATGAACAGGATAAGGTCGTACCGAGTGCTGTTATGCTGAAAAATATCTGCATTGCCTGCCATGTATCAGCCGACAGACTGCTTGAAATTGATTTCACGGAGTAAATGAAAAATGGGGTCTCCTCAATACACGCACGGGAGAGCGTACGGTTCGCATCCGTAGGGAGTGTGAAATTTTTTCTGTAAATAGGTCTTCTATGATAATCTCAAAGTGATTGTCGGCTGAAGCAGCCGCAGGTATCGCTTCAGCCGTTAACTACATTCATAACAAAAAAGTGAAGCCATGTCAAGGGCGCCCGGCCTGACCGGGCGTTCATTTACCCTTGACAGGACTGAACTTTTTTGTTACTCCGGCAACCGTCCCTCGTACATGACCGACAGTTCGCCGTACACCTTTCCCCAGTTCCTGATCGGCATCGTCCACTTCTTTGTGGCTTCGAAAGTCGAAAGGTACAGGGCTTTCAGAAGCGCCTGATCGCTCGGGAAGACGCTCCTCTGGCGGTTCAGCTTCCGGTAAGTGGAGTTCAGACTTTCAATCGCATTTGTCGTATAGATGACACTCCTGACATCTGAGGAAAACTTGAAAATCGGACTTATCGCATCCCAATTGTCGTACCAGCGGTTCATGGCCCGGGGATACTTCTCCTCCCACTTGGCGGTTACCGCATCGAGCTGAGTACGGGCGGCCTGTTCCGTCGGTGCGTTGTAGATCTTTTTCAGGTCTGCAGCAAACGGCTTACGGTCTTTGTCGGCCACATATTTCAGGGTATTACGGACCTGATGAACGATACAGCGCTGATATTCAGTTTTCGGGAATGCCGTTGAAATCGCCTCTTTGATACCGCTAAGGCCGTCGGCACAAATGATCAGGATATCCTGAACTCCGCGGTTTTTCAGCTCATTAAGGACGGACAGCCAGTACTTGGCACTTTCATTCTCGCCGATCTGGATCGTCAGAACATCTTTCCTGCCTTCACAGGTGAGACCGAGGATCACATATGCTGCCATCTTGCGGATAATACCGCTTTCCCTCACGGAATAATGGATCGCGTCAATGAAGATCACAGGATAGACTTCATCGAGCGGTCGGCTCTGCCATTCCTCGATCCGGGGAAGGATCTTATCCGTGACGTCGGAAATGAATCCTTCCGATGCCTCGAAACCGTAGATATCCATCAGCGTATCGGAAATCTGCCGTGTAGTCATTCCCTTGGCATACATGGAGATGATCTTCTGATCGATCTCGGAAATATCTTTCTGACGCTTTTTAACGACCTGAGGCTCGAAGGTGGATTTGCGGTCCTGCGGGACCTGGATCTCCATGGAACCGTAGGTGGTATTGATTGTCTTGGTCTTATGGCCGTTACGGTAATCGTCGGAATCGGAGCGCTCGGACTTTTCATAACCGAGATGATCATCCATCTCAGCCTCCATCATTTCCTTGATGGTGCTGCCGTGAAGATCCTTAAGAGCATCCTGAATGTCTTCCGCAGACTCGATATTGTATTCCTGCAGAAGTCCACGGATGATTTCACGTTTTCCTTCGGTCATCGGACCGACTTTGTAAACATCTTTCTTTTTGTTCGCCATAGCAAAGGCCTCCCATGATTTTTTATTTTACCATAGAAGGCCAGAGATGCAATATTTACAGACTTTTATTCACAGGCTC
>JAZRXJ010000050.1:0-1170 GCA_045600165.1 Clostridia bacterium
GAAACTCCGTATTTATGACAGCACTCAGAAGTTTTGAAGGAAATCGTCCGCGATTTCGCCGCTTTCTTCTGCAATATCTGAGGCGGTTTCGTTCGGCATAACCATTTCCGAAGAAAATTTCCCGCCGGACAACGAAACTCCAAGCATTTCTGAAATTGTAGAGCGCACCGTGTCACTGACCTGCCGAAGAAGCAGATCCTTTTCTTCCTCTTTGGAGAGATAGCCGCCGTAGGCGTTTACGGCGGCTATGACGAACTGTGACATAGATTTTTCGCTGCCTTTGAGGATTTCATAAGCAGCGCGGTGTTCCGGCTTGTCCAGATTCAGACGGACCTTTATATTACAGATATTCATTTGCCCGCCAGTCCTTTCTGCATCTGGCGCTCCGCAAGGAATTCATATCCCTTCGCCGTAGCGCAGATATCGTCCTCGATCGTCACGCGGCTTTCGTCGTATTTTCCGAAGTTACGGATCAGGCAGCCGCCTCCGCCGATGATATACAGCCTCATCAGTCCGGCGTTATAGTCGTGATCCTGCAGGCGGCGGAAGATATCCTTCACATACTGGGAGGCGGCTGCTTTCATGATCTTCAGATACTCCTTAGATACATCTGCTTCGCCGGTTTTCAGATATTCCTCAATAATGCCCTCATCCATGACCACCTGATACTTGTTCATGACAGCATCCTTCACCGCGTTGATACACTGCTGGGTGCCGTATTTCTCCGTATACATCTTCTGAGAATCCGGATGCCCGTTACGACAGCACAGCAGATTCATAGTGCCATTTCCGATATCGCAGAGATACGTCACACCCTTGAGAGAAGCCGTCTTATCCGCAATGGCAGCATAGCCCTGCGGAAATACGTCGGCTCCGATGATGCGGATGTGATAATCCTTCTTCCGGAACGAAAAACGTACATCTTCATTTCTGAGCAGGTATTCCCGGTAGGCTGCTTTCTGTTCCGTTACCCACGCAAGGGGAAGCCCGGCGGCGATATGAACGTCTGCCTCGGTGAGATTTTCACGGCTCAGTTCCATAGCGATGGCGGCGAGTGTGAGTACGTAGTAGTCCTCATCGCCGGTTTTCTCTGCCGCATAGTTCTTGTGCCCTTCACCGATGAGATAATATTTGCCGTTGTAGGTCAGCATATCTCTGGTGAAGAGCGGT
>JAZRXJ010000051.1:0-1371 GCA_045600165.1 Clostridia bacterium
AGGCGTTCCCAGGCGGATCATCTTTGACAACGCGAGAGTCGCGGTGAAAGAAGGCTTTGGACTGCATGCTAAAGCCACAGACCGCTATCTGGCCATGGCAGCCCATTACGCATTTCAGCCCGTGTTCTGCAATATCGCATCCGGACACGAAAAAGGACTGGTGGAGGGTTTGGTAGGCTTTATCCGGCGCAGCACGCTGGTTCCGGTGCCTCATGTGAATGGGATTGAAGAACTGAACGACCTTCTTCTGAAAGCTGCCGCCGAATACCGAGGCCATATCATTCCCGGAAGAGAACGTCCGGTGGGAGATTACGTTCCTGCGGTTCGGGAGCATCTGATTCCGCTTCCGCCGTATCGCTATGATCCTTCCCGCACCCAGCAGGTCCGGGTGGACGAATTTTCTCTGGTACGATTCGACCACAATCGGTATTCCGTTCCTTACGAATACAGCGGAAAGACAGTTACCGTCAAGGGATCGGGCTGCCGCGTCACGATTCTGTATCAGGGGACGGAGGCGGCGTCCTATGAACGGGATTACGGGAAAAACGCTGTTCATTACCGTCTGGAACACTACATGGAACTGCTGTCCCGGAAACCGAGAAGCATCTGCAACGCGGCTCCGGTGCGGCGGACGGTTCCTCCCCGGCTTATGACTTTTCTGGAAGGTCTTCAGGAACCCCGGGAGCTGATTGGAACGCTGAGGCTGTACCTCCAGTACGGTGAGGAACTGCTGAACGCCATAGAGGGGATTCATACCTATGATGCGCTGCAGACCAATCTGAATCCTGAGATACCGAATCCATCAAATTCATCCGGCAGCAGGATAACCTCTCCGACCGTGCAGGTCGTGATTCCTCAGCTTGACGCATACAATGCGCTTTTGAAAAGGGGTGAGATCTGATGGGAACGGCAGAAAAGGAAAAGATCCGCCTCTATGCCAGACAGCTGCGTCTTCCGGCTTTCAACCGGTACGAGGAGGTGATCCGCCAGATGAAACCGGAAGAAGGATACGAGACCTTTCTGGTGCGGATGCTGGAGCAGGAAGCCGCAGAGCAGGCTCTTGCCGGTCAGAAGCGCCGTCTGAAAGCCGCCGGATTTCCGCTTCAGAAGACACTGGATGAATTTGACTGCACCAGGCTGGCGCACGTATCGGAGGCAGCGATCCGGGAACTCGCTTCCTGCGATTTCATCAAAGCGCGTCAGAATGTCGTAATGATCGGAGATCCCGGAAGCGGGAAAACGCATCTGGCCATTGCGCTGGGGATCAACGCCTGCCGGGCGGGATTTCATGTGAAATTCTATACGGCGGTCAATCTTGCCGCCGAGCTGGCGGAAGCAATCCAGAATCATCGGCTGACTCATCTGGAGAAA
>JAZRXJ010000052.1:0-2744 GCA_045600165.1 Clostridia bacterium
TTTGTCCGGGGCGTTCAAGAACGCTGCGTAGGTCTTCTTGTTCGCCAGATACTGTCCCAGATAATGGATCTCCTCATTGATTCCCTTGATTTTCAGATAATCCTCACGGTAAGCATTTGCTGCCGATCTGTAGTCCCGTTCCGCTTCAGCCTGCAATGCCCGCAGGTTGTCCAGCGTTCCGATTTTGTGAGTCGACAGGTATGCCACAGACTTTGCCATCCGCTGGAGATTCGAGATTTCCACCCTGCGGGCATAGGCACGGCTCTGTTGGGCTTTCACGCAGCTTTGGATGTCGGTTACCAACTGCAGGTCGGAGTGAAGGACGAAAATCTTAGGCAGCGCTGCGTATTCGGGACGGCTGCGGTCGATGTCTTCGATACCGAGGATACGGTTCAGAATCGCTTCCTTTTCATAGATTCGACCTAAGCTTCTCGCGCGGATGGGCTTATCCCGTTTCGGGTGGATATAGCTCCACGCCCCGCGGGTTTCCTTCTGTTTGATGTGGTATTTTTGTTCCAGAATCTTTCTGAATTCTTCTTCCGTTTTCGCTTTCTGTACGGCCGCATCAACAGCATATCGGATTTCATCCTTGACCGTCTGATAATCGGTATAGCGCGGATGAAGTCCAGCTTCGATGACCTTACGGTTGATTGCTTCCAGCTTCTCCTGTCCGCGCCGCTGTGCTTTGTATTCACGGTCAGTCTTCTTCCTGTCTGCCGGCACAGAGAAGTCCACCGTGTGCAGATTCTCCCGCTCGCACAGCTCGTTCATGTACGTGAGCATCGTCATGAACAGATCACGTGTCTGATGATGCTTATAACCCGCAAGGCAGTCCGTCGGACGATCCATAAAATCCCGGTACGGAATATTCTCTTTCCTGAGACTGTTGAGAACGATGTGCGTATGGATGTTTCCGCTCCCATTATGTCCGTCCGGGTGTGTGACCATCAGCACCTGATGTCCCGCAAAGAAATGCCTTGCAAACTCTTCCGCAATGGCATGCGCACGTTCGGGTGTAAGTCCATTGTATTCAATGTCCCGTGGGTCAAAGCTCATGATGTAGTGGTGCGCCTTCACATCGTTCTTCCCAAGGTTCTTGTGCCACCGAAGATTCAGGTCCACACATTCCGTGTTGTAGGTGAATGCCTCGCAGTTCATAGACGATTGAATGAAACCTCTGCGCGGGATCATATCCCCGTGCTCATCCCGCAGCAGCTTGCCCGTCTTCGCGTCATGCTCGAACAGCAGGTAACGCTGGGCTTCTCCATAATCTCCGTTCTTAACCGGTATGTGTTTTAGTATCGCCATACTTCGTTCCTCCCATCCTCTCCACGGTGTACTTCATCTCGTACAGCTCCGCAAGTGCCCGGCAGATATCATCGTATATTTCACGGCTTCTGTTTCCTCCGCCGTTGAAATAGTGGGCGATCTGATTGAGATTGCTCCCGATCTTTCCCAGTTCTGCCTGCACCTTATGGATCTCGGGGACATCCACGATATGCTCCACCTTCATCTCGGTCCTGCCCTTTTCGAGCATCTGCCGCACATACTCAACAGGCGTCATTCCGCCCTTATATGCTCCGTCTGCGATTTTGTTATACAGACCCTCGTCCATGCGGACGGTGATCCGTTTGTTCAGTTTCTTTTTCATAAGCTATCCTCCTTCATGACTTGTCATGCTGTGAGCGAAGCGAACCAATGCGGGTATGGGGGCTTCCCCATCAAGTATGCCTCAGGGAAAACGCAGTTTGACCGCCAAGGCGTTACTTGCTGGGCTCCATCGAAAAACGGTCTCCTTCCTCGCGTCGTGTTTCCGTTTTCCAATTACCCGCTTTAGTCATCTCAATGCCTCGTTAATGGGTAGTCCCACGGATGTACCAACGTGGTACATCCATGGGGCTAAATTTCATTCCGCGGGTAGAACATAGTCCACGCTATGGATGAAATAAGTCCACAAAACCCGGGCTTTGGTCCACGGACTCAGCTCAGTTCCCGGACTCCTCGTCACAAGCATTTCATTCCTCACCCAAATAGTCAAAAGGAATTTCTTCCTCATTCGGTACCAGCTCATCCGCTTCTTCAGCCGAAGCGATATTCCGCACCGGTACAGGAACAACCGTTGACTGCGATGACACGGAAAAGCAGCCTGCGAGGAAAGCGGGGAGTGTTTTTTCCATGATGGCCGTGGCAGATCTCGCTATCTGCGCGGCACATTCTTCGATCTGTCTGCGCGTCTGATCATCGATGACAGGCACCTTCTGTTCGGCAAATGAGTTGATTGCGTGACAGATGAAATGATTCATCGAACGGAAGCTTTCCCTTTCCATATCATGCAGGGCTTCCCATGCCCGGCGCTGTTCTTCCATGTTCAGATCGAACCGGACATGGATGTCTCGGATATCCTTCATCAGGTCGCCTTTCTGCGAAGGGACGCAGCCGCGATGAATTCGAATCCCTTTGCGGCAGCACAGATATCATCGAGGATCGTGACTCGCTTCTCGTCATAGCTGCCGAAGTTCCGGATGAGGCATCCGCCTCCGCCAACGATGATCAAGCGCATGAGCTCAGGATCGTATTCGTACTTGCGAAGAACGGCGAAGATGCCATTGGTATACTGCCGTGCCGTCTCCGTAATGACATCCAGATACTTCTGTCCGATATCGGCGGTTCCGGTTCTGAGTACCTGCTCGACTACAGACTCATCGATCTTTACACCGAAGTTGTCCATAACGGCGTTGCGGGCT
>JAZRXJ010000053.1:0-1021 GCA_045600165.1 Clostridia bacterium
CGAAACCGTCCTGTTTTCAACTTCTTCCTGCAATACGCATCACCTCCTTCGGGCAGAAATCAGACGGAGTTCAGTTCGCCCAATCCAGAACGAAAATGAGCGTAAGAACCTGTTCGTTTACCGGCTCGGACATGGCAGAGACAACCGCGTCATAGTTCAGCGGCAGATCAGCATTCTTTGCGATATTCCATCCGCTGCCGAGCGTCAGCGCTTCGGAAGAACCGGTCTGTTTCGTTACGGCATTATTGATGGTAAAGCCGATCTGCTTTGTATCCACTTTGGCGTTTGCCATGTTGGTGCTGTACGGGACGAGCGTCCAGCCGCTGCCCGTCCGCACCGTGACGGCAGTTACCTTGACCGCACCGGTGGAGTTATTGACGATAGCAGCATTGACCGCCGCGTGAACCGTGCCGTCCTGAGAAACCGTCAGCGAGAGGTTTGCGGGAACCGTGACGGAGAAATGAGACATAAGATAGCCGCAAGTATCACAGGTTCCGTCACCATTTTTATCGGTGTGATCTCCGTAGTCGTATCCGGAGTAGCCGCATACGCACGACTTCGTTCTGCGATGCTGGGTGTCCGAGTTTGACTGCCATTTTCCATAAGTGAAGCTGTGCGCTTCATTTGCCGTAGTGTTGTAACCGCAGACGGAACACTTCGACGTAACCTTGTGCTGGGTATCGGAAATACTCTGACGGGTAACGGTCAGCGTATGGTCTGCGTATTCCGTCGTGGAATAGCCGCAGGAGCAGGAAACGGTACGTTTATGCTGATTCGCGTTTGCGGAAGACCATGAGCCGTAAGACAGAGAGTGATTCGCGTATTCGTAATCACTGTATCCGCAGGCGGAACAGGTGCGCAGTCTGCGATGCTGAGTCCCGTTATAGTTCTGCCAGCTTCCATAAGTGAACGTATGATTCTGATAGGACACGGAACCGATAAAGGATTGACAGGTCGCGCAGTAGCTTCCGTACTTATGCTGAGTGCTGTTGTACGGAACCGCAGTATTCCTTTTGCTGTG
>JAZRXJ010000054.1:0-1292 GCA_045600165.1 Clostridia bacterium
CACCTCCGCCGACCTCTACGCCATCTATACCATGTGGTGCGAAGACAACACCTATAAGTCGCTGGCGGCGCGGACGGTGAGCATGACGCTCGTCAAGCACGCATCCGAGTTCAATCTGGAGCATGACAATCACATTCCGAACAGGCTCGGCAAGCAGGTCAACGGCTTCTGGGGCATCGAAGCCCTGGTGCCGCCAAGAATTTTATGAATCCGAACACAGTTTTCTCCATCCATCTATCCGATGCATCCCGGATGCTCGGATGGATGGGATGGATGATTTCAGGTTCAGCACCGTTTTGGAAAGGAGGGTGCCGATGCGGAAGTATTACGCCAAAATGCCGCTGTTTCATGTCTATGACGATGAACTGACCGCTACACAGAAACTGCTGATGTTCCTGCTCTACGCGGACAGTACGTTGGATGTTTACACGCTGAGCTATCTCGCCCGGATGCGGACGGAGGACGTTTTGCTCGATCTGAAAGAGCTGGAAAAGCGTGGCTATCTGCAAAGCAAGTGAAAACGGGAAAGATTTTTCTCCCGTGGTGAACGGATTTCACGGAACCGCGCTTCCCGGAATCATGCACCGGTTTCACGGAAGCATGGCTGTTTTCACGGTTTGAAGCACAACCACATGGAATCGGAAAGTACGAAAGTACCGTCTGCGGACAGTGGTTCACAGGCAGAATTTCCAGCCGATTTCGATAATCAATCAATATTCATGATTCAGGAAAGCCGGTACGCCGCGGAGCGTATGCGCTTTCCTTTTTTCATGTCAAAAGGAGGACAGTTTTCATGAATATCCGAAATGAGATCAAGGCGCAGATCGTTCGCGCCGGATTTACGATGCAGGAGCTGGTGGACAGGCTCGCCGAAGAACACGATTGGAGCGACAGCGTTTCCAATCTCTCGGCAAAATTACAGCGGGAATCCATCCGCTATAAGGAGGTCGTGGAGCTTGCCGACGTGCTGGGCTATGATCTTGTCTGGCAGAAGCGGAGGGAACGCTAATGGCAAAAGCCCAATATGGTATCCTGCGCTTTGCCAAATACAAAGGCCCGGAGATCGGACACATCGAAGCCCACAATGAGCGCACGAAGGAAAAATACGCCAGTAATCCCCATGTGGGTACCAGTAGAAGCAGCCGAAACTTCCATCTTGTCACACCCCAGCGTAGCTACCGTGCCGAAGCCGAAAAGCAGATCGCGGAAGCGGGCTGCCGGACACGCTCGGACAGTGTACGGGTGGTGGAGGCGTTGGTGACTGCAAGTCCGGAGTTTTTCAAGGGAAAGAA
>JAZRXJ010000055.1:0-6813 GCA_045600165.1 Clostridia bacterium
TGAGATCATCAATCTCGGAACCGGTACCGGGTATTCTGTACTGGATCTGGTCAACGCATTCACCCGGGTGAATGATGTACCGATTCCTTACCAGATTGATCCGCGCCGTCCCGGCGATATCGACGAATGCTGGTCCGACCCAACCAAGGCTGAGCAGCTGCTCGGCTGGAAGGCTGAAAAGAATCTGGATGATATGTGCCGCGACGCCTGGAATTTCCAGAAGAACAATCCCAAAGGGTACGCGTGACCATTTTCTACAGTAAAAAACGGAATAATAGTATGATTCGATTCACCAAAATACCGTAAAAAGACGAACTTTATACGAAAAACTTATTTAATTATTCGGACATCTGTGATAGAATTCAAGATGTCCGTATTTTTATTTCGGCTTTATTTTGGTATCATTTCAAAGCACCATTCCCTGCGCGAACGCAGTCGCGCTCCACTAAGGTCTAAGGTTTAAGCCCTAAGACCTCGTACGAGGTGACATACATGGAGAAATTGCATCGTAACGAACGCATCAGTACCATGATGAAGATCCTGGCGGACAATCCCAACAGGATCATGACTTTGTCCTCATTCTGCGATCTGTTCGGAACGGCCAAGTCCACCATGAGTGAGGATGTGGATATCCTCCAGAAGACTGTCCGGCGCTTCGACCTCGGTGAAGTCGGCACTGTGACCGGTGCTTCCGGCGGAGTCTGGTTCCGTCCGGTCATCAGCAAGGAAAAGAAGTTGGCTTTCCTGAATGATCTGTGTGAAAAGCTGAGCGGGACCGAGCGTGTCCTTCCCGGCGGCTTCCTGTATTACTCCGATATCCTTTCCGCTCCGGATATCGTCAAGACCATGGGCGAAATCATTGCCGGTGAGTTCTATGAACAGGCTCCGGACTTCGTTCTGACCATGGAGACCAAAGGTATCCCCGTAGCCTATGCCACCGCTACTGCCATGAGTATCCCGCTGGTGATCGCCCGTCATTCCTCCAAAGTGTACGAAGGTTCTGCGGTGAACATCAATTACGTTTCCGGCTCCGGAAATATCGAAACCATGAGTCTTTCCCGCCGTGCCGTTCGGGAAGGACAGAAAGCCCTCATCGTGGATGACTTCCTGAAGGGCGGCGGTACCGCAAAAGGCATGGAGGACCTCATGCGTGAATTCCGTGTGGAGGTCGTTGGCTCCGCCTTTGTCATGGCCACTGTCAATCCCGCCAAGAAGCGTATCGAAGGTGAAAAATCCCTTATGACCCTCGAAATCGTCGGAGATGACCGTGATACTGCGCTTGTCACTCCGTCGGAATGGCTCAGATGATTTTTACATCCCATCACCTATAACCTATCACCTATCACTGTCACAAAGGCGCGGCTCCCGCAAAAGCTTGCGGGAGCCGTGCCTTTGTGATAGAATAAACTGATATATCATACGGATGTATCAGTGACAATGTGCCAAAAAACGAAAACTCTGTCAGGAGGCATATGGATTTGGAAACGAATAATCAGATGCAGATCCCGAATAAGGACTCACAGATCAATGTCGTTTTGACTCCGGATATCAATCAGGGAAATACTGTTGATCTTGTGAATGTGTTCCATAACATGAAGCTCCGGAGACGCTTCTTCGCCTGGGTGCTGCTTTTCTGCATGCTCTTGGGTATCAGCGCTTCTCTGCTGATGTATCAGATCAATAAGCCTGTGCTGAAGGTCTCTTCCATCGTGACTTTCGATTATGATGTTATTGATGAGGATGGCAAGGAACTCGGTCATGTCACTGACCTGACCGCCCCGAATGGAACCCCTCTGGATCTGGAACAGCTCACCTCTTCCTATGTACTGCAGAGAGCCATCGACATGACCGGTCTTTCCAAACCGGTCACGGTAGCCAGCCTGCGCCGGAATATCCAGATCGAACGGAATCTGACGGAAGATTCCAAGCGTCAGATGGAAGTGGCTGCGCAGATGATAACCGACAAGAACAATGCCGCCTATACCACTGTCAGCAATCTTGAACAAAAATACGAGAACCGAATCGTTATTTCTCTTACCAACGGATTCACATCCGGTGACGATGATAAGAATGTGATTGAGATTGAGGATGATGAGCTTCATCAGCTGCTGGACTATATCCTCAAGGTCTATAACGAATATCTGGTCCTGACCTATGGCAACCAGAAACTGCCCGATGACGAATTCTCTGTGATCGATATTGAAGGCATGGACCTTCTGGAAAGCCTGGATCTTGTCCGCTCAGCTGTAACAAACCTTTATGACTATTGCGATGAGCAGCCGGACAGTGTGAAAGAATATCGTTCCTCCAGTACCGGCTTCTCTCTGTCTGATCTGATGGACGCACTGAATACGGTCAAGTCGGTGAACGTCGATTATCTGTATTCCTATGTCTACACCAACAGTCTGGCAAAGGATACCGTGACCACGCTGACCAGTTACGAATTCCAGCTCCGTAAGGCGGAGAGCCAGAGAGAACAGCTTCAGGAAAGTATTACAACTACTCAGACCATTCTGGATACCTATAAGAATGATGAGATCTATGTGTCCATGCAGGACAGCGACACCAGCCGCTCCACCCAGACGACCACGGATTACTATAACGAATTAGTTCTGCAGCAGGCGCAGAACTATGCTGATCTGGCGGAAGTAGAGACGCAGATCACTGATCTGGAGAATAAGATCGCCAATCTGAAAGGCAAGCAGGAAACAGCACTCCTGAACGATATCGATACCGAATTGGCCGGCACGCTTGCCCGCTGCAAGAGTATCTATCAGCTGATCCGGTCCCATATGTCGGAGATCTTCGCCAGTGCCGAGAACAACACTTACGCGCAGCGTTCCGCCGCCTACGGAAAGACCCAGAGCTTCCTGGCTGCCAGCGCGAAGAATATGATCATCGGTGCTGTCGCCGGTGCCGTGATTGCCTGCGGACTCTGGTTCATGTCCGGACTGATCAAGGAAATGAAACGCGGTAAGAAATTCGACGACGAGGAAATGGAGGCGAATGACTGATGCGTACCGAAAAGACAGGCAATAAGTTCAATAAACGGATCCTTGCCATCCTGGTGATCAGTGCCGTGATCGGGCTGATCCTTTCGACCGTTCTGTTTCTGACTGAACCGGCACCGACAACAGTGACCGCCTCTATTCAGTTCTCCTTCAAGGACGCTGCGGACGGCATTGCTCCCAATGGGAACCGTTTCGGAGTGGAAGATATCACAGACGATGAAGTCCTGAATGCCGCTCTGACCGCGGCCGGAATGGATGACCGGTATACCGCCGAACAGATCCATCCCTCTCTGTCCGCGACCGGCGTATATCCGGAGAATCTGCAGAAGCAGATGACCAGCTATGATTCTCTGCTGGATTTCACCACCAGCCGCGAATTCAATATCAAAAAGTTCAATCCCACCCAGTTCTCCATCCAGTTGACCAATGAGTTTGATTCGGCCATCAGCAAAGGAGATATGGAGAAGCTGCTGGATACGATCCTGCAGGTCTACAAAGCCCATTTCATCCAGACCTATTCTGTCGGTTTTGACACCACCGGATACGATCAACTGTTTGATCTGACGGGGTATGATTATCCCCAGATGCTGCAGGTGACCGAAATGGAAATGAACCAGATCGCCACCTACGCGGAAGCCATGTATGAAGTCGAACCGACCTTCATCTATAACGGAATGGGCTTCAATGATATCTATATCCGCATGCAGAATCTGGTGGACAATGATATTGTTCGTATGAACGCTAACCTGACGATGAACGCCCTCACCAAGGATACCCAGCGCCTGGTTATGCAGTATGAATGTGAGATCCGCGACCGCGAAAACGAACTGGAAAAGAAGAATGCTGAACTGGCCAGCCTGGACAAGCTGCTGGAAGCATACGATAAAAACGAGATCATCTATCTCTCCACCTCCGACTCCCTGACCAAGATCGACGGTAACTCTTCCGAGACCTATGACGCTCTTGTGGAACGCAGGAAAGAAGTCGCCGATGAAATCAGCAAGTTGAAATCCGAAATCAAGGATTACAAGTTGAAACTGACGGACCTACTCGGAACCGAGGTCGAATCCGATACAACCGATATTGAAGCCATCGGAACTGAAGAAACCACCGTTCCCGTCACAACCAAAACGACAGCAGCCGTCACCCCGGCAGCCGCGGACAAAACAGAACAGATCCAGGCACTGGAAGCCGACATTGCAAACCTGCTGAACAAGAAAGACGCGGTCATCAATGACTTCGCCGCTATGCTTCAGTGCTATAACGAAACACAGCTGAATGACAGCACGGTAGCCACAACAGCCATCAAGTATAATGCACATTCACTGCTTTCCGGAGCCTTTATCGTGAAGTGCATCAAAACAGCTGGCCCCATCTTCATGATCGGCCTCCTGATCTGCTTGATCCTGAAGATTCGCAAGGATAAGAAAGCCGCATGATCACTGCTCACTTTTCACTATCCACTATTCACTATCCACTGCACGACTGCAGTCGCGCTCCCCTAAGGCCTAAGGTCTTGCACACCCATCACCTATCACCTATCACTTATCACTCCGCGACATAGTCGCGGCATGGAGGCCTCACATGGAAGAAAATGGGCAGAAGGTAGTAAAACATGAATATACCCATTGGTTCCTGATCGCCTACGATATCCTGATACTCCTGCTGTCAGGGCTTGTGGTTCTGTATCTTTATTCAGGCCCTCGTGACATCACTTTACAGGGTATCGGGTTGAACATGCTGGCAGCCTTTATCCTGCTGTGCTTGTTTCGTATCATTGGCGGGATCTATCGCCAGATTTGGCGTTATGGTGGGATTCAGTGCTATATCCGTTTACTGCTGACCGATGGTTTGGCTTTCCTAGTCCATTGGCTTATTGGCACTTTCTTTGGACAGAATCGATTGATCTTCCCTCAGCTGCTTTCTTTCTATTGTGTTGATCTCTTGTTAGCCTTGGCATTGCGAATGCTTTACCGCTACGCTTACAAATGCGGCAACAGCAACCATTGGCATGGGAAACTCGCAAATTTCATCTTCAAATGCTTTTCCTTTGGACGCGTGGAGCTTCCTTCGGATGATGAAACTCAGAAGATTAAGGTAGCTATCGTTGGGGCCGGTCGTGTGGGCGTCAGCCTTGCGGAAGACCTGCTGAACAATCCGAATTCCAATTATCTTCCCAGATGCTTTATTGACACCGATCCTGAAAAAGTCGGTCGCCAAATTCATAACCTGAAGGTTTATTCGGAAGAAGAAGCAACGCTGGATAAACTGAAGGATCACGAGATCCAGGAGATCATCTTTGCCATTCCGAAGATGGAGACGGAGCGCCGCAAGACGCTCTATGAGTATTACAAACAATCCGGTTGCAGGCTGAAAGTCTTTGATTATCCGACTATGCAGGTGGCCGGTGGAAAACGTCAGTTGCGTCAGTTCGATATCGAAGAACTTCTTTTCCGTAAGCCCATCGACATGACCGATCCCAAAACAGCAGAATATTACAAGGGAAAAGTCGTCCTGATCACCGGTGGCGGCGGATCCATCGGCAGTGAACTCAGCCGTCAGGTGGCTGAGATGGAACCGAAGACTTTGATCTGTCTGGATGTCTATGAAAATGGTGTTTATGATGTTCAGCAGCGGTTGAAGATCTCTCACGGAAACAAACTGGATATGCATGTGGAGATTGTCTCCGTATGCAACCGGATTGGTCTTGAGCGTGTCTTCGCGACTTATCATCCGGATATCGTGATTCACGCGGCAGCACATAAGCATGTCCCGCTGATGGAGCACAATGTTATCGAGGCAGTCGAAAACAATGTATTCGGCACTTTGAATGTTGTTGAACTGTCCGAAAAGTATAAAGTCGGTCATTTCATCATGGTCTCCACGGACAAGGCGGTCAATCCCACCAATGTTATGGGCGCGACAAAACGAATGTGTGAAATGATTGTCATGAATCACAGCCAAAATAGTGGGACCATCTTCAGTGCTACCCGCTTCGGCAATGTGCTTGGCAGTGCCGGTTCTGTCATCCCGCTGTTCAAGAGGCAAATTGCAGCCGGTGGTCCGGTGACACTGACAGACAAGCGAATCATCCGATACTTTATGACGATTCCGGAAGCCAGCCAGCTGGTTCTCCAGAGCGGAGCGATGGCAAAAACGAATGAGCTCTTTGTCCTGGATATGGGTAAGCCTGTCAAGATCCTGGAACTGGCGGAAAACATGATCCGCCTTGCCGGCTATGAACCCTATAAGGATATCGATATTCAGGAGATCGGTCTCCGTCCCGGTGAAAAACTCTATGAAGAGCTCCTGATCAAGACCGAGGAACTGGACAAGACTGATAACAGCTTGATCTTCATCGAACGCGACATTCCAGTTACAGCGGAAGATCTCAGAACGAAGTTGGATATTCTTCATAAGGCTGTCGAAACTGACTATGATGATTTTGTCCGAGAAGCTCTTCATAAAGTAATACCGACTTTTAAGACCCCGGAAGAAGTCAATGCCGAAGCTGAAAAGGCGAAGGAAATGGCAGAAGTATGATTATCTAAAGACCCGGACAAAATTAGTTCGGGTCTTTTCTCAAGTGCGCCCGGCGGCGCACGTTTCTAAAGGGTGAAAGTCCCGAATCCGCCCGGTAGCGGGAAGGAGATAGCCGAAGGCAAGGGTGTCCATCGTGAGATGGAATCTGAAGGAAGCTGGATGTGGGAACAGACTAACCACGGGCAAACCTCTGGCCTGACGAACAGAAATCACATATAAGGTCGACTGCAAGGGTAAGACTGCTTGACAAGCCAAAGCC
>JAZRXJ010000056.1:0-11463 GCA_045600165.1 Clostridia bacterium
ATTGTCGCGCAATTTCCTTGTGGCGTCATGGTCTCGCTACGCTCGGTCAGCTTCACAATAGTCGTTTTGCTTTGCAAAACTCCTTTGTTCAGCAGGCTTCCGATTCGCTGCTTCCGCCACAGGCGGCGCTCATCTCCGCCCCTCTGTTTCGCGCTAACGAACTCAGCTCCCTTCGCTTTCAGCGACAGTCCACTGGACTGACGGTCGCATCGTTCGCCCCTCAGTCACTCCGCGCCAGCTCCCATTAAAAGGGGAGCCAAGGCGTACGCGTGACTAAGATATGCTGTCCCTCAGAAAGAAATATCAATGTTTGCGCTGTCAAAAGGGATGCTTAACACTCTGACTAATCCCTAATCCCTTGTATAACATACCCGCTTCTTTCCTTGACGGAAGGGAGCGGGTATGTTATACTACACTTGGTCAAAGAAAGTCAACAATTGACGAAAGCGGGGAAAAACATGAGATTAAGCGACTCAATCGAACGTTTCATCAAGGAAATGATGGAACAGGAAGAGACGGAAGTTGAACTGAAACGCAACGAGCTGGCGGAATACTTCGGCTGTGCTCCCAGCCAGATCAACTATGTTCTTGCCACCCGCTTTTCACCGGATCACGGATATGTGACTGAAAGCCGGAGGGGCGGCGGCGGATATATCCGGATCGTACGTGTCTGCCAGCAGGGGTCTCAGGAATTGCTTTATCTGGTCAATGAACGCATTGGAAACGAGCTGACCGAGACAGAAGCCTGCCGGCTGATCATCCGCCTGCGCGATCACGGGCAGATCACTGAAGGTGAAGCGGGAATCATGGCGGCGGCCGTCAGCGCGCAGGCACTTTCCCTGCCGATTCCGGAAGCCATGAAGGACGCGATGCGGGCCAGGATCATGAAGTCCATGCTTTTGTCCGTCGCCAGACAAAACAGGACAGTCTGACCGGATAGGGACAGCATCAACAGAAGAAGGAGACGCGGTCATGCTTTGTGAAGAATGTCATGTGAACGAAGCCAACTTTACCGTGTCTGTGATGGTGGGGGAAGAAGTAACCACGCGTCATCTGTGCGCGGATTGCATGAGCCGGATGAACGCGGATATCTTCAAGGGGAGTATTCTCAGCTCCGTACTGAACGCCATCTCCGGCACGAATGTCGGAATGAATAAGAAGGAGTTTTCTATGCCGATATTTGGAAGATTATCTCAAAGGGTACAGCGGATGCTGATCCTTTCCCAGAAACTGACAGCCGAACTGCAGCAGACCTTTGTAGGGACGGAACATTTGCTGCTGGCGATGCTGAAGGATCCAGAAACGGTTCCCGAAGCGGTGTCCTCCCGGATCGATTATGATACGGTCATGGAAGGCATGCGCAAGCATATGGCGGAGACTCAGGGAGAAACAGAGGGAACGCAGATCCATCCCGGTCAGCGGATCGAACTGAGTCCGCGGGCTAAAAAGGTTCTGGAACGCAGCGTGCTTGAATCCCACAAACTGGGTCATACCTTTGTGACAGTGGAACATTTCTGGCTGGCGCTGCTGGGAGAGGATGACGGCATGGCCGCCGCGATCCTGCGGAGTGCGGGGGTCGATTTCTCACTGGCGAATGAGCAGCTGCTGAATCAGCTGAAGAACAACAGCGACAATCTGCATCAGCCGCCCCGCCAGCCTGTATTCGGCGGCGGGATCCCCGGGACACCCAAGCAGCCGGAGAGCAGCAGTCCTTATCCGAATCTGGAAAAATACAGCAGGGATCTGACAGCGGCAGCCGAGAAGAATGAACTCGACCCGGTGATCGGACGTGAAAATGAGATCCAGAGGATCATCCAGATCCTGATCCGCCGGACAAAAAACAATCCGATCCTCATCGGTGAGCCCGGTGTCGGAAAGAGCGCGGTTGTCGAGGGGCTTGCCCAGCGGATCGTTCAGGGAAATATCCCGGAGATGCTGGTTGGCAAACGGCTGCTGAGCCTGGACATCGGCAGCATGGTGGCCGGAAGCAAGTACCGCGGCGAGTTTGAGGAACGGCTGAAGAACGTGATGGATGAGCTTCACAAAGCCGGAAATATCCTGTTGTTCATTGATGAGATCCATACGATCATCGGAGCGGGTGCCAGCGAAGGAAGTCTGGATGCCGCCAACATCCTGAAACCCGCGCTGAGCCGGGGTGAGATCCAGTGCATCGGGGCCACGACGCTGGATGAGTACCGGAAGCATTTTGAAAAAGATGCCGCGCTCGAACGCAGATTCCAGCCTGTGACGGTCGGCGAACCCACACCGGAGGAAACCCTGTCCATCCTGTATGGCCTGCGTGACCGGTATGAAGCACATCATAAGGTCAGGATCACGGATGACGCCCTGATGGCAGCGGTAAAACTCAGCGACCGGTATATTACAGACCGTTTCTTGCCGGATAAGGCTGTCGACCTGATGGATGAAGCTGCCAGCCGTGTCCGGATCCAGACCTTCACCGCTCCGCCGGATGTGCGCGAACAGGAAAAACGCCTGGAAGCCATTATCATCGAAAAGAAAGACGCCATCAGTCATCAGGACTTTGAAAAAGCCGCTTCCCTGAGAGATCAGGAACTCCATCTCAATATGGAGATCGAGGAAAAACGCGCCGAATGGACCAAACGTCAGAATACCGGCAAGGACGAGGTAACGGAAGAAGATATCGCGCAGGTGGTCGCGGGATGGACCGGCATTCCGGTGAGCCGGATGACGGAAAAGGAAGCACAGCGGCTCATGCGTCTGGAAGAAACGCTGCACGAACGTCTGGTGGGGCAGGAGGAAGCCGTCAGTGCTGTCAGCCGTGCCATTCGCAGAGCGAGAGCCGGACTGAAGGATCCGAAACGTCCGATCGGAAGCTTTATCTTCCTTGGACCGACTGGCGTGGGAAAGACAGAACTATGCCGGGCACTGGGTGAAGCCATGTTCGGAGATGAGGACGCGGTGATCCGTCTTGACATGAGCGAGTATATGGAGAAACATACTGTTTCCAGACTGGTTGGATCGCCTCCCGGTTATGTCGGATTCGAGGAAGGCGGACAACTGACCGAAGCGGTCCGCCGCAAACCATACAGCGTGGTGCTTCTGGATGAGGTGGAGAAAGCCCATCCGGATGTATTCAACATCCTGCTGCAGATCCTGGAAGACGGACGACTGACAGATAACACCGGCAGAGTCGTCAGCTTCAAGAATACGATCGTCGTCATGACCAGCAATGCCGGCGCACATACGATCGGAAACGGACGCGCGATGGGCTTCGGAGCGGGGACAGGTGAAAGCGTCAGAAACTACGAAACCATGAAGGAATCGGTCATGAAGGAAGTCAAGGAACTCTTCCGGCCGGAATTCATCAACCGCGTTGATGAGATGATCGTGTTCCATTCTCTGTCCGAAGAGGATATTCAGAAGATCACCGAGCTGATGCTGAAACAGGTCGCGGAACGTCTGGCTGAACGGGATGTGAAACTCTCATGGAATGAAGAAGCCGTGAAGAAGCTTGCCCAGGAAGGCTATGATCCGAAATTCGGCGCCAGACCGCTGCGCCGTCTGATCCAGCGGACAGTGGAAGACTCCATGAGCGAAGGACTGCTTTCCGGTACGATCCGTTTCGGTGAAACGGTCATGCTGACGGTAAAGGACGGACAGATCACGGTGACCGGAAACGAAACACCGGAACCGGAAAAAGAAGCCGCGCCCGTGACTAAGAAGAAAACAACCACGAGAAAGAAAAAAGCAACCGAACCGGTCCCCGAAAAACCGGCAGAATAAACCAAACCACCTTCCGGAAAAGCATATCCGGAAGGCGGTTTTTCTGATTTATTTATTCAGCTTTTTCGTTCAGCAGGGTTTCAAACTGCTTAACGGACATCGGTGCGGAATAATGATACCCCTGTGCCAGATCACAGCCCATTCCGGTCAGGAAATGAACCTGTTCCTGAGTTTCGACTCCTTCGGCCAGCACTTCCATATGGATCCTTCCGGCGAGCTCGATGACGGCACTCGTGATCAACCCGCTCCGACCGAAGCGGTCGTTACCGGTCAGGAAGGACATATCCAGCTTCAGCATATCGATGGGCAGGTCACGCAGGACATTGATCGAGGTATAACCGATCCCGAAATCATCCAGTTCGATGTAGAAACCGGCTTTCCGGAGTTCACAAAGGGTGTCGATCATTTTGTCCTTATGGTTGATGAACACGCTTTCCGTGATCTCCAGACGGAGCATGGCGGGATCCAGGCCGTACCTCGCGACCAGGGCAGGAAGGAACACTTTCAGATCCAGATTGTTGATATCGATCCGGCTGATATTGACAGACAGCGGAATCACAGGCAGCCCGGCACTGATCCGCCCTTTCAGCCATGTGCAGGCCTGATTCCAGATGTAGGCATCCAGTTCGGTGATGAAACCGTTCTTTTCAAAGATCGGGATGAAGTGATCCGGTTTGATCAGTCCACGTTCCGGACTCTGCCAGCGGCAGAGGACCTCGGCACCGATGAGTTTACCGGTGGAGATACGGTACTGCGGCTGGAAAAAGATCAGGAATTCACCGGTGTTCAGGGCAGACCGCATATTGGCTGTGATCCATTGCTCCTCGAGAACTTCATCGCGAAGCCCTTCGTGATAGACTCCGATCCGGGAAGGATAGATCCCTTTGACAGACTGCTGTGCCAGGGACGCGCGGTCGCACATGATGGATACATCCATGCTGCGGTCTGTAATGTAATAGATACCGATACATTCCTGCAGCTCATAATCCGGAGAATAATCGCGGAGCCAGGCGTGGATCGTGGTCTCCAGTTCTTTTTCAGTGATCTTGCTTTGGGGAATGCACAGCGCGAAATGATCGTCAGTCAGGCGGGCGTACGCGTCACAGGACAGATTACAGCTTATGTCGAGCTCCTGGGCGATGGCGCAGAGAAGGCGGTTGCCCGCGTTCATTCCGAACAGATCATTGAAAACACTGAAACGGTTCAGATCCAGGCGAACGAGCATGTAATCCAGATCAGGATTGTTCTGGAGAGCCAGCCGGACCGCTTCCTTGAAACCGTTCATGTTATAGATCCCGGTCAGGTCATCGTGCATGGCCTTGAACCGCAATGTCTGCTTCAGGCGGTTATCCGCTTCCTGCTGTATGGAGAGCCGCATATTTTTCTCTTCCGCTTCCAGCTGGGCTTTCCGGGCGGTTTCAAGCGCCTCGGCATTTTTCTTTTCCGCCAGGTTAAAGGCACGCTGACGCAAAATGATAAAGACCAGTGTGGAAACCAGCAGCGCGACCAGCAGGAAGATAATGGAGATCGTGACTCTGTAACGGTAAATGAAATCCCACGGAGTGGACTTGTATGCATTCGCGGCTGAAGCAGTCAGAATGATATTATTCGTCGCTTCCGTTGTGAACTGCGTGGTGTACTTGTTCATGATGGAGATCAGACGTTCATCTGTACTTTGACTCACTCCGGCAGAAAGCAGGATATGCGTGTCATATCCGGGTACGATCTCCATCTTCTCATACCTTGGATTATCCATCAGATACAATGCGGCGGCGCTGTCCATCAGACCAATACGGACTTCATTGCTCTGAAGCATCTCCATGGCTCTTTCGGGATTGTCCACGACGATAAACTGACTGGGGTCCACATAGGTGGACAGCGTGGTGATGAATGCCTTATCGTTTCTGGCGACCACCATGGATGTTTCAGTAATGTCGGTGATAGGTGTATTCTCTTTTGTAACGGCGACCATGGTGACCGGAAACTGACCGTCAAGCAGGGTTATATTTTCAGTCATGGCACCGGGCTCTTTCGGAACACCCATGGGGAAGATGATATCGAAGGATCCGTCCTGCAGACCGGACAGCATTTCCTGCATCGTGGGGACGGGAATGAACTCAAAAGCGAATTCGGTACTGGCATAAGCCTGTTCAAACCAGTCACGGAACGCTCCTTTCGCGGAACCGTCAGCGGCATCGGAGAGAACAGGAACGGAAGACAGCAAACCTACTTTCAGGGTGGAATGACTGGAAAGATATTCCCGTTCCTCTCCTGAAAGGGAGATGGATTCGGAAATGTCTCCGTAGTATTTTTTCCAAAGCCGGCTGCTGTAGTCGGGTTCGTTTGCCCAAAGCGCGCTCTGGGCATCATTGATTCTGGTCAGCAGGGCCGGCTGCGCGGAGTCGCAGGCAATATATAAAGCGCTGGAGGACAGGGGAGAAAGGATCTTCAGGTCTTCTGTCAGTCGGAAACCGCCGATGATCAGCGCGTCGACCTTCCCGTCCTGCAATGCCTCATAGCAACTGTTATTATCCTCAAATATCTCAATATTGACATGAATGCCGTAGGTTGTTTCCATGTTATGGATATCACCGGCCAGCGTTGATCCTGCCAGAAGCCCGACAGTGATTCCGTCATAGGCGTCAAAATCATTGTAGGCGAACCGGTCATCATCGGCACGGCAGCACAGAACGTTTGTGTCGATATTCATCGGCAGCGTGGAGAAGGACATGACAGCTTCCCGTTCCGCCGCCTTTCTGTGCCCGGGAATGAGATCAATTTCATCAGTGGCGATCTTCAGGTTTGCTTCCTGCAGTGACATGGGAATGAACTCACAGGTGAAATTGCCATATCCGCCGAGGTGTTCCAGATATTCGATCCCGAACCCGTAGAAGGAACCATCCTCCAACACGGTCATATAGCGGGGATAATCCAGCACGGCGACACGGAGAACGACCTGCTCTTCGGCGAAAGCAACCATGGAAAAAAAGGCAGACAGAAAAAGAATCAGACAGATCAATAACAGACCGATTTTTTTCACGATGCTTCACCTCCCGTGACTGGTATGAACGATAATGCCGATTTGACAACATTTTAACACAGGACTCACCTTTGTGCAATGCAGTCGTTGAAAAATAATGCTTTCCGTGGTAAACTGCATACAGATACCGAGGAAACGGAGATGACATTTTGGCGAAACTGTATTACCGCTACGGCGCTATGGGCTCGAGCAAAACGGCGAATGCCATCATGGTGCAGTACAACTATAATGAACGCAACCAGCGCGTCCTGATGGTCAAGCCGCGAATCGACAACCGCGACGGGGAACGGACGGTGAAGAGCCGCTGCGGTCTCAGTACGGAATGCATCTTCATGGAAGAACTGGACGAGTCTGCTGTGACCGGATACGACTGCGTGATCGTGGATGAAGCCCAGTTTCTGACCAAAGCACAGGTCGAACTGCTGGTCCATATTGTGGATGACCTGAACATTCCTGTGATTGCTTATGGTCTGCGCGCGGATTTCCGCGGGAATTTCTTTGAGGGAAGCCAGTGGCTGATGGCCTGGGCGGATACCATCGAAGAGGTGAAGACCATCTGCTGGTGCGGCAAGAAGGCCACCTGCAATGCCCGTGTCGTGAACGGCAAGGTGGCCCGCGAAGGTGAGCAGATTGTGCTTGGCGGAAACGAAGCGTATGTCTCACTCTGCCGCAAGCACTGGCAACGCGGGGATTTGGGCACGCTTACTTCACTGTTTGAGGAGGAATAAGTTGAATCTCCTCAGTCACTTCGTGACAGCGTCCCCAGAGGAGAAGCCAAGACGGGGGCGCCTAATCTAATGGCGGCTTTGCCGCTGCCAGTACCCTTGAATACCTGAAAAAAACACTTTCACTAACCACTAACTACTGCGGCGCTTCAGCGCCATACATGACCTTGTTGATAAGCGCCAAAGGCGCTGCAAAATAACTAAGGCCTAAGCCATAAGGCCTATTTTTCGGAGGAAAACATCATGCTTGAAGAACTCAAACAGCAAGTTTACGAAGCCAACATGCTCCTGCCTGCCTATCATCTGGTGACATTTACCTGGGGGAACGTATCCGGGATCGACCGTGAAAAGGGACTTTTCGTGATCAAACCCAGCGGTGTTCCTTACGAGAAACTGAAGCCGGAAGATCTGGTTGTGATGGATCTTGACGGAAACAAGGTGGAGGGCAGCATGAATCCATCTTCCGACACCCCGACCCATGCCGAACTGTACAGACGCTTTCCGGAGATCGGCGGAGTGGTGCATACACATAGCCGCTGGGCGACCATCTGGGCGCAGGCGGGACGGGATATTCCCGCTTACGGAACCACACACGCGGATTATATCTACGGTAACATTCCGTGCTGCCGTGATCTGACCGCCGAAGAAGTGGAACGTGCCTATGAACTGGAGACCGGTAAAGTCATCGCCTCCCATTTTGAAGAAAACGGGTTGAATCCCATGCATGTGCCCTGCGTGCTGGCCCGCCATCACGGTCCTTTTGCCTGGGGCAAGGATGCCATGGAAGCCGTGCATAACGCGGTGGTCATGGAAGAGGTTGCCATGATGGCCTGGCACACCGAAGCCCTGCCGGCGGCACAGACAAGAGAATGCCTCCCGGACTATGTCAAAGAGAAACACTTCATGCGTAAACACGGTCCGAACGCCTATTACGGACAGCGATGAAAACCCTGTCGGGACATGAGTTGACACACGTTGAGAAAAACTAAAAATTTTTCTTGCGTTTTTCAACTGATAATCATATAATGTTCGCGGTTGGTTCCTTCGGGTCTGTGGTTGCAAGCCGACGCCAGTCGCAGGCAAAGCGGTCCACGTAATCCGTCCAAAGTGACGGGGAGCATGGTGCGGTCTAGATGTAAGTCCGTCCGGAACATGATTCCGAGAGAAGTGAGTGAGGGCACACAAGTGCAGAGCAACCTTCCAGACGGCGTGTGTGGGGTCAAAGACCAGGTCAGCCGGAGAAATCGCCTATACAATTTACAGGGGGTTACCTAACCATGTACGAAGACAAAACGCTGGTATGCAAAGACTGTGGTGCTGAGTTCGTTTTCACCGCCGGTGAACAGGAATTCTACGCCGAAAAGGGATTCCAGAATGAACCCACCCGCTGCAAGGCCTGCCGTCAGGCTCGCAAGGCCACTCGCCCTGCTGCCGGCGCTCCTCGTGAGATGCACGAAGCTATTTGCGCGGAATGCGGAAAGCCCACTATGGTTCCCTTCATGCCCAAGGAAGATCGCCCCGTTTACTGCAGCGATTGCTTCGCTGCCCGCCGCGGCTGATCCGCTTCGCGCCTGATCATAACAGACGTAACAGAAAGAGCTCTTCGAAAGAAGGGCTCTTTTTGTTTCGTCTGAGGGATTAGGGATTAGGGATTAGGGATTAGGGATTAGGGATTAGGGATTAGGGATTAGGGATTAGGGATTAGGGATTAGGGATTAGGGATTAGGACGAGGCGGGGCTATCTTTTTGATCATAGCATTCAACATTCTGCCACATTCTTCACATAGAGTTAAGGCTTCCTTCGTTTGCTCAGTAGTAATAAAGTCGAGCATAACTGCAATATTAAGTTGCGTATCCAGCTCATAGGTTGAACCCCGGGCAATCGATAAAAAGTGTGCATAGTCCCTATTGGCACTTCTGCCATAGCCTTCAGCGATATTCGATGGTACAGATACAGCGGCTCTCCGTATCTGATCAGACAGGGCATAAGTTTCTTCTTTAGGAAGCAAACGAGTAAGCTTATAGATTTCCTTTACCAATTGCATAGCTTTTTGCCATACAACAAGCTCTTTATAATTCATCGTTTTTGCCTCCTGTTACAAAAGTATCAAATATCTTCAAAAAAGGGCTCGTTATCTGCTGTTTTCAGAATGCCGTCTTCAAAATGCAACGGGGTGGGGGCGGAGATCATGTACTTCAGGATCTCGTCCATCCGGACACTTTCGCGGAAGGTCACGAGGGAAAAACTCACGCCGTGCTTGTGAGCACGTCCGGTACGGCCAATCCGGTGCAGATAGTACTCATTTTCGTTCGGAAGGTCAAAGTTGATGACCGCTTCCACATCGTCCACATCAATGCCGCGGGCGGCAACGTCCGTGGAGATCAGGAGCGGGAACTTGCCGCGCTTGAAGTCGTTCATGACAGTGTTACGCTTGCTCTGGGGAATATCCCCGTGCAGGCATTCCGCCTGATACCCTTCCTTCGAAAGGCGGGAAGTCAGTTTGTCAGTCATGAACTTGGTATTGCAGAAGATCATGACCCGTTTATAGACGTCCGCGTCCAGGAGATACAGGAGATGATCGATCTTGCTGTCCTGCTCCGTGGAGATCACATACTGGGTGATCTGCGGACGGTTTTCCTTCGTGGCTTCGATCGTGATCTCCACCGGATCATGCTGATACTTCCACGCGATGGTCAGCACTTCCTGATTGGTGGTGGCGGAGAACATGACCAGCTGACGGTCCACCGGAGCAGCTTCAATGATCTTCGTGACATCCTTCACAAAGCCCATGCTGAGCATTTCATCCGCTTCATCCAGGACCATGGTGTGGACCGCGTTCAGGGAGATATTGCCGCGCTGCATATGATCCAGCAGACGTCCGGGGGTCGCGATGATGATCTGCGGGCGTCTTTTGAGCGCTGTGATCTGTTTGGATATGGATTGACCGCCATAGATCACGGCAATCCGGACACCCTGAATGAATGAAGCCAGACGGGTCAGCTCGTCGCCGATCTGCAAAGCCAGTTCACGGGTGGGCGCCAGAACGACCTCCTGAATGCGGCTGTCCTTCAACTGAACATATTCCAGCATCGGAATGCCGAAGGCACAGGTCTTGCCGGTGCCGGTGGGTGCGATGGCATTGATGTCCGCACCGGACATCATGAGGGGAATGGTCTTGGCCTGCACCGCGGACGGTTCCGAAAAGCCCATTTTTTCGATGGCTTTCAGGATTTCGCGGGACAGGTCCATTTGAGTAAAATCGAGGTTTGTTGTTACTTCAGATACCAAAGAGAGAGCTCCTTTCGAGGTCAGTCATGATAGGCACGAATGGCTTTGGCCAGCTGATCGGGGCAGGAAGTGCCGCCACGACACTGAATGCCCTCCAGCATTTCGGCAATCTCTTCGGCATTTCTGCCGGTTGCCAGTTTAGCGACTCCCTGGGTGTTCCCGCGGCAGCCGTTAATGATCTTGCAGTGGGTGATGATACCGTCAGTGATCTCCAGTTCAATCTGAGTGGAGCAGGTCCCGTGAGTTTTATAGATAAACATGGTGAATCTCCCTTCGGTCGGCGCGGGCTGCGGCCCGCGCAAGGCATTAGGCATTAGGGATTAGGGATTAGGGATTAGGGATTAGGGATTAGGGATTAGGGATTAGGGATTAGGGGCAAAGACTCAAAAAAGGAACGCTCCTGTTAGGGGAGCGTTCCGGGAGAATCTGAAAGAGATTACTCGATGACGCTGGCGACAACGCCGGAACCAACGGTACGGCCGCCTTCACGGATAGCGAAGCGAAGTCCCTGTTCCATAGCGATAGGAGTGATCAGAGTGATTTCCATGTCGATGTTATCACCGGGCATAACCATTTCAACGCCATCGGGCAGCTTGATGTTGCCGGTAACGTCGGTGGTGCGGAAATAGAACTGAGGACGATAG
>JAZRXJ010000057.1:0-49251 GCA_045600165.1 Clostridia bacterium
AGTCTGTTCCCACATCCAGCTTCCTTCAGATTCCATCTCACGATGGACACCCTTGCTTTCGGCTATCTCCTTCCCGCTACCGGGCGGATTCGGGACTTTCACCCTTTAGAAACGTGCGCCGCCGGGCGCACTTGAAAAAAAAGTCTTCCGCGAAAGCGGAAGAACTTTTTTTATCTGTCTCTCAGTCTCTTGTCGCATTTTCTTGCCAGCCATGTACCGAATGACTGAATGATCTGCGTAATAACAACAAGAACGATTACGGCAAAATACAGGATCAGATAGCGATAACGCTGGTAACCGTATGCAAGAGCAAGTTTTCCAAGACCACCGCCGCCGACGGCACCGGACATGGCTGTATATCCCATGATTGTAGTAAGTGCAAGCGTCAGGTTGGTTATCAGGCTGGGTACACTTTCGGGCAGCATAACATGCATAACGATCTGCATCGGAGAAGCACCCATAGATTGAGAAGTCTCGATAATATTCGGGTTCAGTTCTCTGAGACTGCTTTCTACAAGACGCGCGATGAACGGAAATGCTGCTACTGTCAGGGGTACAACAGAGGCCATTGTTCCCACGGAAGTGCCTACAATGACACGGGTCAGCGGAATGATCATGACCATCAGAATAATAAAGGGAACAGAGCGCAGCAAATTGATGAGAACATTCAGAAAGCTCATGAGCCACCTGGGCAAAGGGCGGATTCCTTTCTGTTCGCCGGTTACGAGGATCACTCCGAGCGGCAGCCCGATGATAACGGCAAACAGCGTGGAAAGGAGCGTGGAATACAGCGTTTCATAAATGGCAAAGGGGAATTCATCCTGAAGTACTTTCAAAGCTTCCGCCCACTTTTCAGGTGTAAACGAGCTTGCAAAGTTCATAATTCATCCCCCTTTCCGTTATATTCGGCTTCAACCTGTACATTGATATCCGGGATTGTGCTCAGATATTCGACCGCACGTGCAAGATCCGCCGATGTTCCGGGTATCTCCAGCAGAATATAGCCGTACGCTTTATCACCGACGCTGCGTGTACTGGCGCCCAGGATACTTGCCATGATCCCACAGTCGATTGCCATCTTTGCGATCAGAGGTTCACGGGAAGCAACAGCGCCATTGAACACGACCCGGATCTTCTGCTTTACATCACCGATCAGCTCAAGAGCATCAGCTGCTTCTGGACTGATGAGATTACGTGTTGCCCGCGCCTTTGGATTGGCAAATACTTCACTGACTGTGCCTTCTTCAACGACTTCGCCGTTTTCAAGAATGGCAACCCGATTGCAGATCTCCTGGACCACGCTCATCTGATGAGTGATCACGATGATCGTGATACCCATTTTTGCATTGATATCCTTAAGCAATTCAAGAATGGAGTGCGTGGTCTTCGGATCCAGTGCGGAAGTCGCTTCATCGCAAAGCAGAACATCCGGCTGGGTAGCCAGTGCTCTTGCAATTGCCACACGCTGCTGCTGACCGCCGCTGAGCATTGCAGGGTACGAATTGGCTCTCTCTTTAAGTCCGACCATATCCAGCAGTTCAAGAGCTCTTTCCTTCATGGCTTCGCCGCTTCCCGCCGGATTCTTTTCCAGTTTCAGAGGCAGCATGACATTCTGCAGGCAGGTTCTTTGCATCAGCAGGTTGAATCCCTGGAAAATCATGGTGACTTTGCGACGCATTTTTCTCAGTTCGCCCGTTTTCATTGTTCCCATTTCATGTCCTGAAACAATGACATTGCCTGAAGTAGGGCGTTCAAGCATATTGATACAGCGTACCAGCGTACTTTTTCCGGCACCGCTCATACCGATGATTCCGTATATGTCACCGTCATTAATGGTCAGATTGATATCCTTCAGCGCATAGACATCCCCATCCACGGTTTTGAATGTCTTGCAGAGATTTTTCAACTCGATCATGGTACTTCCCCCGAAAGCATAGAGTTGTTATATTATATCCTACAATCCCGGAAAGAGCAAGAAAAACGGACCTGTCTTCACAGGTCCGTTTTCATCAGGTTCGGATTACTGGATATTCAGGATGCTGAGATCAGCGGACTTTCCTGCATACAATCCCATGGGTTCAACATGAACACCGGCAATGGTCACCAGATTGGTGCCATTCTGGGCGTTGAAGTCATCCTGGTAGGGGGTGTGGGCAAAGAAGTTTGCGAAGACATCGCCCGCGTCAACCATGGTGTTGGGAGTAACATAGTCGTCAACGACTGTGATTTCCAGGGTGATATCCTTTTCAGCCAGAATCTCTTTTGCGATTTCCAGCACATAGGAATGCGGGTCCAGAGTGCAGACAACTTTGATAGTTTTTCCGGCCAGAGCTTCATAATCCACAGCAGGATCGAAGCCGTCGGTAGGATTCTCGATGACGGAAATAGCGGTTCCGTCATAATTGGCAAAATAGTCAACTACCTTCTGGCTCAACACGGCCGCAGCCAGCGCCTTGGCTTCATCGGTTGTCTCATTTCCGCCGTTCACGCTGACAACATTGACATAAGGAGATTCAGCATTTTCATAGAGGAGAGCAGCGGGCAGTTCGGCAGCCAGGGCATAGTTACCGTTGATGATGCCAAAGTCCACATCCGCCAGCACATTGGGAACCATAGCGGCTTCAACTTCAACAAATTCAATGTTCAGGGGATTTTCTGCGATGTCCTTCACAGTGGCAGTGATGCCGGCGGCTTCATCCAGCTTGATTACTCCCTGAGCCTGCAGCAAAAGCAAAGCACGGCCTTCGTTGGTGGCATCGTTGGGGACAGCAATCTTGATTCCGTCAGCCAATGCTGCAGTAGCGGTCAGTGCAAGAACCAGGGCAAGAATAATGGTCAAAAACTTCTTCATAAACACCACTCCTTATTTATTTTGATATATTTTCGCATTGCGAAATAGCTTTGTCAAGAAAAATATCACTGAACTCCTTACAAATTTCAATTCAGTCTTCTGTAAAGTGTTACCACATTTTTCCCGTCTTCATATATATAATCGAAACCATCCATGATTTTCCTGACCATCATGATACCGAGACCGCCGATCTGGCGTTCATCCGCTGATGCAGTGATATCCGGATCCGGCATAGCTGTCGGGTCAAAAGGTATCGCTCTGTCAGTGAACTGAACTTTCAGCATGTTCGTACCGGTAAGTTCATACATGGAAACACTGATCGGTCCTTTGTGTTCAGGGTATCCGTATTTGATGATATTGCTCATCAGTTCGTCGATCGCCACACTGATTTGACGGATCACCTTGGTCGGATATTCCCGGTCTTCCATTTCTTTTTCAAACAATACCATTGTTTTTTCGACATCATTGATTTCGGCTTCAGCAAAGTCAAGCCGGAACTCCTGCCGTATCTGGCTAGCTGCAAGATAGCGAACAGCCACCATGGTAATATCGTCAAACTGAGGCGCGTCTCCGACGAAGGAATCAACATCGTCTTTGACATATTTGCACAGATCCCCGACAGGTAGGTCCCGTACACGGTTCAGCGTTTCAAGCAGTCTCTTTTCCCCGTAGAGACGGTTATCAGCGTCTGTTGCTTCCGTAACTCCGTCCGTATAGAGGAAAATCACGTCTCCGGGTTCAAGGATCAGTTTCTGGGATGAATACTTCAGGCCTTCCATCCCGGCCAGAACAAAACCATGCTTTCCTTTCAGGTATTCAAAGTCCCCTCCGTTCCGTCTGATCAGCGGCGGATTATGTCCGGCATTCACATAATGGAAACTTCCGTTTTCCAGGTTCAGCTGGCCTTGCCATGCCGTGACAAACATGCCCGCATCGTTATGCTTGCAAAGCATGTTATTGCTGAGGGTAAAGCTGCGTTCGATCGTATTTCCGGCTAAAGTAAGATTGTTCAGTTCTGTTTTGGCAGTCATCATGAACATAGCCGCAGGAATTCCTTTCCCTGAAACATCCGCCACCATGAAATTCAGACGGGTCTGCTCTGTCAGATAGAAATCGTAAAAGTCACCGCCAACCTCCTTCGCCGGGTCCATCATTCCGTATATTTCAAATTCCTTGCGTCCGTCATAAACAGATCCGTCACCTGGCAAAGCAGACGCCTGAATGTTTCTCGCCAGTTCCAGTTCCGCTTCAATTCTGTTTTCTGCATCGGAAATGTATTTTTTCAAAGTATCAACGGTGGAATTGATATCATCTGAAAGCCGGTTGAATTCATTACTGGAACGGACATTGACCTTTTCATCAAGGTGTCCTTCCGTGATCCTGTGAAGTGAGTCATTGACAGAAACCAGTTTTTCAACGACCTGCTTCCTGATCAGGCGGTAAATCAGACCGAACAGAATGGCGCAGATCAGGATCTCCATAAACTCTGTGACGATCATGCCTGTATAGTAGAGTTCAAATGCTTCCTCCTGTGAGATGACAGCGAGCGCCCGATAACCGTCTCCTGTGCTTGTCATGCCAAAGAAAGTGGAGCCCTGTTCGTCCATGGAAAACATTCTGTGATCTTCCTGCCCTTTCAGGAAATTGACTGCTTCCTGGGACAGTTCATTCCATTCTTCAGAAAAATTCATGGATTGAGAGGCATCCGGCGTAAAGGTGACTACAAACCCGCTGACACCGACCGAATCATGCGCGTCCCGGAGCACATCCGGATTCTTTTTCGCGTCTTCATTCAAACTGCTGAGACTGCTGAACAGTGTCTGCTCCGTATGCTTCAACGAAGCTCCCTTCTGCAGGTTCACCGTAAAAACAGCCGTGATACAATATGTGACAATAAAGGCATACAGCATTCTCCGCTGAACTTTGGTGTTCAGATGAGCGTCATCGCCGGTATCGATCAGTTTCTCCCTGTTCAGTAAAGTGATCAGAACCGATGTCGTCGCGACAGTCAGGCTGTTGCATGCAATCTGAATGACAGAAACGTGACGAAGGATATAGGTTGCCTGAGCGGCATCATTCATGTTGGTCACGTAAACCATGGTCAGATGGAACACCTCAATGACCACGCCGACAGCAGTACTCATCAGAATACCCGGGTGTTCATTATCAAAAAGATACTTACGAAGCGCTGCCGCATAAAAGCCTGCTATGATGGTGGATATGGTACATGCTGTCCTTGTGTATGAACCGATTCCCCACAGGACGGCAAACCAGCGTTCGATGCCGCCGATCAGGCCCGCAATGATTCCGGCAGGGCCGCCGAAAAACAGTCCTGCTGCCAGTACGGCCCCATCACGGCAATTGACCTGGGCTCCGTTGATATCGATTCCCCACTCGGTTCCCAGAACAGCCAGCCCGCCAAAGGCAATACCAATAACGAGCTGTTTAGCCGCACCACAGATTTTCCCGAAGCGCGTTCTCTTCTCCGCCAACCGGAAAAGAACGGCAACCAGCGGAGCGAGCAGAGAAGCGATAATAAGCTTGACATATGGATTCATGGTTCCGTTCATCCTTCCGTATATTCAGTGATCACACAGAATGCAACCGACATCCCGCCATCATGGCTGATTGAAAGGCAGCTCCGACGTCCCGCGAGATAATCAGACGCTTTACCGCTTATTTTGTATTCCGGCTTTCCTTGATCGTCATGTGTTACTCCGATCTCTTTCAGGTCAAATACGATACCTGTACCCATTGCTTTTACAGCTGCTTCTTTGGCAGCGTAGATCCCTGCCATGGTCTGAGACGCGCCCTTCTTCCGGGAATGAATATAGGCGATCTCCTCATCTGTGAAAAACCGATTCAGGAACCTGCTGTCTTCGGCATACTTTTCCATGCGGGATATTTCCACGATGTCAGTACCGATTCCGAAGATCTCACACATATCCCATCACTCCCCTGACTGAAACATCACCGCAAATGATCTTTTCATAATGGCCGTCTTCACAGGCAATGATCAGTTCACCATCCGGGCCGATCGATTCAGCGATACCCATGATTTCTTTCCGGCCGTTTCCGCTGACTATGACCATTTTCCGGAGTGTTACGCATCTCTCTGTGATTTTGTCAATCAGCTGTTCTTTTCTGCCGGTCTCAAGGAAATGCTTATAGTGCATGATTCTCTCACGGCATGAATGTATCAGCGCTTCCGTATCGGGCATTCTTCCGTTCTCTTCCTCCGCGGAAGTAGCTCTGTCGTTCAGTTCTTCCGGATAAGCATTCTTTTTCAGGTTGATACCCATTCCGACCACGGTGTGGTATGTTCCGTCAGGCATCAGGCTGCATGAGGACAGGATCCCGCAGATCTTTTTCCCGTTGCAGACCAGGTCATTCGGCCATTTGATACCTGCATCAATGTTGGCCACGGAACCGAGCACGTCAGATACAGCCAGCGCAGCGCAAAATGACAAAAGACCTGCATCCTTCATCGTCACAGACGGTCTCAACAGGATACTCATCCATAAGCCCTGACCGGCAGGTGAATGCCAGGTCCGGTCCATTCTTCCCCTGCCGGCAGTCTGTTCATCCGCGACACAGACTGTTCCTTCAGGGGCTCCTTCTCTTCCCAGTCGGTTCAGAAAAGCATTGGTGGAATCAACTGTCTTCAGACGAATGATTCCTTCATCCGATTCCTTCATCCGGTTCCTCCGTGATTCATCATATCCGCGTGCGTACTCCTGTTTATTATAACACACCATGCGTTATCTTGCCTATTCTTTCCCTTTTGTTTATAATAAACAATTGCAGAAAGACTATTATCTCTTTGGAGGTCATTAATAATATGTTCAATCCGGGTCAGATCATCCAGCGGCTTCAGACAGCCATCAGCAAAGCCATTGTCGGTAAGGAAGAAGCAATCGAATATGCTCTGATTGCGTTGCTCTGTAAAGGTCATGTCCTGATTGAAGATGTCCCCGGAGTTGGCAAGACTACCCTCGCCAGCGCGTTGGCCAAATCCCTCGACTGTTCATTCCGCCGTATTCAGTTCACTCCCGATCTGATGCCCTCCGACGTCACCGGTTTCACACTTGTCAACTTCAAGACAGGCGAGATGGAATACAAGGAAGGTGCCGTCATGAGCCAGATCATTCTGGCTGACGAGATCAACCGTACCAGTCCGAAAACACAATCCGCCCTGCTGGAAGTAATGGAAGAACATCAAGTTACTGTCGACGGGATCACTCATCCCCTGCCCGCCCCTTTCATAGTCCTTGCGACACAAAACCCCGGTGAATTCGTTGGTACCTATCCGCTTCCTGAAGCGCAGGTCGACCGTTTCTTCCTGCGTATCTCTATCGGCTATCCCACTCTGGAACAGGAAATGGATGTTCTTGAAAGATACTCAGGCTCTGTGAAGCCCCTGACAACGATAGAACCAGTCTGTACCGCCGATGATATCCTCCAGATGCAGGAACAGGTCACTCATGTCTATTGTTCTCCGGAAGTACGTGCCTATGTTGCTTCACTTGCGGCTGCAACGCGACGTGAGCCCGCATTTCAGCTCGGTGCGTCCACACGTGCGGCAATTGCGCTCATTCACGGAGCTCAGGCCTGTGCGCTTCTTGATGAACGTGATTTCATCCTGCCCGAAGATGTTCAGCATATGCTGCTTCCTGTTTTCGCGCACCGTATGGTTCTGTCTCCCGAAGCCCGTATGAAAGGGATGACCGCCGAGCAGATCCTCCTTACGATCCTGCAGAATACAGCGGTCCCCGTAAAGTTATGAAATGTCATTCCGGTCTGTTTATATGTCTTGGGATCCTCCTTTGCTGTCTGGTCATTGCATTTTCGACCGGAACGGCTGTGTTTCTTGCACTCGCGATCGTTCTGGCACTGATGATCCTGCTTTCTCTGATCAGTGTGCTGCGCGCTTCCTCCACGCTTCGTGCGGAAATATCTCTTTCTTCCCGGACAGTCAGCCGCGGCGAAGATGTCAGTCTGACTCTGACCGTTTCTCATCGCGGTCTCATTCCTGTCGCGCCTGTTCTTCTCTTGATTGACTCGCTTCCGGATGAACCGGAAAAGCATGTCCGTCTGAAGGATATGCCCGGACGCGTACAAAAACTTGTTCTCCCGTTCCGTGCTTCACATGTCGGGGTTTCGCATCCCGGTATCCGCGAATGCCTGATTGAAGACCTTACGGGGTTCTTTTCCGTGACACGCCGTACTGTCAATACGCTGGGTGAACTGGTGATCCTGCCGTCAACATTTGATACGGATCCCCTTAGTTTCGCACCCGGTGACCCCGGCAGTGAGATCATGTCGCGTGCTACAGAAGACCTGAGTTCACCCTCCGATATCCGTTCTTACCAATCGGGAGACCCGATCAAGAAAATCCATTGGAAACTTTCTCTCCGAAAAAACGAACTTCTGGTGCGAAAATATGACGAGCCGGTCCTTTCTGAGGCATTGATCCTCATGGACTGTTCCCGTCCGCCTGACTGGGGGCATCCGGAAGCGGGGGCCGATATTCGTGACACCCTGCTTGAAACCACAGCGTCTGTCTATAAGGATCTGCTGAAGACTGATCATACTTTCCGCCTGCCGCTGATTGGAACGCATCCGGTTGAAATCGATCGGAACACCGGGATCGCAATTGCGTATGACAATCTGTGCCGTGTGGATTTCAGCGCTTCCGAAAAATTCGAACAGGTTCTGCAGATGGAATCCCAAAGATTGCGAAAAGTCGGTTGTGCGGTCATTGTGACCGCGCGTCTCAACAGTAATCTGGTGGATATGATGATCCGTATCCGCCGGATGGGGCCTGTTGTCCGGCTGTATCTCGTCACATTTGCGCCGAATGACTCACGCGTTCTTCCTCTGATCGGCAAGCTCAGTCAGTCTTCTGTTGAAGTATCGTATGTCTCTCCCGATCCGGTCTGATCATTAGTCAGTACACAATTCCGCAGAAAGGAGGATCACCTGTGAAGGAAAAGGTCATAAAGAATATTCCGCATCTTCTGCTTGCCTGGCTTGAAACAGCAGGTCTCCTCCTCCCGCTTCTCGGGATTTCGGACCTTTTGCCATATTCTCTGCCGGCATTGTTGACCGCCTCGGCAGTACTGATCGCTTTTGAGCTTTGCAGACTCAACCGGATCAGTAATATTGTCATGCCGTCCGTCTTTATACTGGGCGTCACTGTCTGGCTATTTGCAGGTAAAGGCACATTACTTGCCGGTGACATTCTGCTGGGCGCCACGCTTCACTTTAATGGCGTTCCCGCTTCCCTGACCCTTGTGGGGCAGGAAGCCGCGATCCTGACTGCCGTATTGATTTCCCTGATTGTTTTCTGGCTTTCGGTTGCCGACTTTGGCGGAATCATTTTGTTTTTGCTCTCGCTCTTTGATTTTGTCCTTATCTGGTATTTTGACCGGTTTGATCTTCTCTGGCTGTTTGCTCCGGCTGCAGCGGCATCCATCATTTTTATGATCCGTTTTTCCGATCCGGAAGTATCGGTACTCCGGCTGCTCCCCTGGGCTGCGGGACTCGTAGTTCTCACGCTTCTGATCACGCCGAAAGAAAATATCATGATCCCCGGTATGAAAGAAACCGCCGATGAACTTCGTCAGACCGTCACTGACACATTCTTCTTTACGGATCCCCGCAATGTTTTTTCGCTGGCGGATGAAGGATACTATCCGCAAGGCCGCGGTCAGCTTGGCGGGAAAGCAGAACTGACGGATAATCCGGTCATGGAAGTGTCCACCCCGGAAAAGCTGTGGCTTCGCGGTGTTACCATGGATGAATACGATGGCCGGAGTTGGAGGAACACAGCAGGCGGCAGAAGATATCTCTGGTCAGCCCGTGCGTGGCAGAAGCATCGTGCGTCTGTATTCAATATGGATCTTCCCGCATCCGGATCATTTGTCTCCGCATTCGTGCCGGTCGATTTCAGTGTTCGTATCCTGTCCGAGAATACCTCCACTTTGTTTCTTCCCCAGCGCATTCGCGAGCTTCGTCCCGGCGGCAGTCTGATACCATATTACAACGCGTCATCAGAAGTCTTTATCACCCGCGATCTTCAGCCGGGCGATACATATTCCGGTACAGCATACAATTTCATTTCCGGAACCCCCGGTCTCAACAATCTGATTGATGTCTGCGCCCTTTCAGAAGATCCGGCAATGCCGGAGATCATGAAGACCTTCACCGCACTTCCTGATCATCTCGAGTCCCGGGTATGGGATCTGGCGGTCACCGCTTCCGGAAATGCCGTCACACCATACGAAAAAGCTTTCACGATCCAGAACTGGCTATCACGTAACTGCCGTTACAAGCTGGATGTATCCGATCAGCCGGAAGATCTCGATTTTGTCACCAACTTCCTCTTCAATACAAAGGAAGGCTATTGTACCTACTTTGCTTCCGCTATGACCGTGCTTTGCCGGATGGTTGGTCTTCCTGCACGCTATGTTGAAGGGTACCTTGTCCGACCCGGTGAATCCGGTAACACCGTAATAACGGGTAAAGACGCTCATGCCTGGACAGAGGTTTATTTTTCCGGCTTCGGGTGGGTCACATTTGACGCAACGCCAGTCAGTGCGGACAATGCCGGTCAGGATCGTCAGAAGTCCGACCCAACACCTTCTCCGTCACCGGCACCGACTTCGTCACCCGAGCCTTCCCCCGATGCCTCTTCGACACCTGTACCGGAAGGATCTGACGCTCCGACTCCTTCTCCGACACCATCACCTGTTCCGACTTCATTCGACACCCCCGCTCCTTCAGAGCCGAATTCAACCGATCATTCCCCGGTTGCGGATCAGGGAGAAGGTACTTTCAATGGCTTGCTGTTGCTCATTCTGCTGATTGCCGCAATCATTACAGCCATCGTTCTCCGTATACGTTTCACAGATCCCGAAAGAATGTCAAAGAAGGCAGCGAAAGGCACCGGTGAATACGGAGTGTGGAAAGTCTGGACGCAGGACCTGTTCGATGTTCTTCATGCTTCCGGTCTGGATATCCGGCCCGGCGAGACACCCATGACCTTTACCCGCCGCTGTGATCATGAAGGTACCTGCGATATATCTCTCAGAACAGCCGGAGAATGTATCTCCCTGATCTGTTACGGGCATGTGACTCCGAACACGGATGATTCCGCGTTAATTCGCGAAGCATCCCTCGCCTGCCGTAAGTGTCTTGATAAGCCTGCACGGGTACGTTATCTGATCCGGCGTTCGTTCACTTCACTGTCAAAGCGGCGTTTTGACCGGAAATACTGTTAAAAACAAGTGGACTGTGATATCGGAAACTGATTTCCGCTTTCACAGTCCACTGTTCAATATTTGTTTACCCGGTTATCCGAAAATAAAGTCACATATCACATTCCGGTTCTTTCAGAACGATGGTATCCGGAAGGCAATCCACATCTTCGGCAGTGACGCGTATCTGAGCCACATGTTCATAATCACCGTCCGTCAGCTTCAGGAAATCATCCACCGGGGCAATCGGCCATTGTGCGTTATATTCCGTCCGATAGTGCATCGGGATAACCGTCTTGGGACATATCCGTCCAATCAGTTCTTTGGCTTTTCCAGCATCGATCGTAAAGAATCCTCCGACCGGGATCATGAGCAGATCCAGACCTTTCAGCATTTCCAGATCGCTTTCTTCCGGCATACATCCGATATCACCGAGATGTGCGATTTTCAGTCCTTCCGCTTCCAGAATAAACATCAGATTTCCACCCCGCTTCGCGCCATGCGCGTCATCGTGCCAACCGGCGATCGCGGTCAGCCGGATATCCGGTGTGATCGTACGGACCCCCGCATAATCAATTACAGTGGGTTCTCCTTCGATCAGGTCCACCGCGTCATGATCATGATGATGGTGGGAAACCAGAACAGTATCAGCGGCTATTTCCCTGACGGGATAGCCGCAGGAAGCATCACATGGATCCGTTACTATACGGTATCCGCTCTCCGTAACGATCAGGAATTCGGAATGTGCGATATGAGTGATCAGCATCAGTCATTCTCCTTCCAGCAGATCTCCAGTTCCGGCAGATCTTTGTGTTCTCTGAGGGCAATCGCCATTTCAGAATGAAGCTTCCGGAACGCCGCCCTTTCAATTATGCCGCCCTGTTCGCAGGCTTTGTAAAGCTCACGCCACTCCCGTTTTCCGTCCCTGCGTTCCGGATGTCTTTTCAGAATTCCGGCGCAGGCTTCGGATTCCGGAAACCGTTCGGCAATAATGACCGTTCTTTTAAGGACCATATCCAGCAAGAGCCATCCGGACCTGATTATCCACGCCCAGCCTTCGTTTTCCGCAGTCTCCGTGAAAAGTCTCAGGTTCTCCGCATCCGTGATTGCGGGCAGATCGGTGGCAAACAAATATTCATCGCTTTCGCTTCTCCGAAGAGCCGGTTTTCTCTCTGTACGAACAGTCGCAAGCAGTTCCTGCAGTTGTTTTCGTTCATTGTACATTTTCATTGCCGTCTGCCACATATTCCAACCGCAGCTCGTTGGTTGAGGCATAGCTTCCCTGAACATCGAGCTGGTATTTCAGGCGTATCGTTCCTTTTTCCGGAGCGATATCGCAATGTACGGCATGGGTATAGGTAGCCATGTCCATTTCTCCGAATGGAGTTACATAGATCCCTTCGAAGCGTCTCCCCTTTGCAAAGACCATAGTATTACTGAATGGTCCTTTCCTTTCCATCATTACCTGCTGTGCTTCCACAGTCAGCTGAATGTCGGTGTTGATCACTTGTCCGCTTTCCTCATCCTTATCGGTTTCACAGTAATGAATCATGGTTTTTCTGTCTTCGACGGTCAGCTCACCCTTCAACATCAGCTGCATGGGCAGGTCCGGCATTCCATCACCGTAATGTGCCGTGGAGAAAAGATTGATCAGTACAGGCTGTTTCGTCATTCGGGTCACTTTCTTTCTGTTGTTTCACTAAAATTATATCAGTTCCCTGGTGTTTTGAAAAGCAGGATTGAACTTTTACAATCAATGAAGTATCATAATCCGGAAACCTGAAGTCCTGCGCAGGAGGGAAATAAATGCTTATTGAAAGCTTTGCGAAGATCAACTGGTCTCTTGATATCACGGGAGTCCGTGAAGACGGCTATCATCTGATGGATATGCTGATGCAGCCTGTCTCGCTTGCTGACGAGATCACGATCCTTCCCTCGGAGCGCATCACACTGACCACTTCCGGGAAACCCCTTGTACGTCCTGATGAAAAGAATCTTGCCCGGCGTGCTGCGGAATTGCTGCGTGAGCGGTATTGTCCGGATGCCGGGTGTGCTCTTCACGTTCATAAGAGGATCCCTGTCGGAGCCGGCATGGGTGGAGGAAGTGCCGATGCGGCAGGTGTTCTCTTCGGTTTGAACCATTTCTGGAATCTCGGCCTTTCACAGGAGACGCTTGAAGAACTCGGCCTGACACTGGGCGCCGATGTACCCTTCTGTCTGCGCGGTGGTCTGACGCGTGTGACCGGGATCGGTGAAAAGATGGTCAATATCCCGTGCAAAAATCTGTACTGGCTTGTTGTGATCCAGCCATGTCACGGCCTGAGCACCGGCGAAGTCTTCACAGCATGGCATGCCGGACAGGAAGAACATGATTACAGTATGGATGCAGTTTCCGATATCATTGAAAACGGACGTACAGGAAATATTCCCGGTGCCCTTTTCAACGTTCTGCAGCCGGTCAGCTGCACCATGCAGCCGGCAATCAGCGAAGCAGTTGAAGCGCTGAAAACGCAGGGTGCTCTTGACGCAGTTATGACCGGAAGCGGTTCCGCGGTCTTCGGTGTGTTTATCAATGCAGCCGCGGCAAGACAGGCCCTTAACAGATTGGCCGTCCGCTGGAACAGGATCTGGATGTGCCATACCGATAACACATCCATTCGTATACTCGAACCATAAGGAGGCTCTATCGTTGAAAACGACGCTTGGATGTATCCGTAAAGCAGATACTGACTTTTCCCTGATTGAAGACGGTGACCGGATCGGTATTGGTGTTTCAGGTGGGAAAGACAGTCTTCTTTTGCTTCATGCGCTCGCGCTGTACCGGAAATTCAGCCATAAAGACTTCAGTATCATTGCCTTTACAGTCACGCTCGGTCTGAAACCGTTCGATCTTTCCGCGGTTTCCGGTCTCTGTGATCAGTTGGACGTACCATATGTGATCCGTGAAACTCAGATTGGTGAGATCATTTTTGATTTCCGTCACGAAAAAAATCCCTGCGCTCTGTGCGCAAAGATGCGCCGTGCTGTCCTGGCTGAGCTCTGTAATGACTATCACTGTAACAAACTTGCGCTCGGGCATCATCGTGATGACGCCATCGAGACACTCCTGATGAGTCTCTTTTATGAAGGACGGTTCCATACCTTTCATCCGAAGTCCTTCATGTCCCGTACAGGTATCACCGTGATCCGGCCTCTGGTCTATCTTCCCGAAAAGCATGTTAAACACATGGCAAAGGAACTTGAACTACCTGTCGTAATTTCTCCCTGTCCCGCCAACGGAGAAACCAAACGTGAAGAAATGAAGGAACTCATCCGTGCCCTGAAGACCCGTTTTCCAGAGGCACCGGAGCGCTTTCTGCACGCACTGCAGCAGGATCACTATGACCTGTGGCAGAAAGAGTAAGATTGAGCTTTTTCCCTTTTCAGTAAACCCTTATTGTGCTATAATATATAAGAATATGAGTAACTTGCCCGCAACACCGGAAAGGAGGTCAGTGCATGTCCGGAAAGAAGAATGGAAAAAAGAATTTCAACCTGAAAGCAGCTCTGATCGCTTTCGGAATCGTCGGAATCACTGTTGTCGGTCTGATTGGCGGTTTCAGCGGACATTCCCTGATCCCCGCACTGCTTGCAGGCACTGCCGCCGGAGCTGTCGGCGGAGTGATGTTCAGCCCGCTTGACACTACAACGCATAATCGTCAGGACCGTGAACGTCAGCAGGCGGAAATGTCCCGCCAGATCCCTCTGACAGGTGATCCGATTGCTGATCCGATGATTGACAGCGGACTTCGTCTGGTTGAACAGATTGAAGAGAATCTGAAGCTGCTCACCGACGAAGATGAACTTTCCGCCTCGGTCGGAACTTTTGATGAAAAGACGCGTCAGATCCTTCGGAGTGTGTCCGAAGCTCCTGAAAAAGCTTCACGCATCCGCAAATTTATCCATTACTATCTTCCAACCGCAACAAAACTGCTCAACAACTACTGTGTGATGAAGCAGCGCGGGATCACGGGAAATGAACTGCAGAAAGCTGGATCAGCTGCCATGGAAGGATATTCCATGATCAATACCGTCTGCGAAAAGCAGCTGGAACTGCTGCACAGTGATAACATGATGGACATGGATACAGATCTGGATGTACTGGAAACCATGCTGGTACGCGACGGCTATACAAAACCTCTTCAGGATGCTATATCCGAAGAAGTCAGCACTTACTCCGCTGTCACCGCTGCCGAAGAACAATTCCGTAACGGCGGCGTGCCTGTCATACAGCTTCCCCCGGACGAAGAAATCCCCTTATCGTCGGATACTGTTTCCTGCAATACAATTAGCAACGAGAAAAAATGAGGAGGAGCATTACCATGACTGAATCCAACCAGATCCCCCAGCTTTCCCTGAATCTTGCCCCCGAAGCTCCCGAAGCTGAAGTTCCCGTAACCGAGAGTATTCAGCAGGCAGCTCCTGCTCCCGCACAGCCGGAACCTGCTCCCGAACTGGATGATTCCATCCTCTCCGATGCTGAGCGTAAGGCCATCGATACCTTCCTGACTCAATTGGATATCAATAATCCGGAACATGTACTCCGTTACGGTGCCGATGCCCAGAAACGTATCGCCGACTTCAGTGACACTGCCCTGAGTGCCGTTAAGGCTCAGGAGACCGGTGAGGTTGGTGATATGCTCGTCAATCTGGTCACCCAGCTGAAAGGTTTTGAATCCGACAGTGAAGAACCGAAGGGTCTCCGTAAGCTCTTTGCAAAAGGTGAAAGCAAGATCACACGGATGAAGGCCCGTTATGATTCCGTCTCCGTTGATGTGGAGAAAATCGCCGACAGTCTTGAAGCATACCAGGCACAACTTCTGAAGGATGTTGCCATGTTTGACAGACTGTATGACAAAAACAGTGAATACTTCCGTCAACTGACCCTGTACATTATTGCCGGTGACAAAAAGCTGAAGGAGATTCGTGAGGGTGAACTGAAGGAATTGCTTGAAAAGGCGCAGAACAGCGGAGATGCCATGGATGCACAGAAAGCAAATGACCTGGCAGCTCAGTGCGACCGGTTCGAAAAGAAACTTCACGATCTGAAGCTGACACGCCAGGTATCCATTCAGACCGCACCCCAGATCCGTCTGCTGCAGAATAATGACAGTCTGCTTGTTGAACGGATCCAGTCCACATTGAGCAACACCCTTCCTCTCTGGAAGAATCAAATGGTCCTTGCTCTCGGACTGCATCACAGTCAGCAGGCTCTGCAGGCTCAGACAGCCGTGACAGACATGACCAACGAACTGCTCCGCAAGAATGCAGAAACCCTGAAGGTCGGAACAATTGAAACCGCGAAGGAAGCCGAACGCGGCATTATCGATATCGAAACTCTGGTCAAAACAAATCAGGATCTGATCGATACCATCAACGAAGTGATGACCATTCAGTCCGAAGGTCATACCAAGCGGATTGAAGCTGAAAAACAGCTTTACGCGATGGAAAAGGAACTGAAAGCCAAACTGCTCCAGAGCAAATTCTGATTTGAACAAGCCGGCCCGACAGCCTCCGGTCTGCCGGGCTGATTTTTCATTAAAGGGAGCATCATATGCGGATCATCGGACTGACGGGCGGAATTGCCTGCGGAAAAAGCAATATCAGTGATATGCTTTCTTCTCTGGGATGTGTCATCATCGACGGGGATAAGCTTTCCCGTGAACTGACTGTACCCGGCGGGATCGCGTTGCCATCTATCCGTGAAGCCTTTGGTCCCTCTGTTTTCCACGAGGACGGTTCACTGAACCGGAAGGCACTTGCCGGCGTTGTATTTTCCGATCGTTCCGCTCTGCAGAAACTTGACAGCATCATGCAGCCGATGCTTCTCGGACGGATCCGGGAACGTATTGCCGAAGAGAGGCTGAAACATACAGAGTTCTGTGTTCTCGATATGCCGCTCCTGTTTGAAAAAAAACTGGATTTGCTTTGTGATACCGTATGGTGTGCCTGGCTTCCCGGACAGCTTCAGCTGGAGAGGCTGATGAACCGTGACGGTCTTGATGAATCACAGGCACAGCAGCGGATCGGAAGTCAGATGCCCGTGGACGAAAAAGCTGCAAGATCCGCTGTAGTGATCTCCACCGAAGGGCCGATAACGGAAACACGAGCGAAGATCCCGCCTCTTCTTGAAGCCGAACGCAAGCTGAGCAGCTCGCCGACCGAAACCATTGCGATTTCTCGCAAGCGCCGTTCAGATCGTTATATATCCGCTGCATCTGTCGGAAACAAAAGCCCTGCCTTAACCGATGAGATGAAGTTCCGGAACGATTCTGGCGTTTCTCCTTCTCCACGCCGTTCTCAGCGTTCCGTTCCTCCCGACGTCATGGAAAGACCATCTGCTGTCAGGAGTCCGGAGCCCCGGGAAACGAAAGTGGAATGGAAAATGCCTTCATGGCTTCTGACATCAGTAGTTACGGTCTTCTTTGTCCTGCTGGCAATGATCACTGCTTCAGCCCTTATGAAGGGGTATCTTAAGCAGCAGTCCGACAAACGTGAAGCAGCTTTTCAGCGCGTGGTTGACAATCATCCCATTGTTTGGGAAGAAGCCATCAGGACATATTCTGAAGAGTTCAATCTGCAACCCGGTTTCGTGTCCGCGATCATCATGAATGAAAGTTCATTCCGTCCAAGAGCGGAATCTTCCGTCGGAGCCCGCGGGCTGATGCAGCTCATGCCGGACACGGCCGAATGGATCGCTCATAAACTGAACATTGAGGGATACAGTTTTGACCGGATGTATGATCCGGAAACAAATATCCGCTTTGGATGCTGGTATCTTCACTACCTTTCCGGACTTTTCCGCGGCGATCCTGTTTGTGTCTCGGCAGCTTACCATGCCGGTCAGGGACAGGTTACCGGCTGGCTTTCCGATCCGAAAAATAGTCCGGACGGGATCACACTTGATCTGAATGCCCTTGGCGACGGGCCAACCAAAACCTATATTGGGAGAGTGACTCAGGATTATGGTATCTACAACGCGCTCTATTTTACGGAAGACGATCTGTCTCCTGATACTGATCTGTCTCCTGCTTCCGTCACTGCCGATTGAAACAGGGCTCGCTTCAAATGTCGGAGATTCGATCTCGATCGGGATTCAGAGCAGCAAGACCATTGTCATCCGTCCTCTGGATCCACAGGAACGCGATATACTTTCCCTCTATGATCTGGTTTGGGAAAGCCTGATCATTATTGACGATAACTATACGCCTCAGCCTGGACTGGCCGAGAGTTGGGAAATGTCATCCGATGGAAAAACCTGGACTTTTCACCTTCGCGAAGGAATTGTTTTTTCAGACGGTACTCCGTTGACAGCTCAGGATGTTGTAGCCACGACTCAGGAGATCCTTGCCCGGGCCAATGATGAAAATACCGAAGACAAGGGTTTTTACGTCAACCTGAAATACTTCATTACATCCATTTCTGCCAAGGATGACTACACTGTCGTTATCAAAGCAAAACGGAAATATTACGGACTCCTGTATGAGCTGGTCTATCCGATCATTCCGGCATCACAGGTAAAGCTTGATAACCCTGCCGGTACAGGACCATATACGATCGCGACCTTTGTTGCCGGAGATTATATGTGGCTTGAGGCGAATCCGCACTGGTGGCAAACTCAGCCGCAGGTCCACGATATCATGGTCTATTTCCGTCAGACCGCTTCCGATGTCATAGAAAGTTATGAATACGCGAATGTCGACGCGGTATTTACGCGTTCTATCGGAGCGGCACAGTTCAAAAACGGGACCAACGCCCTGTCCGTCACTTATCGCACAAATCAGCTCGAAGTGCTGGGAATGAACAATTCATCAAGTGAATTGACAAAAGAAGTGCGCATGGCGATCCGCTATGCGGTCGATCCCGATAAGATCATCTCCCAGGTTTACAGTGATATGGCAATTGCCGCGGATACGCCCATGATGCCGGGGACCTGGATGTATAATGACAGTCTTTCCGGCTATTTTACGTACGATCCGGATGAAGCCCGGCGCCTTTTATATGAAGCCGGATGGGAGGATTCCGATGAAGACGGGATCCTGGATCGTTTGAACGATGAAGGAAAGAAAGTCAATCTTCACCTGAGTTTTTACGTTTATGAGGAGCCGGACAACAATGTCCGTATCGAGGCCGCAAACATGATTGCCCAGATGCTGGCAGATGTCGGGATCTCCACCAAGATAACGCCCATGTCCATGGGCGGCATTCAGGAAAAGCTTTCCGCAGGATCATTCAACCTGGCTCTGGTTGCTTATTCCATGGACTTCTGCCCTGATCCCGGTTTCCTGCTTATGCGCGCCAATACCGGAAATTATTACCGTTATCGCAGTGATCGTATGAATGCGCTCTGTGATGAACTGCGCACCTGTAAAACGCAGGAGGAATACCGGAATGTCCTTTACCAGATTCAGGAAGTCTTTGCGGAGGATTGCCCTTTCATTTGTTTATACTACCGTACCGGCACCATACTGACGAGATACATGTACACAACCGTTCGTGATATTCGTGAATATCAGCTGCTTCGCGGCATACAACATTTCAGACCTTGATATCAGGAGGAGATTGATTATGGAATGGATAGAACTGATCGTTCATACCACAACTGAAGGAGCCGATACTGTCTCTGATCTGCTCGTGCAGGAAGGCGCAACCGGTACCATGGTCGAGGATCGCGCCGATATTCCGGATCCTTCAAAGCCCAATGGCATCTGGGAAATCATCGATCCGGATATGATCGAGCATATGCCCGAAGATGTTCAGGTTCATGCCTGGTTCGAACCGGGGGCATCCTTTCCGGAGACCTTTGCCGACCTAAAGAGCCGGCTGGCGCTCCTGAAAACAGGATTCGCGGATAGTTTCGGCACTTTGGAAGCTGAAACAAAAAATGTGAAGGATGAAGACTGGGCTGAGGTATGGAAGAAATATTATAAGCCTTTCCGGGCAGGTGAACATCTGATTGTCAAACCCACCTGGGAGCCTTACACACCCGGTCCCGGCGACAGGATCATTGAGATCGATCCCGGTATGGCCTTTGGAAGCGGACAGCATGAAACCACCGGCATGTGTCTTGAATTGTTGGAAAAGAATGTGAAGCCCGGCGACCGTGTCATCGATGTCGGTACCGGAAGCGGAATCCTGGCAATCGGTGCAGCACTGACAGGAGCGGAGAAAGTGGTCGCGATCGATATCGATCCTTCCGCCGTCAAAGTTGCCGCCGAAAACGTGGAACACAACGGTCTTTCAGACAGGATCACCGTACTTGAGGGAAACCTGCTCGAGAAGAATGATGCCGTCTGCGAAGTCTGTGTGGCAAATATCATTGCCGATGTCATCTGTTTCTTTGCCGCGCCTCTGAATGAACATATCGTTCCCGGCGGTCTGTTTATCTGTTCCGGTATCATTAAGGAACGTGAACAGGATGTCCTTGATGCTTTGAACGCTGCTCAGTATTCAGTCCTTGAAATTGTCCACAAAGGCGAATGGGTTGCGATCCTTTCAAGGAGGCACAACTGATGCATCGCTTCTACGCGGATGGAACTGTTACTGCTGACTGCCGTGCTTTTCTTTCACCTGAAGATACCGTTCATGCACTTCGGGTCCTTCGAATGCGGCCCGGTGATCCGCTGGAACTCATGAGTGACGGTAAACGTTATTCCGCAGTTCTGGATTCTGATAGTGGAAGCCGGATCTCCGTTACGGTCACAGGTGAGATTGCATCAGCGGAGCCTGCCCTGAAGGTCACGCTTTACCAGGGACTGCCAAAGGCGGACAAAATGGAATGGATCGTGCAGAAAGCCACCGAGGCGGGTATTTCAGCCATTGTACCTATATTGATGGAACGGTGTGTTTCCCGTCCCGATGCGAAGGATGCGAAAAAGAAGCAGGAACGGTGGCAGAAGATTGCCCGGGAAGCAGGAAAGCAGTCTGGACGCAGCCTGATTCCCGAAGTAGCCTCCCCTGTCCGGTTGAATGATCTTTCAGACATGTTCTGTAAACATGATGCTGTGATTGTTCCCTGGGAGGACCAGTCGGGATACGGCCCGAAAGCTTTTGCAGCGGAGCATACCGATATCCGTTCCCTGGGGATCGTGATCGGTCCGGAAGGCGGAATTGATGCCAAAGAAATCGATTTTCTGAAAAAATACGGTTGCCGTCCCGTTACGCTCGGACCGCGGATCCTGCGAACAGAAACAGCCGGGCTGGCGGCATTGTGTGCAATCATGTGCCTTTACGGAGAAATGGAGTAGTGTCTTGAAAGTTGCTTTTCATACTCTCGGATGTAAAGTAAACCAGTATGATACACAGGCGATGCTGGAGCTTTTTGTTGCTGCCGGTCATACTGTTGTGCCATTTGATGCTCCTGCGGACATCTATGTGATCAATACCTGTACCGTCACCGGTACCGGTGACAGGAAATCACTCCAGTTGGCACGGCGTCTGAAACGTCTGTATCCGGAATGTAAGCTGATTCTCTGCGGATGTCTGGCACAGAAAAAGGGAGCTGCGCTGATGAGCACCGGCGCGGATGTCATTCTCGGGACCCAGTATCGGGTGCGTGTCGTTGACCTGCTGGATGAATCTGTCCGAACCGGGCGCCAGATCTGTGCCGTGGAACCGCTGAAAGCTGATACTCCATATGAATCCCTTTATGTTTCTGCGCAAACCGAAAGAACCAGAGCAACGCTGAAGATTCAGGAAGGATGCTGCAATCACTGTACCTACTGTATTATTCCGTCTGTCCGCGGTCCGATCCGTTCGCGACCGTTGCGTGAGATCTGTGAAGAAGCGCTCCGTCTGAGTGAAGCAGGTTATAACGAAATCGTACTGACCGGAATCCATCTGACGAGTTACGGCAGAGACCTGAAAGACGGCACAACATTACTGACGGTATTGGAAATGCTGCAGTCAATCCCCGGTATTCTCAGGATCCGGCTCGGCAGTCTTGAGCCGAATATTGCGACAGCCGAGTTCGCAGACACACTGAAAAAGCTGGATAAAGTCTGTCCCCAGTTCCATCTTGCGCTTCAGTCCGGAAGTGATTCAGTACTGCGCAGGATGAAGCGGCAGTATAACACGGAAATGTACATGAAAGCGGTGAACAACATCCGTTCGGCATTCCATGACGCAGCACTGACAACTGATATTCTGACCGGTTTCCCGGGTGAAACGGAAGAAGAATATCAGGAAACAAGGGAATTCATCCGTAAAGTGGGTTATGCCCGTATTCATGTATTCCCTTACTCGCGCAGAGAGGATACTCCGGCAGCCGTCATGCCTGGTCAGCTGACAAAAGCTGAGAAGGAAAAACGGGCCCGTGAACTGATTGCTCTCGGGAACGAGGTCTCTGAGTTATGGCTTTCCTCCATGACCGGCAAGGTGACCACTGTCATTCCGGAAGAAGAGATTGATGGTTACTGGTATGGATATACTCCTGAATACATCCGGGTGTCGATTCGGAACAATCCCGGTATTGCGGGAGGTATTCCTGTTTCTGTGCGTTTATGTGAAGTAAACGGTTCCCAGATGATGGGAACTGTCATTGCTTAATACTATCCTGACGATTGAAAGGAGACCATGAAAATGGAAAACTGTTTGTTCTGTAAGATTATCGCCGGTGAGATCCCGTCCGCCAAAGTCTATGAAAATGATCTTGTCTATGCTTTCCGCGACATTAATCCTCAGGCACCTGTTCACGTTCTTGTTGTCCCGAAGAAGCATATTGCCTCCGTCGCTGCTGTGGACGAAGCCTCCGATGAAGAACTGGCCGCATGTATTCGTGCCTGCCGTGAGGTGGCTTTTCAGGAAGGATTGAAAGAAAACGGCTTCAGAATCGTTTCCAATGCCGGAAAACATGCATGTCAGTCAGTTCCCCATCTGCATTTCCATATTCTCGGTGGTGAACAGATGGCTGATCAAATGGCCTGATAATCAACCTGTTTTCACCGTCCCGTGAATTCCACAGTCAGGGCTTCACATGAATTTTGAAAAAATAAAAGGAAACAGTTGACGATAATCCTTAAAACCGATATAATAATCATACGGTTTTACCGTCCGTCCGTCTGGCCTCTGTTGTCAGGGCGAGATGAGCGAGGGGAGGGATAACAAGTGTCCGAGGTACGTATTCGCGAAAATGAGTCCCTGGAAAGTGCGCTCAAGAGATTTAAGCGGCAGTGCGCCCGTAGTGGCGTCCTCCAGGAAGTCCGTAAACGTGAACATTACGAAAAGCCCAGCGTAAAACGCAAGAAGAAGGCTGAAGCCGCTCGTAAGCGTAAGTGGTAAAAAAAGTACCCTTTCCCATTTGGGAAAGGGTCTTTTTTTGTGTCATCCAGCATATTCGATACATAGTCCTTCCCTTCATTCACAATGCTTTCCGCGTTCCGCAAACCGTGTAAAAACCTCTTGCATCGCTTGTTTTGCTTTGGTATAATTAATTATCGTTAAATGAAAAGAGGTTGTTCAACGTCTATTCTTTCCAATTAATTCAACACACCAACATTAAATATCGTGAGTCATTAGATCGTCTGGGTTGTAACGAACTGTCCGCGATGCTTTTTTCTATGGGGATCAATTCCCCTGTTCATATAGAAAAGCTCGGGAGCGCGTCCTTTATGCTGCTTGACTGCGATGCACTGTCGTCAGAACAGATTCGGATCATTTCCGGGCACAGCGCCATCACATTCATGGCAACTATGGAAAACGGTCTTTTACGCCCTCTTGAGCGTCCCCGGTTGGATTATCTTGAAGAAGACCTCCCCGAGATTCTGAAATATAAAGGAAAAACTTCCGCCACCTTCACCCGGGCTATGATCAATGTCGCCCTTTCTGCTTCAGCGTTTCAGTTCACAAAGCAGCCGCTCACCGTACTGGATCCGATCTGTGGCAAAGGCACCACCGCTTTTTGCGCACTCCAGCGCGGGATGAACGCGGCAGGGGTGGATATCGATACCGGAGCTTTGAAAGAATCAGCTGATTACTTTGAGCGTTATCTCAAGTATCACGGCTTGAAGCATTCCATGAAGAAAGTATCCGAAACAGTCGGAAAAACTTCAGTCCCGGTTACAAAATTCGTTTTTGCCGGTTCAAAGGAAGACTGGCAGGCCAATAACAACCGCATGTTCAATCTGTATCAGGCTGATACGGCACTTACGGAAAACCTTTTCCGAAAGAACCGTGCACATCTGATCGTCGGCGATCTTCCTTATGGCATACAGCACGCGCCGGTTTCCGGTTCAAGGACCGAATCCTTCACTTCCCTTCTGAACCGGGTACTTCCGTCCTGGTTCAATGCTCTTCTTCCCGGAGGAGCAATTGCTCTCAGTTTCAATACATTGACTCTCCCCACTCAAAAAGTTCAGGATTGTTTGCGTTCTGCCGGATTTGAGCTCTGCGACGGGCCGGGATTTACCGGATATCGTCACGAAGTGGAACAGGCAGTTGTCAGAGATGCTGTCTTCGCTGTCAGACCGGCGAATGCCAGCGGTAACTAAGGAGGTTTATTTCATGACAGTCGAAGAACTGAAATCATATACTGTTCTTGAACTGCGTAAACTGGCTAAGGAAAATAATATCGTGCTGGGTACAGGTTTGCCGAAGCAGGAAATCATATTCAAGATCTCATCAGTGCTTTGCCCCAGTGAGATGACTGAAGAAACAATTACACCTGCTATTCCTGTATCTCAGTCACCTACAGCCTCTGAAGTGCCTGTGGAACGTCCTGCACCCAGATATAGCTCTACCCCGGCTTATCAGGCTCCTGTCAGTTATCAGTCCCGTCCCGCCTGGCAGAGTCCTTCCTCTGCATCCGGACGTTCGCAGGACTCTCTGCAATGGCAGCCTCCGGCCAGACCGACCGGTTATGTACCGCGCTTCGGGCCTGCTGCCTCTCAACCGCGCGTTCAGCCTCAGTCGCCTTCCCAGATGATCTCCAACACACCGGTCCGGGATGAAGATCATATGTCTGTTCAGGCTCCCGTTGTCCCGGTTGTTTCTCCGCTTCCCGAGAAAAGATACGGAGCCGGCGGTTTCGGTCCGGGTACAAGACAGACCCCGGTCGAAGCTGCGCCAAAGGCAACAGGTTTCGGACCCGGAAGTTTTTCACGTGTCCCCGCTTACAGTGCTCCGCAGCCGTCCATGAATGCCCCTCAATCCCCCAGACCTGTCTATGGCAGCCAACAGGAGGGTGTATATCTCCCGCCGCAGCCGCAGGATCTTGGCATTACCCCTCCCACGCTGGAAGAACTGCTTGCTTCCGGTGACTATGTGGATGGAGAAGGGATCCTTGAACTTCATCCCGATGGGTATGGATTCCTCCGTTCCGCGGCCTTCCTGCCTTCATCGAAGGATATCTATGTTTCCATGGCGCAGGTACGGCGTTTTTCTCTCCGCAGCGGAGATATGGTCACGGGTAAAGTTCGTCCCCAGCGCGAAGGAGATCGTTACAGCGCAATGCTGTATATTACCACTGTCAATGGTGTTTCCGTAGATGAAATGGAACCGCGGCAGTCCTTTGATGAACTGACTCCCATGTATCCAACCCGCCGTATGGATCTTCAGCCTAAGAACCGTAAAGAGAACAGAGCTGTCCGCTTTATTGACCTGATTGCTCCTATCGGCTTCGGTCAACGTGGTCTCCTGCTCTGTCCTCCGGATACGGGAAAGCGTGAATTGATCCGTGATATGGCAAACACTCTTTGCGAAAATTATCCCGATGTTCATGTGATGTCTCTTTTCATCGATATGACTCCTGAAGATGTGACACTGATCCGTGAACAGATGAATTGTCAGGTTCTTGCCAGCACCTTTGACCAGTCTCCGGAAAACCATCTCCGGCTGGCCGATCTGGTCCTCGAGCATGCCATGCGTCTGGTGGAACAGAAGCAGGATGTTGTGATCTTCGCGGACAGTCTGACACGTCTTGCCAAGATTTATTCCACCGCAGCCGCTCAACAGGGGCGTTCCCTGCCCGGCATGGTGAACCCGACCAGTCTCTTCAAGGCCAAGCACCTTTTTGGTGCCGCGAGGTGTGTCAAAGAAGGTGGCAGCTTAACGATCATTGCTGCCATGGATATCCAGACCGGTTCGAAAGTAGACGATTCCGTAGTGGAAGAATTCAAAGGTACCGCTAACATGGAACTGACTCTGGACGCAACCGTGGCCCGTGCCGGAATCGTACCCGCGCTGAATCTGCAGCAATCATTCACCAAGAATGCCGATATTCTGCTGGATGAAGCACACCTCGAAGGTCTCCGTTCTGTCCGTTCCATGATCGGCACCACCCGCTCCGTCATGGCTATTCCACAATTGATGTCCATGATGGATAAAGTTGATACTAACGCGGACCTTCTGCTTAAGATGACCGAATGGTTTGCACTTATGAACAGGAAATAATGAAAGATGATGTAAAAAGGTATTCTTTCATAAAAAAATTGCTTGCAATCATGATTCGATTATGATAGAATAACACCTGCGGCATTACTGCGTCATTGCATACGCGAAAGAGGTGAAATACCAATGAAGGAAAAGATCCATCCCCAGTACGGCAAATGCATCGTTCGCTGCGTATGCGGTGAAACGTTTGAAACCGGCTCTACCAAGAAAGAGATGAAGGTTGATATTTGCTCTAAGTGCCATCCTTTCTATACCGGCAAGCAGAAGCTGGTTGATACCGGTGGACGTGTCGATCGCTTCAAGAAGCGTTTCGGTCTTGAATAATCTTTACAGCATCAGGGCATCTTTTGATGCCCTGTTTTTTTAACAAGGTTTTTCCATAATAATGTCGAATATTATAATGTTATAATATACCCGTTGAAAGAGAGGCTGCTCAGGTATGAAAAAGAATGGAAACAAGATCGTGGATATCGGCGGTCAGGCCGTCATGGAAGGAGTTATGATGCGTGGTCCGGAAGCGACCGCCATCACAGTCCGCCGGCCCGACGGTTCCATGGTTGCCAAATATCAGTCTTTCGTTCCGGTCAGCAAAAAGCATCCCTGGATGGGCAAACCGTTTATCCGCGGCGCAGTTAATATGGCTACCATGCTTTATTACGGTATGAATACGCTCGAGGATTCCACAAAGATGCTCGGCATACTGGAAGAAGAACCTACTAAGTTTGAGCGCTGGCTTTCCGAGAAATTCGGCAAGAGCGTGGATAAGATCGTAATGGCTGTCGCCATTGTTCTGGCTGTTGTTCTCTCTGTTGGGCTCTTCATTTTGATCCCGTCGTTAATTGAGAATCTCCTGAAAAACGCGGGGATGCAGCCTCTGGGGTACACTTTGATCAGCGGTGTCGTCAAGATCCTGATTCTGATCGGATATATGCTCTTTTGCAGCAAGGTCCCGGATGTCCGCCGTACTTTCCAGTATCACGGTGCTGAACATAAAACTGTCTATTGTCATGAAGCAAACCGTGAACTGACTCCCGCGAACGCGCAGGAGTACTCAACACTGCATCCCCGTTGCGGTACCGCCTTCCTGTTGATCGTTTTCTTCATCAGCATCCTCTTGTTTCTGGTACTGAACTGCACTCTGCTGAAAAATGTTACGAACTACTTCCTCCGCTTTTTCTGCCATATTCTGATGCTGCCCATCATTGCCGGTGTCAGTTACGAAGCACTGAAGGGGCTGGCCCATTCCGACTCCAGAATTGCCCGTATCCTTCGTTGGCCCGGACTGCAGATGCAGCGTCTGACCACAAAGCAGCCTGACGAATCCATGCTTGAATGTGCCATTGTTTCCATGAATCTGGTCCTGAATGGCGGACTGCCGGAACATGCTGAACGCACTGCCGAAGGCTGGGCCATTCTGCACAGCTATAAGGAGTCCGTAAAGGGTTATGTTCCCGATGCACAGGAAACCGTTGTGACAACCGACGACAATATACCTGTTATCGAGGTTTCTGAAACGGAAACATCCGGATTGGATGCCATCCCGGAGGACAACAAGTGACTTCCCGGGAGCTGATCAGAAAAATGACCGCGGTGTTCCGTCAGACCGGTATCCCTGATCCGGAAACGGATGCCGCGTTTTTGTTGAGTCATCTGACAGGGAGGCCCGCGCTTGAACTGCGTCTGGATTCGGATACGGAACTGCCGGATGATGTCATCAGGCAGTATGAGCATCTGTGTGATCTGCGTAAGCGCAGAATCCCGTTGCAGCATCTAACCGAAACCCAATACTTTCACGGTCATGAATATCACGTCAGTGCGGATGTACTTGTCCCGCGTCCGGAAACCGCCGAGCTTGTGGAACATCTGGCAGAAAGATTCCGTTCCGTCCCTTCCCCATCCATTCTGGACTTGTGCTGCGGCAGCGGATGCATCGGCATCGAGCTTGCCTGCTCTCTGCCGGAAGCTTCAGTCACCGGATCAGATCTTTCTGAAGACGCGCTTCGTATAGCCGCGGAGAACGCATCCCGTCTTGGTACTTCCGTACGCTTTGTCCGCGGTGACCTTTTCACCTCCGTCGCCGGCGAAACCTTTGATCTGATTGTTTCAAATCCACCTTATATTCCATCCGCAGAGTGTGATCACCTTCAGCCGGAGGTGATGAAAGAACCGCGTATGGCATTGGACGGAGGTCCGGACGGTCTTGATTTTTATCGAAGGATCATTGCTTGCGCGCCTGAGCACCTGAACGACGAAGGTATGCTGGCTTTCGAAATCGGCATCGGTGAAGAAATGGATATCGTATCCATGCTTTCCGTCTATGGTTTCCACGATATAAATGTTCTTGATGATCTGGCGGGTATACCCCGTATGATATTCGCAACTAAGTGAAGGGAGATATTCGATGTTCGTACGGCTTGAACAGCTGAATGACCGTTGGCTTGAACTGAATGAAGCGATCTCCCAGCCGGATGTGATAGCTGATTTCAGCCGCTATCAGGAGTGTCTGAAAGAACGTGCCGCTTTGGAACCGCTGATTGAAACCTGGCACCGTTGGCAACTGAATGAGCAAAGACTGAAGGAAGCTGAGCAGCTGCTTTCCGATCCGGAGATGAAAGCTATCGCCGAAGAAGAGATTCATGCTCTTAAGCCTGAACAGGAACAACTGCTGAATGATCTCAAATTGCTTCTGGTTCCGCCTGATCCCCTTGATGAAAGGAATGTATACCTTGAGATCCGTGCCGGTGCAGGCGGTGAAGAAGCCGCTCTGTTCGCCGGTGATCTTCTGCGTATGTATATCAGGTATCTGGAAGCCCATCGCCTTACAGTTAAGATTCTCAGTCTTTCAGACAGCGATCTGGGTGGTGTCAATGAAGCATTGGTTTATGTCAGCGGTGACAGTCCATTCGGTCTTCTGAAATATGAAAGCGGCGTTCACAGCGTGAAGCGTGTCCCGGTTACAGAAAGCAGCGGCCGTATCCATACCTCCACCGCAACAGTGGCGATCCTTCCGGAAGCAGCAGAAACTGAGCTGATCATTGATCCTTCCGAGATCCGTGTGGATGTTTATCATGCCACCGGTCACGGCGGTCAGGGTGTCAATACCACGGACAGTGCTGTTCGCATGACTCATCTGCCCACTGGGTTGGTCGTTACCTGTCAGGATGAACGAAGTCAGCTGGAAAATAAAGCCAAAGCACTGAAAGTCCTGCGGTCCCGCCTGCTGGACCGTATACGTTCCGAGCAGGAAAATGCTGTCTCCGAAGACCGCCGCAGTCAGATAGGCTCCGGTGACCGCAGCGAGAAGATCCGGACCTACTATTTTAATCATGATTATGTGACCGATCATCGGATCGGGTTGACAGTCAACCGAGTTGACGCAATTATGAACGGAGCTCTTGACCCGTTCCTTGAGGCTCTGCGACTGGCTGACAGAACGTTGAAATTACAATACGTCAAAGAAGGATGAAATATGCAGACACAGGTACTTGTACCGAATCAGAAATCCATTGAGTACGCATCTCAATTATTCCGTGAAGGACAACTGGTCGGTTTTCCGACTGAAACCGTCTATGGCCTTGGTGCCAACGCTCTGTGTGAAGATGCCGTACGAGCCATTTTCGCAGCAAAAGGACGTCCGGCAGATAATCCGTTGATTGTACACATCTGGAACAGAGACCAGCTCAATGATCTTTGTGAAATTCCGGAAACAGCTGAAAAACTAATGGCTGCTTTCTGGCCGGGACCTCTGACCATGCTCTTTCCGCGTAAAGAGACTGTGCCGGATGTCGTGACCGCCGGTCTGCCGACCGTAGCCATCCGTATGCCGTCCCATCCTGTCGCGTTTGAAATGCTGAAAGCATGCGGTCTTCCCATTGCGGCTCCCAGTGCGAATCGTTCCGGCAAGCCCAGTCCTACTACTGCAAAACATGTTCTGGATGATATGAACGGCATCATTCCTTTGATCCTGGACGGAGGCAGCTGTGATGTCGGTGTCGAGTCCACGGTACTTGATATCTGTCACGGACAGCCGACGATCCTGCGTCCCGGCGGCATCACAAAAGAAATGCTGGAAGAAGTCCTCGGTCAGGAAGTTGCTCTCGCAGGCAGCATCCTTCGGCCGTTGAGGGCGGATGAGAAGGCACTTTCTCCCGGAATGCGCTATAAACATTATGCTCCTTCCGGCACGGTCACACTTGTTTCCGGCAACGAGCAAAACGTTCTCTCTGCCATGAAAAAGCTGGTGAAGGAAGCTCGCGACGACGGTCTTCGTTCCTGTGTCATGTGCTTTACAGAACACATGGATGCCCTGGAGGATTGTGATCCTCACGATCTTGGTTCCATCAGATCGGACAGTGAAGTGGCTCACCGTCTTTTTGACACGCTGCGTCGTCTGGATGATGAACACATGGATCAGATCTACAGCGAGGTAGTATTGCCGGAAGGCGTCGGTCTCGCTGTCATGAACCGTCTTGGAAGGGCAGCCGCCTTCAGGACTATAGAAGTCTGACCGATCAGCAAAAGGTGCTGTTTACCAGCACCTTTTTTTATTTATAGTGAATTCAGTTGTTTTTCTGTCACATCCGGATACAGTTCACGCATTCTGGTACGGATCTTTTCGCGGCACGTATCCGGTGATTCATCATAAGCCGCGGTGGTTTTGTCATATCCCCAGAGATGCTCCGGTTTACAGTAGACCGATATCGGCCATCCGTAAGGCTCCATTTTCTTATTGACCCGGCACCTGAAATCACGTACGCAAAGATACATTTCCATTTGAAGGGATGTCACAATCCCTTCAAAATTTTTCTCTCCGTCTTTTCCGAAGCCGGCTTTCATCTTCAGCTCATTGGAAAACATTTCTGTTTCATCATCAAACAGATCCATGATCTTCTTCTGCCGCAGCTGTGCTTTTCCATCTTCCCACAGCGCGTCAAAGTCATATCCGTCGCGGCGGTAGTTGACGAATGTCGGCAGCCATTCCGGTGCGATGAAACCGGCTTTCTTGTCAAAAAACTTGCCGTAGGCAATCTTCCCTTCCGCCGCAATCAGTTTTCTCCATTCCCACGGATCCTTCTCAGCATCACCGCTCCACCAGTAATCAGGCAGCGTATGTTCTTCGACCGAAAAACCCGGAATGCTGTTTTTGAAAAGCGGAATAAAGCCTCTCTTTTCAATAAACCAACTCAGTTGTTCTACTGTCAGGATACATTCCGGATCATCAGCTGACAAGCCGTGCATGATCCATGTCCCACTTTCGTTTCCCATACGCTCGCCTCATTTTCCATATTCATCCCCACCACTGACACGGGTAATCCGGATGTTCTCCGGACCAACCCATTTGCGGCAGGCAACTAAGGTATGACATATCATCTTCTGTAATCTTCATGTCAAAAATTTCACGGTTTGATTTCATGCGTTCGGGTCTGGATGTCCGAGGAAGCACAGAGATACCCTGATTTACAAGGAAAGCCAGCAAAAGTTTTTGTGTGGAAACGCCATATCTTTCAGCTGTCTCAGTGATCAGTGCTTCCTCCTGCAGTTTACGTCGTGCCAGTGGGCTCCATGCCTGCAGGGTAATATCGTGTTTCCTGCAATAGCGGACTGCTTCAGGCTGCATATAGCCCACATGCAGTTCAAGCTGATTCACAGCCGGTATGATCCTGGCCTCATGAATGAACGTTTCCAAATGATGCGGCAGACAGTTGCAGACACCGATGGCCTTTACTTTTCCGTCATTATAAAGTGTTTCCATAGCGGACCATGTATCTTTCAGTCTTTCCTTCCATTCAGTATCATCCGTATTTCTGCGCGGCCAGTGGATCAGATACAGATCCAGATAATCAGTCCCCAGACGTTTCAGACTGTTCTCAAATGCCTGCAGCGTTTCATTGTAACCCATTTCACTGCGCCAGACTTTACTGGCCAGAAAGAACTGTTCTCTCGGGATGCCGCTGTTTGCGATTGCCTGACCCAGAATTTCTTCAGTTCCGTAAGCTGAAGCAGTGTCGAAATACCGGTAACCTGCTTCAATGGCATTCTTCAGAATCACAGGATCTCGTTGTTCCTCCAGATAAGTCCCGAAACCGATCAGAGGCAGCTCCACACCATTATTCAGACGAATCGTTCTGTTGTCTTCCATATCGTTGATCCTCTCCTGTTTCTCTTAATGCAAAATATAGCATCCGGCATTCAACCTGTCAATGCTGTCAAAAAAACCGGCATGCAGTTTTCTCTGCATGTCGGTTTGTTAACTATATCATTCTTCCGGAACCAGAATCAGTCTCTCATCATTACCGGAATTGAGATTCGCAAAGATATGGTTTTTGATTTCTTCCACAGGAGCCTGAAGCTGCTCGCCGGTACGCATGTCCTTGAGTGTCAGTTTCCCGGTATTGACTTCGTCTTCGCCAAGGAATATCACATACGGGATAGACAGCTTGTTGGCATAATCGAGTTTGGCTTTGGTCTTTTTCTTTTCCACATAAACCTGAGTACCAATTCCGGCGAGGCGGAGCTTTGCAGAAACCTCAGCGGCATATGTCATATCGTCCATCATGGGAACTATCAACACATCCGTAGGATAACTGACGGATTTGTTCAGGTATTCCTTGTCACACAGGATAAAGAACAGACGTGTCAGGCCAATGGACATACCCACTCCGGGCAATTTCTGCTTTGTGTAGTATTCCGCCAGATTGTCGTATCTGCCACCACTGCAAATACTTCCGATCTCCGGATGACGGTTGAAGGTGGTCTCATACACAGTTCCGGTATAATAATCCAGCCCGCGTGCGATGGTCAGATCCACACGGTAGAAGTTTTCCGGTACGCCAAACTTTCCGATATATACCAGTACATCTGTCAGTTCCTGCAAACCGGTATCAAACTTCTCACTCTTGCCACAGAATTTCTTCAGCATATTCAGAGTTTCTTCATTGCTTCCGCTGAAACACAGCGTATCCAGAATGCTTCCGGCTGTTTCCGCAGGCAGACCGACGACTTCGGTCAGCTGTGACAGAACGTTTTCACGACCAATCTTATCAAAACGATCGATTTCGTGCAGGATATCCGCTGCCTTGTCGTTGACGCCGAAGATTTCAAAGAGACCGTTCAGAAGTCGGCGGTTGTTAATGCGGATGATAAAATCATCCAGCCCGAGTTTCATGAAAGCAGTATAAATGATGCTCGGAATTTCCGCATCATTCAGAATACTCAATTCATTGTTTCCGATAATATCGATATCCGCCTGATAGAATTCACGGAAACGGCCACGCTGTGCTTTTTCACCGCGGTAAACTTTTCCGATCTGATAACGTTTGAACGGGAAAGAGATCTCATTATAGTGCAGTGCCACATACTTGGCCAGCGGTACGGTCAGATCAAAGCGCATGGTGATATCGGTATCGCCTTTGTTGAAGCGATAGATCTGTTTTTCCGTTTCACCTCCTGCTTTTGCAAGCAGGATCTCGCTCTTCTCAAGAACTGGCGTATCCAGTGGGAAGAAACCGTAAAGACGATATGTATCCTCCAGAGCTTTCTTGATCCGGTTAAAAACCACCTGGTTCTGCGGATTCAGTTCCATGAAGCCCTGTAATGTACTCGGTGTGATCAGATTACTCATGTTTCTGCCTCATTTCGGTTAATGACTAAACTCAGTCACGTTAATTCAAAACAAAATTAAGTATCGCACATGATACACCGATTGTCAATCAAATCAAGGTTTTTTGACAGTTTTGAAAAGAAAACCTCTGGCAAATAATCTTGCCAGAGGATAAGTTTGCAAAATTAACGTTTGCTGAACTGCGGAGCCCGACGTGCGGCCTTCAGACCGTATTTCTTACGTTCCTTCATACGAGGATCGCGGGTCAGGAAACCGGCCTTCTTCAGGGTGCCGCGCAGATCAGGATCGGCCTTGCACAGAGCACGGCTGATACCATGACGGATAGCACCGGCCTGTCCGGAAAGTCCGCCACCATTTACGTTGACCATCACATCAAAGTTATTGGTGTTGGTCAGGGTCAGGGGCTGACGAACAGTCATCTTCAGAGTTTCAAGTCCGAAGTACTGATCGATATCACGCTTGTTGATGATCACTTTACCGTCACCGGCAACCAGACGGACGCGGGCAACAGCCTTCTTACGACGGCCAACAGCACTGTAATCTACTTTTGCCATTTTATGTTACTCCTTTCCGCCTTACAGCTCAATCTTTTCAGGCTTCTGCGCGGTCTGCTCGTATTCGGCACCGGCATAAACCTTCAGTTTCTTAGCCATCTGACGTCCCAGGGGTCCCTTGGGCAGCATGCCAACGATAGCTTTACGGACAGCAAACTCAGGCTTTTCAGCCATCAGCTTGCGATAGGTGGTCTCTTTCAGTCCACCAACAAATCCAGTATGATGATAATACTTCTTCTGATCCAGCTTGTTTCCGGTCAGAACAGCTTTTCCGGCATTGATGATGATGACATAATCACCGGTATCTACATTGGGCGTGAAAGTGGGTTTATTCTTGCCGCGCAGGATGCTGGCAACCTGGCTGGCAAGGCGTCCGAGTACTACGCCCTCGGCATCGACAACATACCACTTGCGGTTGATGTCTTCCGCTTTTGCCAAATAACTCTTCAAAGTACTTCCTCCTCAACTTGGATGTTAAATGAAGTCTTGTGTTCCCGGACATGATGGTCGCATGTCATGGGAGTGTTCTCAATAGTTACCGGGGCTAGCGGAGCTATTGATGCCAACGTATATTTTACCGCATACCGTGTCTGAAGTCAAGCTTTTTCTTAACCCTTTCGGGTAGTGATTTTTAATCATTCCGTCACTTCCCTTGCCCCAGCCCAGAGCGCATCCGTCATAGGTCAGGATCTGCCATCCCTTTGTATCTCCATCAACTGTTTCTCCGCTCATATAGCGTACCGCAGCATCCGCTTCCAACCCGGTGAACGGGATTTTCTCAAAGGATCCGGCCAGTGCCCAGGCATGATCCGGTATAAAGATCCTCCCCCGTAATTCACCGAGATGAATACCGGCCCGGTACACTTTCAACCGGCCTGTTTCCGGGCAATCCGGAAGTGAAAACAAAACATTCCCGATCTTTCCTGTAATATCGGGAGCGTTGCATTCAAACGACTTTAACGCACCGGTTTCCGTTTTGTCAGGTTTAGAAAAACTTCTGTTTTCCGGCAGAGAAGCGACAGCATTCCCTCTTTTCCGGAGTTTTGCCACAAACTGTCCTTCCCCGTCAAACCGATGCAAATACATCATGAACATACCGTTCGGAGCCTGGATTCCGCCATTCAGTTCAAACCCTTCCGGTTCAAATTCCGGATGTCTTTTCAGAAAGCAACGGACAGTCTCCTCGTTTTCAGCAGGATTCATGGTGCATGTCGAATACACGATCCTGCCGCCGTTACGAACCAGCCGTGCTGCCGCATCGAGGATCTCTGCCTGTCGTTCCGCGCATCCTGCTGCGGTTTCAGGCGACCATTCTGTCCTTGTTTCCGGATGTTTTCTGAACATGCCCTCTCCGGAGCAGGGCGCATCCGTCTGTACACCATCGAATCCTTCCGGCCATTGCTTTGCAATCTGGTCAGGATAAGCAGATATAACGAGTGCGTTCCCGATTCCCAGGCGTTCAATATTCCGGCTAAGGATCAATGCTCGTTTCGGTACGGGCTCATTGCATACCAGCAGACCCTGCCCGTTCATCATGGCTGCCAGCTGAGTGGATTTTCCTCCCGGAGCCGCACACAAGTCGAGGATCTTTTCTCCCGGTTGCGCGTTCATGACCCGGGCCGGCAGCATTGCGCTCGGTTCCTGGATATAATATGCCCCGGCTTCATGAAGGACCCGGTTACCGGCGTCCGATTCGGTTGAAAGATAGTAACCTTCCGGTTCCCACGGTATCTTTTCTCCGATTCCCGGAATCATTTCCATACTGCATGGCTTCATGGGATTGAATCGGATCCCACGCAGTGCGGGTTCACTCAATGCGCGCAAAAAAGCGGGCATCTCATTTTTGAGTTGCCCTCTCATTCTGTTCAGAAAAGCTTCCGGATACCTTTCTTCCATCATTCAACCATCCATTCAGGAACCATCATACGTTCCACTTCGATTCCTTTTACATCCAGTCCGGCTTCTTTCAGGTTATGTATGTTCCCTGCATGCCAAATATCAGATATTCCGGTCTTTTCAGCCGCTTCACGGATGATTTCCGCACCGTTGGTCAACATGTCGGAAGTAGTCCGATCCGCCAGATTGGTATTGTTCACGATCATATCGATCTTCAACCGTCCCCGGTTTTCGATCCTTCCGGAGAGATCGATAATATCATCTGCCGTTTCTGTCAGAGGTCTCATACAGTTTACAACCATAGTCACGGCAGTTGTATCGCGGTATTTCATGAATGACGGCAGATATCTTCCCAATGCCGCGGCGCCCGTATCATCGCCGCCAACATCAAAAATGACTTTGTCGCACGGCGTTTCAAATACACTCTGGATCTCCGGCGGAAGTGCGGGAATGTCGACTGTTGTCAGTGCGAAAGTCGGCATCAGGACACGCACTCCGGCTTTTTCAAGAATATCAGCTTTTTCCGCACTGCGAAAATACGGATTGACGATATCAAGATCAACCAGAGTTACTTTCATATCTTTTGCATAACGCAAGGCCAGATTAAGAGCCAGTTCGGTTTTTCCACTTCCATAATTCCCTGTTAATACAATAAACCTTTTATTTTCAAACGGATCCCTGATCATGAATATCTGAATCTCCTGATTGTTTATTATGTTTCCATTGGGGCGGATAAACCGGTTCATGGTACGCGTCTTCAAGATTGATTACAGGTGCCGGTCTTGAAGAAGCAGAAAACTCAAGCCCATCCTGTTCATCATCTCCGAGAAGTGTACGGACGAATCTTCTTCTCCTCGGTTCGCCAGCGTTTTGACGGCGGTTATCATTATTTCGTCTGTTTTCTGTCTCGCTTCTGATCTGCCAGCTGTCATTGGTGGTTATTGGTGATCCGTTGTTCTCCGCCGGAATGCCAGTGCCGGGTCTGCGGTAATTTGCATATGGGTCGGTTTCTTCAGGTGCTGTTGTTCCGTAATCACGTTCTTCTGCCGGCTCTGCTTCATATCCGACCGTAGAATCATATAAAGGCTTTTCTGTCTCGGTCCACTGATAGTTCATCCCGGAATGTTCAGAGACACCGTATACATCATTTCCGATTTCTTCTCCGGTCTCCTGTTCGATATATTCACCGTTGTCCTCATCAGCACGCTTATTTCTTCTGTGTCTTTTGAAAAAATCGGCCCAGACACGATAAGGCTTCCATCGGTAAAGATATACAACAAAGTCTATGACCAGACCGAGCAGGCACAGGATAATAACGATCAGAACCCATTGCCTTCCGAACCACGGAATGGATTCTGTCCCGGAATCTGTTGTAAGCAGTGCCCAGATTCCAGAAAAGACATCACTGACCCAGCCAAAGAGGACGCCGGCCAATGATTTGGCAAAGCTACCCATATACAGTCCCTTTCATTAATCCTTCGGTGTCAGTGTGATTTCAATTTCGTCCTCAGCAGCTGTCCATGTGAAGTCGTGTTCATCCGATCCTGTGACATCACAATCCAGGAAGACAGTATACTCGCCTTCTTCTTCAAATCCATCCATATCAACAAACAAGGTGATATCTTTTTTCCGGACATTGTCAAGCCAGATCTTTTCTCCGGTCAGCATAACATCAGTGTTCTGCGTCTTCAGAGTTACCTTCATTCCCTCCGGCACATTCATAACCGTGATCGGCATCTGCTGATAGGACTTGTCGCCGATAACCGGTGAGATCTCCACTTCAACATTCAATGTATCCGCGTTCATCCAGACCGTTTCAGCCGGCCGTATTGCTCTGACCTGCTGATTGAAGCTTTCATTCTTACGGGTCACATCAATTGTTCCGTTTACAAACACTTTGTCGAGCGTATCGAGGATCGTCTGCGGGGCGGCAATATAAAGCTTGTCCGGTGTATAGAGAATATTGGTGATCTCATAGTCTTTTGCCGGTGTGCCCTTTACAAGCCCAAGATCACCGATTTCCACTTCTTTCATGGGATAGAGCGTCATTTCCACAATAACGCTTTCTACATAAACCGATTCACTTGTTGTTTCTATCTGCGGATTATTCACGGTCTCTCCGGACCGGTCGTAAAGCTCAAAGGGTACTGCGATACGGCAAACCCCTTCGTTCCATTCTATCTGTGCCGGGTCAATGGATACCTTTGCTCTGGAAATCGTCTCAACAATTGATTTTGGACCGCTCACAGCAATCAGAGCCGGATCGGCAGTCGGTGCGGAAACAAACCAGCCTTCAGGCATTTCGCCGGTCATACTGACTGAAACCGGGATCCTTGAACGTGTCAGATACTCTTCCACATCCAGTGTGACGGTTTCCGGATTGACAGAAACAACATTCCCGTATGTGCTGCTGTTGGAATACTGCAGGCGTACTTCCTGCGGGCCGGCGGACAGGATCTTGCTGAGATCCAGCCGCAGATTGAACGTGCCTGCTTCTGCCCCGTCATATTGTTTCTGCGGTACAGCCGCGGTAAACTGGCATTCATTCAACAATTCATTGATGTCATTGACGATCACATAGCCGTTTCTCTTCAGGGTATCCATGCCCGTAACGTTCACTGAAACATTGGAAAATGTCTTGTCACGGGTCAGGGAAGGATCCTGTGCGATCAGTCCTGCCCATAAGGCAATGGCAAGAACAAGAGCAAGCAGTTTGTAGAGCCAGTTATGCAGAAAAACATGTTTGAGAATTTTCAGTGCGTGGTTACCGAGTTCACGGAAATGAAGAGACTTCGTTTTCTGTTCACTCATTCTGCTTCCTCCTTTCCTTTCCTGAGGTTGCGAATAAAGTTGACCAGCGTGAATTTTTCATCTTCATGATACAATTCTGAAAGGATCTCCCGGATCATATCCTCATCCATATTCCGGGTCAGTTCCCCACCGCGGGCCATCGACATAACGCCCGTTTCCTCACTGACAATCAGGACAACCGCATCTGTATTTTCGGTGATCCCGATTCCTGCGCGATGCCTTGTTCCAAGAGAACGGCTAACGCCTGTGGATTCGGTCAGTGTATGGATAATGCAGGCAGCCGCTGTCACGTTTTCACCCTGGATCACAACAGCTCCGTCATGCAAAGGAGTATTCGGCTCGAAGATATTTTCAAGCAGTGGTGCGGAAATCCGGCCGTCGATCAGTGTTCCGGTCGCAATCACATCATTCAGCCCGGTCCTCTGTTCAAATACCATCAGTGCGCCGACCTTACGTTCGCTCAGATCCAGCATTGTCTGTACGATTTCATCAATAAGGCGGGCATTTCCCGTTTTCACAGTCTTTTGACGTTTACCGGAAAACAGTGCGTTATTACCCATCTGTTCAAGTGCTTTACGGATTTCCGGCTGGAACAGAATAACCAGTACAATAGCACCGTTATTCAGTACTGTCATCAATAACCAGTTCAAGGCGGTCAGCCCGAGGAGACTGCTGACTGTTGAAACGATCAGCAGCAAAACAAAGCCCTTGATCAGAGCACTTCCCCGGGTATGGCGTGTCAGTTTCAGGATCTCATAGATGATGACTGCCACGATGATTATATCGATCAGATCGGCGAAACCGGCCCGATGGGTCATGTTCCAGAACATGGAACTGATCGTGTTCATCAATTCGTTCAAAGCCGGCACCTCCTGTGTATATTTCTTCAAATTGAATTATACATCGTTTATTGGCAAATTCATAGCCCATAGGGGGTGTTTCCAACAAAAAAACGCAACAAAAAGGAGCTTCCTTCCGGAAGCTCCCAACGAATATAATACACTGACCGTTTTGACGGTCGTATCTGACATTCGTTACCTTGCGCTCTTATCGTACGGAATTCCCTCAGCCTTGGGAGCTCTGGATGTCTTGGATGTCAGAGCCAGAACCACCAGTGAAATGATGTAAGGCAGCATGTTGTAGACATTGCTGGGCAGATTCAGATTGTTCAGGAAATCGAAGCCTGTATACACGTTGCTCAGACTTCTGAACAGACCGAAGAGCAACGCCGCCAGGGCGATCCTGACCGGTTTCCACTGACCAAAGATCATGACCGCCAGTGCCAGGAAACCGAATCCGGCAACACCGTTTTCAAACTTCCATACGCTGACACCGGCAGTGATATAGACCAGTCCGCCAAGTCCGCCCAGCAAACCGGAAATCAGGACACCTGCATATCTCATCTTGAAGATACTGATACCAACGGAGCTGGCAGCCTGGGGATGTTCACCGCAGGCCTGCAGTCGGAGTCCGAAGCGGGTCTTGTAAAGGAGGATATACGATACGATCAGTACAATCACCGCAATCAGCATGAACCAGTTGAATTCAAACCCGCCGATGTTGACAATAAATGCTTTCTTCTCATTGATATATGATATTTCCGAAGAAACATTGTCAGGATTTTCAGCGGTATTGATAGCTTTGACAATAACGGTCGCGGCCGCGGTTCCCAGCAGGTTCATGGCAGTTCCGACCAGCGTCTGGTCAGCCTTGAAATTGATTGCTGCCACCGCCAGCAGAAGTGAATAGATGATACCTACCAGCATGGCTGCAATGATACAGGTGAAGATCACGACCACCGCGGAAGTTCCGTCCGGCAGATACTTCATACACAGAGCACCGCCGAGAGCACCAAAGACCATGATACCTTCAAGGCCGATGTTGATGACGCCGCTGTGTTCGGAAAAACAGCCGCCCAGAGCGACCAGCAATAATACGGAGGCAAATATCAGCATGTACTGAAGCAGCAATACCATATTACATTCCCTCCTTTGTTCCCCGCGCATCCTTCTGCGCACCGGCAGCGGTCAACGCGGCGCGTTTTTCCGCGTTTGCAAAAATCTTTCTGTTCAGGTATGTCTTGAAGAAGAAAACGAAACCGCACAAATAGATGATCACAGAAGAAATAAAATCAGAAATCTGTGAGCAGTACATGGTCTTGTCCACGTAAGCACCGCCTGCTGTAATGTGCTGGATAAAGTAGCTTGAGAAGATGGAACCGATCGGGCTCAGGCCGCCAAGGAATGCGGCAGCAATTCCGTTGAAGCCCATTCCGGGTACGGAGGACTGTGTGCAGCTCCATTCTTCAAAAGTGGTCAGATACAGCATGGCAGCTCCCAGACCGGCAAGCGCTCCGGAAATGCTCATGGCCAGGATCGTATTGTACTTTTCCCGCATGCCGCAATACTTGGCAGCATTTTTGTTCATTCCGGTGGCTCTGAGTTCGTAACCCAGCTTTGTCCTGTTGATGATCAGCCAGATAATGACAGCAATAATGATTGCCAGCGGAATGGCGATAGTCACATACTTGTCATTGCTGAACAGTTTTTCAAGTCCGAGACTCGGGAGTTTTGCGGACGGATTGACCGTGTTGATCTTCAGAGTATAAGGGCTGGCCGGATCCTTGACCGTGGACAGCAGCATGTTGACCAGATACAGACCGATCCAGTTCAGCATGATACATGAAATGACTTCATTCACGTTCAGATAGGCTTTCAGGATACCGGAAAGGCAACCCCAGATGGCGCCGGCAACCATAGCCAGAATCAGGCAGAGCCACCAGGGCAATCCCCAGGCGAGAGCCGCATAAAGGCTCGCACCCGCGCCGACCACATACTGACCTGCAGCACCGATGTTGAACATGCCGACTTTGTAGGCAAACAGGATACTCAGACTGCACATCAGAAGCGGAGCAGTTTTGACCAGCGTCTGGCCAAAGTACTTGGCTTGTACTGCAGGATTGCTGCGGGTAAAGAAGTTTTCAGTGACAGCAAGGATTGCTTCCGAAGCTCCGGCGGGATTAATGATCAGCAGGACCAGATATCCGATGATCAGACCTGCAATAATGCAGAGGATAGAAGCAATCAGAGTCTGGACCGCGTTGTTTTCAAGTAATGATTGTTTACGCTGCTTATCCATCGTTTACTGCTCCTTTCCTTAAAGATCCATTCGTTTGGCGCCAGCCATATACAGACCCATTTCTTCAGCGGTTGTCTCGGCAGGATTCAGTTCGGCGACAATCTCGCCGTCATACATGACCAGGATCCTGTCGGAAACATCCATGACCTCGTCCATTTCCAGGCTGACCAGCAAAACAGCCTTTCCGGCGTCACGCTGGGCAATGATCTGTTTGTGAACACCTTCGATTGCGCCGACATCCAGTCCGCGCGTCGGCTGTACAGCAACCAGCAGAACCGGATCTTTTTCGATCTCACGGGCGATGATCGCCTTCTGCTGGTTTCCGCCGGACATGCTTCTGGCCACCGTGATTGGGCCCTGACCGCTGCGGATGTCATTTTCTTCAATCAGCTTTTCCGCAAAAGCGCGGATATTCTTTCGTCTGAGGAAAGTGTTCTTGCAGAACTCCGGTTCAAAGTACCGCTGCAGCACAAGATTATCTTCCAGTGTGTAGTCCAGTACCAGACCGTGTTTATGGCGATCCTCGGGAATATGACTCATACCCATGATGGATTTCTTACGGATCGGCATTTTGGTGATATCTTTTCCCTGCAGAAGGACCTGGCCTCCCGCGACCGGATCAAGACCGGTGATTCCGTGGATAAACTCAGTCTGTCCGTTGCCGTCAATACCCGCGATACAGACAATCTCGCCTTCCCGCACTTTCAGTGAAACATTCTTGACCGCGTTCTTCTTGCTGAGTTTGGAAGACATTGTGAGATTTTTGACTTCCAGAACGGTTTTGCCCGGCTGGATATCTGCCTTTTCAACATGGAAGGATACATTGCGTCCGACCATCATGGAAGAAAGTTCTTCGACGGTTGTATTGGCAGTATCGACAGTGCCGATGTACTTTCCTTTTCTCAGGACACTGCAGCGGTCGGATACGGCCATGATCTCAGCCAGTTTGTGGCTGATAAACAGGATTGACTTTCCTTCCGCGGCAAGATTCTTCATGATGTGCATCAGTTCATCAATTTCCTGAGGGGTCAGCACGGCGGTGGGTTCGTCAAAGATCAGGATTTCATTATCCCGGTACAGCATTTTCAGGATTTCCGTTCTCTGCTGCATACCAACGGTGATATCCTCGATCTTTGCATCGGGATCCACATGCAGACCATACTTTTCGCTCAGTTCAAGAACTTTTTTTCTGGCTTCCTTTTTCTGCAGGAAACCTGCCTGACATGGTTCCACGCCCAGAATAATGTTATCAAGTACGGTAAAGCATTCCACCAGTTTGAAATGCTGATGAACCATACCAATTCCAAGAGCATTCGCATCATTGGGGTCACGGATGAGTACAGGTTTTCCGTCTTTAAGGATCTTTCCTTCTTCCGGTTGGTACATTCCGAAAAGAACGCTCATCAAGGTTGACTTACCGGCGCCGTTTTCTCCAAGCAGTGCATGGATCTCTCCGCGTCTGAGCTGCAAGGTGATATTATCGTTAGCGATGATGCCGGGAAAACGTTTTGTGATGTTGAGCATCTCGATCGCATACGGACATTCCTGCATGCTTTTATCGGTTATTGCGTTGTCCAAAGAGCATACCTCCTTCTGGTGTTCTCAAGCAGTAACCCTGCTTTTGACAAAAGCCTCCGGTCCGATGGGAACGGGGGCTCGTGTCAAAAGCCGGGAGGAAATTCCTCCCGGCAATGAGTTTCATTACTTGATGTTGCCCAGGTAGTTGACCGTGATGGTGGTTTCGGGAGCGTTTTCGGTGTCGGCAGACACGGTCAGCTCGCCGTTGAACATCGCGGCAACCATAGCAGCATAGTTTTCAGCAGTGAAGGAGTCACTGTACTGGGTGGAAGCGGGAATTCCGACATAGTTGGCATCCAGGTCATCAGCAGAAACCAGACCCAGAGTCATAACCTGTCCGCCGTAGTTGGCGAAGTTGCCGGCAACGATTTCACTCAGCAGAGTCTTAACGGTGGCAGCCAGACCCTTCATAGCAGAAGTGATGGTCATGCCTTCGCCGTAAGCGCCGTCGATGATACCGCTCTGGTCAACGTCAACACCGATGACTTTGCCGCCAACCTTGGCAGCAGCTTCGGAAGCAGAGGTGAAGATGCCGCCGCCGCAGGCGAACACGGCCTGAACACCCAGGTTCTGGTACCAGTTATCCATGTAAGCGGTGATGTCGGCATCGCCGAAGAACTGGTTGCCATAAGCATATTCACAGGTCACATCAATGCCCAGTTCCTTGGCAGCGGCGTCAGCGCCCTGCACGAAACCGTAGCCATAACGGACAACAGCGGGAACCGCCATGCCGCCCAGGAAGCCGATGTGGGTATAACCCAGCTTCACAGTGGCATAACCGGCCATATAGCCGCACAGTTCTTCCTGATACACAGCACAGAACACGTTGCTGTTGGGGGTAGCGCCGGCCAGATCGCCTTCGCTGACGTCCAGAGCGACGAAGGTTACTTCAGGATACAGGTCCTGAACTTCGGCAATGGATTCACCGAAAGCATAACCGGGCATTACGATGACGTTGAATCCGTCTTCGATAGCCTTTTCAATCATGGAAACACGCTCGGCGGTGGAGTCTCCGGCGGGCTTGTAGTAGGTGAAGTCGATAGCGTTTTCTTCGCAGAAAGCTTTGCAGGCTTCATAAGTGGTCTGGTTGAAGGACTGGTCGGTGATATCGCCGTAGTCGGTGATCATAGCGACACGGTATCCGTCTGCAGCGGCAAAGGACATGCAGCCCAGAGCCATGGCAAGAACCAAAAGGACAGCCAAAATCTTTTTCATTGGGGTACCTCCTTAATTTTACGGTTTTTCGCCGTTGTTACTGGAATTATATCATTTTATGCATTGGTTTTAAAGTCATTCATTAAAATTTCATACACTCGGAATTATCGTTATACACTTGCAACACATCGGTAACATTTGTTTGCGATAAACATGATACGTTTCTGACTGTAGTCTCCCTTTTTTTCGGAAAACACCGGAAGTACAACCGTTTTGTGTTCTTCCCGTGTTTTCTTCTTGTTCTCACAAATATTCTTTTATACAATAGCTTCGAAATTCCGAAAGGAGAGAATGACCATGGCAAAGATTCAGATGAAGACCCCGCTTGTTGAGATGGACGGAGACGAAATGACCCGGATTCTCTGGGCTGATATTAAAGACATGCTGATCAAACCCTTTGTGGATTTGAAAACCGAATATTATGACCTCGGTTTACGTCATCGTGATGAAACCAATGATCAGGTGACCATCGACAGCGCAAATGCCACCAAGAAATACGGTGTCGCGGTGAAATGTGCCACCATTACCCCCAACGCTCAGCGCGTTGAGGAATATAATCTGAAAGAAATGTGGAAGAGTCCCAACGGAACTATCCGTGCCATGCTGGACGGTACCGTATTCCGTGCTCCTATCCTCGTAAACGGTGTCCGGCCCACTGTCCGTACATGGGAACAGCCGATCACCATTGCCCGTCATGCCTACGGGGATGTTTACCGTAATTCCGAAATCAGGATTCCGGGGGCCGGCAAAGCTGAACTGGTCTTCACCGGAGAAAACGGTGAGACTCTGCATCAGACGATCTTTGATTTCAAAGGCCCGGGTATCATTCAGGGCATCCATAATCTGGATGCTTCCATCTCCTCTTTTGCTCACTCCTGTTTCCAGTATGCTCTGTCCATCAAACAGGATCTGTGGTTCTCCACGAAGGACACGATCAGCAAGACCTATGATCACCGATTCAAGGATATCTTTAACGAAATCTTTGAAAAGGATTATAAGGATGCTTTTGAGAAAGCCGGCATCACCTATTTCTATACGCTCATTGACGATGCTGTCGCCCGTGTTGTCCGCTCCAAAGGTGGTTTCATCTGGGCATGCAAGAATTATGACGGGGATGTTATGTCCGATATGATCGCCACAGCATTCGGTTCTCTGGCCATGATGACCTCCGTCCTTGTTTCTCCCGACGGCAAGTTTGAATATGAAGCCGCCCACGGGACTGTAACCCGCCATTACTACAGATATCTGAAAGGTGAAGAAACCAGTACCAACCCTGTTGCCACCATCTTCGCCTGGAGCGGTGCTCTGCGGAAACGCGGTGAAATGGATGAACTGCCTGAACTCTGTGCCTTTGCCGACCGGCTCGAAAAGGCTACGTTGGATACCATCAATGCTGGCATCATGACCAAGGATCTGGCGCTCCTGTACGAAGGCGAATGTACCGCTGTCAACAGTAAGGCCTTCCTGCAGGCGATTGCCGACCGGATCTGACGATCACGTTCATATATCTGAACAAAACTGGGGTGCAGATTGCACCCCAGCTTTTTATTCATTTCTTCAGGTTCATGCCGCCTGTTAGCGATTCGCCGACCGCGTCGCGTATTACTTACTGCCGTCAAATTCGCTCCATCCGTCAGCGGCTGCCGAATCAGGTTCAGGTGACGGGGTAACGAACACTTCAAAATGTGTATAATCATCCTCGGAGAAATAACCGTCGTATTCGGCATCATGATCGCTGTATGTATCCGGACCTTTGGTCGCCTGCGGATCATTGATCACCGTCCATGTCGTATCCTCGTATCCTTCAATGGGAAAGACCACTGTGAGCTGCATCCAGTCAGTCCCGTCATGATACTGATCGGGATAATACGCATAGTATGTTCTGATAATCGTTCCGTTCAGATCCGTCACAGTCTCCTCAAAAGAACTGGCAGGTTCCTTATTGGCAGCGGCTGCTTTCTCTTTCGGTACAGCCATGGCATCTGTCCCTGAATACTGATCCGGAGAGATAGCTTTCAGCAGGCACCCGGCGATTACAGGGAAACGTCCCTTATCATTGACGCGCAAGGTGATCTTGTTAATGCTTCCCGGATACAGATCCGCATGGAACTCAACTCCTTCAGGTATTTCTCCGTCAGGTTGGTCATTGATTCCAAAGTCTGCTCCGTCCTTGTAGGTGGCATACAGACTGTTGACCGGCTGTTCTCCCGCGTCGGAAAGATATGCATTCAACTGTCCGACAAGTGCTGCCAGCTGCTTCTGGCCTTCATTATTCTGCGGCCATACAGGAGAAGCCATTGCTGCGGCAGGCAGCAGAATGACAGCAAGGATAACTGCTGTCAGTTGACTTACTTTGATTCTCACTTGATACCGTTCTCCAGTTGCGCTTCTCTGATGCGGCAGCATTCCGCAATCAGTTCGACAGCGCCTTCCACTCCGAGTGTTCCGGTATCAACACACAGGTCGTAGTTGTTCACATCACCCCAGATATTGGTGGAATAATAGTTATAGTATGACGCTCTCTGCTTATCCGCCTTCTTGATTGCTTCTTCAGCTTTCAACCGTTCAAATCCGTAGTGCTCCACAGCACGTTCGACACGGTGCTGCATGTCAGCTTTCACGAATACATTGAGTACATTGGGCATATCCCTCAACACATAATCCGCACAGCGTCCGACCATAACGCACGGGCCTTCGCCTGCAACACGGCGGATTGCATCGAACTGTGCAAGGAAAACACGATGGTTAAGCGGCATATCCATATACATCATACCGGGATCGTTTCCGGTCTGTACGCCGGTCACAAGAGAGAACAGCAGAGATTTGGTAGGCTTTTCGTCATGATCTTCCAGTATTTCCTGACAAATTCCGCTTTCTTTCGAAGCTTCCACCAGCAATTCCTTGTCATAGAACGGGATCTGTAATTTTTCTGCGAGAAGTCTGCCAACATAACGTCCGCCAGAGCCAAACTGTCTTCCGATTGTTACGATTGTTGATGCCATTCGAATCACTCTCTTTCATGTTTTATGATGTTGTTCAAACAGCCTTTTCCTGTTGAAATTATAGCACATTATTTATGCTTTTATCAAGATTATTCACCGGCAATTGTATTGAATTTCATCCATAATGCCGGTCTCACGCATCGACTTTCGCTGTTACAGGCGAAAGTGGCGAACTCGCCTGCTGTTGTCAGATAAAGGATCTTGTTTTTTTTACCAATGCTGTTGCTTCTGATCCAGTAATAGCATTCGTTATGACCGTTGACCCAACCGCCGTGAGCAATCGCGTAATCCGTCGCTTTTACATTCCGGTCGTTCTTGTAATGCATATACTTCCTGACTTCACTTTCATCAAGCAGGAACACAGTATCCATCTCCGTTCCCTCATTGCATGTCGGAAGGATCTGCCGTAACTCCGAATCTGAGAAAGCTGTTTTTGCGAAGTCGTCATTCAGCCAGGCTCTTGCGGTCGAATTGAGCCAGGTACATGCTTTATAATCAGCATGATACGGGACACAGTCCAGTGCATATTCCGACAGCAGCAGTAATTCGTCTTCACGGCGGTCGATGACGATCCATGCGATTTTTTCCGGTGTTTCACCACTTTGCGGGTATTGACCAAACCAGATCTTCTCGCCGATTTCCGGAACCGGGATCGGTGTGGGTGTCGGTATCGGAGTTGGTGTCGGTGTCGGTGTGGGTGTCGGAATCGGAGTTGGTGTCGGTGTCGGTGTGGGTGTCGGTATCGGTGTCGGTGTGGGTGTCGGTGTCGGTGTCGGTGTCGGTGTGGGTGTCGGAATCGGAGTTGGTGTCGGTGTGGGTGTCGGTGTCGGTGTCGGTGTGGGTGTGGGTGTCGGTGTCGGTGTGGGTGTCGGTGTCGGTGTGGGTGTCGGTGTCGGTG
>JAZRXJ010000058.1:0-8059 GCA_045600165.1 Clostridia bacterium
GCTCGTACGCGCAGGGTTCTTTGAACTCTCCCCGGCATACGAGTCTATTCAGTCTGCTTGTCTTGGACGCGCCGTGTACCGAACGGTACGCACGGTGCGGTGAGAGGACGGGGGTTAGTCACCCCCTCCTACTCGATTTAACGGTTGAAAATACTGGATATTCATTAAATTTTTGTTGACAAACCATGTCGTGAAAACTATAATAGACTGCGGTCACTTGTGAGGTGAGGACATGAAGCTGGATGTTTCCAATGCTTTGATGCATCCCGGCCAGGAGTATTCTTTCGAGGGTTTGCAGGCCATTGCAAATCAGGAGATTACCGGAGAAACCGTCAGTTTTGACGATTGCACGGTAGAAGGCACTTATCTGGCTGATGACGAAGGCAACGTTACGATCGAAGGACAGTTGAAAACAACTGTTCATGCCCATTGTGCCCTGTGTCTTGAAAAAGCCGAACTGGAAGTCAGCAATGACTACAATGAGACTTTTATCCGGAACGGGGATATGGAGGATGATGAGATCTTTGCTTACGAAGGTCATGTCATCGATCTGGAGAAGTTGATTATGTCATACACTGTGATGGCTCTTCCGATCCGCTTCCTGTGCAGGGAAGATTGTCCGGGCCTCACATACAATGACCTGAATACAGTTTCGGTCGATCCGGATATACAATATCCTTTCGCCGCACTGAAAGATTTGCTTAACCATGATGAGGAGGTGTAATTATGGCTCTTCCGAAGGGAAAAATCTCCAAAGCTCGTAAACACAGCCGTCAGGCTAACTGGAAGCTGCAGCTGCCCGGCATCGTTGAATGCCCCCAGTGCCACCAGAAAAAGCTGGCCCATCGCGTTTGCAAGAACTGCGGATATTATAACGGAGTGCAGGTCGTCAAAATGGATGACGAGGAGAAGAATGCCTGATCAGCTTCTTCAATGCACATAAGTCTCGCTGATGAAGAGGAGTAAACCGCTGAAACGGTCAGAGAAGATGATCCATAGGGTGAAAGGTCATCACGGGGGATGCGGTTGAATGTCGCTTCTGAGAGCACGGGATGAAATCATCAGTTCCGTGCGGGTAAGCCCGTTACAGCGTCAGAGGCAGATTCATCTGCGAAATTAGGTGGTACCACGGTAATTCCGTCCTTATCGGACGGAATTTTTTTATTTTGGAGGGAACAAGATGAACGGAATGGATATGGAAACTAAATTCAACCCGCAGGAAATCGAAGGAAAGATCTATCAGGAATGGGAAGAGAACGGTGCTTTTGAAGCTCACCGTGTGGAAGGAAAGAAACCTTTTACGATCGTTATGCCACCACCCAATATCACCGGACAGCTTCATATGGGACACGCGCTTGACTGTATCCTTCAGGATGCTCCGATACGCTATCACCGCATGAACGGGGATCCCACCCTTTGGCTTCCCGGTACAGATCATGCTGCTATCGCTACCGAAGTCAAGATCGTGGACGCCATGCGTAAGGAAGGTCTGACCAAGGAAGGTATCGGACGTGAAGCTTTCCTTGAAAGAGCATGGAAGTGGAAAGAAGAATACGGTGGACGTATTGTTCATCAGCAGAGAAGAATGGGCGTCAGCTGTGACTGGAGCCGTGAACGCTTTACCATGGACGAAGGCTGCAGCAAAGCTGTCCGTGAAGTGTTTGTGCGTTTGTATGAAAAAGGACTCATCTACCGCGGTCAGAGAATGATCAACTGGTGCCCTGCATGCCAGAGCGCCCTCTCCGATGCTGAAGTCGAATACACGGAACAGGCCAGCCATCTTTGGCATATCCGCTATCCCGGCGCTGATGGCAGTGAAGGCGTGATCGTTGCTACCACACGTCCCGAAACGATGCTGGGTGATACCGCAGTTGCCGTGAACCCGACGGATGAACGTTACTTTGATCTGGTGGGCAAGAAGGTGATTCTGCCCATTATGAACAAAGAAATCCCTGTGGTTGCCGATGATTATGTTGAAAAGGATTTCGGTACCGGTGCTGTCAAGATGACTCCCGCCCATGACCCGAACGACTTCGAAGTGGCTCAGCGGCATAATCTCGAAATCATCTGCGTGACTAACGATGATGGAACGATGAATGAAAACGCCGGTATTTATGCCGGAATGGATCCGCTCGAATGCCGGAAGGCAGTGGTCGAAGAACTGGATCGCCTTGGCTATCTGGTCAAGATCGAGGATTACACGCACAACGTCGGCGTGTGCTACCGTCACAAAAAGACAAATGTAGAACCCAGACTGAGCGAACAGTGGTTCGTGAAAATGAAGCCCCTTGCTGAACCTGCGATTACTGCCGTGAAGGAAGGAAAGACTAAGTTCCTGCCTGATCGTTTCAGCAAGATCTACTTCAACTGGATGGAAAACATCCGTGACTGGTGTATCAGCCGTCAGCTCTGGTGGGGTCACCGGATTCCTGCCTGGTATTGTGATGAATGCGGTGAAATGACTGTCAGCCGTGAAGATGTCTGCACCTGCCCGAAGTGCGGCAGTAAGAATCTCAAACAGGATGAAGACGTACTGGATACCTGGTTCTCTTCAGCACTGTGGCCGTTTTCCACATTGGGCTGGCCTGACGAAACTGAAGATCTCAAATACTTCTATCCCACCAATATGCTCGTAACAGGATATGATATCATCTTCTTCTGGGTTGCGAGAATGATCTTCAGCGGCATCGACAACATGGGCGAGACACCGTTTGAGACTGTGCTGATTCATGGTCTTGTCCGTGACGAACAGGGCAGAAAGATGTCCAAATCTCTGGGTAACGGCGTTGATCCGCTGGAAGTGATCGACGAATACGGTGCCGACGCTCTGCGCTTCAGCCTGGTGATGGGCGTCAGTCCCGGAAATGATACCCGCTACAGCAAGGACCGTGTTGAGTCTGCGCGTAATTTCGCCAATAAGATCTGGAACGCCAGCCGCCTCGTGCTCATGAATGTTCAGGAAAGAAAAGAATTTGCCGCGGATGATCTGGACGCAGCCGATAAGTGGATCCTGACCCGGCTTCAGGATGCGATCCATACGATCTCCGATCACATGGAAGACGGTGAATTCGGTCTGGCCGCAACCAAGATCTATGATTTTGCATGGAGTGAATTCTGCGACTGGTACATCGAACTGAGCAAAGCCAGACTGCTTGGCGAAGACGGTAAGGATAAGGATACAGTACGCGCGGTTCTTCTGTATGTGCTGGAAAGCCTTCTCAAGCTGCTCCATCCTTTCATGCCTTTCCTGACTGAACAGGTATATAAATATCTGCCAGGCGCGGAAGGATTCCTGATGCTTCAGAAATGGCCAGAATACCGCGAAGATTATGTGTTTGACGAAGATGAAAAGCGGATGCAGGGCATCATGGAGATCATTCGAACCATCCGTAATCTGAGAGCTGAGATGAACGTGGCTCCTTCCAAACGGACCCACCTTAAGATTGCTGCCAATGAAGGATGGAATGATGTGCTTGCGTCCGGAGAAGGTTATTTCAAACGCCTTGCCGGCGTGAGCGAACTGGCGCTGATCAGCGATCGTTCCACGATTACAGAAAAGACTGTGAATGCTGTTACCACTGCCGGTGAACTGTTTATCCCGCTGGGTGAACTGGTCGATTTCGCTGCAGAGATCGCCAGACTGCAGAAGGAACTGGATAATCTGCATAAGGAAGCCGACCGCGCCCGCGGAAAGCTTGCCAATGAAGGATTTATCGCAAAAGCTCCCGCAAATCTGGTTCAGCAGGAAAAGGATAAACTGGAAGCCAATCTCCAGAAGACCGCTGCTATTGAAAACAGAATCGCTGAATTGAAGGAAAGCTTATGATGACAGCTTCCGAAGTGATCAACCGGATCCATGCTTCCCGGGAAACCGGGAAGAAATCCGGTCTGGTCAATACCGGAGAATTAATGGAGCTGCTGAAATGCGAACCGACGGTACCGGTCATTCATGTGGCCGGTACCAACGGTAAAGGCAGCATATGTGCACTGACTGAGTCAATCCTCAGAAAAGCAGGATACAGAACCGGAATGTATACATCTCCGTTTCTGCAGATCTATCATGAACGGATCAGAATCAATGGAAGACCGGTGGAAGATGATATCATTTCCGAAGCAGGTACGATGCTTTTCGGTGCAGTGGATCGTCTGAACGCGGTAAAGAAACATTATTTTACTCCGTTTGAACTTGGTACAGCCCTCGCATTTCTGATCTTCAAAATGCAGAAGATCGATATTGCTGTTGTTGAAGTCGGATTGGGCGGACGATTTGACGCTACAAATGTTCTGCGTCATGTGTCCGTTTCAGCCATTGGCGCGATCGGCATGGATCATATGCAATATCTTGGAAATACTCCGGAAGAGATTGCCTTTGAAAAAGCCGGTATCATGAAAGCCGGAACAGCTGTTGTTTGCCATCCTGCATCGGACAGTGTGAAACAGGTATTCAGAGATGTTGCTGAAGATAAAGGCGCTCGTCTGATTCAGACCGAACCAGGTATGATTTCTGTGATCCAAACTGACGAAAAAGGCAGCATGGCAGATTTCAATTGCCCGGGAATTTCCATGAAGCATCTTCATGTTTCTATGCCAGGTCAACATCAGCTGACAAATGCTATGACAGCCTTATGTGCAGTCGGACAACTGCGTGAACAAGGTCTCTGCATCAGTGAAGAAGCGATCCGGAAGGGCTGTGCTGAAGCATTCTGGCCGGCGAGGCTCGAATGGGCCGGTCGTGTATTGATTGACGGAGCACATAATGTACAGGGAGTGACTGCTCTCGCTGATTTCGTAACGGAGCATCTTTCAGAAAGAAAAAAGATCCTTTTGATCGGAGTCCTCAGCGAAAAATTGACAGAGGAAATGGTCGGGCAGATCCGCAGGATCGGTGATCTGGCTGTTACAGTAACACCCGATTACGCGAGCAGGGCTATGCCTGCTGAAGAATTTGCAGGAATTCTGAGCGAAAGCGGAATTCGTGCAGAGGCGGCTGAAAGCATTGAAGCAGGTACCGATAAAGCAATGGAGATCGCCGGAAAAGACGGAATCGTGATTGCTTTCGGTTCTTTATATTTTGTCGGCAGACTCAGAACAGTACTGGGACTTCGTCCCTGAAAAGAAAATGCGAGGAACACATGGAATTCAGACATGAACCGGTTTTGCTGAAAGAAGTACTTGAATGGATGCCTCTCCGGCCTGACGGTGTTTATTGCGACGGTACTCTCGGCGGAGGAGGGCACAGTTCTGCCATATTGAAAGCAACGGAAGGAAAAGCATCACTATACGGGATCGACCGTGACATGAACGCGATTCGTGCGGCCTCAGAAAGACTGGCCGACTACAGCGGCTTTCATGCGATCCATGGAAATTTTCATGATGCCAGGGAATTGCTCCGGGAAGCCGGTGCGCCTGAACTGACCGGCATATTGCTTGATCTGGGTGTCTCGAGCCCGCAACTGGATCAGGCTGAACGCGGATTCAGTTATCATGAGGACGCTCCTCTCGATATGCGTATGGACCAGTCAAAAGGCCTCACCGCTGCAGAACTTTTGAATACTTGTGATGAACGGGAACTGGCATCCATCATTCGCGATTACGGCGAAGAAAAATGGGCTGTCCGGATTGCAAAGATCATTTGTGAGCACCGTCAGGAAAAGCCTTTTGAAACTACTTTTGATCTGGTGCATGCCGTGGATGCGGCCATTCCTAAAAATGTACGGAGAAAAGAAGACGGACATCCGGCCAGAAGGACATTTCAGGCGATACGTATCGCGGTCAATGACGAACTGAAACCGCTCGAACAGGCAATCAGGGATTATGTTGATCTGCTGGCACCCGGAGGAAGGATCCTGATCATTACATTCCATTCTCTGGAAGACAGAATCGTGAAACATTGTTTCAAAAACCTTGAAAATCCATGCATCTGTCCGCCAAAGGCACCCATCTGTACCTGCGGAAGGAAACCGGTCGTCAAGGTTCTTGCGGGTGGTGCGGTGCCCCCGTCTGAAGAGGAACTGGAACGGAATCCCCGTTCAAGAAGCGCCAAATTACGTGTTGCCGAGAAAATTTGAAAGGAATCAGAATGCCCACACTATATGTTGTCGCGACTCCCATCGGAAATCTGAACGACTTCTCTCCGCGTGGAATTGAAACACTGAAGAATGCAGATATGATCGCTGCAGAAGACACGCGGGTGACCATGAAGCTCTGCAATAAGTTTGATATCCATACCAGACTGATCAGTTGTCATCAGCATAACGAGAATGAAAAAGGGCCATGGCTTGCCCAAAAGATGCTGGATGAGGATCTGACTGTTGCATTAACTACCGATGCCGGTACTCCGTGTATTTCCGATCCGGGATACGCGCTGATCCGCGAATGCGTTGAGCGGGGAATCAATGTGATTCCTGTACCAGGCTGCTGTGCTGCTGTGACTGCGCTGAGTGTCTGCGGGATGGATACAAGAGAGTTTTCCTTCTACGGCTTTTTACCGAGAGATAAGAAGGAATGTATGGCTAAAGTCACGGAGATCTCGAAGCATACGCGAATTGCGGTGATTCATGAATCACCTTTCCGGATCACCGAGACTCTCGGATGGATCAGTGATCTTATCCCTGAAACAGAAGCTGCAGTCTGTTCGGATCTGACCAAGATTCACGAAAAAGTCTTTCGCGGTAAACTGCCGGATATCGTCGAAACCCTGAAAAACGATCCCAAAGCAGAAAAAGGCGAGTATTGCATCGTACTGCAGTTCCCGGAATATCATGAGGAAACAAAGGAAAACTCAGCTCCGGAACTGTCACCCGAAGCAGCTATTGTGGAACTGATGAAAGATGGAAAGAGCCTTCGGGAAGCTCAGGAGATCCTGATCGAAAAGGGAATGAAAAAGAATCTGATCAAACAGGCTGCCATTGATCTCAAAAAACTGTTTCAATAAACAATAAAGAATGAGCCGGATCCGTCAGGATCCGGCATTTTGTTATACATTCCAGATTTCATTTGCATACTGGAGGATCGTACGATCGGAAGAGAACTTTCCGGCATTGGCTACATTCATGAGGCATTTACGAGCAAAGGCGGTCTGATCACCCGTATCGGATATGGCCTGAAGCTTTGTCTTCAGATAGTCAGCAAAGTCCACAGTGATGAAATAGTGGTCAGGCTTATGCCAGGAAGCACCTTTCAGGATCGCGTCATGCAGCTCTGCAAACATTCCGTCATCGTCCGCAAAAGTGCCATCGATCAGAGTATCCAGACATTTCTTCAACAGTTTGTCGGAACGCAGTGCCTTCTTTGGATCGTAATGACCTTTGATCTGATTCAGCTCTTCCACGGTCGCGCCGAAAATATAATTGTTTTCGCGACCGGCTTCCTGTACGATCTCGATATTTGCTCCGTCGTATGTTCCGAGAGTGACTGCTCCGTTCAGCATGAATTTCATGTTGCCGGTACCGGAGGCTGCCTTCGAGGCCGTCGAAATCTGTTCGGAAACATCTGCCGCCGCGAACAGAAGCTCCGCGTTCGATACCTTGTAATCTTCGATAAAGACGACTTTGATATTTCCGTGGATCGACGCATCGTTATTGATGACTTCCGCGACGGAATTGATCAGCTTGATCGTAAGCTTCGCCCGCGCGTAGCCCGCTGCAGCCTTCGCGCCGAAAATGAACGTGCGCGGATAGAAATCCTTCGCAAATTCCCTGTCAGTCTTCAGCTTATTGTACAGATACATAACGTGCAGAATATTCAGAAGCTGACGTTTGTATTCGTGGAGACGCTTCGCCTGCACGTCGAAGATCGAGAACGGATCGACGTCGATGCCGTTATGCTCTTTGATATATTTCGCGAGACGGATCTTGTTCTGATACTTGATCTCCATGAATTCGCGCTGTGCCTTCTGATCATCGACATAGGGCAGAAGCTTCCGCATCTCGGAGAGATCCGTGATCCAGCCGTCACCGATCTTCGCGGTGACCCAGTCCGCCAGAAGCGGATTGCCGTGCTTTAAGAACCGGCGCTGGGTGATGCCGTTCGTCATGTTATGGAATTTCTCCGGCCAGAG